>NZ_NPFL01000008.1:0-95631 GCF_002259075.1 Rhodococcus sp. 15-725-2-2b | reverse complement strand
ACGACACGTCGGCGAGCTTGGAGACCAATTCCTGGTCCTTGAGCTCGAACACATCCCCCCATGTCTTCACCCCACGAAAGCTATACCCACCCACCGACAGGTTTCTCGGTGTCTGCGCTACAACGCGCGCATGCTGTTGTTCCGCGCGTTGTGGGTGAGCTCGGCCAGGCCGAGTTCTTCGAGGAGCGGCGGCAGGTACATCCCGAACCTGCCGCGGTATCCATTCCTGAGCCCGTACCAACCGCCGACCGGGTTGTCGGGCGCGCGCCCCCACGCTTCGACCGTGTCAGGAGCAGCCGTCTTCTTCTCGTCCGCGGCACCGAGCAACACCCAGTCGGCGCGGGCGACGAGCCACGCGTGCAGATCCTCGACCGCCTCGATGCGGTATCGCAGGGTCGTCGACCCCACCTGACATACGAGGGCGGGTGGCTCGTGGTCGGGATCGCGGTACATGGTGTATTCGGAAGTACCGGGGGCGGTGGTGAGTGCCCAGGGCTCGGATTTGGTTCCGCTGGTCATGGCCGAGGTCCGTTCCATTGTCGAGAGCGTGCGGCAGGGTCAGTGTGAGCCGACCGGACGGTGAACGCAACCAACTCCCGGCCCCGGACAGGTTCGGAAAAACTACGTCACGGAGCGACGGTGCGGTACCGCAGCATCATTTCGTGGTCCTCGTGATCGAGCATGTGGCAGTGCCACATGTAGCCCTGCAGCTCGCTCGATCCACCCATGTCATGACCGCTCATGTCGTGACCGCCGTGGTGCGCAGCCGGTCCCGCGAAGGTGGCGTCGGGGTCGAAGCCGAGTTCGTCGGCCGTCGGGAATCGGACCAGGATCTGCGTGACGGTGCCAGGGTAGGTGTTGACGGTGTCCTTCCACCCGGCTTCCCACGCCGCCGGCGGCACCGATGGACCGGTGAGGAACCTCTCCACCGGCGGAGCCCATCTCGTACCGAATGTCGGCCGGGGGAAGTCGCGTTGGTACGCGGCCAGGTCGATGGGGATGCGTCCCAATGTCCGAAAGTGCGCCAGGTGCAGGTGAATCGGGTGCGGCTCGACCGTCGTGTTGACGATGTTCCACATCTCCACGGTCCCCTGCTCGGGCATCTCGATGTCCGGGTCCGAGTACCGCAGGTTGTTCAGGTTCATCAGCGTCATGTCCAGGTTCAGCCCACCGGACGGCTGGTTGACCGTGACCGTTCGCGTGAACGTGGGGGTCGGCAACGGCGGCAACACATCCGGCTGTCCCTTCCCGCCGCGCAGCAACGACGGCATCCCGCCGCGGAACCCGGCTGCGGACGCGACGCGGAACTGGCAGAACAGTGGCATCGGCACCGCTCCGAGGGACGCGGCCTGCGCCGGTGGCGGCTCGTCGTTGAGCAGCTCGATCAGTGCGCCCGGTTCGACGGCACCGAAGTCGACGAGGATGTCGGCGCGCTCGGCAGGCGCGAGCCGAATGCTGGTGGCTTCCACCGGGGCGTCGAGCAATCCACCGTCGTTTCCGATGACCCAGAAGCGAAGCCTGTTGGTGAAGAACAGGTTCCACACGCTGTACGACCCGGCGTTGACGACTCGTAGACGGTACATACCCCGGGCGACTTCCATCGTCGGCCAGATCTTGCCGTTGACGACGCCGACGTCTCCGGTGCCGCCGCCTTCCCATTTGCCTTGCGGCACGGTGATATTGGAGCGGATGCTCATGCTGCCGTCGGGATTCATGATCTTTTCCTGCAGCACCAGCGGCAACTCGAACTCACCCGAGGGCAGCCCGAGCGCATTGTCGGATGTGCCGGTGTCCCACCGATCACGGACGAGGTTCATGCCGAGCAGGCCTGCATAGACGTTGATGCGCGTCATCGACATGGCGTGGTCGTGGTACCACAGTCCCGCGGCGTCGTTGAGTCCCGGGAAGTTGTGCGTCATCGACTCGCCCGGGCGCACCAGCATCTCGGAGTGCCCGTCGCTCGCCGGCTCGGTGATGCTGCCGTGCAGGTGCAGCGACGTCGGCGTCATCGTGCGGTCCATCTCGCTCATCCCGTGCAGCGAGGTGTCGATGTCCGCGGCGAGCGGGTTCCCTGCGGTGGTGTTGGAGTACTTCAGCGTCCAGGGCTGGCCGGTCTGCGACTCGATGGTGGGGCCGAGGTAGTCGCACTCGCCGTATCCGAAGGTGGGCGCGGGCCGTAGATCGGCGTGGAAGGCGTGGGTGGAGCTGTGCGCGTCGAGCGAGATCTCCGTGCCGCCGATCAGCGGCAACCGCGGTAGTTCGTCCCGGAACGGCGTCAGCGGCGGTGAATGGAACAGCAGGGGGCTCTGGCCCCGGAGGAAGTCGTCGGCCAGCGCGCGGCGCGTCGTCGACGCCACCGGGAGGGCGGCAGCACCGGCGGCCACTGCGGCCACGGCCAGCCCTCGCAGGGCGGTTCGTCTGGACACAGAGCCGCTCACCCGGCCACCTCTCTCCTCGTTGTGATTGGGGCCATACTATGTGCCCGTCGGCTCCCGCCGTCACCCCACACTCGGATCGTCCGGCACGTTCCTGCCGGTGGAGGGATCTATTTCGTCATGGCAACTATCACGTTCGAGCGTACGACCAGGCTGTTTCCCGGCTCCGACGCCCCCGCGGTGAACGAGCTCGACCTGCACATCGAGGACGGTGAGTTCCTCGTTCTGGTCGGTCCGTCCGGCTGTGGCAAGTCGACGTCGCTCCGGATGCTCGCGGGGCTCGAAGAGGTCAACTCCGGCCGCATCCTCATCGGCGGCAAGGACGTCACCAACTCCGAACCCAAGGATCGCGACATCGCGATGGTGTTCCAGAACTACGCGCTGTACCCGCACATGACCGTCGCCGAGAACATGGGGTTCGCCCTCAAGCTGGCGAAGGCGAACAAGGAGGACATTCGTACTCGTGTCGAGGAGGCTGCGAAGCTGCTCGACCTGGAGCCGTACCTCGATCGCAAGCCCAAGGCACTCTCAGGCGGCCAACGTCAGCGAGTTGCCATGGGGCGCGCCATCGTTCGCCAACCCCAGGTGTTCCTGATGGACGAGCCGCTGTCCAACCTCGACGCCAAACTTCGGGTGCAGACGCGCACGCAGATCGCTCAGCTGCAACGCCGGCTCGGGACGACGACGGTGTACGTCACCCACGATCAGGTCGAGGCCATGACGATGGGCGATCGGGTCGCGGTGCTCAAAGGTGGTGTGCTGCAACAGTGCGCCACCCCGCGCGAGCTGTACCGAACCCCGGTCAATGCGTTCGTCGCCGGGTTCATGGGCTCGCCGTCGATGAACCTGTTCCGCGCTCCGGTTACCGACGGCGGTGTCCGCCTGGCCGATCAGGTGGTTCCGGTTCCGCGGCAGACTCTCGGGTCGGCCACGGAGGTGATGTTCGGTATTCGGCCCGAGCACATCGAGATTGCCGACAGCGGAATTGCTCTCGAGATCGACGTGGTGGAGGAGCTCGGCTCCGAGGCGTTCGTGTTCGGCCGCGCAGACATCAACGGTAGGACCGAAACCATTGTGGCTCGGGCCGATTGGCGCAGCCCGCCCGAGAAGGGCGATCGCGTTCACGTCCGCATCGACGAGGCCCACGCCCACATCTTCGACGCCTCTGCCGAGGGCCGTCGCCTGAACTGACCACCCCGTCGTGCGCGTCGTGCGTAGCTCCGGCTGTGCACGACGCGCACGAGGTCAGACCAGCAGTTCGGCGATCTGGATGGTGTTCAGAGCGGCACCCTTGCGCAGGTTGTCGCCCGAGACGAACAGTGCAAGTCCGCGGCCGTCGGGCACGCCCGGATCCTGGCGGATACGACCCACCAGAGAGTCGTCCTTGCCTGCGGCCTGAAGCGGCGTCGGCACGTCGACCAACGACACGCCCGGTGCCGATGCCAACAGCTCGCGGGCACGCTCCGCCGAGAGCGGGTTGGCGAACTCGGCGTTGATCGACAGCGAGTGTCCGGTGAACACGGGTACCCGGACGCAGGTGCCGCTGACGAGCAGGTCGGGCAGGCCGAGGATCTTGCGCGATTCGTTGCGCAGTTTCTGGTCCTCGTCGGTTTCGCCGGATCCGTCGTCGACCAGCGCACCGGCCAGCGGCAGAACGTTGAAGGCGATGGGCGCGACGTACTTGTTCGGGGCCGGGAAATCGACCGACGAACCGTCGTGCACCAGCTTCTCGGCGTCGCCGATGACGGCGCGGGCCTGGGTGACGAGTTCCTCGACACCGGCGAGTCCGCTACCGGAGACGGCCTGGTAGCTCGAGACGATCAGCCGCTGCAGGCCGGCTTCGTCGTGCAGCACCTTGAGCACCGGCATGGCGGCCATGGTGGTGCAGTTCGGGTTGGCGATGATGCCGCGGGGCGGGTTCTTCGCTGCCTCGGGGTTGACCTCGCTGACCACCAACGGAACATCGGAGTCCTTGCGGAATGCCGACGAGTTGTCGATGACGGTGGCACCTGCTGCGGCGAATCGCGGGGCCTGCTCGCGAGAGAGCGTGGCACCGGCCGAGAACAGCGCGATGTCGATTCCAGTGAGGTCGGCGGTGGACGCGTCCTCGACGATGATCTCCTCGCCCCGGAACGGCAGCTTCTTGCCGGCCGAGCGAGCGGAGGCGAAGAATCGAACGGTGTCGGCGGGGAAGTTGCGCTCCTCCAACAGGGTTCGCATGACGGCACCGACCTGGCCGGTGGCTCCTACGACTGCAACTGTGGTCATCTTCTATCGTCCTGTTCCTGCGTGTACGACCGCTTCTTCGTCGCCACCGAGATCGAAGGCGGCGTGCAGCGCGCGTACTGCTTCGTCGAGCTGAGTGTCGCTGCACAGCACCGAGATACGGATCTCCGAGGTGCTGATCAGGTCGATGTTGATGCCGGCGTCGGCGAGGGCCTCACAGAACGTCGCGGTGACGCCGGGGTGGCTCTTCATGCCGGCACCGACGAGGGAGACCTTGCCGATGTGATCGTCGTAGAGCACCTGCGCGAAGCCGATCTCGGCCTGCAGCTTGGTGAGCTTCTCCACTGCCGTCGGGCCGTCGGCCTTGGGGCAGGTGAAGGTGATGTCGGTCTTGCCGGTGTCGATCTTGGACACGTTCTGCAACACCATGTCGATGTTGATCTCCGAGTCCGCCACGGCGCGAAAGACCTTGGCGGCGTAACCGGGAGTGTCGGGCAAGCCGACGACGGTGACCTTCGCCTCGCTGCGATCGTGTGCGACGCCGGTGAGAATTGCTTCTTCCACTGGAATGTCCTCCATAGATCCGGAGACGATCGTTCCGGGTTTCGTGGTGTACGACGAGCGCACGTGAACGGGAACGTTGTAGCGACGGGCGTATTCGACGCAGCGCAGCATGAGCACCTTCGCGCCGCAGGCAGCCATCTCCAGCATCTCCTCGAACGAGACGGTGTCGAGGTGCCGGGCGTTGGGCACGATCCTCGGGTCTGCGGTGAAGATGCCGTCGACGTCGGTGTAGATCTCGCAGACGTCGGCGTTCAGGGCTGCGGCGAGCGCAACGGCGGTGGTGTCCGAACCTCCGCGACCGAGCGTGGTGACGTCCTTGCTGTCCTGGCTGACGCCCTGGAATCCGGCGACGAGCACGATCGAACCCTCGTCGAGGGCGCTGCGCACGCGTCCCGGGGTGACGTCGATGATCTTGGCGTTGCCGTGCACGCTGGTGGTGACGACGCCTGCCTGGGAGCCGGTGAACGACCGGGCCTCGGCACCGAGTGAGTGGATGGCCATCGCGACCAACGCGTTGGAGATGCGTTCACCCGAGGTGAGCAGCATGTCCATCTCGCGGGCCGGCGGGGCCGGGCACACCTGCTGGGCCAGGTCGAGCAGTTCGTCGGTGGTGTCGCCCATGGCCGACACGACCACGACGACGTCGTTGCCTGCCTTCTTGGTCTCGACGATCCGTTCAGCGACGCGTCGGATGCGTTCGGCGGTCCCCACCGACGATCCACCGTACTTCTGGACGATGAGAGCCACGCGTGTTTACCTCCGCTGGATAGCCGACAATCGGGCGATTGTTCCGGGGTTACCCTACCGATCCGGCACCCCGAGCGGTGGCCCGGGTAGCTCCGAGCTGGGACTTTAGGGGGGCTCGCCTGCGGATACGCCTGTCCTAACATTGTCGGGTGACCCTTCCCGAGCATCGCCCGCCGCCACCCCCTCGAGGTCTGCGGGTGCTCTTCGGGCTCCCCGCCGTCGGGCGTCGCTGGCCGGGTGGACTGCGCTCGGCTCTGGCGTTCGGCGTCCCCGCGATCGCGGCGTGGGTTCTCGGGTTCCATACCGAGGCCTTACTGGTGGTCTCGGGCAGTTTCGCCGTCATCTACGGCGAGGGCCGTCCCTACCGTTCACGATGGTGGGTCGTCCTGACCGCGGGCGGCGCCCTGGTGGCATCGGTGTGGCTCGGCGCGACGGCCGGGCAGATGGAGCTCGATCTCGGAAGCACCGGATGGGCGCGGATGATCCCGGTGACCCTGCTCTCGCTCCTCGCTCCCGTCGCGGTCTACGTCATCGCCGCGCTGCGACTGGGACCGCCGGGGGCGTTCTTCTTCGTCCTGGTGTGCGCGGTGTCGTCGTACATTCCCGGAGCCGGCGTCAGCGCCGCTCACGGAGCGGTGTGTGCGGCTGTCGGTGTCGCGTCGGCGCTGGTGGTGTCGATGTCCGGAGTGCTGTGGGATCCACGAGGACCCGAGCGCGAGGCCGTCGGAGCCGCGGTGGGCGCGATCGAGAGATACACGAGTTCGCCGACGGCGTCTGCCGCCGATCGTCATGCGGCGGCGGCGCGTCTGCATGTGGCCTGGGCTGCCGTGTACGACGCGGGTGCCGCACGGTTGTCGTCGAGGCCGGCGCTGGTTCAGAGATTGTTCGACGCTCACCGGTCCTTCGCTGCGACAACGGCAGTGCGGGCGGATCCGGATCGGGCGGTCGACTTCGTATCCGATCAGCTGCCGCTGGCTCGGCCCGGCCTCGAGTATCGATTGCGGCGCTCGCTGCATCGGGATTCTCATGCGGCGTCCACGGCCGTGCGCGTGTTCTGCGCGGCAGCGGCCGCGGGCGGGGTCAGCGTCGCATTGGGCCTGAGCCGACCGGACTGGGCGATCCTCGGTGCCGTCCTGGTGCTGCAGCAGGGTCCCGATCGGGTGCACGGCACCTACCGGGGACTGCAGCGGCTCGGCGGAACCCTTGCCGGCGTCGCCCTGTTCTCGGCCATCTATCTCTCCCCGCTGACCGGCTTGGCCGTCATCGTGGTGTTGATGGTGCTGCAGTTCGCGATCGAGGTGTCGGTGGCGCGGAACTACGGGTTGGCCGTCACGTTCATCACCCCGCTCGCTCTGCTGATGGGCACACTGACGCATCCCGGGGCTGTGCTGGAGGAGATCGTCGTCGACCGGATCGTGGAGACGACGGTGGGCGTGGCCTTCGCATTCGCGGCGCTGTGGCTGCTGCTCCCCGGGGCATTCCGTCGCACATTGTTGTGGTCCGACGGCCGAGTTCTGACGCTCGGCACGCATCTGCTGACGGTGTTGCGGACCGAGGACGTGGCCGCGCCGGCAGCTCTCGCCATGCGGCGCGACGTCCAGTTCGAGCTCGTCGGGTCCGCTCTGGCCGGGGCCGAGGCCGCGCACAACGATCGAACCTGGACGCATCGGGTGTGGTCGCAACATGCCGAGGTCGATCGGCTCGGATACGAACTCCTCGCGCACTGTTGGACGATGACCGACGTCGGACGAACGGATGACATCGAACATTGGCAACGTCGACTCGACGCGGCGGTCACAGAATTCCACTCGTCAACCCTGGGGTAGGCCGTCGGCAGGCGGTAGTACACTCAGCCCATGCTGCGAGCTCTCCTTCTTAACAGCCGCGACGGGGTCTGAGACCAGACTGGCTTCCCGTCGCGGGGTTCGTTGCGCCGGTCGAACACATTGCTCTGATCTGTACGGAGAGACGAAGACCATGTCACCAGCCGACGCATTCACCTCGGGATCTCGCACCATCACCCCGCCCTCGCGGCCCGCTCCCAGCGACCAGCCCGCCTGGAACACCCAGAAGAACTCCTCGATGCCCACCTTCCGTTATCGGCCGTTCGCCGAGGAAGTGGAGCCCATCACCCTCCCCGACCGCACGTGGCCGGACAAGATCATCGACCGGACGCCGCAGTGGTGCGCAGTCGATCTGCGCGACGGCAACCAGGCGCTGATCGATCCGATGAGCCCGGCCCGCAAGCGCCGCATGTTCGACCTGCTGGTGCGCATGGGCTACAAGCAGATCGAGGTCGGCTTCCCGTCTGCCAGTCAGACCGACTTCGATTTCGTCCGCGAGATCATCGAGGACGGCGCGATCCCCGACGACGTCACCATCCAGGTACTCACGCAGTGCCGTCCCGAGCTGATCGAGCGCACGTTCGTCGCATGCGAGGGCGCTCGCAGCGTCATCGTTCACTTCTACAATTCGACGTCGATCCTGCAGCGCCGCGTGGTGTTCCGTGCCGAGCGTGACGTCATCAAGAAGATCGCCACCGACGGTGCCCGCAAGGTGCTCGAAGAAGCAGCCAAGTTCCCCGATACCGACTGGCGCTACGAGTACTCCCCCGAGTCCTACACCGGCACCGAACTCGCCTACGCCAAAGAGGTGTGCGACGCGGTCACCGCGATCATCGATCCCACCCCCGACAAGCCACTGATCCTGAATCTGCCTGCCACCGTCGAGATGGCGACACCCAATGTCTACGCCGACTCGATCGAGTGGATGAGCCGCAACCTCGACCGTCGTGACAGCATCGTGCTGTCGCTGCACCCGCACAACGACCGCGGAACCGGTGTTGCCGCAGCCGAACTCGGCTACCAGGCCGGTGCTGATCGCATCGAGGGTTGCCTGTTCGGCAACGGTGAGCGCACCGGCAACGTCTGCCTGGTGACGCTGGGCCTGAACCTGTTCACCCGCGGCGTCGATCCGCAGATCGACTTCTCCAACATCGACGAGGTCCGTCGAACGGTGGAGTACTGCAACCAACTTCCCGTCGCCGAGCGCCACCCCTACGGCGGCGACCTGGTCTACACCGCGTTCTCCGGCAGCCACCAGGACGCCATCAACAAGGGCCTGGACGCGATGAAGGTCACTGCGGACGAACTGGGTTCGGACATCGGTGACGTCACCTGGCAGGTTCCGTACCTGCCCGTCGACCCCAAGGACGTCGGTCGCACCTACGAGGCCGTCATCCGTGTCAATTCGCAGTCCGGCAAGGGCGGCGTCGCGTACATCATGAAGTCCGATCACGGACTGAACCTGCCGCGTCGACTGCAGATCGAGTTCTCCCAGGCCGTCCAACGCATCACCGACGGTGAGGGCGGCGAGGTCTCACCCAAGGAGATGTGGGACGTCTTCGCCGAGGAGTACCTGACGCCGATCCGTCCGCTCGAGCGCATCAAGCAGTCGGTACAGGCTGCCGAGGTCGACGGCGGAACCGACACGATCACCGCAACGGTCAAGGTCGACGGCGTCGAGCAGGAGATCTCCGGATCCGGCAACGGTCCACTCGCCTCGTTCGTCGATGCGCTGTCGACCATCGGCTACGACGTCAGCGTCCTCGACTACTCCGAGCACGCCATGTCCGCCGGCGACGACGCTCAGGCCGCGGCCTACGTCGAGGCCTCGGTCACCTCACCGTCCGGTGTGGCCACCACCGTATGGGGCGTCGGCATCGCGACGTCGATCACCACCGCGTCACTGCGCGCCGTGGTCTCGGCCGTGAACCGCGCGCTGAAATAAATCCCCTGCTCGACGAAAAGCCGCCCATTCCTTGCGAATGGGCGGCTTTTCGCTGTTTATCGGCATCGAGGCGACACTGCGCGTGGGACAATAACTCTGCGGTCGGGGCACCTTGAGGGAATGGAAGTTTCGCCATGGACTCTTTCTGGGATTTTCTTTGGCTTCTCATCGTCGGATTCGCGTTCGTCGCGTATCTGATGGTCATGTTCTCGATCATCGGAGACCTTTTCCGTGACCACAAGACATCCGGGGTCGTCAAGGCCCTGTGGGTATTCTTTCTGATCGTTGCGCCGTTCCTGACCGCGCTGGTCTATCTCATCGTCAACGGCGGCAACATGGCCAAGCGGCAAGTTGCTGCCCTGCAGCACGCCAAGGACCAGCAGGAGGAGTACATCAAGGAAGTGGCCGGGAGGTCGGCGTCGGAAGAGATTGCCCACGCAAAGGTGTTGCTGGACAACGGAACCATCGACCAAGACGAGTTCAGGACGCTGAAGGCCAAAGCCCTGTCCTGAACGTCGCTTCGGCCCTGAACGCGTCGAGCACAGCCGCGATCGCCGGCAGCCGATGGGCATCGGGTCGCGTCGCGAGCTCGTAGATGCGACCCGCCCGCACACCGGACAGTTCTCGGCGTACCAGACCCGGATGGACGACGGCATAGCGCGGCATCAACGCGACGCCGTGCCCGGCCGCCACCAACGTCTCGGTGACGCGGAAGTCGTTCACTCGCTGCATCACTCGCGGTTCGACGCCGGTGGCGGCGGCCACCGAGAGCAGTACGTCGTCGACCGGGAATCCGCCGCGAACACTGATCCATCGTTCGTCGACCAGATCCCGAAGGTCTATCGATTCATGTTGTGCCAGAACATGACCGGGTGGCAACACCAGATCGATGGGCTCACGCATCAGGGTCGTGACCTCGATGCGCGGGCCCGCGGTCGTCGGCGCTCGGTCGTCGCGGTGCGTGAGCACCACGTCGTAATCCGCCAACAGTTCCGGCACCGAGGACGCGGGCAGGTCCTCGTCTCGGGCGTCGATGTCGACGTCCGAGTTCGCCAACCGCGTCAGCAACCCGGGCAGCAGCAGCGCGGCACCGGACGGGAACAGCGCAACTCGGACGCGTCCCCGCGGGGACGCCCGGTATCGATCCATCTCGGCCGCGGCGCGGGCGAGGGCGGCGAACACATCATCTGTCCTGAGCACCAACGCGCGCCCGGCGTCGGTGAGCCGAAGTCGACGCCCGTCGGGTTCGAGGAGTGTCACCCCCGCCTCCTTGACCAACAGCTTGAGCTGCTGGGACACCGCCGACGGCGTCATGGACAGCGCCTGGGCGACGGCAGCGACGGTCCCCCGGTCTGCCAGTTCTCGGAGGATCCGGAGCCGCTCCACGTTCATGTAGTGAATCTTAACTATTACTGCGGATATATTCGATTGTGCTGATCATTTGCCGCCGTCACGATGGACGGCATGAGCACCCGCGACCGCCTCCTCGGACTGACCGTCGTCGTGCTGTGGGGACTGAACTTTCTCGCCATTCGCGTCGGACTCGATCACTTCCCGCCGTTCTTCTTCGCAGCGCTGCGGTTCCTGGTCATCGCCGTCCCCGTTGTACTGTTCGTTCCCCGCCCCAAGGTGCCTCTGAAGTGGTTGCTGCTCTACGGGTTCGGGTTCGGGTTTCTCCAGTTCGCCTTCCTGTTCGCGGCGATGGCGGCCGGTATGCCCACCGGATTGGCGTCGCTCGTGCTGCAGTCGTCCGCGCCGTTCACGGTCGTTCTCGGCGCAATCCTGCTCCGCGAACACGTCACCCGCAGGCAAGCGATCGGTATCGGAATCGCCGTGCTCGGCATGGTGCTGATCGGGTGGGATCGCGCTCAGAACGCCACCTTGCTCCCGGTGATCCTCACCCTGCTCGCCGGACTCGGTTGGGCGTTCGGCAACCTGGGGAATCGGCTCGCGAAGTCCGAATCGCCGATGACGCTGATGCTGTGGATGACCGTCGTGCCGCCGGTGCCGATGCTGGCGCTGTCGGCGATGGTCGAGGGTCCGAGCACCGGCTGGCAGGCGTTGGCGGCTTCGTTCGGCCCGCAGGGTTGGCCCGGCCTGGTTGCGTTGGCCTACATCGTGATCCCTGCCACGATCGTCGGCAGCGGCCTGTGGAGCATTCTGATGAGCCGCAACCCTGCCGGACTGGTCGCGCCGTTCTCGCTGCTCGTTCCCGTCGTCGGCATCGCCGGTGCCTGGATCTTCCTGGGCGAGAACCCATCGGTGCTCGCGCTGATCGGTGGCGTTGTCGTCATCGGGGGATGTCTCTGGGGTATGGCCGTCCGGCGGCCTGTCGAGGTGCTGGAGAAAGTACCGGTGTGAGGGGCAGGAGTGGAGCCCGCGGAACGACCCGGGGCAGCCACCGCCGACGTGAAACTGCACGCTCTTCTGTGCCAGACTCGGCGGATGGTTGAAGTGGGTGAGCGCAGACGTATCAGCGCGCGTGGCCGCGTGGCACTGCGTGCGGCGGAGCTGGCGACCTGGGCGTCCCGCAAGGCAGGCCGGGGCAAGGGATCGATGATCGGCGGATTGATCGCACTCAAGATCGACCCGGACATCCTCGGCGGACTGGGCCGAGGTCGACGCACCGTCATCGTCACCGGAACCAACGGCAAGTCCACCACCACCCGAATGACGGCTGCGGCGCTGGCCACCCTCGGTGACGTCGCCACCCAAGCCGACGGCGCGAACATGGACGCCGGCATCGTCGCCGCACTGCACGCCAATTTCGATGCCGAGCTGGCCGCTCTCGAGGTCGACGAACTGCATGTCCCCCATGTGTCCGACGCCGTCGATCCCGCGGCCATCGTGTTGCTCAACCTCAGTCGCGATCAGCTCGACCGCGTGGGCGAGATCAACATGATCGAACGCAAACTGCGCGCGGGCCTGTCCCGGCACCCCGAGACCGTCGTCATCGCCAACTGCGACGACGTCCTCGTCACCTCCGCCGCGTTCGACGCACCGAACGTCGTCTGGGTCGCGGCCGGTGGTGGATGGGCAGGCGACTCGGTCAGCTGCCCAAGCACCGGCGAACCCATCGTGTGGGACGGCGAGCATTGGTACAGCACCGGTAGTGACTTCAAGCGTCCGACGCCGGATTGGTGGCTCGACGACGAGAATCTCTACGGACCCGATGGACTCGTCCTACCGATGACGCTGTCTTTGCCCGGAAAAGCCAACCGCGGCAACGCAGCCCAAGCCGTCGCCGCCGCAGTGACCCTGGGCGCGAGCGCGGAAGATGCCGTCGCGGCCGCGTCGAGCGTCGACGAGGTGGCCGGGCGCTACTCCACCGTCCAGTACGGATCGCATTCCGTCCGAATGCTTCTCGCGAAGAACCCCGCCGGCTGGCAGGAAGCACTGTCGATGATCGATCCCACCTGCGACGGTCTCGTCATCGCCGTCAACGGTCAGGTACCCGACGGCGAAGACCTGTCGTGGCTGTGGGACGTCCGCTTCGAGCACTTCGAGAACGTCGCCGTCGTGGCCGCCGGTGAGCGCGCGACCGACCTCGGGGTGCGTCTGCTGTACGCCGGTTCGCAGCACACCACCATCGCAGATCCGTTGCGGGCCATCGCGTCCTGCCCGCCGGGACGCGTCGAAGTGCTGGCCAACTACACCGCGTTCCGCGATCTCGGGCGAGCGCTGGCACGTGAGGTGAAAGATGTCTGAGTCCACCGTTCGCATCGGCCTCGTCCTGCCCGACGTGATGGGCACCTACGGCGACAACGGCAACGCACTCATTCTGCGACAGCGACTACGGATGCGAGACATCGACGCCGAGGTCGTACAGATCACGTTGAACGACCCGGTTCCCGATTCACTCGACGTGTACACCCTTGGCGGAGCCGAGGATTCGGCCCAACGCCTCGCGACCCGTCACCTCACTCGTTACCCGGGACTGCAGAACGCCGCTGCCCGCGGGGTGCCGGTGCTCGCCATCTGTGCCGCGATCCAAGTCCTCGGTCACTGGTACGAAACCTCCGCCGGTGAACGCGTGGACGGTATCTCCCTGTTCGACGTGACCACAGCACCGCAGGCAACTCGGTCCATCGGTGAGGTCGTCACCGAACCTGCACTCGACGGCCTCACTCAGAAGCTCACCGGCTTCGAGAACCATCGCGGCGGAACGACTCTCGGCCTGGATGCATCCCCCTTGGCCAAGGTCACCCACGGCGTGGGCAACGGTGTCGGCGACGGACGCGAAGGCGTCGTGCAAGGGTCCGTGATCGGCACCTACATGCACGGACCGGTACTGGCCCGAAACCCAGAGTTGGCGGACTACTTGCTGGAGCGCGCATTGGGTACGACTCTCGCTCCACTCGAGCTGCCCGAGGTGGCTCGATTGCGCGAGGAGCGGCTCCGCCGCACGTGAACGAAAATTCGTAGCCCACTACGAATTTGCACTCACAAGGCGCACCGTTCACACGGAAATGATGCGTCGTTCCACCCCTCTCTGACCAGCACCTCACGAACCTCCCGGTACACACCGCACGGGTCCTGGGTCACTTCGTGCCACCCGTATACCAGGCGGGGTAGATTCCGCAGCTCCGCTGCATTGTCACGTCGGCGATCGCGAAATCGACGCTGCTTGACCGAGTGGAAGGCCTGGCCGTCCAGCCTGACAATGAGATCGCAGATCTCGTAGCGAATGTCCTCGAAAGCTTTCGGCCGTCGGCGAATACCGGAGCTTGTCGCTGTCCGGCCGGAAGACCGTGCGCCTGCTCTACGTCGAGAACGTAGCGGTGCTCGAGTGCAGAATGGACGCCGTCGCGCATCAGCGCCAGGGTGTGCAGAATCGGCTTCGAGTAACGCATCGGTCGCCGAGCTTCGATCTTGCGCGTCATAGCTGCGACGTTCACACCACCCGAGGACATGGCCGAGACCAACGCGATCGTCGCCATCCTCGACGATGACTCTGCGACGGCCAGGTCGAGCACGGTGTCGGCGATGCTCGTCCGCGCCGGATTCGTCTCGACACCGATGTGTCCCATGGCACGGGAACGATGGACGACGACCCCGGGATGGATTTTTTCATTGCTTTCCGAGGTGAAGTTCTGCTTCGCGTGCCGCATCGTCGGTGGCCTGCTGGTCGCCGAGCATCCGTAGGGAACAGTGACGTGAATGGGGCCTGGTCCAGGCTGAATCCACCCCCATTCCTCGGCCGCACTGGCGTGGCTGAGCAGTGTGCCGCGGCCCGCGTACAGCAACGCTGCCGACAGCTGCATCTCACGAGTCAGCGGCCCGTTGGTCACCGAGATGACTCCACGAAACACCCTCAGCCACTGACCTGTTTCCACACAGTGATCGATCGAGTCCTTGTTGACGCCGTTCTCGTACATCTGCTTCGTGGTGATGATTCCGTGCTGCTCGTCCAATATTCGTTGCCAGGTACCCGCTGGTCTCGCCTTCATAGACCTCAGGATCGCCGGTTTGCGATGACCGCGTCAGGATCCATCCACAGGCTGTGCATAACTCCGGGTCGTGAGCAGAAATTCGACCCCTGCTACGAAGTTTCGTGCACGTGCGGCGAAGCCGCTCTACATACGTCGACGTCCGGTCAGCGCGCGGCCCAGCGTCAGTTCGTCGGCAAATTCGAGGTCTCCGCCCATCGGCAGGCCCGACGCGAGGCGCGTAATCGCCAGGCCGGGGAAATCACGCATCATGCGCACCAGGTACGTGGCCGTTGCTTCGCCCTCGGTGTTGGGGTCGGTGGCGATGATGACCTCGGTGACGTCGACACCGTCGTCCTGAGTTCCCACGCGAGTCAACAACTCTCGGATGCGGAGCTGATCCGGTCCCACTCCGTTCAGTGGATCGAGCGCCCCACCGAGCACGTGGTAGCGGCCTTTGAATTCTCGCGTACGTTCTACGGCCTGAACATCTTTGGGCTCTTCGACGACGCAGATCATGGATCGGTCACGCCGCGAGTCCGAGCAGATTCGGCACAGTTCCTTGTCCGAGACCGTGCCGCACACGACGCAGAACTGCACACCGTCACGAATGCGCTGCAGCGCGCGCATCAACCGGTCCACCTCGGGAGGTTCGACGCCGAGGAGGTGAAAGGCTATGCGCTGAGCGCTTTTCGGACCGACCCCGGGGAACTTGCCGAGTTCGTCGATCAGATCCTGAACCGGACCTTCGTACACTCTTCTCGCCTAGAAGCCGGGTAGTCCGAGTGAGCCGCCGCCGAGACCACCGGCGAGAGGGCCGAGCTTCTCGCTCGCTACGTTCTGAGCTGCCTTCGACGCATCGGCGATCGCACCGATCACCAGATCCTGCAGAGTCTCGACGTCGTCGGGATCGACGACCTTCGGATCGATGGTCAGGCCGACCACCTCACCGGTTCCCTTGACGGTGGCAACGACGAGTCCGCCGCCCGCCTGGCCGGTCACTTCGGTTTCCGCGATCTCGGCCTGCGCCGCCATCAACTGCTGCTGCATCTGCTGGGCCTGCTGCAGGATCGATGCCATGTCGGGCTGTTCACCGGGTTGCACTGTGCCGTCCTCTCGCGTGGGTCGAAGCGAACTCAAGCGTAGCCGCACCGTGGATCGCTGTGATTCACTGCGCGTCGAATCGACATACCGACCTTAGTGTCTACAATTTCGCGGCAGACACGGGATCGCGCCTGCGGTGACGAATAGTGGACACTCAGCGCAGTGCCTTCGGGCGATGCCGCACGACGGTTCGCCCTCGGTAACGAGAATCAGCGTTGCTCCGCGCGATGGTCGTATCCGGCGGGGAGGAGTTCGCCGGCGAGAACGCTGACGAGGCCGTCGGGCGAATCGATGATCACGCGCATCAGGGGATAGAGGTCGGCAAAGATCTGACGATCCTTGCCGCACGGGCTCTTCACTCCGCGCCCGTGGTTACCGACCGCCACGATGTGAGTCGGCTCGGTCGCACCGGCGGCCCGAGCCGCTGCAAGCGCGACGGTCTCTGCGCACGGGCCACCGGTGAAGTGATAGAGATTCACCCCGGCGAAGGTTCGGCCGTCCGCCACTCTCACCGCCGCACCCATCGTGTGGATGCCGTCCTCATCAGGTCCCGCATCCGTCGATGAATCGATTGTCTGCCTGGCCAGTTCGACCAGCGTCCGATCACCGTCAGTCGCGGGTAGTGCGGACGAGAAGGACACGATGCGATTCTAGAGCCCCGCGCCTGAACATCCGTCAGTACTGAGCGCCCGTAGTCTCGTGGAATGGATCAGTCGGCGGCCCCCGAAGGACGCCAGTCCCCTCGCAAGCGTCGGGTGACGCCCGAGACCATGGCCGAGGCGGGCATTGCGCTGACTCTGCCCAAGGTGACGGTGAAGTCCGTGGCCGAGAGCCTGGGCGTCTCGATCGTCGCGATCTACAACAACATCGACGATCTCTGCGCCCTCAAGGCCCTCGTGGCGGAGGAGATTCTGCGCCGCTGGTCCCCGCCACTCCCCGCCGACGACGAATCGATGCACGACGCGTTGCTGACACTCGCGTCCGCGATGCGCGAGTTGGTTCACTCCAACCCCGGGATCGCGGAGTATCTGATCGGCCTGACTCCCAGCTCGATCGATGCTCTTCGTATGGCCGACGCCGTCCAAACGCGCTACCGACTGCGCTACGACCTCACTCCGAAGCAAGCGACCTGGGCCGTCATCACCGTCGTCGAGCACGCTCTGGCCTTGGCGGAGATGGTCTACAACGATGTCCGCCGCGATCGTGAGTACGACGACGCGATCGCGGCGCGCACCGACCTCGACACCCTGCCCGGGGCCTACGACACGGTCGACCGTGGGCCCGACGGGATGTTCCTGTGGTCGATGCGCACCGTCGTGGTCGGGACTCTGGCGCTCATCCAGGCTCCCGACTTCGAGCGGGTCTAGATCAACTCGCGACGCAGGTTCTCCAGCGTCGCGGCCTGGATCTTCTTCAGTCCGAGAGGTGCGAAGGTCTTCTCGAAGAATCCGCCGATTCCGCCTGCACCCTTCCATTCGGTCGTCGTGGTGACCGTGGTGCCTGCGCCTTCCGGGGCGACCGACCAGGTGGTGACCATGGAGGAATTGGCGTCGCGTTCGGTGATGGTCGACCCGGCGACGGTGACTGTCGCGGCGACGTTGCGCACTCGCTTCTCGGTGGCCTGCAAGGTCCACGTGGCCACGGTTCCGTCTCCTTGCCCACCCTGGACCACCTCGTAGTCGCGGTACTGCTCGGGCAGGATGCGTGGGCGCACCGTCTCGTAGTCGGCGAGCGCGGCGAGCACCCGATCCGGTGTGGCAGCGATGGTGGCGGAACTGGATGCACTGACCTGAGCCACGAAGACGTACTCCTTCTCTAGCGGACGGGATGTCTATCCATCCTGCCTCTCTCCGCGACCACGTTCGACATCGCGCCGACTCATGTGTGATGCGCTTCACAGAACAATTCTGGACGCGCAAACCACATGCATGACGCAACCATTTGTCCGATTTACTCCGATTCCTCACCCGGATTCGGCAACAGTTGCGTGAAGTTTCACCGGTCGGACGCCGATGCCGGTGGATACCGTGCGGTACGAGATATAGCGTCTGAATGTGGCTTCAGTGAATGCTCTCCTCGGACGACGGCCAGAACCGAGGGAGAGCGGTTACGCAGCGCACCGGTCGGGTGTCGAGCAGCTGCTTCGCAGCTACCGCGCGATTCCGACCGATGCGACGGTGCGTCTGGCGAAGAAGACGTCCAACCTGTTCCGGGCCAGGACGACCACCACCACGCCGGGGCTCGACGTGTCGGGCCTGAGCAAGGTCATCTCCGTCGATCCCGACTCGCGTACAGCCGATGTCGCCGGCATGTGCACGTACGAGGACCTGGTCGACGCGACGCTTCCCTACGGTCTCGCGCCCCTCGTCGTCCCGCAGCTCAAGACGATCACCCTCGGTGGAGCCGTCACCGGACTCGGTATCGAGTCGACGTCGTTTCGTAGTGGACTTCCCCACGAATCGGTGCTCGAGATCGACGTACTCACCGGCAGCGGCGAGATCGTCACCGCAACACCGGAGGGCGAACACTCGGATCTCTACTGGGGCTTTCCCAACTCGTACGGCACCCTGGGCTACTCCACTCGACTGCGGATTCAGCTCGAACCCGTGCTGCCGTATGTCGCGTTGCGCCACCTGAGATTTCACGATCTCGACACCCTCCAGTCCACGATGGACACCATCGTCGAACAGCGCGAGTACGACGGCATCGAGGTTCAGTACCTCGACGGTGTGGTGTTCAGCGCCGACGAAAGCTACCTCACCCTCGGCGTTCAGACCGACGAACCGGGACCGGTCAGCGACTACACCGGTGCCGACATCTTCTATCGCTCGATCCAGCACGCGTCGGACACACCGAAGACCGACCGCCTCACCGTTCACGACTACCTGTGGCGCTGGGACACCGATTGGTTCTGGTGCTCCCGAGCCTTCGGAACACAGAACCCGAGAATTCGACGCTTCTGGCCACGCAAGTACCGGCGCAGTAGTTTCTACTGGAAGCTCATCGGCTTCGATCGCAAGTACGACATTGCCGATCGACTCGAGAAGCGCAAGGGAAATCCGCCACGCGAACGCGTCGTGCAGGACGTAGAAGTTCCGATCGAACACACCGCCGGCTTCGTGGCGTGGTTCCTCGACAACATCCCGATCGAGCCATTGTGGTTGTGCCCGTTGCGTCTTCGCGAGCCTGCCGCGCCAGGTGCGAATCCGGCCCGGCCGTGGCCGCTGTATCCACTCGAACCGAAACGCACCTACGTCAACATCGGCTTCTGGTCGTCGGTCCCGATCGTTGCAGGCGAACCCGAGGGTGCCGCGAACCGCGCCATCGAGAAGAAGGTGACCGAGTTCGACGGGCATAAATCGCTGTACTCGGATGCTTACTACACCCAGGATGAATTCGCCGTGCTGTACGGCGGCGAGAGATACACACAGCTCAAGAAGAAATACGATCCCGAATCCCGATTGTTGGATTTGTACTCGAAGGCGGTGCAACGCAGATGACGACGTTCAAGGACTCCGGCAATCGCACGGTGAGCGGTGCCCAGAAGCTCAAGATCTCCGAGATTCTGGAACTGATCTCCGACGGCAACATCCCACTGCGTTTCACCGCATACGACGGCAGCACCGCAGGACCCGAGGACGCGAGAATCGGCCTCAACCTCAAGAGCCCTCGCGGAACCACGTATCTCGCAACCGCTCCCGGCGATCTCGGCATGGCGCGCGCGTACGTCTCGGGTGATCTGGAAGCAACGGGCGTTCATCCGGGCGATCCCTACGAGTTGCTGGCACTGATGGGAGACGAACTGCACTTCCGTCGCCCCTCGGCGATGACACTGACGTCGATCGCCCGTTCGCTCGGCTGGGATGTGTTGCGGCCCATCGCTCCCCCGCCCCAGGAGGCGATTCCGCGGTGGCGTCGCATCGCGGAAGGTCTGCGCCACTCCAAGACTCGCGATGCAGAGGCGATCCACCACCACTACGACGTGTCCAATGCCTTCTACGAGATGGTGCTCGGCCCCTCGATGACCTACACCTGTGCGGCGTTCGAGAGCGCGGATCAATCGTTGGAAGCAGCGCAGGAGAACAAGTACCGTCTGGTGTTCGACAAGCTCGGACTGAAGCCGGGTGATCGTCTGCTCGACATCGGCTGCGGTTGGGGCTCGATGGTGCGCTACGCCGCGCGCAGGGGCGTCAAGGTCATCGGCGTGACGCTCTCTCAGGAGCAGGCGTCGTGGGCACAGAAGGCCATCGCCGACGAGGGTCTCTCCGACCTCGCCGAGGTGCGCTTCTCCGACTATCGCGACGTGCCCGAAACGAATTTCGATGCCGTCTCGTCCATCGGACTGACCGAGCACATCGGCGTGCACAACTACCCGTCGTACTTCGCGTTCATCCAGTCCAAGCTGCGGGACGGAGGCCGACTGCTCAATCACTCGATCACCCGGCCGGACAATCGCGCGCATGCCAAGGCAGGCAGTTTCATCGACCGCTACGTCTTCCCCGACGGCGAGCTCACCGGCTCAGGCCGCATCATCACCGAGATCCAGGACGTCGGGCTCGAGGTGCGGCACGAGGAGAACCTGCGCGAGCACTACGCGCTCACTCTCGCCGGATGGTGCCGGAACCTCGTCGAGAACTGGGATGCGTGCGTCGCCGAAGCCGGTGAGGGAACAGCCCGCGTCTGGGGCCTGTACATGGCCGGCTCCCGGTTGGGATTCGAGCGCAATGTGGTCCAGCTGCACCAGGTTCTGGCGGTCAAACTCGGGCCGAAGGGTCAGGCGAACGTTCCCCTGCGGCCGTGGTGGAACGGCTGAGCCCTGTGAGTGGAACTTCGTAGCGGGCTACGAAGTTCCACTCACATGGGAGCTAGCGACCGGTCGCCCGCAGGATGACCCGCGCGGTCTCGGTCGGCTGATCCCAGTGCGGGAAGTGTCCGCATTTCTCGAACCAGTGCAGGGTGGCGTCGGGGAATCGCTCCAGCGCCACCTTCGCCTGGCTGGGCAGCGTCACCTTGTCCTGGCGACCCCAGCCGATGAGCAGCGACCCCTGCAACGTCCCCTTCGGCGCACCGATCTGCTTGGGCCCGTTGATCAAGGCTTTACGTGCGGCGTCCAGCGAGGGTGAGGTCTTGCTGGAGAAGCCTTTGAGCTCCCGCTCGACCAATCCACTCGGCAGCTTCCACGGCGCAGCCGAGAACTGAGCCAGCGCAGCCGTTCTGGTCACCGGGTTGCCGGCCAGGAACGGCACCAGTGGCTGCACGTTCTTCATCAGGGCCAGCGACGCGGTGATCGTGGCTCCGAAGATCTTGACCTGGCGGTCGTTCCAGAATCCACCGGGATCGAGTGCCACCATCGAACCGCGATGGCCGCGGCGACCGAGCTCGACGACCATGCGCGCGCCCATCGAACTACCGACGAGGTCTGCGTCGGACAGTCCCTCGTCGTCGAGGTATTCACGCAACGCATCGGTGAGCGTCTCGATCGACACCTCCGACAGAGGCGGAGTCTGCCCGAATCCGGGCAGATCGAGGGCAATGACCTCTCGATGCGCGGCCAGGGCGGGGACGATGGGGTCCCAGTTGCGGTGCGAGGAACCGAGACCGTGCACGAGGACCAGCGGCTTACCGGATCCGGTTCTTGAGTTGTACATGAACCGCCATGTACCCACGACCGGTGGTTCTACACATTCGGGCTGTAGTGCGAGGGGTCCGAACGACGTTCCACCGGCGGCAGATTCCGCGCCGGCGTGTGCACCAGCGGTGCCGTTCTTCCGATCCGACCGGTGACGCGGTCCCATCCGGCGCGGCCGCGCGGGTGCAGTCGTCGTCGCGGCGGCACCAACCCGAACACGAGGTTCACCGCCTTACCGAACAGCGCGAAACGCCTCTCGTCCCGAGCGGACCAGCTGTAGCCGAGCAGCTCACGCACCGGCCGGTCGTAGAGCCCGACGGTGATCCAGACGAACAGCCTCGCCACCGGTCGCCTGAGCGCCGCCCACACTCGTTCGGGCAGCCAGGATGCGTAGGGCGGTGGTCCCAGCTTCGACAGGTCGAGCACACCTCGGGCAGCCATGTTGTCTTCCAAAACGTTTCGGCACATGTGATCCCAATACTTCTGGAACTCGGGCCAGGTTGCGGGTAGCGGCCGCATGCTCATGCCGTAGAGCCGGTACCACTGCACATGCTCGTCGAACAGTGTGACCTTCTGCTCCTCGGTCAGGCCGCCCATGAAGTGGTCTGCAGTGAGCACGGTGCCCATGAAGAAGGTGGCGTGTGCCCAGTAGAACGTGTCGGGATCGAGCGCGTGGTACTTGCGGCCCTTGGCGTCGATTCCCTTGATGTTCGTGTGATATCCGCGGACCTGCAGTGCGGTCTCCTCGGCCCGATCGCCGTCGAACACGACGCCGCCGATGGGATACAACGATCGATACAGGCGCTGCCAGCGCTCGTCGAAGAACGTCGAATGCTGCTCCACCCCGGCTCCGAGCCCTGGATGCATGTTCTGCATCGACCCTGCCCAGATGCCCTGCAGCATGCCCCGCCAGTCGCCGAAGTACTTCCAGGTGAGTGAGTCGGGACCGAGCGGAACGGGTCGATCGGACTGACTACGCATGTTGTCACACTAAAGTTGACAACATGCGTAGTCAACAGTTGGAGGAACGCAGATCCAAGCGGTACGACGCACTGCTCGCCGCAGGGGTCGAGCTCCTCGGCGCGCCCGACGGACCGGCAGTGAACGTGCGAGCCGTCTGCCGTACCGCCGGGCTGACCGAGCGGTACTTCTACGAGAGCTTCTCCGATCGCGACGCGTTCGTCCGGGCCGTGTACGCCTGGGTGGGATCGAGAGCCCAGAAGACGTTGATCGACGCCGTCGCGACGGCAACCACCCCCGAGGACACCATCGCCGCGCCCGTGCGCGCATTCGTCGAACTGATCATCGACGAACCACGAACGGGACGGGTTCTGCTCATCGCACCGTTGGCCGAGCCTGCGCTCAGCCGACGCGGACTCGACCTGCTGCCGGGCTTCGTCGAACTGGTGCACGCCCAACTGCCCGACTCCGCCGACCGACAGCTGATCGCCGTCGGAACCGTCGGGGCGCTGACTGCCCTGTTCATCGGCTGTCTCGACGGCACGCTCGCCGTCACCGGCGAAGCCCTCGTGGCGCACTGCATTCGGCTTGTTTCCGATGCTGCCGTGCAAGGATGGCACCACCTCTAGCAGAAGGAGTTCTTCCATGTCCGATCTCGACCAGTCGTTCGCCGACGCGCAGGTGGACGTCAAGAAGCTCACGTCCAAGCCGAGCAACGACGACCTCCTGCGCCTGTACTCGCTCTACAAGCAGGGTTCGATCGGTGACGTCTCGGGTAAGCGGCCGGGACGACTGGACATGGTGAACCGTGCGAAGTTCGATGCCTGGGCGAAGCTCGAAGGCACGAGCCAGGATTCGGCGAAGCAGCAGTACGTGGATCTAGTGACCGAACTCCTCGCCGGCTGAGCCGAAGGCTATGGTCGAGTGCGGGGGTAACGCAACGAAGGGACCCGCATGAGACGCACCGACAGCGACGTCGACGAGGCCGAGCTCGATATCGAGAAGCCGAAGACCCATGCCGCAGGTGCCACCGCTGTCGCGGTGTCGATGAAGCGAGCACTCGGGCACATGGGGCCCAAGCGCACCGCGCAGACGCTCCTCAAGCTGAACCAGGCCGAGGGTTTCGACTGCATGAGCTGCGCGTGGCCGGACCCGGATCCGGGCCATCGGCACGCAGCGGAGTTCTGCGAGAACGGAGCCAAGGCCGTTGCCGAGGAGGCGACGACGACCCGGGCAACCCCGGAGTTCTTCGCGCAGCACAGCATTGCCGAGCTCGACGGTCACACTGAGCACTGGCTCGGCCAGCAGGGCCGGATCACGCATCCGATGATCAAGCGGCCCGGTGGCACGCACTACGAACCGATCGAGTGGGACGACGCGTTCCGCCTGATCGGCGACGAGCTGAAGTCACTTGCCAGCCCGGACGAAGCCATCTTCTACACCTCGGGCCGCGCCTCCAACGAGTCCGCGTTCACCTACCAACTGTTCGCCAGGGCATTCGGCACCAACAACATGCCCGACTGCTCCAACATGTGTCACGAGTCGACGTCCATCGCGCTGCAGGAGTCCATCGGTATCGGCAAGGCCAGCGTCACGCTCGACGACGTCCACAACGCCGAGCTGATCATCCTGGCGGGCCAGAACCCCGGCACCAATCACCCGCGTATGCTCTCGGCCCTCGAGCTGGCGAAGCAGAACGGCGCAAAGATTCTGTCCATCAACCCACTTCGCGAAGCGGGTCTGCTCAACTTCAAGAATCCACAGACTCCGCGCGGCATGGTGGGACCGGGAACGGACCTGTCGAATCTGCATCTGCCGATCAAGCTCAACGGCGACCTCGCACTCTTCCAGGCCATCGGCTCGCTGCTGGTGAAGTGGGACGCGCTCGATCACGAGTTCCTCGACACCTACACCGTCGGTTTCGACGCGTGGAAGGCGCACGTCGCCGAGGTCGACTGGGATCTCGTCACCGAGGTGACCGGATTGTCGGTAGCGCAGATCACCGAGGCCGCCGAGATGCTGCGCGACTCCAAGGCCACCGTCTTCTGCTGGGCGATGGGCCTGACGCAGCACCGCAACGCCGTCGCCACCATCAAGGAAGTCACCAATCTCGCGTTCGCGCAAGGCAACATCGGAAAGGCAGGTGCGGGTCTGCTGCCGGTTCGTGGCCACTCGAACGTGCAGGGCGACCGCACGATGGGCATCTGGGAACGCCCTCCGGTGAAGTTTCTCGACGCGATGGCCGCGGAGTTCGACTTCGAGCCGCCGCGCGAGCACGGCTTGGACACCGTCGATTCCATCCGGGCCATGCGCGACGGCAAGGCGCACTTCTTCCTCGGACTCGGCGGAAACTTCGTCCAGGCAACTCCGGACAGTGACGTCACCTTCGAGGCGCTGCGCAAGATGCGGATGACGGTGCAGATCTCCACCAAGATCAACCGTTCGCACCTGGTCTGCGGCGAGACCGCACTGATTCTGCCGACCCTGGGCCGCACCGAGAAGGACGTGCAAGCCAGTGGCGAGCAGTGGATCTCGGTCGAGGACTCCACCTGCTCGGTGCACTCCTCACGCGGACCGCTGAAGCCCGCGAGCGAATTCCTTCGTTCCGAGGTCGCCATCGTCAGCGGTATCGCCGAGGCGACCCTCGGTGACCGATACGGTCTCGACTGGAAGGGTTTCCGCGACGACTACCGCAACATCCGCAAGCACATCTCCCGCGTCGTCGCCGGTTGCGAGGGCTACGAGGTCAATGTTCGACGCCCCGGTGGCTTCGTTCTTCCGCACCCCCCGCGCGACAGTCGGACGTTCGAAACCAAGAGCGGCCGAGGTGAATTCGCCATCTCACCGATCGACGTGCTGCAGGTTCCGCCGCGCCATCTGATCCTGCAGACGCTGCGCAGCCACGATCAGTTCAACACCACCATCTACGGCCTCAGCGATCGGTACCGCGGCATCGAGAACGGTCGACGCGTCATCTTCGTGCATCGGGAGGACATCTCGTCTCTCGGCTTCCGCAACGGCGACATGGTCGATCTCGTCACCAAGTGGGACGACGACGACGTGGAACGGTGTGCGCCGTCGTTCCGCATCGTCGAGTACGACACCCCGCGTGGGTCGGCTGCTGCGTACTACCCCGAGACCAATCCGCTGATTCCGTTGGATTCGACTGCGCTGCGAAGTAATTGCCCCACCTCGAAGTCTGTGATCATCTCGATGGTTCCGGCGGGGACGGGCGTGCAAGGCACGGTGAACGGTCACCAGGACGACGAGGGATCGGACGAGGGGCACAAGTCGCACCCGCAGCCGCACCACCTCAGCTGAGGCCTCGAGCTAGACCAGCGCCCGGCCCGAGCGCATCCGTCGCCGGACATCGTGCAGTAGAAGGTTGAACGGGAGTGCACGAACGGCGGGCGGCAACATCCGGTTGAGCAGGGACGCGCTGCGCAGAACAAGCGCAAACCGTCTCTGCTTGACCGGATCCCACGGCAGTTCCATCTCGTCTCGGAAACGCTGGGGCAAGAATCCAGTGGTCACGAAACGGAAGAACGGCCCGATCAACGGGTGCAGCACTGCGGGTCGGGCGAACGTTGCCGAGGCAACGCCGTGCAGGTAGCGCCGGATCGTCGGGTCGATGTGAATGTCGTCCAGTGCTGCTTCCCAGTACTTCTCGAACGCCGATCGATCGGTGGGCCACATCTCGGGCGGCATCTGCAGTGTCGATCCGAGTACGTGACACGACCGGTACATCTCGTCCGCGTCGTCCGGATCGAGCGGCCCGTACAAGGCGACATACACATCCTCGAAACCTCGGTAGAGGCACGCCGCGACCCACAGCTGCAGGTTCGGGTCGAAGGCGTTGTACTTCACCGGGCTGTCCGCCGTCGAGCGCACAGCGGCATGAGATCTGTTGGTCGCCTTCCGGTACGCGGCCTTGGTCCGATCGTCTCCCATACCCGCAACCGCCAGGTAGGACAACGTCGTTCGGGTGCGCTTGATCGGGTGCCGGTTGATCTGCCCGGATTCCACGCGGCTTTCGAAAACCCCGTATCCGACGGCGGGATGCCCGAGTTGCATGATGACGTTCGCCGAACCGGCGAGCAGGCCGAAGCCGGTCATGGACTTGCGTAGAAGGTCGTTGTCGACAGTCATGATGCAGTCGAGCCCTCCCCTGTCGGCAATCTGAGTACGTGCGTGTTCAGATCAAGCTAGGCGCGGGTGCCGAGCGGTGTCAAGATGTGTTCATGCCCGATTCACCCCGTACCTACGGCGGCGTGGACGGTTCGGCCCGAGTCGCCGACCGTCGACGCATCCTCATCGAGACCGGACTCGATCTGCTCGGAACTGCCAAGCCCGACTTGACGGTTCGAGGGGTGTGCCGCCGGGCCGGCGTCGCGAGCCGCTACTTCTACGAGAGTTTCGCGGACCGGAGCGCGCTCATGGAGGCCGTGTACGACCACGTCGTCGAGGAGGTCGCAGCCATCGCGCTCGACGCGGTCGCCGCAGCACCGAGGGACGCCCGAGAACGGGTCCACGTCGGAATTCGTGCGATCGTGCGCGCAGTCGCGGACGACCCCCGCCGTGGGTTCCTCCTGTTCTCCGTCACTGCGGTCGGCGACATCGTGGTGGCGAAACGGGCCGAGTCGACGAAGATGTTCGCCCGTCTGCTCGCCACTCAGGCCACCGAGTTCTACGGCACGACCGGAGACCACGATCTCGATCTGACAACCTATTTCGTCGTCGGCGGATTCGCTCAGGTGCTCACTGCGTGGCTCGGCGGCGAACTCGAGATGGACGAGGAGGCCGTGGTCGTCCGCTGCGCCGAGCTGTTACTGGCCGCATCACCCCGTTAGCCGGGTCACCAGCTCGGCTCCGGAGAGGAAGTGCCGGCACGTCAGGTCACCGACGAGCTCGACGTCTCGCCGCTGGAATGCCTCGATCAACTGTTCGTGATGGCGGACCGCGTGCTCACCCCATTGCCTGTTCGACGCATACAGCCGCGAGGGTGTGTATCTCACGGCACCGAGGAGAAACCAGGCCAGCTTGGTTCCTCCGGCGAATCTGTTTATGTACCTGTGGAATTCGAACTCGCAGGACTCCACCGATTCGAAGTCGGATCGGGCCACGGCGTCACATAATCGATCGTTCACGGCGCGAAGCGCCTCGATCTGTTCGTTCGTGATGTGCTGCGCGGCGCGGCGGGCCAACGCTGCCGCGATCGTGCCCTGCAACCAGAAGATGTCCTCGATGTCGCGTTCGGTCAACTCGTTGACCCGGTAGCCCCGACGCGGCACCAGTTCCACCAGACCTTCACCGCGCAACGCCACCAATGCTTCTCGCACGGGAGTGGCACTGACCCCGAGTTCGCCCGCCGTATCGTCGATGCGCACGAAGGTGCCCGGTGTCAGTACGCCCGTGACGATCTGCTGGCGAATACTTGCGGCGACGTCCTCCGAGAGCTGCGGGCGGCGATGCAGCACGACTGCCTAGAGTCCGTACGTCTTGCCGATGATGTCACGCTGAATCTCGTTGGTACCGCCGTAGATCGAGGACACGAGAGTCGTCCGCACGTGCTTTTCCATGTCGAATTCGGTGGCGTAACCGTAGCCGCCCATCATCTGCATGCCCTCGAGGGCCACCTTCTTCGCGGTCTCGGTGAGCTTGAGCTTGGCCATCGAGGCTTCTCGCGGGAACAGCTTCGTCGGGTTCTCGTCGACCAACCGAGCCACGTGGTAGACCAGCAGCCGTCCGCATTCGATCTCGGTCGCCAGATCGGCGATGCGATGTCGCAGTGCTTGGAACGTGCCGACGGGCCTGCCGAATTGCTTTCGCTGGGTGACGAAGTCGAGTGTGTCGTCGAACGCTCGTTGCGCAGTGCCGAGCATCATCGCCGCCAGGATCAGGCGCTCGATGTTCAGGCCGGTCATCAGCTGCGACCATCCCTGACCTTCCACTCCGACCACCGCGTCCTCGGGCAGCACACAGTCGGTGAAGTAGAGGTCGTTGACTTCCTTGCCGCCCATCGTGTCGATGCCGACGATGTTCAGGCCCTCGATATCGGCCGGGACGTCGAACATGGTCAACCCGTCGTGCTTCCCACCGTCTTTGCCGGTGCGTGCCACCAGCAGAATTCGGTCCGCGAAATGCGCGTTGGAACACCAGGTCTTCTGGCCGTTGATCAGCCAGCCGGAGTCGGTCTTCTCGGCGCGGCAGGTCAGATTTCCCACATCAGAGCCGGCTTCGGGCTCGGACATGGAGATCGAGTAGCTTCGGCCGGCGACGATGCCACCGAGAACTGTGTCCTTCTGCGCCGGGGTGCCGAACTTCTCGTAGGCCGCACCGGTGATCAGGGTGGGACCGATGCCGCCGATGGGAGCCATGGCCTTCGCGGACTCTTCGAGCAGAATGCACAGATCGACGGTGCTGCCGCCCGCTCCGCCGTGCTCCTCGGAGATGATCGCGCCCAACCAGCCCAGCTCGGCCATCTTGTCGTAGAGCGCCTGGTTGTGACTGTGCGCGCCGTGCTCGGTGAGCGCGTCCCGCTGCGCCCTGGTGCCGGCCTCTTTCGCGCAGAACGACGCAACCGCCTGCGCGAAGGCGGTCTGTTCCCGAGTGAGATCGATGCTCATGAATTGCTCCTGCACGTCGAGGCAGCGGGGGTTGTCGCAACCGGACACGACGCATAGTGTGTCCTGGACAACATTGAATCACATCAAATATATGTGATGCGATCCGCTGGAGGATAGAGCCCATGACGGACCAGATCGAACGAACGACCGAGAGCAGCTTCGAAAGCCTCGATCCCCGAACGGGTGTCGCACTCGCCACGTATCCGATCGCGGGCCCCGCAGAGGTCGACATCGCCGTCGCTCGAGCCCGGTCGGCCGCACGCTGGTGGGACGTACAGGGCTTCGTCGGACGCAAACGATGGCTGCTGGAATTCAAGTCCGCCATCGCCAGGGACGCCCCGAGCCTCGCCGCCGTCATCGCCGCCGAAACCGGCAAGCCCGACGAGGACTCGCTGCTCGAGGTCATGCTCGGCGTCGAACACCTGGACTGGGCGGCCCGCAACGCCGAGAAGATTCTGCGGCAGCGCAAGGTCGGATCGGGCCTGCTCGCGGTGAACCAGAAGGCCTACGTCGGATACCGACCGTTCGGCGTCGTCGGAGTCATCGGCCCCTGGAACTACCCGCTCTACACACCGATGGGTTCCATCGCGTACGCCCTCGCCGCAGGCAACACCGTCGTATTCAAACCGAGCGAACTGACGCCGGGCGTCGGCACCTGGTTGGCCGAGAAGTGGCAGTCACTGGCCGCTCCGCACCCGGTGTTCCAGACCATAACCGGCGACGGATCCACCGGTACCGCCCTCGTCGAATCCGGCGTGGACAAGATCGCGTTCACCGGCTCCACCGCCACCGCCAAGAAGGTCATGGCAACCTGCGCGAAGTCGCTGACCCCACTCGTCGCCGAGTGCGGCGGCAAGGACGCGATGCTCGTCGACGCAGACGCGGACATCACTGCCGCAGTGGAATTCGCGACGTTCGGGGCGATGGGCAACGCCGGGCAGACCTGCGCAGGCGTCGAACGCATCTACGTCGCGGCTCCGGTGTACGACCGGTTCGTCGGTGAATTCACCGCCGCGGTGAAAGCGCTGAAGCCCGGAGGAACGAAGACCTCGTCCTACGGCCCGATGACACTCGGCAAACAGAGCGAGATCGTGCGAGGCCAGATCGAGGACGCTCTGGCCAAGGGCGGCAAAGCCGTCGTCGGCGGCCTCGAGTCGCTGCACGGGCCGTACATCGACCCGGTGGTTCTCACCGACGTACCCGAGGACTCGACCGCAATCACCGAGGAGACCTTCGGTCCGACCGTGGTGGTCAACAAGGTTCGCGATCTAGACGAGGCCATCGAGCGGGCCAACGCGTCCAAGTACGGACTCGGCGCATCGGTGTTCACCCAGGACGGAGCAGTGGGCAGACGCGCCGCCGAGAAGCTCGATTGTGGTGTCGTGACGGTCAATTCGGTCCTCGGATTCGCCGGCGTTCCGGCGCTGCCGTTCGGCGGCACGGGCGACTCCGGATTCGGCCGCATCCATGGGGCCGACGGCCTGCGCGAATTCAGCACCGTCAAATCGTTGACCGTGCAAAGTTTCGCAGCTCCGATCAATCTGCTGACGATGAAGCGCAAAGCGCGAAACATGAAGCTCTCCGTGCTGGCACTTAAGCTTCGGCACGGAAGAGGCTGACCATGGACATCACGCCGAAGAAGGGGCGCTTCGGCTGGCTTCGACGCATCGAGGAACTCGACCCGGTGCGGGATTGTCACACCATCCACCGCATCACGGCCGGCTACGAGTTCCCGTGGGACTACCAGCGTTCACTCGAGTTCGCGCTGTTCCGTACCTACTGCGTGCCGACCATCTCGGCACTGTTGGCCGAGACCGGCGAATTCGAGAACCGACCGCAGAAGCGCTACGACGACACCTCGCTGTTGATGGCCGAACTGCTCGAGCACGGATACGACTCCGAGCGGGGACGTGAATCGCTTCGGACGGTCAATCGAATGCACGGAAAGTACGACATCTCGAACGACGACATGCTCTACGTGTTGACGACGTTCATCTACGAGCCGATCGAGTGGATCGACACCTACGGATGGCGTCGCCTGCACCCCAAGGAACGACTCGCGACGTTCCACTTCTACCGCGAAGTGGGAAAGCGAATGGGAATCAAGAACATTCCCGAGTCGTACACCGAGTTCGCGCAGTTCAAGCTCGACTACGAGGAGCGGACGTTCCGCTTCACCGAGGACAATCGTCGGATCGGCACGTACACCCTGGATCTGTACTGCTCCTGGTACCCCGCTGCGCTGACCCCCGCAGTGAAGCAGGGAGTGTTCGCACTGTTGGACGACCGGATGGCCGGTGCCTTCGGGTTCCCTGCAGGCTCACCGACGGTCGAGCGGGTGGCCGTGCGGGCTCTGCGCGCCAGGGCCCGCGTCGAGCGGTTCCTACCCAAGCGAACGCGATCTCGGGCCACCGCCGACGCGTCGAACAGGACCTACCCCGGCTATCCCGTCGGCTACCGCCCCCGAGATCTGGGCACCGAAGCATGCCCGTACTCCGCTGTGCCGACTCCGGCCTGAACGCGGAGGGTTCATCCCAGAAGTACCGCCGTCATCGTCCGCTGCACCCGGGCCATTGTTCGGTCGGACCGCTCGAACCGCACCGTCCGACCCACGTCGAAGACCAACCCGAGAGCGGCGTGGATCAGAAATCGTGAGACCACCACGCTCGTGTTCGGCCGGGCCTCACGCAGCAGCTGCGCCCAGCCGTCGACGTTGTGGCGCTGAATCCGGCGCAGTGTCGCGCGCCGATCGGCCGGTAGATTTCCGATCTCGGCGAAGTACACGGCCACCAGTTCGCCCTGCCGGAAGGTCAATTCGGTGTACAGCCTGGCGAAGGTCCGCACCGCGTCGACCGGGGAGTTCGAGTGCTCGAGCGCGCCGGCGAGGGTGTCGGTGAGCTGGTCGTTGGCACGATGCAACGCGGCCTCGAGCAGCTCGGCCTTGCTGGGGAAGTAGCGGTACACGCTCGAGGCGGTGATGGACGCTGCTGCGCCGATGTCGTCGAGGCCCACCTCGTGGTACCCGTGCAGATAGAACAGCCGAATCGAATGGTGCAGCAACTCTTCCCGTTTCGATGCATGCTCGAGCACACAGTCGCGGTGGGGCGATTCGCTGCCCTGCTGCGGAAGTTCGGTCCGCAGGACCGACCGTGCGGCAGCGAGCATCGACTCCTCGATCTGCTTGGCCGACAATGCCGATCGATGCGCGGTGATGCTGGCGACCACACTGATCGACGCCGTGGCCAGCAGAGCGGCGTCCGCCTCGGACAGATCGGGGCGAAGCTGTCGCAACGGCACCGTCACTCGCTCGTGCACCGTGCGCAACGCTCGCCGTAGGTATTCGCGGTCCGAACCGACGAGATAGCGCCCCTCCCATCGATACAACCCACCGGTGCGGCGATTGTCGATGGTGGTGGCGATGATGGCACCGATGACCGCGTCGATCCGGGACTGTGGATCCTCCACATCGTCGACGGACGGATCGATGACGGCCGGATCCGTTGCCGCGACCAAGGAGTCGGTCATCCGCATGACGGTGTCGACGAACAGGGAGTACTTGGTCGGGAAGTGCCGGTACAGCGCGGGCCCGGAAATACCGACGGTGGCAGCGATGTCCTCGATTCCGACGGGGTGATAGCCGCGCTCGCTGAAGGCCTCGGCCGCGGCCACCAGAATCTGCGACTTCCGATTCCGTGGCCGACGCCGCGGCTCCGTGGCACTCGTCTCGCTCATCGCCTCACCTCGCCGGTCGTCTCGAGTGCTCATAGTAGCGGGATCGATGCGAATGATCACAAACTTAATGCGTCACTGACCTGCCGAAATGCAGTCAACAGAGTTCCGGACAAAGCGGCCAACACTCTGTAAGCTGCATCACATTCGATCCCCGCTCATACGGCTGACGAGAGGAACCGGCGATGGCCGCTCACCCCAACGAACCCGGATTGTCCAACCGAAACAACTGGAACAACCACGTTCGACGGCACGCCCTCATGCAGCCCGAGGCAGTGGCGCTTCGGTTTCAGGGGCGATCGATCGGCTGGCGCGAACTCGACGACCGCGTCGCGCGGCTCGCGGGCGCGCTGCAGAGCCGCGGAATCGGATTCGGTGACCGGGTATTGATCGTGATGCTCAACCGCCCCGAATATCTCGAGGCGGTCCTGGCGATCAACGCGCTCGGCGCACTCGCTGTCCCGGTGAACTTCCGGATGACTCCGCCGGAGGTGACGTTTCTCGCGCAGAACAGCGGCTCGTCCCTGGTGATCTCCGACGAGACGCTCGCTCCACTGGCCGAAGCAGTTGTAGCGCAGAGTGATTCACTGACCGGAATCATCGTCGCCGGAGACGCGTACGAGGCGCTGCTGTCCACCGCCGAACCGGCGGACCCCGTCGACGTGCCGGACGACGCCCCGGCGCTGATCATGTACACCTCGGGCACCACCGGAAGGCCCAAGGGCGCGGTACTCACACACGCGAACATGCAGGCGCAGGCGTTCACCTGTGTCCGGGCACTGCAGATGAGCGCCACCGACGAGGTCGGCTTCTGCGCCTCACCGATGTTTCACATCGCCGCACTCGGCAGCCTCGCGCCGAGCCTGCTGCTCGGGATTCCCACCGTCGTCCACCCGGTCGGGGCATTCGATCCGGGCACCCTGCTCGACGTACTCGCCGCCGAACGTGTCACCAATCTGTTTCTCGTCCCCGTGCAGTGGCAGGCGATGTGCGCCGAGCAGGCGGCCAACCCGAGAGAACTTGCCCTGCGGGTCATTTCCTGGGGCGCCGCCCCGGCATCGGACACCGTTCTGCGCGCGATGTCGGACACGTTCCCGGGTGCGATGAACGTCGCGGTGTTCGGGCAGACCGAGATGTCGCCCATCACCTGTGTGCTCGACGGCGTCGACGCCCTTCGCAAACTCGGCTCGGTAGGACGCGTCGTCCCGACCGTCGCAGCACGCGTCGTCGACGACGACATGAACGACGTGGCGCAGGGCGAGATCGGCGAAATCGTCTATCGAGGGCCCACATTGATGCGCGAATACTGGGAGAACCCCGACGCGACGGCGGACGCGTTCCACGGCGGCTGGTTCCACTCCGGCGACCTCGTACGCCAGGACGAGGAAGGCTTCGTGTTCGTCGTCGACCGCAAGAAGGACATGATCATCTCCGGCGGTGAGAACATCTACTGCGCCGAAGTCGAGAACGTCCTGTTCTCCCACCCCCGAATCCTCGAGGCCGCAGTGATCGGCCGACCCGACGACAGGTGGGGCGAGGTGCCCGTCGCGGTGGTCGCACTGCACGATTCCCCCGACACCCCCGACCTGACTCTCGACGAGCTTCTCGTGTGGCTCGGCGACCATCTCGCGCGGTTCAAGCACCCCAAGGAATTGGTCGTCGTCGACGCCCTCCCACGCAACGCGAGCGGCAAGGTGGTCAAGGTCGCACTCAGGAAGACCTACTCGCCTGCACCGGCCTGAGAGACCGGCAGGGAGGCGTCGGACATGCCCGGTACACGACGCCCTTCTAGAGCCGACACGGGGCCGAAGTGCTGGTCGGGGCACACCCCGAATCGGATAGGACGTAGCCTGGCTGGGAAGGTTCGGTGGCTCGACCGGAATGACAGCCGTGTTGTTCGGTTAGATTGGAAGAGCCACCAGGCACGATGCAAGAGGGTCGAGACCTGTCAACGAGCGACGGGTCACCACAATCGAGGAGAACAGGCCATGGCTTTACCAGTATTGACACCGGAACAGCGCACCGCGGCGCTGGCCAAGGCGGCCGAGGCACGCACTGCGCGGTCGAAGCTGCTCGCATCCGTCAAGTCCGGCGAACTCAGCGTCGCTGACGTTCTCGCCAAGGCGGAGAACGACGAGATCGTCAAGAAGACCAAGGTGTCCGCCCTGATCAAGGCCCTGCCGGGTGTTGGTTCCGTGCGCGCCGCACAGCTGCTCGAGCAGCTGTCCATCGCCGATACCCGCCGTATCGGTGGCCTCGGCGCAAACCAGCGCGAAGCCCTCCTGGCTGCCGTCGCATCCTGATCGAGACGGGTCGGGCTGCACGCCCGATCCTTCGATAATGCGCTGCCTGCAGGGCTAGCATTTCGACCATGAACGTCGAAGTGACCCTGCTGCCGGGAATCGGAGTGCGAAAGGATTTCGCACTCGCTTCCGGGCGTCGCATAGGCGTCATCACCCGCAAGGACGGCGTGAACGAGTTGATCGTCTCGCGCAAGGACGACCCCGATGCGACGCAGGAATCCATCACGTTGAGCAATGAGGAAGCGGCGGCCCTGGGCAATCTGCTCGGGTCGCCGCAACTCATCGCTCAGCTCGGGGAAGAGCATCGTGACCTTCCCGGAATCAACACCCGTCGGCTTCCCATTCGCGCCGACTCACGGTTCGTCAGCCGCACACTCGGCGATACCGCCATGCGCACCAAAACCGGGGTATCGGTCGTCGCTGTCATGCGCGCCGGTCAGGTTCAACCGTCCCCCACCCCCGACTTCACGCTGGCCGCAGGTGACCTACTGGTCGCCGTCGGTACCGCGGACGGACTGGACGCAGCGGCCAAGTTGCTCGGCAATGCCTGAGATCAGTCGGGGCTGAACAGTGGCCGAGAGCGCACTTGCCCTCACCGAGCTGGGTGCAGTGTTCTTCGTTCTCGGACTACTCGCTCGTCTGGCGGGTCGAATAGGTGTCTCCCCCATCCCGTTCTATCTGCTCGGCGGTCTCGCGTTCGGAAACGGCGGCATCGTCAATCTCAGCGGCATCGACGAGTTCAGCGAGATCGCGAGCGAGATCGGCGTCGTTCTGCTGCTGCTCCTGCTCGGACTCGAATACACCGCCGCCGAACTCGTCACCGGTCTGCGCCGATCCTGGATGGCCGGTCTGGTCGACATCGTGCTGAACTTCGCACCGGGTGCAGTGGCCGCGTTTCTGCTCGGCTGGGGCGGAGTCGGAGCGCTGGTAATGGGCGGTGTCACGTACATCTCGTCCTCGGGCATCATCGCCAAGGTCCTCACCGATCTGGGCCGACTGGGAAACCGCGAAACCCCCGTCGTGCTGTCGATTCTGGTGTTCGAAGACCTGGCGATGGCCATCTATCTGCCGATCCTGACCGCGGTCCTCAGCGGCGTGAGCTTCCTCGGCGGACTCGAAGCGCTCGGCATCTCACTGTTCGTCCTCACCGTCGTGCTGGTCGTCGCACTGCGCTACGGCAACCTCGTCTCCGCAGTACTCGACAGCCCCGACCGCGAAGTGGTGCTGCTCAAGGTCCTCGGATCCGCGTTGCTGGTGGCCGGCATCGCGTCGGAACTGCAGGTCTCGGCCGCCGTCGGCGCGTTCCTGCTCGGTATCGCCATATCTGGGTCGACGGCCGACAACGCCACCCGCGTGCTCGAGCCACTGCGCGATCTCTTCGCCGCGATGTTCTTCGTGGTGTTCGGACTCGCCACCGACCCGGCGACCATCCCACCCGTGCTCGGCTGGGCCGTCGTGCTCGCGGTGACCACGACAGCCACGAAGGTCGCGACCGGCTGGTGGGCGGCGGGCCGTCAGGGAATCGGACGACCTGGCCGGTTGCGCACCGGTGCGGCACTGGTGGCGCGGGGCGAGTTCTCGATCGTCATCGCCGGACTGGCCGTGGCCGCAGGCGCGGTGGAGGGCGAACTCGCGGCTCTGGCGACGGCATACGTGCTGCTGATGGCAATCCTGGGGCCCATCGCGGCCCGAGTCGTCGAACCGGTCGCGCAGGTCCTCCTTCGCGCGAAGCCCGCCGTGTGATTGGCTTTCGGAATGGTGGACAAGCGTCGAGCATCGGTTCTGCGCCGACGGCCGCAGCTGTCGGAGGAGGTGGCCAGCCACGTCCGGCACCTCGTCATGTCCGGCGAAGTGAGTCCGGGCGACTTCATCCGACTCGACGAGACCGCCGCAGAACTCGGTGTCAGCGTCACTCCCGTCCGCGAGGCACTGCTGACGCTGCGGGGTGAGGGCATCGTCGAACTCGTCCCGCATCGCGGCTACAAGGTTTCGCCGCTGACGCCGAACGACATCGTCGACATCTTCTGGTTGCAGGGCCAGATCGCTGTCGAACTGGTGCGCCGCGCAGCACCGAAGATCACCGAGGCCGAACTCGCCCGACTCGCCGAACTCACCGCACTGCTGTCCGCGGCCGTCGAGAACGGCAGGCCGGAGGATGTCGAGAACTGCGAGTTCGAGTTCCACCGCGTCCTCAACCGACTCGCCGACTCGGCGAAACTGGCGTGGTTTCTCAACAACGCCACCCGCTACACACCCACCCGCCTCTATGCCACCGATCGTGACTGGGGCCGAGCGGCCGTCCGCAACCACGAGGAACTCATCGAGGCACTCGTTCGAAACGACATCGACGCCGCCTGCGAATTGATGAAGCAACAATTCACAGACGGCGCCGAGAGGTTGATCGCGCATCGCGGGTAGATGCCTTCGGCAGTGGTGCGGTTATGTGCCACCGGGGGCACTCGATCGCACCACTGCCTCGGCACTAGCGCAGCGAAGCAGGAACCTGGAAGCGATCGCCGTACTTCTTCGCCAATTCGTCTGCACGAGTGACGAATCCGGCCTGACCTCCCGGGTAGCCGACGACGTACTGGTGCACGCCTCCGGTCCAGGCGGGGAAGCCGATGCCGAAGATCGAGCCGATGTTGGCGTCGGCGGTGGTGTTCAGCACACCCTCGTCGAAGCACTTCTGCGTCTCGATGGCCTCGATGAACAGCATGCGTTCCTTGAGGTCCTCGAACGGGATGTCCGCCGAACCCGACTTGAACGCATCACGCAGTCCGGGCCACAGTCCGGTGCGCTTGCCGTCCTCGTACTCGTAGAAGCCCGCGCCCTTGGCCTTCGACGGACGCTCGAACTCGTCGACCATCTTGTCGATGACGGCACCGGCCGGATCCTCGGGAGGAGTCTGACCCGCGGCGATGAGGGCGTCGTAGGTTTCCTTGCGGATCTTCTGCATCAGGTTGAGCGTCAGCTCGTCCGAGAGCTGAAGCGGCGCAGCCGGGTAACCGGCCTGCAGACCGGCCTGCTCGATGGTCGACGGCTCGACGCCCTCGCCCAGCATCGCAATGGCCTCGTTGATGAACGTGCCGATCACACGCGAGGTGAAGAAGCCGCGGCTGTCGTTGACGACGATCGGGGTCTTCTTGATGATCTGCACCAGGTCGAATGCCTTGGCCAAGGCCGCATCCGACGTCTTCTCGCCGCGAATGATCTCCACCAGCGGCATCTTGTCGACGGGCGAGAAGAAGTGGATTCCGATGAAGTCTTCCTGACGCTTGATGCCCTGAGCGAGGCTCGTGATGGGCAGCGTCGAGGTGTTGGAACCGAGCAACGCCGTCGGATCGACGAGGTCCTCGATCTCCTGGAACACCTTCTGCTTCAACTCTTCCGACTCGAAGACGGCCTCGATGACGAGGTCTGCGCCTTCGACGTCCTTGGCGTCGGCCGTCGGGTGGATCCGCGCGAGCAGAGCGTCGGACTTCTCCTGGGTGGTCTTGCCACGCGAGAGTGCCTTGGCCTCGATGGCCTCGGAGTACGCCTTGCCCTTCTGCGCCGCCTCGAGAGCAACATCCTTGAGCACCACGTCGATTCCGGCCTTGGCACACACGTACGCGATGCCCGCGCCCATCATGCCTGCGCCGAGAACCGCAACCTTGGTGAAGGTGGTCTTCTCGATGCCGTCGGGACGGGACTTGCCGGCGTTGATCGCCTGCAGATCGAAGAAGAACGCCTGAATCATGTTCTTGGACACCAGGCCGGTGACCAACTCGGTGAAGTACCGCGACTCGATGGTGCACGCGTTGTCGAAGTCGACCTGCGCACCTTCGACCGCCGCCGCGAGAATCGCACGCGGTGCAGGCATCGGAGCGCCCTTGATCTGCTTGCGCAGATTGGACGGGAATGCGGGCAGGATCTGTGCGAGCTTCGGATTGGACGGCGTGCCGCCGGGAATCTTGTAGCCCTTGACATCCCACGGTGCGACGCCACCCTCGGGGTTGGCCTTGATCCAGGCCTTGGCGGTGGGCACCAATTCGTCGATGCTGCCGACCAACTCGTGAATCAGACCGATCTCGAGTGCCTTCGCCGGACGGAACCGGGTGCCCTGCGCGAGCACGGTCATGAAGCCGGTCTGGATGCCGAGAAGTCGCGTGATGCGGGCGACTCCACCGCCGCCGGGCAGCAGGCCGAGGGAAACCTCGGGAAGACCGATCTGGACGCCGGGAACGTCGGCCGCGATGCGGTGATGAGTCGCGAGCGCGATCTCGAGTCCGCCGCCGAGTGCTGCGCCGTTGATGGCGGACACGACCGGCTTGCCGAGCTTCTCGATACGACGCAGCTGGCCCTTGACTTCCTGCACCTCGTCGAACACCTGCTGAGCGTCCTCGGGCTTGGCAGCGATGAGCGTGTGCAGATCGCCGCCGGCGAAGAACGTCTTCTTGGCGGAGGTGATCACGACGCCGGTGATGGAGTCGACCTCGGCCTCGAGGCGGTCGACGGTCGCTCCCATCGAATCCTTGTACAGCTGGTTCATCGTGTTGGCGCCCTGGTTGGGGTCGTCCATCGTCAGAACGACGATACCGTCGGCGTCCTGGTCCCACTGAATCATGTTGTCAGACATCGTAATACCTCAGACTCGCTCGATGATGGTGGCGACGCCCATGCCGCCGCCGATGCACAGGGTGATCAAGGCGTACCGGCCGCCGCGGCGCTCGAGCTCGTCCAGCACGGTGCCGGTGATCATCGCTCCGGTCGCTCCCAGCGGGTGGCCCATGGCGATGGCACCACCGTTGACGTTGAGCTTCTCGTTCGGGATGTTCAGATCCTTCTGGAAGCGCAGCACCACGGAGGCGAACGCCTCGTTGAGCTCGAAGAGATCGATGTCGTCGACGGTCAGGCCCGCGGTCGCGAGAACCTTCTTCGACGCCGGGGTGGGCCCGGTCAGCATGATGGTCGTATCGGCACCACTGGTGGCGGTCGCGACGATGCGCGCCCTCGGAACCAGGTTCAGATCCTTACCGGCCTGCTCGCTGCCGACGAGGACGAGTGCTGCGCCGTCGACGATGCCGGAGCTGTTTCCGCCGGTGTGCACGTGATCGATCTTCTCCACCCAGTGGTACTTCTGCAGCGCCACATCGTCGAATCCGCCCATGGCCGCGATACCGGTGAAGGCCGGGTTCAGCTTGCCGAGCGATTCCACGGTGCTACCCGGACGCATGTGCTCGTCCTGATCGAGGATGAGCAGGCCGTTCTGGTCGGTGACCGGAACGACGGACTTCGCGAAGTAGCCACCCGACCACGCTGCGGCGGCGCGCTCCTGCGACTGGACGGCATATGCGTCGACGTCCTCGCGGCTGAACCCCTCGATCGTCGCGATGAGGTCGGCACCGATGCCCTGCGGGGCGAAGTAGGTGTCGTAGTTGGTGACGGGGTCCATGGCCCACGCGCCGCCGTCACTGCCCATCGGCACACGCGACATCGACTCGACGCCACCGGCGATGACGAGCTCGTCCCAGCCCGAGCGCACCTTCTGTGCAGCCAGGTTGACGGCCTCGAGACCGGACGCGCAGAAGCGGTTGAGCTGGAAGCCGCCGACGGTGTCGGGCATCTTCGCTGCGAGCACCGCCGTGCGCGCGATATCGGCACCCTGATCTCCGACGGGTGAGACCACGCCGAGGATGAGGTCGGAGATCCGGTTCTCGTCCATGTCGGGGAACCGTCGACGAAGCTCGTCGATCAGACCGGTCACCAGGGAAATCGGCTTCACCGAATGCAGGGAGCCGTTCTTTCCCTTGCCTCGGGGAGTCCTGATGGCCTCGTAAATGAATGCCTCTGTAGTCACAGCGCGCAGTTCCTTCCAGATACTCGATCTTCTTGCGGTCGCCGTGCCGGCCGACCGCGTCGGTGCGAGGCCATGACAGACCTCAGCTCATGCCACAGTAGGGCGGGCGATGGATCCGGCGTAAGGACCGAAACGAGCGTTGTACATGACCGACGCGAAGGTTCACGTTTGAACGACCTGATCGTGGGACACTCCGATAGATCAGATCTACCGAGCGCGGAAGAAGACCTCCATGGAAACCAACAACGAATTGACCGTGGGCGCTCGCGTCAAAGTACGCATTCACACCACCGGCACCGATGACGAAGCTGCTCAGGACACGTACGAGACCGGGGCGATCGTCGAGGACTTCGGTGTCCAGACACCCGAGACCACCTCCCGGGACTGGGCGGTGGCACGGCGTTGGGCCGTGGCGCTCGACAGCGGACGCCTGGTGTTCGCCGACAACGAGGACCTGACCGTCGGCTGAGTCACCCGTCGATCAGGTCTCCTTGAGCGGTACCGCTCCCAGTTCGCTGACCAGCAGCTCCATCGCGACGGTCTCCGGATCGCGTCGAACCGTCGGATCGGCAGGCTCGGCCGCGGCCTTGAGCAGCTCTTCCTCGTCCTCCGGGGTCTCCGGTGGCGGTGGCCCTACCGGCTCGGGCTCGTCGGGGTAGTCCGGCGCTTCGGGCATCGGAATGTCGTCCGCCCCGATGCCGGCCGAGGATCCATCGCCCGCTGATCCGAACCCGTCCGACGTGGGACGGGAAGCCCCTGCCTGGCTCGGCCTCGAGAACTTCGGCAGCGACGCGGGTTTCGCTGCCGGTTCATCTTTTTTTGCTGATGACTGTTCCGGCGGTGCCGCCGCACCGACCAGGCACACCACCGACCATTCGACCCCGAATACGTCACGCAGAGCGTCGCGAATGACGTCGGCGTTGCGCGGTTCCTCCAGCCGCTTGGCCAGCGGTGCCGAGTCGTGACCGAGCGTGATGGTGCCGTTCTCGACGGTGCGCACCGAGGCACCGGAGAGCATCACCTCGACGGTCCGGCTCCGGTCTCGTACCTTCGTGCGCACCTCCGACCACACAGCTCGAACCGCGGCTGCGTCGGGCTCGCTCGACACGGCGGCGGGGGCCGCCACGGGTTCCGGTTCCGACTCGAACACCGGATCCGGCTCGGGGCCGTAATCGTCCTCGGGCTCCGGCGGAAAATCTTCGTGGGAAACCGAGGCAGCGGGGGCCGGTTCCTGTGATGCCGAAACCGGTTCCGGAGTCGGCTCGGGTGTGGGGGCCGGTTCCGGAGTCGGCTCGGGTGTGGGAGCGGGCTCGGGTGTGGGAGCGGGCTCGGGTGTCGGAGCGGGCTCGGGTATCGGGGCCGGCTCGGGTCGTGCAGGCTCCGGTGCCGGTGTGGGAATCGAGGCAGCGGGTGCGGGCGCCACTGGAGCAGGTGCCGGTGCGGGCGCTGCCGGCTCTGCGGCCGGTGGACGTTGCGACGGTCGCTGAAACTTGCTCACCGGTGCCGGACCCGGGGGCGCGGGTTCCTCGGTGGGTTGCAACTGCGGTCGCGTCGGATCTGCGGCTGCCTGGGCGACGGCTGCTTGCTCCCCCGCCGGAAGGGTGACGTCCAGGCGGCGCTCGACGCGTTCGAGTCGTTGCAGCACCGCCGATTCCGCGTCGGACGCCGAGGGCAGCAGCATTCGGGCACACATCACTTCGAGCAGCAGACGCGGGGCCGTGGCACCGCGCATCTCGCCGAGGCCCGAGTGCACGATCTCGGCGTACCGAGTCAGTGTCGCCGAACCGAGCAGATCGGCCTCGTCACGCAGTCTCTCGAGGACGTCGCCGGGAACGTCGACCAGACCGCGTTCTCCGGCGTCGGGCACGGCCTTCATCAGGATCAGATCTCGCATGCGATCGAGGAGGTCGATGGCGAAGCGGCGTGGGTCGTGGCCCGCGTCCATCACCTTGTCGACGGTGCCGAACAGTGCGCCGCCGTCGCCCGCGGCCAACGCGTCGACCGCTTCGTCGATCAGTGCGACGTCGGTGACGCCGAGAAGCGAGAGTGCGCGCGGGTACGTGACGCCCTCGGGTCCGGCTCCGGCCAGGAGCTGATCCATGACGCTGAGCGAGTCACGGGGCGAACCTCCGCCGGCGCGGATGACCAGCGGGTAGACCGCATCCTCGACCGGAACCTGTTCCTGGCCACAGATCTTCTCGAGCAGACCGCGCATCGTCGACGGCGCGAGGAGCCGGAACGGGTAGTGGTGGGTACGCGAGCGGATGGTGGGGAGCACCTTCTCGGGCTCGGTGGTGGCGAAGATGAAGACGAGGTGCTCTGGTGGCTCCTCGACGACCTTGAGCAGCGCGTTGAAGCCCGCCGGGGTCACCATGTGTGCCTCGTCGATGATGAAGATGACGTAGCGCGATTCAGCCGGGGCGTACACGGCCTTGTCTCGCAGATCTCGCGCATCGTCGACGCCACCGTGGCTGGCCGCGTCCATCTCGACGACGTCGAAGTTGCCGGGTCCGCCCGGTGCGAGGGCGACGCAGGAGTTGCACACGCCGCAGGGGGTCGACGTCGGACCCTCGGCGCAGTTCAGCGATCGGGCGAGGATGCGCGCCGAGGAGGTCTTTCCGCAGCCACGCGGCCCGGAGAACAGGTACGCGTGGTTGATTCTGTTGCTGTCCAACGCCACGCTGATCGGCTCGGTGACGTGCTCCTGACCGACGACCTCGGCGAACGTCGCGGGACGGTACTTCCGGTAGAGGGCCACGCCCGAAAGGGTACCGGCGACCACGGACACAGTTGCATCGCCGGTCATTGTGGACGGGTGGATACCGCTCTGATGTTCATGATGGCGAAGCTCTCGCGGCTGCCGGTCGATTCCGAGAGCGCGTGCAGCCAGTGGCCGTCCTGCAGCGCATCCGAGATCGCGTGCCGAACGATGGCTCCTCTGGAGTTCTGGTAGTCGATGGAGACGGGTGTGCCGCGCGCTGCGGCGTCGGTCAACAGATCCAGCTCACGCGGCAGCAGCCGGCTGTGTGAATCGAGTGCAGACCGCACTCGTGCCTCGTCGACGGCTCCGTCGCCGCCGGCCAGCAGGAGCCGCGCGAGCTCGCGTGGTTCGCGGCGGTGCCGTGCCGGGTGGACGGCACGATGGGTCTCCCGAGTCTCCCCCGTGCGGATTCGAGGCGCGCTGTCGAGTTGGAGTTGCCCGGTGTCGGAGTGCCGCACCGGGGAGTATCCGTGCCTGCGAAGCACGGCGATGGTGTCGATGGGCGTGGCCGAACTGACCAGGACGGTGGGAGCGAGGCGCTGGAACTGCAGCACGGCCAGTGACTCGTCGGTCTCGATGTTCGTCAACAGGACGACGTCCTCAGAGACGATCGCGCACGGGATCCTCCTCACGGCCAGTGCGCCGTAGCTGCGCCAGCAGTCTCGGATCGTGTAGTCCAGTGCCTGAGGCAACTCGGTGTCGGCCATCGCGGTCAACGCATCGATCAACTCCTCGCCGGTGCCGCCGGTGTCGAAGAAGCCCCGGATGGTCGCCGGGGTGAAACGCCAGACCGACGCGACGTCCCTCGACTCGGGCTGCGCCGCCGAGCCGAGTATCGACGCCACCTCGGTACTGGGTGGTCCGGTCACCACCGCCGTGGAATCGGGCAACAGCCGAACGGAGAACGGAACCCACCCGGCCATGTCCTGCAACTGTGCTGTCAGAGCCGCGCGGATCTCGCGAGGGTCGCCGTCTCGACCCGCAGGGAACTCGGTGAGGGTGCGGCACAGATCGGTCGGCGCACCGTCGGCCAGTACCCCGAGTCGACCGGCCTCGAGCCACAGCGCGTGCACGTGACCGGCCCCGGCGCTGGTCGAGACGACCGGGATGTGCCAGTCCAGATACCGGGCAAAATCCTCCGAACCATGCAGAACCGTCGCCGGCGCGTCGGCGTCCTCGTATCGCAGCAGAGCCGTCAGCGCCGTCGCACGCAGGTCCGCTGCCGCCGGGTCGTCGAGCATCTTCTTGAGAACGGGAACGGTCTTCTGGGACGCACGGGGCACTCGGTGGGTGGGCGTGAAGGGCGAACTCCACCATGCCGTCAGCAATGTGGCCGCCTGTTCGGCCCGCGTGCTCGTGGACCACGTCTCGTACGCCGAAGTCAACGCGATTCCGGTCTTCCCGCGTTCGGCCAGCAGTCCGGCTTCGCGGGCCAGCATCAGCATCAACGCGGTGTCGTGTTCGTCGGCGAATCCCAGCCTGCTCGTCAGCGACCGAATCCCCTTGGCACTGACGCCACCGGTCTTCATCGTCGTCAGGCCGTCGGCGTCGATGGCCGTCAGCAACGCCTGCGTGTGTTCGCAGAACTGCAGCAGGGCGATCGAACGTGTGCGCCGCACGTCGTCGTGCGAGAGCACTCGGGTGTCGAATGTCGGCGGCGTGAGTTCGATGGGCAGACGCCACCGCTCCCCTCGCAGGGCGATGCTCACCTCCAACGGCATCTCGACGCGATGCCCGTCGAGTCGATACAACAATCCCCGCTCGAATGCGGCCGCGCCTGCAGTCGGAGGAACATCGAAGATCAGTGACACCGGCTTGCCATCAACGAAGCGAGACAACATCTCTCGCATCTCCTCCGGCCCGCCGTCGAACAGTTCGCGGATACGTTCGGGCGTCATGGCAGTGGCAACGGAATCCGCGCGCGCCGCTCGCTCGAGCGTCGGGTCGATACCGAGGAGCGACAGCACAGCCACCCTGTCCTGCTCGACTGCGCAGTGCAGGAACAGCTTTCGCTGCCTGCGGGCCAGTCCGAACGGATGCGAGAACACCCCGGACAGGTCGACGGGTGAGTATTCGACAGTGCCTGCGCCGAGTGAGGAATTCGGCCAGATCAACCCGTGGGCCGTCAGTGTGGCCAGAGCTGCATCGATGTGTGGTGTCTCGTTGATCGATCCTTCACTCGCCCAGTGCCCGATCTCCGCGCGGCTCAGATCGCCCATGAGCGCAAATAATTCGAGGAGAGCGAGCGCACCGCTGTCGAGTCGACGCGGCAGCATCGACACCCGAGACGGGGCTTCGAGCAACTGCGCGAGCAAGCCGAACGAGCGCGGTGGTGGGTCGGTCGCCACGTCCGGCCGACGGTGCAGCAGATCGGTCAGCGCGTCCTCGTCGAGAGACGCCAGCCAGCCCTCGTACGTCCCGATACTGTCGGTCATCTCGCCCCCCGGTGAAAGTTCTGGTCACTGTAACGACCGGCACCGACAGACTTATTTGTTCTTGGCTGCCGCTTTCGCCGCCTTCTTGAACTCGCGCACCTCGAGCAACGACTTCTCGTCCACCACGTCGGCGATGGATCGACGCGCTCCGTCGTCGCCGTACGGTCCGGCGGCCTTGCGCCAGCCGTCGGGCGTGACGCCCATCTGCTTACCGAGCAGCGCGAGAAAGATGCGGGCCTTCTGATCGCCGTAGCCGGGGAGGGCCTTGAGTCGTTTCAGCACTTCGGCACCGTTGGGATCGTCGCGAGTCCAGATCTCCTGCGGCTTTCCGTCGTAGTTCTCGACCAGGAACGCCGCCAGCCCTTGGATGCGCTTGGCCATCGAACCCGGGAACCGATGGACGGCCGGGGTCTGCGCGCACAGGGCCGCGAATTCCTCGGGATCGGCGTCGGCGACGGTGTCGACTTTCAGGTCGCCGAGACGGTCGACGAGCTTCTTGGGGCCTGCGAACGCCGACTCCATCGGTACCTGTTGATCGAGCAACATGCCGATCAACAGCGCGAACGGATCCTCGGCGAGCAGTGCATCGGCCTCGGGATCGCCGACGAGGTGCAGTGTGCGAGACATGGCCTCGATCCTGCCACGGTGGATCTCGATCCGTGGCCGGGGCCGCAACAGATCCGGTTCAGTTCCATGCGCTCTCCATTGTCCGAAGAAGCTCCGGACGTCTCGTTCACCCTTTCGCGAAGCGCGCTGCTTCCGTGCGGTTCCGGGCTCCGAGTTTGGTCAGCACGTTCGACACGTGCACGCTGACGGTCTTGACGCTGATCACGAGCCGCTCGGCGATCTGTTTGTTGGTGCATCCCTCGCCGAGGAGTTCGAGAACGTCCCACTCGCGACGAGTCAACAGGTCGGTGCCCAGGGGACGGCGCGCATCGCCGAGTCTCACGGTGACCCCGAGTCGGTCGTAGATCGCGATGGCCTGATCGGCCGCGTGTGCGGCTGACGACCGGTCCCCGGCCGCCTCGAGGGCTTCGGAGAGCGACTGCAGGGCACGGGCACGCTCGAACGGCTGAATTGCGAACGCGTCCACAGCCGCACGCCATGCCGCCACTACCGAGGCAGCATGCCCGTATCCGCAGTTGAGACGCAGGTGACCCAACTCGGCCTCGCCCCGCAGTATCCACGCAGTCGACTCCCAACCGTATGACGGGCTGGAACTCGCGGTGCGTTCGATGTCGGCGTGCAGGCGTGATCCGATGTCCAGTGCGGCCTGAGTTCCGATGACGGTCGACCCGCGGCGCGCCGCTTCCATCGCCAGTACCGACAATCGGATGCGTCCCCCGAACCATGGGTTGTGCCACTGCGCGCCCACGGTGGCGACAGCGGCTTCGAGGGATGTGATCACTTCGCCGAACCGCCCGTTGCACAACGCTGTATAGGCAACAGCTGTGCTCGTCAGAATGGTGATGAAACCATCCTGAGATTGGAAGGGTCGAACACGTTCGATGTCGGACGCGAGTTCCTCGTCCCCGATTGCGGCGCGAATCTGAAACCCTGCACACAGCTGCTCGGCCGAACCCAAAGGTGCTGCGTCCGATTCGATCCGAGCCAGGTCGGTAAGGGCCAGGGTCCAATCACCCGAGTAGTACCGCACGTTCGCCAACTGGACACGCGCCCCGACGCCGTAAGGTGTCCATTGGCGGCCGGCGGATCGGGCGATCTTGACTGCCTCCTCGAACGACTCCTGAGCCGATACGAAATCTCCGTCGTCGAATTCGACCATCCCGAGATTGAACTTGCTGCGCAACAGATTCCCGATGTCACCGCTTTGCCGTGCGAGCGCAGCGGTTCGTATGAGGAGCGTGCGCGACGCCGCGGGGTCGTTGTGGCGTCTGTGTAAGCGCGCCAGGGTGATTCGTGCATCTGCCGACAGCCCCGGGTCGCCGAGGGATTCTGCGATACGTACAGACTCCTCGGCCCAGGCGAGCGACTGATCCTCCCGGCCCAACGCCTCGGTTATCCGAGCACCGAGACCGGTCAAGTGCACTCTCCATGAAGCGAATTCCTCCGAGGCCGCGATGATCAAAGCGTGCTCGACGGCCGCCAGGGCCGCATCCTCTCGTTCGATCGCCAGAGCCGATGTCGCCTCGGCATGCAACAAGTCGAGTCGCTCGGGGATCGTCAGCGCATCCCCACCCCGTTCCAGTTCGGCTCGGACGACCGAGAGCGCCCGCTGGTCTTGCCCTGCCGCCGTCGACGCCGACGCGTATTCCAGCACCAGCGCCGTTTCCGTCGGCTCCCATTGCGGCTGTCGCAGTTCCAATGCGGCGGCGAGGTGAGCCATGGCCTCAGCGGGAGCAGCCAGCGTCATCGCCTCGCGGCCCGCGTCGACGTGGGCTCCGAACGCCTTCGGCAGATCGTGGGCCAATCCTGCGTGTCGAGCCAGGTCCGCGGCGGCACCACGATGCCGGTGTTCGGTGAGCGTATCGACGAAAGAAGCGTGCAACCTCGCACGACGGCCGGGCAGGACGTCGTCGTAGATGGCGTCGGCCAGGAGCGCGTGCCGGAAGACGTAATAGAAGTCGGTGGTCTCCACGAGCCGGGCGTCGACGATTTCGCGGATCACGTCTTCGAGCCGGTCGTCGTCAAGACCGGTCACCTCAGCCAGAACCTCGTGCGCGACGCGGGGGCCACCCACCGCCATCGTTTCGGCTACCGACTTCGCCTCGGGCGACAAGGCGTCGAGCCGGACCAGCAGTAGCTCGGCAAGGCCCGGCGGTATCGACGATCCGGGACGCTGGCCGGCAGAGACGAGTTCTTCGATGAAAAACGGATTGCCGCCCGATCGCTCCACGATGACGTCCCGGGATGCCACATCCGTCGCTGCCGGAAGCGAATCGAGGAGGCGATACGACGATTCGACATCGAGAGGCGTCACGTCGACTCGACGGACGTAGCTCAGACGTGTCCACTCGGAGAGCGACTGCCGGAGTGGGTGTTTGCGATGCAGATCGTCGCTACGATACGAGATCACCAAGGACACATGCGTTTTCGCGAGTCTCGACAGCAGGAATGTCATGAGCTCACGGGTGGAGGTGTCCGCCCAGTGCGCATCCTCGACGATGAGGAGCGCCGGGCGGTCGGCCCCAGCTGCAGTCAGTGCGACGAGGGCAGCATCGAACAGTTCGGACCGGGTGGTGTGCGGGAGTGGACCGAACAGTTCGGTGAACGCGAGGTACGGAATACCGACCTCACCGAGGTCCAAGCACCGCCCGACCAGTACCCGAGTTCCGCGTGCTTCCGCATTGCGCCACAGTTCTGCCAGCAGCCGCGTTTTGCCGACACCGGCGTCACCGGACACGACGACCGCGGCAGGTGCACCGCGGGCAGCGTCGGCGACGACCTGTTCGAGCGCCGCGAGTTCGGCATCCCGTCCGATCAGAGTGCGAGCCACGCTAACAAACTACGCCGCGCTCGTGGCCTGCGGTCGTTCTGTGCGCGGCTGCGCACCCGGCGGTCGTACGCTCGCAGCGAATCGGCAACACGGCGTTCATGATCGGCCAGAACATCATAGGTGGGGTACATGGAACCCACTCTTGCTCCGCCGCACCGTCCACACATCGGACGAGTTCCCTATCTTCGGTCGAACCGTCGTGCGAGAGCGCCCTAGGGAACAGTCTCGGGGCACCTGGTCATATCCGACAGACGTCACCGACGCTCACTATGATCCGGACGAGTTCATCCATCTGTCCGTGTGCACGATCGCGACGAACGCCGATGTCAGTCGACAGACCCTGCCACAGTCAACGCAATCGCCTGCAGAAGGGGTCGGTCCACAAGGGTTTGTGCTGCTGCAATCTGCACGTCCACTCGGGTGCCCGACGGTTTGACCAAAGTGATGTCGTCGATCGGGTCGCCGTCGAGGGTCATTCCGCTCGCACCCGGGTAGTCGTCACGAAATTGCGAGCCGTCCGCCAATGTCACCGCACCCGAGGGATTCGGGGACGGCTCGTAGTCCGCGTCGATCACTCTGATCATCAGGGTGCCGTCGCCGGCCATCACGGCTCCGCACGCGCCGGCCGATCCCGATGGGGACGTCCGCATCGAGCCCAGCGGTCTGTCGAGTTCCACCGGAATCCCGGCCGATTGCCAGAAGTCGTCCAGCGAGGCATTGAGGCGATCGACTGCCTGAGACGAGAACTGCCCTGCGCCTTCGGAATTGGTGTCACACGACATCGGGAGCGGGGGAATTCCATCGGGAACAGGTGCGGACCAGAGCAGTTCGGGCCGCAGCGCAATCCTGCGCAACTCATCGATCGACAGTGGCACGGTACCGGTGGATTCGTAGTCCGCGTTCCGGTCCGATGACGCCGCTACGACGACGGAACCATCGCGTGCATACACACGCACGATATTGGAGTGGGAGCGGTCACCGTCGAATTCATCCCAGGTGTCCCGAATGTCGACGACGGTTCCGTCGGGCAGAGTTTCGCGAGCGTCGAGCCAGCCGGCCTGGCATGGCTTGGGCCCATCGTCCACGCGGGTGACATTGACCGTCACCGAACCTTCGACGCCGTCGCGAGTGACCAGCCCGTCCGCGGAAGTGCCGGGGTCATACGCACCGTCCGCGCTGGCTGCGGGTTGGAAGACGAGAGGATCGCCCGCATACCGAAGCGACGAACCGTCGACAGTGTCGACTCGAGGGGGTAGGGCCTCGCGCACCGCAATCGACATCGCGTTCGCCTTTTTCGACGTCAACCACGGGTAGGCGGGGTTGTCGTAATCCTCCTGGCCCGTGGTCAGCACGCCGTAGAACTGCTCCTCCTCGGGCGGCTCCACCGATTCGCATCCAGGAATGTTCACCGGGTACTCGACAGGCTCACTGACGTAGCCCGATCCCGACTGCCCCATCGGCTGGTGGGTGAGACCCGCGGCAACTGTTCCAACGGCGACGATCACGCCAATGACGACCCCGTCGGTTCGCTCCCCACCACGCCGCAAAGAGATTCGCACGGCCGCAGCCTAACGCGGCCCGACTCGGCGCGATCAGGTGATCGAGACCAGCTGGGTGATGTCGTCGAAGGGCAGTGGTCCGTCGACGACGGCTCCGACGACGGCGCTGTTGAGGATGATCGATCCGCCGTGGTTGTCGAGGAAGGCGGTGTCGGATGCATCGCGTCCGGTGGCGATGCGCACCAGGGTCGATCGAGGTGCGAGGCACGTCGCGTCCACCACTCGCCATTGGCCTTCGACGAATGCTTCGGCGACCGCGTGGAAGTCCATGGGATCGCAGCCCGGTGCGTACACCGCGACCAGGCGAGCGGGGACGTTGACCGCACGCAGCAGGGCCACCACGAGGTGGGTGTAGTCGCGGCAGACTCCGGCTCCGGCGAGGAGGGTGTCGACCGCGCCGTCGATGGGGTCGCTGCTGCCCGGGACGTAGCTCAGACGGGCACCGACCCAGGACGAGACCTCCGCGAGCAGCTTCTCCGACGGCGGGTAGGAACCGAATTCCGTTGCCGCGAAACCGAAGAACTTGTCCGCTTCGGAGTATCGACTCGGCCGCAGGTAGAGCGAGAGGTCGTAGTCGGAGACCGGAGCAGGCTCGGTGTTGCCGTAGATGGTCGCCGAATACGACGCCTCGAGCTTGCCGACGTCGGCGTGGATCTTGTGGATGCGGGTGCCGTGAGCGCCGCTGATCTCCTGCGCCTCGATCGGTTGACCGTCGAGTGTGAACGAGAGTGCTTCCCACACATCGGTTCCCGGATGAGGTGCGATTGCGATCTGGAACTCGAGGGTGCTGGCCTCGGTCACGTCGACATCGAGGTACGCAGAGACGTCACGTTTCATCGTGCCGATCCTGCCATCTTCGAGCCGTTCGCGCAGACTATGACTCGTCGGTGGGGCGATCGCCGGTCACCAGGAAGATGACGCGTTTGGCGACCTCGACAGTGTGGTCCGAGTATCGCTCGTAGAAGCGTCCGAGCAGCGTGATGTCCACTGCGGCCGGCACACCGTGCGGCCAATCGGGTGCGGAGGTCAGCATGAACAGGCTGCGGTGCAGCGCGTCCATCTCCTCGTCCTGGATCCGGAGGTCGGCTGCGAGTTCGGCGTCTCGGGTTTCCAGCACGCGTTGGGTGGCCGCTGCCTGGGCGACGGCAACCCGGCCCATCTCCTCGAACACTCCCTCGACCTCGGGCGGAAGTACGTGCGCGGGATGGCGGCGGCGAGCCAGCTCTGCGACGTGGACGGCGAGTCCGCCCATCCGCTGTAGGTCGGCGACGATATTGATCCCGGAGACGACGCGTCGTAGATCGTGGGCGACCGGTGCCTGCAGGGCCAGGAAGCCGAATGCTCCGTGCTCCCACTCGGCGGCGAGGGTATCGATCTCCTCGCGGTATTCGATGGTCTGCTCGGCCATGACGATATCGGCGGTCAGCAGTGCACGGGTGGCGTCGACCATTGCCTTCTCGGCGATTCGCGACATTTCGGACAGGTTCGACGCCAAGGAATCGAGCGTCTCCGTGTAACTGTCCCGCATGTGAAACTCACCCCTACCGACTCGGCCCTCGACGCGGGGCCTGTAGGCCTGTACCCCCAAAGGCATCTTTCTACACCAGGTCGGGGCTGTGGGAGCCTTTGTCGCATGAACATTGTGAAGTCGGTCATGCTGTTCGCGGTTGCGGCCGTGTTCGAGATCGGCGGGGCGTGGCTGGTGTGGCAGGGGGTCCGCGAACATCGCGGATGGCTCTGGGCGGGAGCGGGCGTGATCGCCCTCGGTGCCTACGGTTTCGTGGCGACGCTGCAGCCCGACGCCAATTTCGGTCGGATCCTGGCGGCATACGGCGGTGTGTTCGTTGCGGGATCACTGCTGTGGGCGATGGTGGCCGACGGCTTTCGACCCGATCGCTGGGACATCGCCGGGTCGTCGATCGCACTGATCGGCGTGGCGGTGATCATGTACGGCCCGCGCTGACCCGCGCGGGCCGTACATCGGCAGATCAGCAGTTGGACGGCGCGGGCACTCCGTAGAACCGATCCTTGATCCAGTTCTGCGCCTCGCCGAGACCGAGAAGGTCCGGAATCAGGTGTCCGGCACCGGAACCCGGCACGATTGCGGGTACCTGCGCGGCACTCAGCTGCACGGTGGCACCCTTGCCGCACCAGTCACCGGCCAGCCCGACGGCCTGTCCGTGAGGCACGATGTCGTCGGACGTACCGGACTGGATCAGCACCGGAGCGTTGGGCGTGCGCTCACCGATCTTGTTCTTGGCCAGGATTTCCGCGGCGATGGGCAGCCGGTCCAGTACAACCGAGAGCGGCTCGCCGGTCTTGGTGTACTCGTTGGTGCGGTGCAGCCCGACGTTCAGAATCGTTTCTCCCACACACTGATTCGCCACCAGGTTAAGCATGGCCTTGCCTGCGTCATTGATGTTCTCGTCGACGATCGGCTGCAGACCGGGATCGGAATTGAGCAGACCGTTGAGGGTGTAGCCGATCACGCCGGTCAGGATGGTGCCGTCGACCTGCTCGAGGGTCGCCTTCAGATCCGCCGGGGGTGCGCCCGCATAGGTGCCGACGAGGTCGATCTCCGGTGCGTACTCTCCGGCGATTTCCGCTGCAGCAGCCGCTGCTCCGCCGCCCTGCGAGTAGCCGTACGCCGCGACCGGACCGTCCGCGGAGATCTTGGTGCCCTGCAGGTTCTGCGCTGCGCGGGCGGCGTCGAGCACAGCGTGCGCTTCCGAGGCGCGGTTGACGTAGGTGTGCGCACCGGGAGTGCCGAGGCCCTCGTAGTCGGTGATGACGACGCCGTATCCCTGCGACAGCAGGGAGTATGCGGCGAGTACCTCGTACTCGACCATGAAGCCGAGCGGCGGGGTGTAGGTGATGACGTTGTTGAGCATCTTCGATGGCGCGCACTGATCGCCCTGGCCCTGGGTTCCTGGGGCGAGGACGACGAGCGGACGCGGGCCCGGCCCGGTCCACGGTGCGGCAGGATCGATGTAGGTGCCCGTGACGGCATTGGCCGCATCGTTGGAGTCGGTGCTGCGGTACATGATTCGCGTTGCCGCGCCGGGCAGAGGGCCACCGATTCCGGGGACCGACAGAGCGAGATGCGACGGCTCGGACCGGATCACATCACCCGGGGAGCCTGCGGGCAGCGGGCTCGGCGGTACGTAGAAGTCCGATTCGACGGTGGAACCCGTCGACGATCCGGAGCCCGGGGCTGCCGATGCAATCGGATTGGTCATACCGATGAGCACCGCGGATACCGCTACTGCCGAAAAAATGACACGCGTCGAACGCAACTCGAATCCCCCAACGTCGATCCCCAGCTCCCGAGTAAGCGGTACATCGGGTAGCACTCAATTCCGTTAGGGACCCTACGTGATCGATCGCACAACGCAAAGGGTTTCGTGACGTGGACCCAGTTCACTCAGCGTCGACGACGATGCATCACCGTCTTGGCCATGTCGACCTCGTCGCTGGTGAAGGGACGCCCTGGAAGCGCCGAGCGCGGGACACCGTCGCCCCGCAGACCGTCGAGGAGGACGGTGAAGTAGCGACGCCAGTTGGTCGCATCGACGGCGCTGGAGAATTCGACGCTCGCGCCGATCATGCCGAGCACCGGATAGAAGTCGTTGACCGCGATATCGGACCTCAGCTGCCCGGACGCGAGCGCTCGCTCGACGATCTTCTCGAAGAACGGATCGATACGCGAACGAACCCGAGCGATGCCGCGACAGCCTTCGTCCGAGCCGAGGACGACCTCACCGAGTCCCCTGTCGGAGGACATCCCCTCGCACACCTCGGCCAGGAACTGCACCAGCCCCTCCCACGGATCCTCGGCCTCGAGTGCGCGCTCCGCGGTCGCGAGCATGTCTTCGAGTCGCTGCTCGAAGACGCCGTCGATCAACTCTTCCTTGCAGGAGAACCGTCGGTAGACGGTTCCGACGCCCACTTTGGCGTGGGCAGCGACGTCGTCGAGTGTGATGTCGATTCCGCGTGAGGCGAACAGTTCGCGCGCCGCGTCCACGATGCGTCGACGGTTGCGTTCGGCGTCCGCACGGAGGGGCTTCGCTGCCGATGTGTCGGCTCTCACACTCATTCGATGTCCGTTTCACCCGATAAGCGGAGGACAGTCCTCCACTTCGCTGCTACCTTGTTCTACAACCGGAGGATACACCTCCGCATAGTCGAACCGAGGACACCATGACCACCCTTTCATCGGAGAACGTGGGCGACGCGACGTCGACCACGACACCGGCGGACGAACGTGCGCAAAGGAATCGATGGCTGATTCTCGCCACGCTCGGCCTGGCCCAGCTCATGGTCGTGCTCGACGCGACCATCGTGAACATCGCACTCCCCGCTGCCCAGCTCGACCTGGGCTTCGACAACGCCGATCGCTCCTGGGTCGTCACCGCATACGCCCTCGCGTTCGGCAGCCTGCTGCTGCTCGGCGGACGGCTCAGCGACCTCTTCGGTCGCCGCAACACCTTCCTCATCGGCCTCGTCGGCTTCGCGTTGATGTCGGCGGTGGGCGGCGCGGCCGTCAACTTCGGCATGCTCGTCGCGGCTCGCGCCGGTCAGGGTCTCTTCGGCGCACTACTGGCCCCCGCCGCCCTGTCTTTGTTGGCCACCACCTTCACCGACACCAAGGAACGCGCCAAGGCATTCGGCATCTTCGGTGCCATCGCAGGCGGCGGCGGCGCACTCGGCCTGCTGCTCGGCGGCATGCTCACCGAATGGGCCAACTGGCGCTGGAGCCTGTACGTCAACCTGATCTTCGCTGCACTCGCCTTCGTCGGCGGGTTCCTGTTCCTGGCCAAGCACAAGGTCGACGTCCGGCCGAAGCTCGACATCCCCGGCACCCTGGCGGTCTCGGCTGCACTGTTCTCCATCGTCTACGGCTTCGCACACGCCGAGTCCGACGGCTGGAGCAACTCGGTCACCCTCGGATTCCTCGCCGCTGGTGTCGTTCTGCTCGCGGTATTCGTGACCATCCAGATGCGCGTCGAGCACCCCCTGTTGCCGCTGCGCATCGTCCTCGATCGCACCCGTGCGGGATCGTTCCTGGCCGTATTCGTCACCGGCGCAGGCATGTTCGCGGTATTCCTGTTCCTGACCTACTACCTGCAGAACACCCTGAAGTACACACCCATCACCACCGGGTTCGCGTTCATGCCGATGATCGCGTCGCTGATCCTCACCGCCACCCTGTCGACGGCGCTGATCCTCCCCCGCTTCGGGCCGCGCATCCTGATGACGACCGGCCTGATCGTGGCCTCGGTCGGAATGGGACTGCTGACGCAGATCGACATCGACAGCAGCTACGTCACGCACATCCTGCCCGGCCTGGTCATCATGGGCCTCGGACTCGGGGCCACCATGGCACCGGCCATGCAGGGCGCGATCTCGGGCGTCGACCCGGACGACTCCGGCGTCGCATCGGCAACGGTGAACACGATGCAGCAGGTGGGCGGCTCGATCGGCACGGCGCTCCTGAGCACAGTGGCTGCCAACGCCGCCACCAGCTACGTCAGCTCCAACATGGCGACGGCAACCGACGCGGCTCTGCTGCAGGCCAATGCCGAGATCGCCAGCTACACCACCACATTCTGGTGGGCGTCGGGAATCTTCCTGCTCGGCGCAGTGCTGTCGGCCACGCTGCTGAAGAAGGGACCGCTACCGTCGGCTCCCGAAGGTGCGGTTGTCGTCGGGCACTAGTGCGCTACGCGCAGTGGTGTGGTTATGCGCCTCAGGGGCGCATAACCACACCACTAGCTTTCGAGGAGCTTCTCCGTCGCGGCCAGCAGAACGCAGGTCGCGACGCCGTCCATCGACTTCTCCAGCTCACCGAGCGACGGGAAGCTCGGGGCGAGGCGAATGTTCTTGTCTTCCGGATCTTTTCCGTACGGGAAGGCCGAGCCGGCGGCCGTCAGAGCGATTCCGGCATCCTTGGCCAGCGCGATCGACCGCGCAGCCGTCCCTTCGAGCACGTCGAGGCTGATGAAGTAACCACCCTTGGGTTCGGTCCACGACGCGATCTTCGAGGCACCGAGCCGGTCCTCGAGAATCTGCTGCACCAGCGCGAACTTGGGCTTCAGAATCTCGCGATGCTTGGCCATGTGAGCCCGCACCCCCTCGGCGTCACCGAAGAATCGCAGGTGCCGTAGCTGGTTGAGCTTGTCCGGTCCGATGCTCTTCTTACCGAGGTGCTTCTGATACCAGGCAAGGTTCTCCTCGGAACTGCCGAAGAAGCTGACGCCCGCACCGGCGAACGTGACCTTCGACGTCGAGGCGAACACGAACGCGCGATTGGGGAAACCGGCCTCCGCCGCCATCCCGATGACGTCATAGGACGGCGCGAACTCCTCGGTCAGCGGATGCACCGCGTAGGCGTTGTCCCAGAACAGACGGAAGTCCGGTGCAGCCGTGGGCATCGTGGCCAGCGCTCGCACAACTTCCTCGGAGTAGACGGCACCGGTGGGGTTCGCGTAGTTCGGCACCACCCACATGCCCTTGATCTGCGGGTCCGACGCCACCAGGTTGGCGATCTCGTGCACATCGGGGCCGTCGGGTCCCATGGGAACAGAGATCATCTCGATGCCGAAGCTCTCGGTGATCGCAAAGTGCCGGTCGTAGCCGGGAGCCGGGCACAGAAAGCGCACGTTCGGCTCGGCCGACCAGGCCCGCGGCGAGTCGGGCAGACCGTGCAGCAGCGCCCAGACCACGAGGTCCTGCATGATCTCGAGGCTGGCATTGTTGCCGGCCAGCAGGTTCTTCACCGGGATGCCGAGCAGTTCACCGAAGATGGCGCGCAGTTCCGGCAGGCCCGCGAGCCCACCGTAGTTGCGGCAATCGGTGCCGTTGCCGTCCTTGTAGTCCGCGCCCGGGAGCGTCAACAGCTCGGCAGCGAGATCGAGCTGCTCGGGTGACGGCTTGCCGCGGGTGAGATCCAGCTTCAGATTCTCGGTCTTGAGCTGCGTGTACTTCGCGCTCTGCCGCTCGTGCTCGGAGGCAAGCTCCTCATGGTTCATCAGACCCAACTGGGTTTGCGCTGACATGCGGAGCGGCCTCTCGGTGACTGGGTTCCCCGGACAGTGTTGCTGCCACTGAATAAAGGGGACCCCGCGCACCCGGCAGAGCCCATTGACCCTTGCTGCCTTCCGGCCCTGGGGGAGTTCACAGGATGCGCGCCGCGCGGGATCCGTTAGGAAGTGTAGCCGCCTCCCGCCGGGCAACACATCACCACCCTTCGCGCCTCCCGATTTGGGAGATGGTGGGGGTAACCGGGTAAGCTCCCCCACGGAGGATTCGCCTAGTGGCCTATGGCGCTCGCCTGGAACGCGGGTTGGGTTAACGCCCTCAGGGGTTCAAATCCCCTATCCTCCGCCAGAGAAGCCCCCGTGACACGTCACGGGGGCTTCTTGCTGTTCGGGATGGGTCCGTTCACCCGCCCGCCCTGGTTCGCGCCTACCCCGCCGCGTCAATGGACCCTTGCACCGGTCAGACGTGTGCAAGGGTCCATCCACCCAGTTCACGATTCCGCGTCAATGGCACATTGACACGCTCAGACGTGTGCAGTGGTCCATTGACGCGGGGCGCGGACTATCGAGCCGACCAACCACCGTCCATCGTGTACGACGCTCCGGTGACCATGCCTGCGTGCTCGGAGGTCAACCAACCCACCAGTGAGGCGACTTCGGCGGGTTCGACGAGTCGCTTGATGGCGGCCTCGGTCAACAGGACCTTTTCGAGTACTTCGTCCTCGGGGATATCGTGTGCCTTGGCCTGGTCGGCGATCTGCTTCTCGACCAGCGGCGTGCGCACATATCCCGGGTTGACGCAGTTGCTCGTCACACCGTGGGCGGCACCTTCGAGGGCCGTCACTTTCGACATGCCTTCGAGTGCGTGCTTGGCGGTGACGTAGGCGACCTTGAATTCCGATGCCCGCAGTCCGTGTACCGAAGACAGGTTGACCACTCGGCCGAAGCCGCGAGAGTACATGTGCGGCAGGGCAGCTCGGATGAGCAGGAACGGAGCCTCGACCATCAGGGTCTGAATTCTGCGGAACGCGCCTGGGTCGAAGTCGACGATCGGTGCGACGGTTTGAATGCCCGCGTTGTTGACCAGGATGTCGACGTCCAATCGGAGGTCGTCGAGAGCGGTGGTGTCGAGCAGATCCACCGACCAGACGTCACCGCCGATCTCCGACGCCAATTCCTTTGCGGCAACGTCGTTCACATCGGCGACGGTGACGCGGGCGCCCCGGCCGGCGAGCTCGCGTGCACACGCGGCCCCGATGCCGGACGCTCCCCCGGTGACGAGGGCGGAGCGTCCGGTCAGGTCGGTCACTGCTTCACATTCTGATCGAGCAAACCAGCCTTGGCCAGCTCGGCTTCGGTGGCCAGGTTCTTGGCGTCGGCGATGTCGATGCTTTCGAGCGCCAGTCCCTTTGTTTCCCTTGCGATGACGACGGCAACCACGGTGATCGCGCAGGCCACGGCGAGGTACACCGCGATCGGCACGGACGAGCCGTAGACGTCGAGCAGCTTCACCGCGATGATCGGGGCCAGCGAACCGGCGACGATCGAGGTGACCTGGTAGCCGAGGGACACACCGGAGTAGCGCATCCGCGTCGGGAACATCTCGGCCATGATGGCCGGCTGCGTGGCGTACATGAAGGCGTGGAACATCAGGCCGATGATGATGGCCAGCATGATGACGACGTTGTGTCCGCTGTTCATCATCGGGAAGGCGAAGAAGCCCCACGTCGCGGCGGTGATGGCACCGGCGAAGTAGACGGGGCGACGCCCGACGCGGTCGGCGAGCTTGCCCACCAACGGAATCGTGCAGAAGTGGATCGCGTGGGCGATGAGCATCCACCACAGGATCGTGGAGGTATCCGTTCCCACTTCCACCGAGAGGTACGTGATCGAGAAGGTGACCACGAGGTAGTACATGACGTTCTCACCGAAGCGCAGGCCCATTGCGGTGAACACGCCACGGGGGTAACGCTTGACGACCTCGAAGACACCGTACGACGCGGCCTTGATGACCTCGGCCTGCTTGTGGGCCTCGAGGAAGATCGGGGCGTCGGAGACCTTGGTGCGGATGTAGTAGCCGACGAAAACGATGACGGCAGAGAGCCAGAACGCGACGCGCCAGCCCCAGCTGAGGAAGGCCTCGTCGGACAGGGTGGTCGTCAGGACGAGCAGAGCGACGGTGGCGAGCAGGTTGCCGGCGGGCACGCCTGCCTGCGGCCAGCTGGCCCAGAATCCGCGGGACTTGTTGGGGCTGTGTTCTGCGACAAGGAGAACCGCGCCGCCCCATTCGCCGCCGACGGCGAAGCCCTGGATGAATCGCAGGGTCACCAGCAGGGCCGGTGCCCAGTAGCCGATCGCCTCGAAGGTGGGCAGGCAGCCCATGAGGAACGTGGCTCCGCCGACGAGGACGAGGCTGAACTGCAGCAACTTCTTGCGGCCGTACTTGTCGCCGTAGTGGCCGAAGACGATGCCACCCAACGGTCGTGCGACGAAGCCGACGGCGTAGGTGACGAAGGCAGCGAGGATGGCGTCGAGCTCGCTGGTTCCGGCGGCGAAGAAGATCTTGCTGAACACCAGTGTCGCGGCGGTTCCGTAGAGGAAGAACTCGTACCACTCGACGATGGTGCCTGCCATCGATGCCCCGACGACCTTCTTGAGGCCTGCGGGGGTGGCATCGGGGTCCGGTTCGGACCGTTCTGCCAGCGGCTGATCGACGCTCATTGACTCTCCTGTGTTACTCGGCACTCGATGGTCACTCTTGTGACAGACCACACATTGGCGGGTTGCTCTGAGTATTGGTGCAGATGTTTCTCGGCGCAAGAGCCATGAACGCAGGTCGGATCTGCAAAACTGCAGACATGACGCTCGGTGGCGCGAAGATCCCCAGTGCAGACGACCTGCTGGTGCTGCTCGCTGTCAGTCGAACAGGTCGCTACAGTTCTGCGGCCGACGACCTGGGTATCAACCACACGACCATTTCCCGACGCATCGCCGCGCTCGAGGACACCCTCGGTGGCCGGGTCCTGACGCGGGGTGCCGGTGGCTGGGAGCTGACGCAGTTGGGCCGCGGAGCGCTGGCCGCTGCCGAGGCCGTCGAGGACGCGCTGCGCACCCTCGTCTCGAGCGACGCGGGTGCGTTGGAGGGCGTCGTGCGCATCTCGGCGACCGATGGCTTCAGTGCCTACATCGCGGCCCCGGCCGCGGCGCGGGTGCAGCGCGCTCACCCGCGGGTGAGTGTCGAGATCGTCGCGGTCACCCGACGGGCATCGCAGCAGCGATCGGGCCTGGACATCGAGATCGTCGTCGGCCAACCGCAGGTGCACCGCGCGGAGGCCATCCGGCTGGGGGACTATCTACTCGGCCTCTATGCCTCCGAGGCCTATCTGAAGGACCACGGAACTCCGCAGGTGCCGGCCGACCTCTCCGCGCACCCGTTCATCTATTTCATCGACTCCATGTTGCACGTCGACGATCTCGATCTGGCCCCCAACTTCACCCCGACGATGCGCGAATCGGTCACCTCCACCAACGTCTTCGTCCACGTCGAGGCGACCCGCGCCTCGGCCGGCATCGGACTGCTGCCGTGCTTCATGGCCGACCGCCACTCCGACCTACAACGAATCCTGCCCGACGCCATCGCGGTGAAACTGACCTACTGGCTCGTCACCCGAAGCGAAACGTTGCGACGGCCGGAGGTGTCGGCGGTGGTCGACGCCATCCGCGCGGTGGTGAACGAGCAGCGCGCGGCTCTGTTGGGCGAGAACTGACAGTGTCGGCGCGGGTATACCGTCGACCACACGGAACTTCCGTCCCAGAAGGAGCGTCCCCTCGATGGCCGATATCGACTTCTACTTCGATCCGGTGTGCCCGTTCGCCTGGATGACCAGCAAATGGGTCCGCAAGGTCCAAGCCCAACGCGACTACACCGTCGACTGGCGGTTCATCTCGCTGCGCCTGCTCAATTCGCACATCGATTACGACGCGCACTTTCCACCCGAGTACGAGGCCGGTCACACCGCAGGTCTGCGACTGTTGCGGGCTGCCGCCGACATTCGTCGCGAGCACGGGTCGGACGCGATCGGGCCACTGTACGAGGCCCTCGGCACGCACATCTTCGACACCGAGGTGGTGCCCGACGACGCTGCGAGCCACGGACATCGCGGCACCGCGGAATTCCTCGGGCCGATCCTCGAAGAACTCGGGCTACCCACCCGTCACACCGCAGCACTGGATGACTCGTCTCTGGACGAGGAGATCCGAGCCGAAACCGATCATGCGCTGTCACTGACCGGCAAGGACGTCGGCACACCCATCATCGCCTTCGAGCCGCCGGACGGAGTTGCCTTCTTCGGCCCGGTGATCAGCCGACTCCCCAGCGACGAGGAGGCAGTAGCACTGTGGGACAACGTGATCGGCCTCGCTCGGTTCCCCGGCTTCGCCGAGATGAAGCGCAGCCTGCGTGAGCTTCCTCAGTTGAAGGCCCTCGGTGTGCAGGACGACGAAGCGGGCGTGGTCCAGGACTGGCACGGCGGGAGCCGACGCCAGAAGAAGTGATGGTGCGGCCGGCTTGTCGTTGTTCGTTTTCACCCCAACGCTTTTCGCAGGCTCTCGGCGAATCGGCTCCGATCAGGTGACCGCAACGCACGTGCCGTCGTGATCGGGTGAACCTCGGCCCGAGCGAAAAATCACCGGAGAGTGTCGCCTAGTCGTAGAGAACGGCAGTTCCCGTTCGCCGCAACGCCTCCAGACCGTCTCGGAAACGCTGCAGGTATTCGGGCGAATGACCGACCCAGTCGGTCATCTCCGCGACGATGCGTACCGGTTCTGCACTGCGATAGGAGTGGGTCGGGTTGCCGGGAAACTTCTTGTCCGTGACGTTCGGGTCGTCCTCTACACTGCCGGTCGGCTGCACGATGTAGACCCGCGGATTCCCCTCGCCGACGGCCATTTCGGCCGCGAGCACGGCACCGTCGAGCACCTTGGTCATGTAGACGTAGTTCGAGATGTGCTCGGGACGATAATTCGAGCGATAGCCGGGGACCAAGAAGTCACCGGCCTCGAGATCGGCCTTCGTGCCATGAAAGTAGGCACCGGACTCGTGTACGCGAAATCGCTCCGGTGTATCGGCCATGTCTGCCATCACAACTCCTCCGTGTCGGTAGCCGGAAGAGTGTGCACCGCCGACGGGGTCTTGCCGCAAGCCCCCTACCCGGCGATACACTGAAGGCAACGGTGGCGGGCACGGCCATGTCACGTCGCGCGTTCACTCGAAACGAGAAAGTCACGCGTAGTTCGTGGTTCGCGACCGAGCAGTTCGCCCAACAGCGGGTCGGTCCCGGCGAATCGGCCGTCGTGGGCGGCGACAAAGATGCCGAGGGTGAAGCGAGCCATGAACTCGTTCGCACCTGCAGCCACGCGATCGGTGACCCACTGCTCCTCACCCACGATCGAGACCTGGATCTTTCGACCCACGACTTGTGACGCGATGGCCGCTACCTCGGTCATTGTCGGGGCATCGCGGGCCGTCAACACCGTAGGGCCCTCGTATGCGCCATCCGACGTGAGTATCGCGGCGGCAGCTTCCGCCGAATCCGCTCTGTCGGTCCACGAAACAGGGCCGTCCACGGGTATGGATACAACGCCGGTCTCGCGCCAATCGCCCATGACGAAATCGAGGCTGTGTGCGTAGAAACCGTTGCGTAACGACGTCCACGCCACACCGCTGTCGGCCAACATCTGCTCGGTCGCAGCGTGATCGCGCGCAGGCTTGAACGGACTGTCGAGCCCCGCGCCCTGGTGACTCGTATAGAGAATGCGTCCGGCACCGGCGGCGACCGCCGCATCGATCGCGTTGCGATGCAACGCTGTCGCGTCGGCCCCGGGATCGCTGGACGAGACGAGCAACACCTGGTCTGCCCCGTCGAACGCCGTCGTAAGCGAGTCCGAATCGTCATAGTCGCCTCGACGCACCTGCACGCCTCGATCCGCAAAGCGCTGCGCCCGAGCCACATCGCGAACCGCGACGGCGATCTCCGAGGGGGGAAAGCGTTCGAGTAGATGGTCGACGGTGGCACCGTTCAATGCCCCGGTAGCTCCGGTGATGACGATCATGACAACCTCCTGTTATCAATGGAATCATCTAGAAGCTAACATCGGAAACATGACGATATCAACAGTGCGTTATCGTCGATACGTGAGGGATTCGTCGACGAGCACCAGAGACAGCACACGTCAACGAATCGTCGATGCCGCAGCTCGGCTTCTGCAGGAAAACGGCCCGGGGGCGGTGACCACTCGCGGCGTCGCCGAGTCGGCCGGGGTTCAGGCACCGGCAATCTACCGATTGTTCGGGGACAAGAATGGTCTGCTCGACGCCGTGGCCGAACATGTCATGGCCACCTATGTGTCCACCAAGTCCGAGATCGCAGACAATGAGCTCGCCGAGAATGGTGACCCCGTGGAGGATCTGAGAACCGGATGGCGCGCACAGATCGAGTTCGGAATCGCCAACCCAACCTTGTTCGCTCTGCTCAGCGACCCTGGTCGAGTGCCCGATTCTCCCGCGGTCCGGGAAGGAGAAGCGGTTCTCGCGGCACGGATTCGCCGGATAGCCCGCACCGGCCGACTTCGGGTCACCGAGCAGCGCGCGGTGGAGCTGGTTCATGCCGCGGGTACGGGTGCTGTCCTGACCATCCTCGGCACACAGCACGATCGCCGAGACGTCGGATTGGCCGACGAGCTGTTCGATGCAGTCATGCGCCACATAGTCGTCGACACACCTCGGTATCCCGAGAGCTCTGCGCACGGTGCAGCGATTGCCTTGCGAGCCTCGATTTCCGAAGTCGACGTACTGAGCAATTCGGAGCGGCAGTTGTTGGCCGAATGGCTCGATCGGATATCCGGGTAGCGATGCACCCGATGCGCGGACGCTGGCGGTATCGCCGAACGCATTGACTCGATCGCCGTTCGACAAGGCAGACCTCGCGCGCCGATGTGCCGTTCGACGCCACCGTTCATGAACTCGGCTCTGCCGAGCCGGAGTTGACCGTCCCGACGCGAATCTGAATGTGGCCGCCGCGGACAGCGCGAGTCGACAGATCCCGCAGCAGTGGCGTCATCGCCGTCCACGGATGAGCCTCGATGTCCGACCCACCGAGTCGACACGCGAGTTTCGCCAGCGGGGTCCACCCCGCCGACCATCCGACGGGACGCTGCATGTCGACGACAGCCACGACGCCGCCCACTCTCGTCGCCGCGATCATCGCCTCGAGGGCCGCCTGCCATGGCGTCATCAGCGACAGCGCGTAGGTGCTCAGGGCCGCATCGAACGGGGCCTGTTCCCCCAGATCCGCGGACGTCAGGGCGGTGGCGTCGGCTGCGACGAGCGTGACGTTGCTCCAACCGAACCGGTCGGCTCGCCGTCGGGCCTGTTCGAGCATCTGCGGGCTGGCGTCGACTCCGGTGATCGAGCCGGTCGGGCCGATCATCCGCTGCAGCCCCGCGAAATTCAGCCCCGTCCCGCAGCCGAGGTCCAGAACATGGCTCCCCACAGGCAGATTCAGCAACTCGAACGCCGCCTCCCGCCCGGCGCGATACACCGGCCACTCGAAGGAGATCACGTCGTACAGGCGCGCCGAGACGGTGTACTTGGTCGGTCGTCTCATCTCGGGTCTCTCCAAGGCGCAGGCATAGTGGGAGGTATGGGAATCCGTCGTTCGTCTTCGAGTGTGCCCGAGAACCGTGCCGACGTGGTCATCGTGGGCGGCGGTACCGCCGGCATCGTGGCAGCGAAGACCGCGGCGGGCTTCGGTGTACGTGTCGTACTGATCGAGCGTGACCGCACCGGCGGCGACTGCCTGTGGACCGGATGCGTTCCGTCCAAAGCATTGCTCGCGGCGGCTTCGGTGGCCGCGACGGTTCGATTCGCGTCCCGCTTCGGCATCGACACCGAACCGCCGCGCGTCGATTTCGCGCGCGTGATGCGGCACGTGCACGGTGCGATCGCCGAGATCGCGCCGATCGATTCACCTGCGGCCCTCACCGAGGCCGGAGTACAGGTGATCAGCGGCGACGCGGTCTTCACCGGTCCGAACACTGTGAGAGTCGGAACGCGGATACTGCATTTCGGTCAGGCAATCGTGACCACCGGCGCGCATCCCACGGTGCCGGCAATCGACGACATCGAGCACGTGGACTACCTGACCAGCGACACCCTCTGGGATCTGACGGACTTACCGCAGCGACTGCTGATCGTGGGAGCCGGATCGGTGGGTTGCGAGATGGCGCAGGCATTCTCGCGTCTCGGGTCGGACGTGACCCTCGTCGGGCGGTCGGCCACGATCCTTCCCCGCGAGGACCGGTCGGCCTCGTCCGTACTGACTCGGACCCTCACGAACGAGGGCGTGCGGGTCCTGACCTCCACCGCCGTCGTGCGCATCGACGACGGCTCGGCCACCACCGACACGGGCGTCGAACTCGGATTCGACCGGGTTCTGATCGCCACCGGACGAACGCCGCGCACCGCGGCACTCGGCTTGGACACGGCCGGAGTGGCTCTGAGCGACAACGGATTCGTACAGGTCGACGAAAATTTGCGGACCACCAATCCTCGCATCTGGGCGGCCGGGGATCTCACCGGTCACCCGCAGTTCACGCACACCGCAGGCGTGCACGGCAGTCTGGCCGCGAGCAATGCAGTCCTCGGCCTTCGGCGAAAGGTGAGTACCACGGGAACTCCACGAGTGACGTTCACCGAGCCCGAGATCGCCTCGGCCGGAATCGATGTACGCACCGCCAGGCAGTGCGGGTTGCGACTGCAGACCCTCGACCACCACCACGTCGACCGCGCCGTCACCGAGGGGGCAACGAACGGATCGACGACGCTGGTGCTCGACGCCAAGCGTCGTATCGTCGGGGCCTGCGTGGTCGGACCTCGAGCGGGCGAGACCATCGGGGAGCTGATCATCGCCATCGAGCAGGGGCTGAGGACCCGAGACCTCGCCGGAGCCACCCACCCGTATCCGACGTACAACGACGGTCCGTGGAACGCTGCGATCGCAGACGTGAAGGCGCAGTTGAGTTCTCCCGTCATCTCGCGGGCAACGGCCGTACTGGCGAAAGGGCGGAGCAGATGGATCAGGAGAGGGCGCGATAGCCGGCGATGATCCGCTGACCGGAACTGACCGCAACCACTGCCGCCCAGACCACCGCGATCTGCCATGAGATACCGGGCAGCAGCAGCCAGAGACTGTGCACCGCAATCGTTTCCGCACCCTCGGCCAGGCCTCCGAGGAACGACAGCGAGCGGCCGTCGTCGATGGTGCGGCCGTTGCGTTCGGCGACCGAGGAGAACGCGAGAAACGCGGTGCCGTTGATGTAGTACGCCAACAGCACCAGCAGGAACGGCCACCACGGGGCGTCGTATGCGGCCGAGGCACCCACCGCGACGCCCACCACGGTGGTTCCGTAGACCACGAAATCGGCGGTGATGTCGAAGAATCCACCGGCACCGGCAGTTGTCGCCCGCCTACGCGCCAGCGGCCCATCCAGGCCGTCGGCGGTGCGGGAGACGATCCACAAGGCCAACGCGAGCAACCAGAACTGCAGGCCGGCCGCCAGTGCACTACCGAGACCGAGCACCAGTCCGGCGGCGGTGATGCGGTCGGGCGTGATCGACGGGCGGTCGAGCGTGCGGGCACAGCGATCGAGCGGGCCTTCGAGATGGCGGCGCAGAAAGCTGTCGATCATTCGGCAGCTCCGGTGAGTCCCAGGCGTCGCGCCAACAGGGCCGAACCGGCCGCGATCGCCAGCACCGCGAGCAGTGCGATAGCGAACGGCCACGACAGCGGAGACGTTCCGTAGGCCCCGAGTGCGGTGTAGGCGACGGTCGCGGGCACGATGCCGATCATGGTGCCCACCACGTAGTCGCGCTGGCCCACCGCGCTGACTCCGGCCGCGTAGTTGACCAACGAGAACGGAAGCGGCACCAGACGCACGAGCAGAACCGACAGCAATCCCCGACGGCCGAGCATGGCGTCGAGCCGGCGGAGCCTGTCCCATTCGGTGCGGGCCACCTGCCCGCGGCCCAGCGCCCTCGCTCCCCAGTACCCGAGGTACGCCCCCATCGTCGCGGCGAACACCACGACGGTTGCGCCCACTGCCAGACCGAACAGCAGTCCCGACGCGATGGTCAACGTGCTGGCGGGGAACGGAGTGGCGGACAGGACGGCGTAGAGCACGACGAACAACGCGATGCCCCAGGGCCCGGCCGACGCCACTCGGTCTCGGATGTACGACGGATCGGGCAGGTCGACGGTGCCGAGCACGATCACCAGAGCGACGACGACCACGGCGGCCCCGAGCAATTTCAGGGTCGTGCCTCGCCGGCGACGCGTCGGGCGGTCCTGCGTCACGGTGTGTGCCTCTCGTCCGACGGTTCACGCTCCATTGTGCACACGGCCGGTCTGCCCGCGTGTTCAGCGGTTGTCTCATTCGACCGATTACGGTGGTGAGGGCAGCGTCGACGACGGCTGCTTCGGTTGATCTGGAGGCCCACGGTGATTCGTTCGGTACGGTGCGCAGTGACGATTGCCGCGAGCGCAGGGCTGCTGCTCACGGCCTGCGCTGCGCCGGATTCGGAAGCTCCGATCGCCGAGGCGCAGTCGTGGAGCGAGATCGAACAGCAGGCACAGGGGCAGACCGTCTCGCTGTGGATGTACGGCGGCGACGAGCAGGGCAACGCTTACGTCGACGATGTGCTCACCCCCGCGGCGGCCGAGGAAGGCGTCACACTGCGCCGGGTGCCGGTGGAATCGACCACCGATGCCGTCAACCGCATCCTGTCCGAGCGGCAGGCCGGGGTCACCGACGGCGAAGTGGACCTGGTGTGGGTCAACGGCGCGAACTTCGGCACCGGCCAGCAGGCGGGCGCGTGGCTGTGCGGGTGGACGCAGAACCTGCCGAACATGGAACTGACCGATCCCGAGGATCCACTGTTGCTCGACGACTTCGGCACACCGGTCGAGAACTGCGAATCACCCTGGCACAAGGCTCAATTCACATTGGTCTACAACGCGGCGGCCATCCCCGATCCGCCGACCACATTCGACGGCGTGCTCGACTGGGCTCGCGCGAACCCGGGCCGCTTCACTTACCCCGCTCCCCCGGACTTCACCGGATCGGTGTTTCTGCGTGAGGCGTTGATCAATGCCTCGGGCGGCGTCGACGAGGTTCCCGCTCGGTTCGATCAGGACTCCTACGACCGCTTGGCCCCGGCATTGTTCGATCGACTGAACGAGCTCGCCCCGTCACTCTGGCGCGAAGGCACGACGTATCCACAGTCCTCCTCCGAGCTCGACGCCCTCTACGCCGGCGGTCAGGTCGACATGACCATGACGTACGGCCCCGCGACCCTCCCGAAACTCGTCGCCGACGGCACCTTCCCGCCGGAGACTCGCGTCCTGACTCTCGACGAGGGAACCGTCGGGAATGCGAGTTTCCTTGCCATCCCATCGACGTCGGGGAAGTCGGCGGCGGCACAGGTGGTCGCCAATCTCGCGTTGTCGCCCGAGCAACAACTCGCGAAGGCGACGCCGGACGTGTGGGGTCAGTTCACCGTTCTCGATCTGGATCGGTTGACGCCGGAGTCTCGCGCGCAGTTCGAGGCGTTGCCGAGTTCGACGGTGCTGCCCTCCTACGAGGAGTTGTCGGCCGATGCGCATCCCGAACTCTCGGCGGACTGGGTCTCGCCGCTCGACGAGGGTTGGCGTCGAAGCGTGCTCGCCGGTCAGTGAGCGCGTCCACGAAGAGCTTTCGCGGCGCGGCGGCGGTGCTGCCTGCCGTCGTGTTGGTCGTTCTCGTCGTCGGCGGCGGTCTCGGGACGGTGGTGCTGCAGAGCCTGGGTCTGATGCCGTTGGTCGGCACCCCCGAATTGTCGGTCGGCGCGTATTCGGCGCTCGGCGGTGACCTGTGGCGCTCAGTGGGGCTGACGCTGTCGATTGCCATCGTCTCGACGGCGTTGGCCACGGTGATCGGGTTGGCCGTTGCACTGACGGCTCTGTCGGGTGGACGCGCCGCGTTGGTCGCGGCCGGGGTGACGGTTACGGTGCCGCACCTGATCGGTGCCGCCGCGATGGCATTGTTGCTGGCCGATTCGGGGATGCTGCCCCGCATTCTCGGCATGACCGACGGTGGCTGGCCGGAATTGGTCGGTGGGAAGTGGTGGATCGCCGTTGTCCTCGAATACGCCTGGAAGGAATCGGCTTTCGTGGCCGTCGTCGTGGCGGGCACGCTCGCCACCCGAATAGCAGCATTCGACGAGACGGCCGCGACCCTCGGTGCAGGCCGGTGGGCTCGGCTCCGTTTGGTCACGCTGCCGTTGGCTCGGCCCGCGTTGATCGCGTCGGCGGCTATCGCGTTCGCCTACACGGTCGGCTCGTACGAGGTGGCCCGTATTCTGGGTCGGCCGTATCCGGAGCCGTTGTCGGTGATGGCGATTCGCCTGTTCACGTCGATCGATCTCGAGACGCGTCCGCAGGCAGCCGCTGCGGCGACCGTCGCCACCGCTCTGACGGTGGTCGTGGCCGCGGTGGCACTGCATTATCTGCGCAGATCGGCAGCGTGGAAGTGAATCGCGTTCCTCCTTTCGCCGGCCGGGCCGTGCTGGTCCTGTGGTTCTTGCTGCCGTTGATTCCGGTTGTCCTGTGGGCCATCAGCAATCGCTGGTCGTTTCCCGGTTCGGTTCCCCAGGAATGGGGATTCGACGGCGTCCGCAGCGCCCTCGATGCCGGGGGTACCGATGCTTTCATGCGATCGACGCTTCTCGCTCTCGCCGTCGCCGCCATCGCAACGCCATTGGGCGCGTTGGCCGCTCGCGCCCTGGTGAACGGTACCGTGCGCCTTCCTGCTGTCGTGGCCGGTGTTCTGTTCGCGCCTGTGGCTCTACCCCCGTTCGCCGTGGCGTTGGGGCTCGACGTTCTGGTGCTGCGCTCGCGCATTCCGAGCACGGTGGCGGTGATCGCTCTGCTGACCGTCGCGGCCATTCCGTACACGACGTATCTGATGCGAGTGGCATTCGGCGCGTACGACATCGGCTACGAGGAAGAAGCTCGCACACTCGGTGCGTCGAATGCCATGGTGCTGAGACGGATTCGCATTCCGCTGTTGGCTCCGGCGTTGGCGGGTTCGGCACTGCTCGCGTTCCTCGTGGCGTGGAGCGACTACGTGATAACCCTGCTGATCGGTGGAGGCAGACTGGTCACCGTGCCCATTCTCGTCGCGTCGTTCGCTGCCGGGACCGGCAACGATTCGGTGGTGGCTGCACTGTCGGTCGCCGCTGTGGTGCCGCCGTTGTTGCTGGTGCTCATGCTGGCCCGGTTGCGTCGTAGGAGTGCACGATGAGCGTCGAACTGTCCGTTCACGGACTCACCAAAGTCCATGCCGGTCAATCGGTTGCGGCTCTCGATTCGATGGATCTCACCGTGCCACCGGGTTCGTGCACGGCGATTCTCGGGCCGTCGGGATCGGGCAAGAGCACTGCACTACGACTCATCGCGGGACTCGATTCACCCACTGCCGGCACGGTGCGCATCGACGGACACGAGGTGAACGACGTCGCGGCCGAAAATCGCGGCGTCGGCATGGTGTTCCAGCGTCCGATGTTGTTCCCGCACATGTCGGTACTCGACAACATCGGCTTCGCCTACCGCGCCGCCGGGGACAGTCGCAAGCGGTCGCGCGAACGTGCCCGGGAGTACCTGGACCTGGTCCACCTCGGCGATATCGGAGGTCGTGCGGTGTCCGAGGTATCGGGCGGGCAGGCTCAGCGGGTGGCGTTGGCGCGCTCGCTCGCCGGCTCACCGCGCGTGTTGTTGTTGGACGAGCCCTTCAGTGCACTGGACCCGTTGTTGCGCAGCGAGATGCACGACCTGGTTCGCGAATTACGTTCGACGCTCGATCAGACCCTGCTGCTCGTCACCCACGATCAGCAGGAAGCGGCCGTGCTCGCCGATTCGGTGGCGGTGCTCATCGACGGTCGATTGGAGCATCACTCCGATATCGCCACGGCCTACACGCGCCCCAGCACGCTGGCAGTGTCGCGCCTGATGGGTGGGGTCAACGAAATCGAGGGTCAGTGGGACGGGGTTGGGGTGCATCGCTCCGAGCTCGGGGAGTTGGAGGTCGACGGGGTTTCACTTCCGGCTGGGCCGGCCGTGCTGTTATTGCGACATGAGCTGATCACTCTGGATGACAACGGGATTCGTGGGGTTGTTTCCAACCTGCGGCCTACCGGATTTCGCAGCATCGCGGACGTGACCGTGGGGTCACTGACTGTGAAAGTTGAGTTGGCGGCGGGGTCTGCGTTGCGGGTCGGGGATGCGGCGGGGTTGCAGATTCCGCGTGGGGCGAGGTTTGTTGTCACGGATTGAGTTCGTGAGTGGGGCGATTCGCAGAGAACGTGGCCGAACTCGATAAGCGCTCGGTATGCGGTCGATGCTGTTGTTCTGTACCAGGCCGGCGAGCGGATCTCACAGTTCGCAGGGGTTGAGGGTCTTTCCGAGGCCTGTCCGTTGACGCGGCCGACGCCATGCTCCGCATCAGCACGTTCGTCGTCGAGGGGTTGCTGACGCACGCGGCGTCACCGGCAGGCCCGCGAGCGGTCATCGAGCAACTCGTCGCATCCATCGCATCGGGTCACCCAGGACACAACCCGCCCTGAGTGACCCGATGCCGAGTGATGGAGCTACGAGCCGCTCGTCCTGCTTACCGCGACAATGCCGTTGCGACGGTGACCACGCGGGTGGCCATGTGCTCGAGGGCCGCAAGCGTGGCATCCTCCAGTTCGTTCTGGTTGTCGCCCCCGGTCACATGGCTGACGCCATAGGGGTTGCCGTCGGCGAACTTCAGACCGTCGGTGTATCCGGGCGGGACCAGGACGCCGCCGAAGTGCATCAGCGAGGTGTACAAACCGGTGAGCGTCGTCTCCTGGCCGCCATGCAAAGTCTGGCTGGAGGTGAACGCGGCGTACGCCTTGTCCGCAAGTTGTCCCTTGGCCCAGTAGCCACCGAGCGAGTCCATGAAGGTCTGGAACTGTCCCGCGGTGCTACCGAAACGCGTCGGCGATCCGAAGATGACGCCGTCGGCCCAGACGATGTCGTCGCCGCTGGCAGCCGGAAGATCCTTTGTTGCTTCGTACTGCGCCGTCCAGGCGGGGTTCTCGGCAAAGGTGCTCGGGTCACGTGTCTCTGCGATGTGCCGCACGCGGACCTCCGCTCCCGCAGCTGTGGCTGCGTCGGCGAGCTTGTTCGCCATGGTGGCCCCGTGACCGGTTGCCGAGTAGTAGATGATCGCGATCTTGGTCATGTGATGACGCCTTTCGGTATGCGGAGCAGGTCGGCCCTCGGCGGGTGTGACTTCTTGACGTCTCACCGGGCGCTTCGGCAACGTGCGCCGTCGGCCTGCAAGTCGTTGCGATGTCAACAACTTCGACCGTACCCGAAGTAGTTGCTTTGTCAACCATCTACCTACCGGAGCGTGCTGCGATACTGGCGCGATGGACGATCTCGGAAGCGACACCGATCGACGTTTCCGGGAATGCGGCGTCGTCGTTGTCCAGGAAAAAGAGAACCACCACAAGGAGCTCAGTTCGTGACCGATCCCGACAACCCGAACATCTCGCCTGCGCTGCGTCGACCACGCGTGATCGTCTTCGACGTCAACGAAACGCTGTCCGACATGTCGCCGCTGTCGCATCGCTTCACCGACGTGGGAGCCCCCGCAGAACTCGCGTCACTGTGGTTCGCGAGTGTCCTGCGTGACGGCTTCGCCCTCACCGCAGCCGGCTCGGCGCAGCCCTTCGCGGACGTCGCATCCGGGCTACTTGCAGTGATGCTGCAACGTGAGGCGCTGAATCGGGAGATCGACGACGCCGTCGAGCACATAATGGGCGGCTTCATGGGCCTGGACGTGCATCCCGACGTAGCAGACGGCATCAGAGCACTGGCTGCGCTCGAGATTCGGCTGATCACCCTGAGCAACGGCGCGGTCGGCGTTGCTCGAAAACTGCTCGACGGTGCCGGAGTTTTGGAACACGCAGAGATGCTGCTGTCCGTCGACCAAGCCGGGGCATGGAAGCCCGCCGGACAGTCGTACCGATACGCACTCGATCGGTGCGGCGTCGAACCCCACGAGGCCATCCTCGTCGCCGTCCACCCCTGGGACATCGACGGTGCCCACCGTGCCGGACTGTCCACGGCCTGGATCAACCGCACCGGCACCACCTACCCGCAGCACTTCACCGCGCCGGACCTCGAGGCGACCTCACTGCTCCACCTCGAGCAACTTCTGCGGCACTCGACCTAAGGTTGTCCCCGTGCCCGCCGGACGCTTCGCCCCCAGTCCTTCGGGCGATCTGCATCTCGGCAATCTCCGAACCGCGCTTCTGGCTTGGCTCTTCGCCCGCTCCACCGGACGTCGGTTCGTGATGCGCGTCGAAGACCTCGATCGCGTCAAACCCGGCTCGGAGCAGCGGCAACTCGACGACCTCGCCGCCATCGGAATCGACTGGGACGGGCCGATCATGCGGCAATCCGAGCGTCGAGAAATTTACGACGCCACGATTCGGGCGCTCACCGCAGCCGGGCTGACGTACGAGTGTTTCTGCACGCGTCGGGAAATCCTCCAGGCCGCCTCCGCCCCGCATGCTCCCGACGGCGCGTATCCCGGAACCTGCCGCGACCTCACCGCAAACCAGAGAGCAGCGAAGGACCGCCCACCTGCCATTCGATTGCGTTCACAGGTAACCGAATTCACCATCGTCGATCAGCTGCAGGGGCTGTTCCGAGGCCAGGTGGACGACTTCGTCCTGCGTCGATCCGATGGCGTGCCCGCCTACAACCTGGCTGTCGTCGTCGACGATGGCGCGCAGGGCGTCGATCAGATCGTGCGCGGCGACGACCTGCTCACCTCCGCGCCGCGACAGGGCTACCTCGCTCAGCTCCTCGGCCTCACCCCCGCGACGTACGTCCACGTTCCCCTCGCGCTCAACGTCGAGGGCAAGCGTCTGGCCAAACGAGACGGCGCGGTGACGCTAGCCGAACGACCCGACGCGTGGGCACTCATCACCACTTCCCTCGGTGTGCCCGACGTAGAGAACGCCGAGGAATTACTCGAGCGGTGGAAGCCGACGCAGGTACCCCGCGAACCGTGGGTGTTCGACCCCGCGAATCCCTGATCCACGAACCGATCGAGATCACGTTGCAATGTGACGGGACCCAACTCGGGATCGATCGGACGTACAGTGACCGCGACAACTCTTCCCGAGGGAGAAGGACACGATGACCTCAGGCGGTTACGACCCCGACAAGGATCCACAGAACCCCGGTGGCTATCCGCCGCCGCAGGGCGGTTACCCACCACCTCCCCAGGGCAACTACCCACCACCCGGGAACTACCCGCCGCCTCCACAGGGCAACTACCCGCCGCCTCCGTCGTTCGGTGAGTCGCCGATGCCGACGCAGTTGTCGGTCGGTTCCGCCATCGGATACGGCTTCGAGAAGTTCAAGCAGAACGCCCTCGTCTGGATCGGCATCGTCCTGATCGCCGCGATCATCCAGGGCGTCCTGAACTTCGTGCTGACCTCCGACAACTTCGTCCTCAGCTTGATCTTCAGCGTCATCGTCGGAGTCGTCGCCCTCCTCATTCAGGCGGCACTCGTCCGCGGCGCTCTGCACGAGGTGGACGGGATCAAGCCCGCTTTCGGGTCCTTCTTCCAGTTCAACAACGTCTTCGCCATCGTCATCGCCGGCGTCCTCGTGGGCATCGCAACCGGCATCGGCTACATCTTGTTGGTCATCCCAGGACTCGTCGTCACGTTCTTCACGTGGTGGACCTTCCAGTTCGTCATCGACCGCGGCGACGAGCCGATCCCCGCCATCAAGGCCAGCGCCAAGGCGATCGCATCGAACGGCGGGACCATCTTCGTCCTCGCGCTCGCCCTGTTCGGCCTCAACATCGTCGGCGCGATCCTGCTCGGCATCGGTCTTCTGGTGACCATTCCGATCACGATCATCGCCGGCACCTACGCGTACCGCGTCACCGTGGGCGGCCGCGTCGCCTGACCGGTTATACGCCTCGATGGGCGCGCATCCCTCACCCGGGATTCGCGCCCATCGTCGTCTCGGTGCTTGGATCGAGCGGTGACTACTACCGAACACACCGCCCCCGACGGCGGCACCGAGTCTGGGCAGGCCACATTCGCTCACATCAGCCGGGGCTACTACCCCACCATCGTCGCGCTCTTCGTCGCGACGCTGCTGATCTCGAATGTGGCCGCCAGCAAAGGTGTCGCCTTCTTCGCCTCGTCCGACGTCATGCTCGGACCTTTCCAAATCCTGCCGATCAACACCGACGGCGCATTCTTTCTGTTCCCCCTCGCCTACATCCTCGGCGACGTCCTCAGCGAGGTGTACGGCTTCAAGGCCGCACGCCGCGCGATCTACCTCGGCTTCGGATCGTTGCTGCTCACCTCGGTGTGCTTCTGGATCGCCATCGAACTTCCCGCCGCGTCCTTCTACGAGAACCAAGAGGCCCTCGAAACCGTCGTCGGTGTCGTCCCCCGCCTCGTTCTCGCCGGTCTCGCCGGCTATACCGTCGGGCAGCTCCTGAACTCGGTCGTCCTGGTCAAGATCAAGGAACGCACCAAGGAAAAGCACCTGTGGGCGCGACTGATCGGGTCGACCATCGTCGGCGAATTCTTCGACACCCTGATCTTCTGCTCCATTGCCGCCGGAGTCATCGGCATCAGCACCTGGACCGACTTCATCAACTACGTCATCGTCGGATTCCTGTGGAAGACCCTGGCCGAGGTCATCGTCATGCCGATCACGTATCGCGTCATCTCGTACATCAAGAAGCGCGAACCGTCGTATCGACCCATGCCCGACTGATCTCCAGGTAGCGCTCACGCGCCGCATCGAAAGTCGCGACGGCCCGGGTCCCCGGCCAGTCCTCCGGTGTCATGCACGGAGGCAGGCCCGGGTCGACGTAGGGAATGACACGCCACTCGTCGAGCAAAGGCACGAACGTGACGAACGCCTCGCGGGGGTTCCGGGCCGGCGACCCGCCGTCGTGAGCGGCAAGGAATGCCCGATGCCGAGCGGCGATGCCCGCCAGGTCCCACCACTGGGCGGCGCTCTCACGCAGTGTGGCGGGTGGCGCTACCTTGGAGGCCACGAAGCTCGTCACGTATTCCGACAACTCCAACGCGTCGATGATGTCGCCCGCCTCACCCGCGAGGTATTCGGGCGCGATCCACAAACCGGGTGAGACCGTTCCGCATCCGATTGCGGTGAGTCGACGCCTCAGTTGGTGGCGCGCGGCACGTTGCGTCTCCGGAATGGTGAACGAGATGAGCCGGAACGGATCGCCGTCGGCCATCCGACGGAACCCGAAGATCCGACCGTCACCGCGCGCGAACATGGTGTCGGCCTGCTCGGTGATGCGATAGCCGGTGCGGCCCTCACGATTATCGGATTCGACGACGCCCTTCTTCTTCAGCCTGGTCATCGCGATGCGCGTACTCTCCGGTGCCACTCCGAGCGCATCCATCCACACGACGAAGTCGGCGATGGCAAACCACCCTCCGAGCGGCCGAACGTACGCCCCGAGCACCGTGCGAACCAGTGAGGTGGCGCTGCCCGGACGAGAGTCGAAATCGTCGAGAATTGCCCCGGCGGTGCTAGGCGCGGAGTTCGTCACGGATCGCCACGATTCCCAGGTACACCTCGCGATACGAGGTGCTCAGTGGGCTCAGGCCCAATCGAATACCCTGTGGCGCGCGGTAATCCGGGATGACACCTCGCTTCCACAGACGAGCGGTGATGGCCTCGAACTCGGGATGGTCGATGGTGACGTGCCCGCCGCGTCGCGTCGAATCCTCGGGTGAGGCGATCTCCACTCCCAACGGCACCAACATCTCACGCACCAGCTCGAGGGCATACTCGGTGAGCGCAACGGACTTCGCGCGTATCGCGTCCATCCCCACCTCGGCGATCATCTCGATGGTGTCCTGCATCGCGATCATGCCGAACACCGAGGGCGTGCCACTGATGACCCGTCGAATACCCTGTGCCGGAACGTAACCCTGCGCCATCTCGAACGGATCGGCCCGACCCATCCAGCCCCAGATCGGCTGGACGAACTCGCCCTGAAGATCACTGCGCACGTACGCGAACGCGGGCGATCCGGGACCGCCGTTGAGGTACTTGTAGGTGCACCCGACGGCCAGATCCACTCCCCAGGAATCGAATTCGAGCGGCACCGAACCGACGGAATGGCACACGTCCAGCAGCATCAGTGCGCCGGCCTCGTGCGTGATACGTGTCGCCTCGGCCACGTCGACGAGGAAGCCGGACCGGTAGGCAACGTGGGTGATCACCACCAGCGCGGTGTTCTCCCCCACCACCTCGGCGAGTTGTTCCGGTTCGATACCACCGCGGCGGTCCGTCTCGATCCATCGCAGCGTCATGTTCGATTCCGCCGCAATGCCTTCGAGAAGATAGCGATCGGTCGGGAAGTTGTCGCGGTCGATGACGATCTCGGTGCGACCCGGCCGCATGGCGATCGCCGCCCGTGCCAGCTTGTACAGCAACACCGTCGTCGAATCGCCGATCGTGGTCTGCCCGGGCGCGGCTCCCAGGGTGGCGTCGGCCAGGGCGTCGCCGATGGTGACGGGCAGGTCGAACCACTGCTCGTCCCAACCGCGGATCAGGCGTCCACCCCAAGCGTCGGTCATGAAGGTGTTGATCCGTTCGACGCTCGCCTTGATAGGCCGGCCCAACGAGTTTCCATCGAGATACGCGCTGATCGACGGGTCGTCGATACCGAGGAATCTGTCGCGGTAGCTACGGAGTGGATCCTGGGCGTCCAGTTCGTCTACGCGTTGCGTCATCGTCCGATATCCGTTCTCACAGCCAGCAATTCGGGAAAGAAGGTGAGCTCGAGCGCCTTCTGCAGAAATCCGACTCCACTCGATCCACCGGTTCCGCTCTTCATTCCGATGGTACGGAGCACCGTCCGCATGTGACGGAAGCGCCAGAGCTGGAAGTTCTCCTCCAGATCGACGAACTCCTCGAAGGCCTCGTACACCGTCCAGTGCTCGGTGTGGTTCTCGTAGACGAATGTGATCAGCGGCATCAGGTCCTCGTTGAACGTGTATGCCGCGGTGACGTCGCGATCGAGGGCTGATGCCGGTACGTCGTACCCCTGCCGCGCCAGCGACTGCCACAATGCGTCGTACAGGCTCGGCTGATGCAACAGCGTCGAAAGCAGCTCATGCGCAGCCGGATCCGACTCGAAGACCTTCAGCATGCCCGCATTCTTGTTGCCGAGCACGAATTCCACCGCCCGGTACTGGTACGACTGGAAACCCGAGGAGTTGCCGAGAAAATCGCGGAACTGCGAGTACTCCGTCGGGGTGAGTGTGGCCAACACCGACCACTGCTCGGTCAGCGTCTTCTGAATGTGCTTGACTCGCGCAACGCATTTCAGTGCGGTTCCGATGTCGTCGGCGTCCAATGCCGCTCGGGCCGCGAGTGTCTCGTGAATGACCAGCTTGAGCCACAGTTCGGTGGTCTGATGCTGAATGATGAACAGCAGTTCGTCGTGATGCTCGGGGGTGCTCACCGGCTTCTGCGCGCTGAGCAGAGTGTCGAGGTCCAGGTACGCGCCGTAGCTCATACGATCGCTGAAATCGGTGACGACGGTTTTCTCTATCGCGCGGGTGTTGGCTTCGACGCTCATGGATGGTCCTCGAGATCGTGGGCTGATAGCGCCAGAGTATTACACGATCGCGCCGCCCGCTAGGAGTACGAAATATCTCAGCGTTGCACGCAAGCCCGTTACCTCGATCTTCAGCCGGACGGTCGATCAGATCCCGGCCACTCCAGCCAGTTGGCCGATCGCGTAGGTGACGGCCATCGCGATCGCGCCACCGATCACGATTCGAGTCACCGCCGGGCGACTCGGCGCTCCACCGAGGCGCGCGCTGACGGTGCCGGTCAATGCCAGAGCCAGCAACACGACAACAAACGTGACCGGAATACGTTGCGAAGCAGGCAGAAGCAGGATCGAGAGCAACGGCAAGAGGGCACCGCTGATGAACGACACCGCCGACGACGCGGCCGCTTGCCATGGATTGGTCAACGCGTCGGGGTCGATCCCCAACTCGACGTCCACGTGCGCGGCGAACGGATCGTGGTCGGTCAGTTCCTGCGCAACCATCTGCGCGGTCTCCGTCGAAAGCCCTTTGGCTTCGTAGAGTGCAGCCAGCTCGGCCAACTCCTCCTCGGGTTCCTCGGCCAGCTCCCGCCGCTCCTTGATCAGCAGAGAACGCTCGGCGTCGCGCTGCGTGCTCACCGAGACGTATTCGCCGAGCGCCATCGACACCGCTCCGGCGACGAGACCGGCGATGCCCGCCGTGAGCAGCGACCCACGATCGGTGGTGGCAGCGGCCACGCCGACCACCAGGCCCGCCGTGGACACGATGCCGTCGTTCGCGCCCAATACGCCTGCCCGAAGCCAGTTCAGCCGACCCGACAGATCACCGTGCGGTTCGTGCTCGTGCAGGGCCGGCTCGGGCTCAGACATTACCGACCGCTGTCACGTCTTCCCACGCGGCACGCGCGCCGGACTCTCCGATTCTGTACACCTGCACGATTGTCGTCGTTCCGATCTGTTCTGCAAAGACAACGGCACCGCCGTGCTGGTGTGAGACCGAGGCTCCTAGAGTTCATTCGTGCCGCCGAACAACCACTATCACCACTTGATGTTCGGCCCTGCCGCGATTGCGCGGCAGAAGGTCGACGGCAGCTACACCGCCTACGGCTCGCAGACCGAGCGTCCCGACGACGGCCCGACGCCTCTCGACACTCGCGAGAAGGCCATGATTCGCGCGTTGGATCAGTTCCAGATCGCCACCGTCGCCGAGACCGGGTGGCCCTACATCCAGTATCGAAGTGGACCGAAGGGCTTTCTGCAGGTCCTCGACGATCACACGCTCGGCTTCGCCGACTTCGCCGGAAACCACCAGTACGTCACGGCGGCCAATCTCGACCACGATGACCGCGTCGCACTGTTTCTGGTGAATTATCCTCTGCGGCAACGTCTCAAGCTCTACGGGCGGGCCCGTACCGTCGAAGCGGCGGACAATCCCGAACTGTTGTACCGACTGAGAAGGATCGGCGACACGACCGTCGCCGCCACATGCGAACGCAGCGTCGTCATCGACGTCGAGGCCTTCGACTGGAACTGCACCCGCAGCATCATTCCCCGCTACGACGCGAATTACCTCGCGGAGCTGTCCGAGGTCTACCAGCGCAAGGCCACTGAGCGGGAACAGGAACTGCTACAGCGTATTTCGGAGCTGGAAGATCAGCTCACGCAGTCTTCGCAGCATAGAACCGACCCAGAAACTCCGTCCTGAATTCGGCGAAGCGCCCCTGCTCGATCGAGGCGCGAATGTCGTCGACCAGTTTGACCGTGAAGCGCTCGTTGTGGATGGTGCACAGCGTCGAGGCGAGCATCTCCTTGGCCTTGAACAGGTGATGGATGTACGCCTTGGTGTAGTGCGCGCAGGTGTAGCAGTCGCAGCTGTCGTCGATCGGGGTGAAGTCGCGTCGATGCTTGGCGGTGTTGATGTTGAAACGGCCCGTCGGCACGTAGATCGCCGCATTACGCGCCACCCGTGAGGGATTGACGCAATCGAAGGTGTCGGCACCGTTCTCGATGGCCGTGAAGAAGTCGTCCGGCTCGCTGATGCCGAGCATGTGACGCGGCTTGTGCTCGGGCAGTTCCTCGTTCACCCACCGGGTGATGGTGCCGAGGTTCTGCTTCTCGAGTGCGCCGCCGATGCCGTAGCCGTCGAATCCTCTGCCGGTCTCTCCGGTGATGGTCTCGAGATCGTGTGCAGCCTTGCGTCGCAGATCCTCGTACTGCGCGCCCTGGACCACCCCGAACAGGGCCTGGTACGGCTTGTCGGCGCGCTCGACCGTGAGCCGTTCGTGTTCGAGGACGCACCGCTCGGCCCACGCCTGCGTCCGATCGACCGACTTCTCCTGGTAGCCACGGGTATTCATCAGCGTCGTCAGTTCGTCGAACGCGAACATGATGTCGGCACCGAGACGATGCTGAATCTGCATCGAGACCTCGGGGGTGAAGCGATGCTTGGAGCCGTCGAGGTGGGACTTGAACGTCACCCCGTCGTCGTCGACATGCGCGAGGCGTTCCTTGCCCTCGGCGATGACGTCGTCGGACTCCACCCGCGAGGCGTCCATCGAGATGACCTTCTTGAAGCCGACGCCGAGCGACATCACCTGGAATCCGCCGCTGTCGGTGAACGTCGGCCCGTCCCAGTTCATGAACTTGCCCAGCCCACCCGCCTCGTCGACGATGTCCGAGCCCGGCTGCAGATACAGGTGGTACGCATTGGCGAGCACCGCCTGCGCGCCGAGTTCCTTCATCGCTTCCGGCAGCACTGCTTTGACGGTCGCCTTGGTACCCACCGCGATGAACGCGGGGGTGGCGATGTCACCGTGCGGAGTGTGGATGGTGCCGGTACGACCGAGCTCACCGTCGAGCCGGGTGCCGATATCGAAGCCGAAACTGGAGGAACTCACCGCGTCAGTATGCCGCTCCGCGGCTTGTGAGTGGAAATTCGTAGCCTGCTACGAGGCAGGAGTGGAGCCTGCGGAACGACCGGTGAATCAGCCGTGCACCTGCGGCGCAGCCGCTCCAGCCGCATTCAGCCGGAAGTAGGCACCCCTGGCCGCGAGCAGTTCCTCGTGATTGCCCTGCTCGACGATGCTGCCGTTCTCCATCACCACGATGGTGTCCGCGTCACGGATGGTCGAAAGCCGATGTGCGATAACGAAACTGGTGCGATCGGTGCGCAGCTTCGCGGTGGCCTTCTGCACCAGCAGTTCGGTGCGGGTGTCGACGGAGCTCGTGGCCTCGTCGAGGATGAGGATCAGCGGCTTGGCCAGGAAGGCGCGGGCAATGGTGATGAGCTGCTTCTCACCGGCGCTGACGTTGTTGCCTTCCTCGTCGATGATCGTGTCGTAGCCGTCGGGCAACGAGTGCACGAATCGGTCGACGTAGCTCACCCGCGCGGCCTCGAGGATTTCCTCTTCGCTGGCAATCGGGTCGCCGTAGGCGATGTTGTCGCGAATGGTTCCGCCGAACAGCCAGGTGTCCTGTAGCACCATTCCGGTACGGGCGCGCAGTTCTTCGCGGGTCATCTTCATGGTGTCGACGCCGTCGAGGGTGATGCGGCCGGAATCGATCTCGTAGAACCTCATGATCAGGTTCACCAGGGTGGTCTTGCCAGCACCGGTCGGTCCGACGATCGCGACCAGATGCCCGGGATCGGCAACCAGCGACAGGTTCTCGATCAGCGGGCGGTCGGGCGAGTAGCCGAACGAGACGTTCTCGAATTCGACGCGTCCTCGGCGCTGAGTAGGTCGAACGGCATCGGCCGGGTCCGCGTCCTCTTCCTCGGCGTCGAGCACCTCGAAGATGCGCTCGGCGGACGCCACACCCGACTGCACCAGGTTGACCATCGAACCCACCTGGGTGAGCGGTTGCGTGAATTGACGCGAGTACTGGATGAACGCCTGCACCTCACCGAGCGTGAGCGTGCCCGACGCGACCCGCAGCCCACCGACGACGGCGATGACCACGTAGTTGATGTTCCCGAGGAACATGATGACGGGCATGATCATGCCGGAGATGAACTGCGCCCGGAAGCTCGATTGGAACAGCTTCTCGTTGCGGTCGCCGAATTCGCGTTCCACGTCGGCCTGACGGCCGAAGGCCTTGACGATCTCGTGACCCGTGTAGGTCTCCTCGATCTGCGCATTCAGCTTGCCGGTGTGCTTCCACTGCGCGACGAAGTGCGGCTGTGAACGCTTGGCGATGACGGCGGTGACCGCGAACGACGCCGGAATGGTCAGCACCGCAACGAGAGCGAGCAACGGCGAGATCCAGATCATGACGCCGAGGATGCCCAGGACGGTGAGGATGCCGGTGATCAATTGGCTCAGCGTCTGCTGCAGGCTGGTCGAGACGTTGTCGATGTCGTTGGTGACGCGGCTCAGCGTCTCGCCGCGAGCATTGTTGTCGAAGTACTTCAGCGGCAGTCGATGTACCTTGGCTTCGACACTGCCGCGCAGCAACAGGATTCGACGCTGCAGCGCGATGTTGAGGATGTATCCCTGCGCCCAGGCCAGCACCGCAGAGAGCACATACAGAACCAGGACCCACATCAGTACGGTTCCGACTGCACCGAAGTCGATTCCGGCTCCGGGAGTCAGGTTCGTGCCGGACACCAGATCCGCGATGGAGTCGTTGCCTTGGGCGCGCAGCTGGTCGATGGCCTGGTCTCTGGTCTGACCCGGATCGAGCTCGCGGCCGACCACACCGTTGAAGATGAGGTCGGTCGCGTGTCCGAGGACGCTGGGCGCGGCGACGGTCAGGACGGTGCTGGCGATACCGAACGCCAGCATGATCGACAGGAGCACTCGCTCGGGCGCGAGCAGGCCGATCAGTCGTTTGAACGAGCCCTTGAAGTTGCGGGCCTTGGTTCCCGGCTTCACAGTCTTGGAGACGGGAGCGATGTCCTCCTCTTCCGCCTTCTCCACCTGCGCGGTCACAGTGCACCCACGGCGTGCTGCGAGTCGACGATCTCGGCGTAGGTGGGGCAATCGGCCATCAATTGGTCGTGGGTACCCACACCTACCGGCTTTCCGTCGTCGAGTACGAGTATCTGATCGGCGTCGATGATGGTCGAGACGCGTTGAGCGACGACGATCATGCACGCATCTCGCGTCACTGCCTTCAGCGCTGCACGCAGATTGGCGTCGGTGGTGAGGTCCAGCGCGGAGAACGAGTCGTCGAACAGGTAGATGCTGGGTTTGCGGACCAACGCGCGGGCGATGGCGAGGCGTTGCCGCTGACCGCCGGAGACCGTCGTACCACCCTGCGCGACGGGTGTTTCCAGTCCCTCGGGCATGGCCCGAACGAAGTCGGCACCCTGGGCGATTTCGAGTGCCTCCCACAGTTCGGCGTCGGTGGCGTCGGATTTGCCGTAGCGCAGGTTGCTCGCGATGGTGCCCGAGAACAGGTACGGCTTCTGCGGAATCAGACCGATCTCCGAGCGCAGCAGGTCCAGATCGAGTTCACGGATATCGACTCCGCCGACGCGTACCTCACCGCCGGTGACGTCGATCAGTCGCGGAATCAGGTTGACGAGAGTGGACTTTCCCGAGCCGGTACCGCCGATGATGGCGGTGACCTTGCCGGCCTCGGCCCGCAGGTTCACCCCGCACAGCACCGGATATTCGGCTCCGGGGAAGGAGAATTCGGCGTTGACGAGCTCGACCGTTCCCGGCGAGGACGTGAACGTCTTCGGCTTGTCGGGCAACACGACCGAGGATTCGGTGGCGAGTACCTCGCTGATGCGATCGGCGCACACCGACGCACGGGGAACCATCATCGCGATGAACGACGCCATCATCACCGACATGAGGATCAGCATGATGTAGCTCAGAAGTGCTGTGAGAGAGCCGATCTGCATCGTGCCGTCGTCGATCGCGTGGCCGCCGAACCAGATGACGGCGACGCTGGTGACGTTGCTGATGAGCATGACCGTCGGGAACATCAGGGCCATGAGCCGTCCGACGCGAAGGGCGGTATCGGTGAGCGCGCTGTTGGCCGCCCCGAAACGGTCGACCTCGAAGTCCTCGCGAACGAACGCCCGTACCACGCGGATGCCGGTGATCTGTTCACGCAGAACGCGATTGACGGCATCGATGCGCTTCTGCATGGAGCGGAACGCCGGCACCATCTTGACGATGATCAGACCCATCGAGATGGCCAGACCCGGTACTGCGATGAGCAGGATCCAGGACAGCCCGAGATCCTCGCGCAGCGACATCACGATGCCGCCGACGCACATGATCGGGGCCATCACCACGATGGTGAACCCCATGACGATCACCAACTGCACCTGCTGAACGTCGTTGGTGTTGCGGGTGATCAGCGACGGCGCACCGAACTGGCCGACCTCACGGGCGGAGAACGTACCGACGCGATGCAGGATGGCACCGCGCAGGTCGCGTCCGACACCCATGGCTGCGCGCGCACCGATGAACACCGCCGCGACCGAGCTGATGATCTGCACCGCCGACACCAGCAACATGACGCCACCGGCCGAGAGGATGTAACCGGTGTCGCCGGTGGTCACACCCTTGTCGATGATGTCGGCGTTGAGACTGGGCAGGAACAGGGCCGCCAGCGTGGCGACCAATTGCAGCAGAACCAGCGCGACGATCGGCATCTTGTACGGAGCCAGATACGTGCGCAGCAGGGGAATCAGCATGATGGCCGAAGATTACTCGTACACATGGATAACAGTCTCTCCGTTTTTCGAGTGTTGCGGGTAATCTTCGGCCGACCGGCTCAGACCGTTACTCGGGCGTCCTTCTCCGGTGCCGTCTTCAGCTTGGCACCTTCGATGTCGACGTTGGGCAGGATCTTGTCCAGCCACTTCGGCAGCCACCAGGCCTTGTCGCCCATCAATGCCATCACCGACGGAATCAGCACCATCCGCACGACGAACGCGTCGAAGAACACTGCCGCGGCGAGCGCGAATCCGATGGACTTGATGAACGAGTCCGGCTCGGCGATGAATGCGGCGAACACCGAGATCATGATGACCGCGGCCGAGGTGACCACGCGTGCGCCGTACTTGAACCCGTTGACGACGGCATCCTTGGCGGCGGCTCCGTGAACGAATTCCTCACGCATACGCGAGACGAGGAACACCTGGTAGTCCATCGCGAGACCGAACACCACACCGATGAGGAAGACCGGCATGAAGCTGACGATCGGCTGTGGGTTGGAGATCAGGCCGAGGCCGCCCTCTTGGAAGATGAACACCGTGGCACCGAAGGTCGCGAGCACGCTGAGCAGGAACCCGAGCGTTGCGGTCAGCGGCACCAGGATGGAGCGGAACACGAGCATCAGCAGAACGAAGGCCAGGCCGACGACCACTGCCAGGTACGGGATCAACGCGTCCTGCAGTCGTTCGGAGACGTCGAGCTCGAGTGCCGTCTGACCGGTGACTCCGTAGGAGACGCCGTCACTGGCCACCAGGCCCGGTTCGGCGTCGCGCAGGTTCGCCACGAGGTTCTTCGTCTGCTCACTGTTCGGTGAGGACGATGGAGTGACCAGGATCTGTGCGGTGTCCCCGGCCTGGTTGACGGCGATGATCTGGGCATTGGTGACGTCGGGCTGCCCGGTGATGGTCTCGACGACCTTGCCGAACGACGCCGTGCGATCGGCCTCGGCCACGCCGGAAGCGTCGGCGATGACCAGCAGCGGGCCGTTGCGTCCGGGACCGAAGCCCTCGTCGACGATGTCGTAGGCCTGACGTGCAGGCGTCGACGGGTCGGCGGTGGCGGTGGACGGCAGTGCCAGCGACAGACCGGTGGTGGGTCCTGCGATAACACCGAGCAGGACGATGCCGCCGATGAGTCCCAGCGCGGGCCTCTTGACCAGGAATCGGGCCCAGCGAAGTCCGTTGGTTGGCGTGGCGTTCGGGTCTTCCGGGTCGGTTGTGTTGACGAACTTGATCTTGCCCGCGAAGGCCTTGCCCTTGTAGAGGCCGAGCATCGCCGGCAGGAACGTCAGTGCGATCAGGACCGCGATAAACACCGCGAAACCTGCGGCGAGGCCCATCTGGGAGAGGAACGGAATCCCGACGACGCGCAGGGCAACGAGGGCGATGAGCACGGTGGCACCGGCGAACACCACGGCCGAGCCCGCGGTTCCCACGGACCGTCCGACGGCTTCTTCTCGGTCGTCCGTCAACGTCAGTTCGTGGCGATAACGGGCGAGGATGAACAGCGAGTAGTCGATCGCGACGGCCAGACCGATCATGATCGCGAGCACCGGCGTGAACGACGACAGGCTCGCGAAGCCGGACGCCGTGGTGATCGCCAGGCTCGAGATACCGATTCCGACGATGGCGGTGATCAGCGGCAGGCTGGCGGCCGCGGCGGATCCGAACATGATGAGCAGCACGACGGCGGCGACGGCCAGACCGACTATTTCCGACGTACCACCGGGCGCGACGTTCTCCTGCGCGACGGTGCCGCCGAGGAGGACGGTCAGTCCGGCGTCACGAGCGGGCTGCGCGGCCTCGTCGAGCTCGGTGCGGATCTGGTCGGTGACGTCGGCGAGTTCGACGTTGATCGGCACGGTGACGGTGCCGACGTTGCCGTTGGGGCTCAGCGGTGACGTGGCTGCCGCGTCGGCGGCCACCTGGTCGGCCGGGGTGCCCGCTTCGGTTGCCGCCTCGGTGTATCGCTCGATGATCGACTGATTGGCCGCAACCGGATTCGCCAGCGGCTGCGCACCTTCGGCGGGTTTGGCGGCGTCGATCTTCTCGATCTCGGCGATGGTTGCGTCGATCGCCGAGGTGTATTGCGGAGTGTCCAGCGTCTGCCCGTCGGGTGCCTGGAACACGTACTCGGCGCTGACGGCGGTGAGCGGGTCCTCGGCGGAGCCGAACCGCTCGGACTGCAGATCCAGCGCAGCCTGCGCGGGCGTTCCCGGGATGCTGAACGAGTTCGCGGTGGGGCCGGACAGCGTCGCTGCGCCCACTCCGGCGAGCACCAGAATCGCCAGCCACAGTCCGAGGACGATGCCCTTGCGTCGGTACGCGAATCTTCCGATTCGGTAGAGATAGGTGGCCACTGTCAAGCTCCTCGGTTGGGTTCGGACGGTTGCGGCTCGGGAAGTCCAGCGCGCAGTTGGTCGAAGGCGTCCTCGATGAGGGCCCTCGGCGTCGATGCGCCTGCAGAATCGGTGACCCAGATGTTCAGTGCTGCCGTGACGGCACCACCGACGGCCATCTGGAGCAGGTTGGGGTAGAGGTCGGTGTCGATGTCGGTACCGGTTCGCTCGGCGATGGCTTCGCCGAGTTTGCGGGTCAGCGATTGGTGCATCTCGAGCTTGCGGGCCATCAGGGCGGGGTTGGCTTCGATCAGCCGGGCTGCCGCGAAGGTGTCGTCCAGATCCCGGCCCGGGTCCGCGACGAGGTCGATTGCGATGTGCCGCAACGAGTCCCAGATCGGTTCGGTCGACGGCCTGGCGCGCAGGAGCTCGAACCATTCGAGGGCAGACACTTCGATGTGGTGAAGAACTGCTTCTTCCTTGTTGGAGAAGTAGTTGTGGAAAGTGCGGGTGGAGACTCCCGCTTCGTGCGCGATGGCGTCGGCGGTGACCGCGTCGATGCCGTGCTCCTTGCCCAGACGCACGGCAGCCATGCCGAGCGCGTCGCGGGTGGCCGCCTTCTTCAGATCGCGAAGGCCAGTCGGAGAAGTCACGATTACCAACCTACGGAACTTGCACTGTTCTGCAAGTTTGCAGTGGTGTGCAATTTTGTCGATCCCGCCACAGCCTGCGCCGGATGTGACTCAGGTCATCGACGCGCCCACGCGGTCGGCTCGCTGATCAGCTCTCCGACGAAGTCCGGCAGCTCGTTGTCGACGATGTCCGCCAGCGACACCGCCTCGAGCACCGCACGCAGATTGACGCGTACCGCCAGCCACACCCGGGTGAGCGGCTCGGCCGGACCGGAATACTCCGCATCCTCGGGCCGCTGACCGCGCACCGACGCCAACGGGCCTTCGACGGCCCTCATCACATCGGCAACCGAAATGTCCGACGCCTCCCGCGCCAACCAGTAGCCGCCGTCGGGCCCCCTTCTACTGCACACGAGATCTGCGCGACGCAGATCCGAGAGCACCGATTCGAGAAACTTGTGCGGGATTCCCTGCGCCATGGCCAGCGCCTCGGCCTTCGCGGGCCGCTGCCCACCGACGGCAGCGAGTTCGACGAGCGTGCGAACCGCATAGTCCGCCTTGGCCGTGATGTGCACGTTCAATTCCTACCATCGCAGTAGGGAATTAGCGAGCGCGTGCGGGACACCCCGACGCGTCAGGAACCGTCCGGTACCGCCACGACGACCTCGTTACGACGCAACGGCGCCAAGGTCCACGGCGGATCGTAGAACCAGGTCATCGGCTCACCCAGCATCTCGATACCCTCGGCTCGCAACGCTTCGGTCAACGCCGCGATCTGCGGTCGGACGTCGTCTCGGCTGCGGCCACCGCTGAACCGCAGTACAGCGACCGTCTCCGCCGGAACCTCCGTCAACGTCACGCGGTTGTCGTCGGGCTCGGGCAGCGTGTCCATCGTCCATTCGGCAGGCATGAAGAACCGGACAACCCACCCGTCGCTGCCGGGCGTACTCGATACCGGCGCAGTCATGGCGATCTTCTGCGACCCTGCCGGCGATTGACTGACGGGAGCGGTCATCGCGACCCGTTTCTTGCCTCCGTTCCCGCCGAAGATGTAGCGAGCCAAGCGGCGGAAACCCTCCTGCCGTGCCTCTTCCTCATCGGCGTCGACGACTGTCTGTGCCGCGATGCGTGGGCGGTAACGACGGATCTCCACTGCATCGGTCAGTCGACGGCTCGTATGCGGCGGTTCCTCGGTACCGACCCGGATACCGACGACACCCAACGCCGACTCGACCACCTGTCCGATAGTGGACGCGATTTTCTGCAACAAGTCCGACTCCGCTCTCTCGGCCGATTGGTGCGCCGCCTTCCACGGTACGAGCCCTGGGGAAACCGAGCAGAAAAGCGTTACACTCAACCCTTAACTGTCACGCAGGAGGTTTCGATGAGCGAGTGGATCGGTTCGGCGTGGAATGCACTCCCCGAACCGCTGCGCGATCCCGTGGCACTGGCCATTCCCGCGTTCGCACTGTTGTTGGCGATCGAGTGGATCGCGGCCGCGAAGCTCGAGGACGGTGAACGCGGCAGCTATTCCGCCAGGGATGCACGCTCGAGCCTGAGCATGGGACTGGTGTCCATCGCGACCACCACGGCATGGAAGGCGCTCGCCCTCGTCGCCTACACGGCGATCTACGTCTACGTCGCGCCGTGGCATCTTCCGGCCGACGCCTGGTACACGTGGGTGATCCTGATCCTGGGCGTCGACCTGCTGTTCTACGGATATCACCGCATCGCGCATCGGACCCGCATCATCTGGGCGACGCATCAGTCCCACCATTCGAGCGAGTACTTCAACTTCGCCGCGGCGCTGCGACAGAAGTGGAACAACAGCGGCGAGGTCATCATGTGGCTACCGCTACCCCTGTTGGGCATGCCGCCGTGGATGGTGTTCGTCGGATTCTCGATCAACCTCGTCTACCAGTTCTGGGTGCACACCGAGCGCATCGACCGGCTGCCGCGTCCGTTCGAGTACGTCTTCAACACGCCCTCGCATCACCGCGTCCATCACGGCCGCGATCCGCAGTATCTCGACAAGAACTACGGCGGCATCCTCATCATCTGGGACCGCCTGTTCGGCACCTACGCCGAGGAGGTCGAGCGCCCCAACTACGGACTCACCAAGCCCGTCGACACGTTCAACATCTGGACCCTCCAGACACACGAATACCGCAACATCGCGCGGGATGTTGCGGCATCGCGGTCATGGAAGGAACGCATCGGATATCTCGTCGGACCGCCGGGATGGACGCCCGAGCCCGCGCGAGAACCCGCTACTGCTGATTCAGATTGATCAGGAAATCGATGGTCCCGGACGGATCGACGGTGACGAAGCCGAGTGACGGCGGCTCGATCTGGTAGTCGGTCCACGTCGTCGGAATGGCACCCGACGCGATGAGCGTGTCGCCGGACTGCAGCACTTCCATCTCCACCGAGACCGGACGTGTCTGATCCTTGAGCGTCAACGTGCCCTCGGCGGTGACCGTCATGGTGGTGCCGTCCTTGGGCAGTGCGGACAGATCGATCGGCGAGTCGATGTTGAACGTCGCCGTCGGATAGGTCGCGGTGTCGAAGATGTTGCCGCGGAACTGACTGTCGCGACGGTCGCTGTCGGTGCTGATCGAGTTGGTCATGACGACCACCTGCCCCTCGGTGAGCGTGTTGTCGGCTATGACGACGTTGCCCGCGACCTCGGTCGTCGACCCGACGACCGTGACATCGGACCCGTTCAACAGCTCGTCGACGGTGTAGCCCGCGGCAGTCGTGTTGGCGGCGTCACCCGGAGTGACGATCCACCGTCCGTCGATGTCCTGTGTGGTCGCGGCCTGCGCGCCGGAGGTCGACACGGTTGCCGCCGGTGCGTCGTCGCCCTCGAACGAGGCATAGATCTTGGGGCCGAAATACAGTCCGAGCGCCACTACGACAACGACGATCGCGCCGACAATCCACCATTTCTTGGTCATGACTGCCGATGGTAGTTGCAGCTTCAAGCCTATGGGGAGTGAGCGACCTGGCAAGTCCCTGAGAGTTTTGTCCGTTTACCCCGTGAACACGTGTCGGTACCGCCAGGCACAATGGACCGCATGGATCCGGTGGACGCACTTCGAGAGATCGGCTTCTGGCTCGAACGCTCCCGCTCGGACACCCATCGAGTCAAGGCCTACCGTCGGGCCGCAGATGTGGTCGAATCCCTCACGCCCGCACAACGATCCGAGCACGAGAAGGCAGACAGCTGGTCCTCGCTGACCGGTATCGGAGCCAAGACCTCGCTGATCATTCGCCAGGCACTGACTCAGGACGTTCCGGACTATCTCCGCGAGCAACGAGACGCGGCAGAACCCATCGGAGACAACGAACTTCGCGGTGCATTGAAGGGCGATCTGCATACCCATTCCAACTGGTCCGACGGCGGCAGCCCCATCGAGGAGATGATGCGCACCGCCGCGAGGCTCGGTCACCAGTACTGCGCTCTCACCGACCATTCCCCACGCCTCAAGGTCGCCAACGGCCTCACCGCCGAGCGTCTGCGCGCACAACTCGACGTCATCGCCGAGCTCAACGAGCGGCTCGCACCGTTCCGCATCCTCACCGGAATCGAAGTCGACATTCTCGACGACGGATCGCTCGACCAGGACGAGGGTCTGCTCGCAGAGCTGGACGTGGTGGTGGCGAGCGTGCATTCGAACCTGCGGGCCGACTCCAAGACCATGACCAAACGTATGGTCACCGCCATCGCCAACCCGCATGTCGACGTACTCGGTCACTGCACCGGACGGCTCGTCGAGGGTGGCCGCGGAACCCGACCCGAATCGACGTTCGACGCCCCCGTGGTGTTCGAGGGATGCCGCCAGTTCGGCACCGCAGTGGAGATCAACGCCAGACCCGAGCGCCAGGATCCCCCGGAGCGACTGATCGACATCGCCCTCGAGCGCGACTGCCTGTTCTCCATCGACACCGACGCGCACGCACCCGGACAGCTCGACTGGCAGGGCTACGGCTGCATCCGAGCCGAAGAGCGCGGCGTCCCCGCGGAGCGCGTGATCAACACCTGGCCGCTCACCGAACTGCTCGACTGGACGGATCGGCACGCGTGAATCGTCGCCACTTCCTCTCCGGCCTGCTGGCGGTCGCGCTGGTCGGCTGCAGCTCGGCCGACACCGACTCCTCACCGAGTACCGCAGAGACGTATTCGGCTGCGCTGCAACCGGTATCGGGCCCGGCCGGGGATCCCATTCGACTGAACTACGGATACGAACCGGACAACATCGGCGACCTGTACCTCCCCGACAACAACGCCACCTCGCTCCCGGTGGTGGTGATGATTCACGGCGGCGGATGGCAGGAAGACCTCGACCTGTCGTACTTCCAGCAGATGTCGACGGCCATCGCCGACGAAGGCATCGCCGTGTGGAACGTCGAATACCGACGCGGGCCGAACAATTGGGCCAACACCCTCTCCGACGTCGACGACGCCACCGAGGCACTGGCAACCGTCGTCCAGAATGCTGCCGATGGTCGCCTCGATCTCGATCGCGTCCACGTCGCCGGACACTCGGCAGGCGGCCAACTCGCCGCATGGGTCGCGGCTCGACACCTCATGCCCGTCGACGCGCCGGGCGCAGAACCGAAGATCCGACCACGCAGCGCCACCATCATGGCCGGCGTCTTCGACATGAAGCGGGCAGCCGACATCGGCGGCGACAAGTTCGTGCCTGCCTTCCTCGGCGGCATGCCGAACGAGGTGCCCGGACGCTACGAGATCGCCTCCCCCATCGAATACCTCCCCCTCGACGTTCCGCTCACTGCGCTGCACGGTGACGCCGATCAGACCGTCTCGGTGAACCAGAGCCGCGTCTACATCGACGCATCGACGAAGGCGGGCAGCACCGACCCCGAGCTCGTCGTCCTGCCGGGAGCGGGGCACGGAGCATTCCTCGACCCGAAGAACCTCGCCTGGTCGACGGCGCTGAGCACCATCACCGGACGTGCGCAGACCCTGCTCTGACGTCGGTGGTTCCGCCGGGATGGTACACAGTTGCGATGAACGGAAAAATCGCGACCGGATTGCTCGGGCTGATCGTGGCCGTCTCGATTGCCGGATGCAGCAACGACCCGTCGAGCGAGGAGGCGTCGAGCACCACCGTCGCCGCAGCGACGACGACCACTGCGACTTCCACGACTGTCCCCGCGACCACCACGGTCGACGCGCCCTCACCCGAGCCCGCTCCTGCGTCCGAGTTACCGCCCGCTGCCGAGCCTGCAGCTCCGACCGACGCGACCTCCGGCGTCACCGGTGAAGCGCTCTACCAGCAGACTTGCACACAGTTTCTGCCGTCGATCGATGCACTGGAGCAAACCGGAATCTCCGATCGCGCCAAGTCGGTCGAGGGTCTGCGCAGCGAAATGACCACCGCACCGAGCTGGAACGACGTGCCACCCGGCGATCAGAACGAAATTCTGCGGGGACTCGACGCCGCGGGTGCGGGGCAATGCTGAGTTCCTGAGTTGCCGCGGTTCGGTGCCCGGCCTGGCCCGCGCCCACTCCCGCCCACTGATCCCGGGTCTATTTCGCGCGCAC
>NZ_NPFL01000009.1:0-168831 GCF_002259075.1 Rhodococcus sp. 15-725-2-2b | reverse complement strand
GGGCGGGTGGGTAGGCGGGCTGAGTGGGTGGACGGGTGGACAGACGACAACGGGCGATCCTCTCGAAAGAGGATCGCCCGTTGTGTGGAGCTGGTGGAGCTACTCGCTGTCGCTGTCTCCGGTGGCCTTGGCCAGATCGACCGGGACTTCGTCGGGGACGATGATCGCCTTCTTCTCACCGCGGAAGGTGAACTTCGCGTCCTCGCCTGCGCCTTCGCCGTCCCAGTTCTCGACGTCGACCAGGATGATCTGGCCGGCTTCGATTTCGCCGAAGAGGATCTTCTCCGACAGCTGGTCCTCGATCTCGCGCTGGATGGTGCGACGCAGTGGCCGCGCACCCAGGACGGGGTCGAATCCGCGCTTGGCGAGCAACGACTTCGCCTTCTCGGTGACCTCGATCGCCATGTCCTTGTTCTTGAGCGCACCTTCGACTCGGTTGAGCATGAGATCGACCATCTGGATGATCTCGTCCTTGGTGAGCTGGTGGAACACGACGATGTCGTCGATACGGTTGAGGAACTCGGGGCGGAAGTGCTTCTTCAGCTCGTCGTTGACCTTCAGCTTCATCCGCTCGTAGTTCGATCCGGTGCCTTCGCCCGAGGAGAAGCCGAGGCCGACTGCCTTCGAGATGTCCGAGGTACCGAGGTTCGAGGTGAAGATGAGCACGGTGTTCTTGAAGTCGACCGTGCGTCCCTGGCCGTCGGTGAGACGACCGTCTTCGAGCACCTGCAGGAGGGTGTTGTAGATCTCCTGGTGTGCCTTCTCGATCTCGTCGAACAGCACGACGGAGAACGGCTTGCGACGGACCTTCTCGGTGAGCTGGCCGCCCTCTTCGTACCCGACGTATCCGGGAGGAGCACCGAACAGGCGCGACGCGGTGAAGCGGTCGTGGAACTCGCCCATGTCGATCTGGATGAGTGCGTCGTCCTCGCCGAAGAGGAAGTTCGCCAGAGCCTTCGACAGCTCGGTCTTACCGACACCGGACGGGCCGGCGAAGATGAACGAGCCCGACGGACGCTTCGGGTCCTTCAGTCCTGCACGGGTACGACGGATCGCCTTCGAGACGGCCTTGACTGCCTCGACCTGACCGATGATCCGCTTGTGCAGCTCGTCCTCCATGCGGAGCAGACGAGTGGTCTCTTCCTCGGTGAGCTTGAAGACGGGGATGCCGGTCCAGTTACCCAGAACCTCGGCGATCTGCTCGTCGTCCACCTCGGCGATGACGTCGAGGTCACCGGAGCGCCACTGCTTCTCCCGCTCGGCGCGCTGACCGACGAGCGTCTTCTCCTTGTCGCGCAGGTTCGCAGCCTTCTCGAAGTCCTGTGCGTCGATGGCCGATTCCTTCTCCCGGCGCGCGTCGGCGATCTTGTCGTCGAACTCGCGCAGGTCTGGCGGCGCGGTCATCCGGCGGATGCGCATCCGCGCGCCCGCTTCGTCGATGAGGTCGATTGCCTTGTCGGGCAGGAACCGGTCGTTGATGTACCGGTCGGCCAGAGTGGCGGCAGCGACGAGGGCACCGTCGGTGATCGAGACGCGGTGGTGTGCCTCGTAGCGATCGCGCAGACCCTTGAGGATCTCGATGGTGTGCTCGACGGTCGGCTCGCCGACCTGGACGGGCTGGAAACGACGCTCGAGAGCGGCGTCCTTCTCGATGTACTTGCGGTACTCGTCGAGGGTGGTGGCACCGATGGTCTGCAGCTCGCCACGAGCCAGCTTGGGCTTGAGGATCGATGCTGCGTCGATGGCACCTTCGGCGGCACCTGCGCCGACGAGCGTGTGCAGCTCGTCGATGAACAGGATGATGTCGCCGCGGGTGTTGATCTCCTTGAGCACCTTCTTCAGGCGCTCCTCGAAGTCACCGCGGTAACGGCTGCCGGCCACGAGCGAGCCGAGGTCGAGAGTGTAGAGCTGCTTGTCCTTGAGCGTCTCGGGAACCTCGCCGTTGACGATGGCCTGAGCCAGGCCCTCGACGACCGCGGTCTTACCGACACCGGGCTCGCCGATGAGCACCGGGTTGTTCTTGGTGCGACGCGACAGCACCTGCATGACGCGCTCGATTTCCTTCGCGCGACCGATGACCGGGTCGAGCTTGCCTTCGAGCGCCGCCTGGGTGAGGTTGCGGCCGAACTGGTCGAGAACCAGTGACGTCGACGGGGTGCCCGCCTCGCCGCGGCCGCTGCCGCTCTCGGACGGCTCCTTGCCCTGGTAGCCCGACAGCAGCTGGATGACCTGCTGACGCACGCGGTTGAGGTCGGCTCCGAGCTTGACCAGAACCTGAGCTGCGACGCCTTCGCCTTCGCGGATCAGTCCCAGCAGAATGTGCTCGGTGCCGATGTAGTTGTGGCCGAGCTGCAGTGCTTCACGCAGGCTGAGCTCGAGTACTTTCTTGGCGCGCGGGGTGAACGGAATGTGACCGGACGGAGCCTGCTGACCCTGGCCGATGATCTCCTCTACCTGGCTGCGTACTCCTTCGAGGGAGATGCCCAGCGACTCGAGAGACTTGGCTGCGACGCCTTCGCCCTCGTGGATGAGGCCGAGCAGAATGTGCTCCGTGCCGATGTAGTTGTGGTTGAGCATCCGGGCTTCTTCTTGAGCCAGGACGACAACACGCCGCGCGCGATCGGTGAACCTCTCGAACATCGCTCTCCCTCACTTCTTGGCGGGTGGTAGCTCGCCCACCAGTTCTTCTAGCGCCGCAGTGTCCAACACGCCGGGTCGCTTGTGCATTTGAAGGTAAGACTGCTTCTCACTGTAGTTGGCCGACGTGACGAACGCCGACCCTCCACCCCTGAAATGCTGCGCGACGGCCCACGTGTGCGGACTGCCTTGCCTGCTTATTGTTCATAACGCAGGCACTATGCAAAACGTTTCCCGTTCACTGTCCGCTGCTGGCGAACAGCTCTTCTCCGTTCGATCAGGCCTGGGAAGGCTTGACGATGGGGAACAGGATCGTTTCGCGGATTCCCAAGCCGGTCAGTGCCATCAGGAGGCGGTCGATGCCCATGCCGGTTCCGGTGGTCGGCGGCATGCCCTGTTCCATCGCGGCGAGGAAGTCCTCGTCGAGCACCATGGCCTCGTCGTCGCCCGCCGCGGCCTGACGCGCCTGATCCTCGAAACGCTCACGCTGGATGATCGGGTCGACCAGTTCGGAGTAACCGGTGGCCAACTCGAATCCGCGAACGTAGAGATCCCACTTCTCGGTGACGCCGGGCTTGCTGCGATGCTGACGCGTCAGCGGGGACGTCTCGACCGGGAAGTCACGGACGAACGTGGGCTCGGTCAACGCGTCGCCGACCTGGTGTTCCCACAGTTCCTCGACGAGCTTGCCGTGGCCGTAGATCGGGACGCCGTCCTTGCGCGGCACCTCGACCCCGACCTTGTCGGCGATCGCGAGCAGTTCGTCGACGGTGGTGTCGGGGGTGACGTCGAATCCGAGCGATTCCGACAGCGACGGGTACATCTCGAGCGTCGTCCATTCGCCGCCGAGGTCGTAGGTGGTGCCGTCGGGCAGCGTGACGACTGTGGACCCGAGTGCGGCCATGGCCACTTCCTGGACGAGTTCACGCGTCATTTTCGCCGAGTCGTCGTACGTCCCGTAGGCCTCGTATGTCTCGAGCATCGCGAACTCCGGCGAATGCGAGGAGTCGGCACCCTCGTTGCGGAAGTTCCGGTTGATCTCGAACACCTTCTCGATGCCGCCGACGACGCAGCGCTTGAGAAACAGTTCCGGCGCGATCCGGAGGTAGAGGTCGGTGTCCATGGCATTGGAATGGGTGACGAACGGCCGAGCCGCCGCGCCGCCGTGCAAGGTCTGCAACATCGGAGTCTCGACCTCGAGGAAGCCGCGACGCTCGAGTGCGTTGCGTAGTTCCCGGACGACGGCGATGCGCTTGCGGGCGGTTTCCCTGGCCTCCGGACGCGTGATCAGATCCAGATACCGCTGCCGAATGCGCGTCTCTTCGTTCAGTTCCTTGTGCGCGACGGGCAACGGCCGCAACGACTTCGATGCGATCTGCCACGCGTCGGCCATCACGGACAGCTCGCCGCGGCGGGAGCTGATCACCTCGCCGTGCACGAACACGAAGTCGCCGAGATCGACATCGGACTTCCACAGGGCGAGAGCGTCCTCGCCGACACCTGCCAGGCTGATCATGGCCTGCAGCTGGGTGCCGTCGCCCTCCTGCAGCGTGGCGAAACACAGCTTGCCGGTGTTGCGCACGAAGATGACCCGGCCGACGACGCCGACGATGAGGCCGGTCGTCGTGTCGGGTTCGAGTTCGGGAAATTCGGTCCTGATCTCGAGCAAGGAGTGCGTGCGTGGAACCGACACCGGATACGCCTCGACCCCACGCTCGAGCAGCGCGGCGCGCTTGGCACGACGAATCCGTAGTTGCTCCGGGGTGTCGTCGGCCTGCTGGGTGGAAGCTGTGTCAGTCACGCGCACACACTTTACAGTCCGATCCGGTGCGGACGATCAGTGCGCAGCGACGGCCTCGGCCTCACGGACGCAGTGCTTCGCCTGCGTGAGTACACCGAGCAGTCCTGCCGACTTCAGCGCCTGGTAACCGCCGACCAGATCGGTGGACCGGTGCAGACCCAGCAGCTTGAGCGACGCGGCGGCGAGAGACGAGGTGTAACCCTCGGAGCAGATGACGATCCATTCGACGTCGTGGTCGACGGCGATCGCCAGGCGCGCATCGCTCGTCGGGTCCAGACGCCATTCGAGGACGTTGCGTTCGATGGCGAGCGCACCGGGCAGCGTTCCCTCGACGGCGCGCTGCGCCTGGGGGCGGATGTCGACGACGACGGCTCCGCGGTCGACGGCGTCGCGCAGCTCGAAGACGGTCATTCGATCGATGGTTTCGCGTGCGGATTCGAGCATTTCGACAATGGTCATGGCGGGGATGGTCACAGCGTGGCCTTCTCGGGTTCGTCGGTGAGCTCGCTACGGGTGCGACGCAGCGTGGACCGTTCGGTCACTTCGTAGTAGGACATCGCCGTCAGGGGCGGCGAGTAGGCGTGGACGCTGAGGGTGGGGCCGGTCGTGGTGGACGCCGGATCGTGCATCACGTCGTGAACCCAACCGAGCGGGAACGACGCCTGATCACCGGCGTCGAGGTGACGCTCCTTCAGTCCTGTTCCGGCCCAACGATATTCGAGAAGCGAACCGCTGAGAACGGTGAGCGCACCGAGCGATCCCGCGTGATCGTGCAGTTCGGTGGAACGGTCGGGAACCCAGCTGATCAACCAGACGTCGAGGTCGTCGTCGGAATGCAGTCGGGCGGCCCAACGCTCGTCGGTCGGCCAGCGGCCGCCGCCGGGAAGCAGGTGGTCGAAGCGGCCCTCGAGGACGTCGGATGCGCCCTGGTCGGTGATGCGAAGCAGGTCGGGTGGGCGCAACCGGGTCGGAAGCGTCGAGACCGAGCGCGACGACAAAGGGGTGCGCGAAGGTACGGAAAGTACAGGTGTGGAAAGCATGAAGCTCTACTCCAGGGGTGTGTACGAACGAGGCAGGGTTCAGCCTCGACAACACTCCTGGGTGGCCATGCACGTCATCACGCCGACGATTCTGGCACACCATCGCACGATGCGCCAGCCGTTCAGCGGGGGCGTCGTTTGGCCATGTTGCGTTCGTAGACCAGACGCAGCCCCTCGAGGGTCAGGTCGGGTTCGTGGTGCTCGATGGTCGTCGACTCGGGCAAGATCAACGCTGCGATGTCTCCGGTACCGATGATGGCGACGTCCGCGCCCGTCACCTCGGGAACCTCTCGTCGAATTCGCCCGACGAGGCCGTCGACCAGACCGGCGAACCCGAAGATGGTGCCCGACTGGATGCACTCCACGGTGTTCTTGCCCAGTACCGAACGGGGCCGGATCATCTCCACCTCACGCAGCGTGGCCGTGCGAGTGGACATGGCCGACGCGGACATCTCCAGCCCGGGAGCGATGGCACCGCCGAGAAATTCCCCCTTGGCCGAGACGACGTCGACGCAGGTGGTGGTTCCGAAATCCACCACGATGCACGCCGTTCCGTACAGGTCGTGTGCGGCAAGGGTATTGACGATGCGATCGGCACCGACCTCTTTGGGATTGTCGACCAGCAACGGCACGCCGGTCCGCACGCCGGGTTCGACCATCACGTGCACCACGTGATCCCAGTAGCGCGCGAGCATCGTCCGCATCTCTCGAAGCACCGACGGAACGGTCGACAGTGCGGTGATTCCGGTGATCTGTTCCGCGTCCTCACCCAGCAGGCCGCGCAGCATCAGTGCCAGTTCATCGGCCGTCACATGAGGGTCGGTTCGAATGCGCCAGTCTCGCAGTAGCTTCGAATGATCACCGGTGCCGGTGAACAGGCCGACCACGGTACTGGTGTTGCGTACATCGATCGCGAGGAGCATCGAATCAGACCAGCACGGAATCGGCCCGCAGATCGCGCGGTGTGATCAGACCCGAGCCCGCGGGCGCATGAGCCGGATCGCTTCCCAGCTCGACGGGCCGGTTCTTCTCGTCGACGAACACCACCCTCGGCGCGTAGTCGGCCACCTCCTGCTCGTTCATCACGCCGTAGGCGATCAGGATCACCAGGTCACCCGGATCGACCAGATGTGCTGCAGCGCCGTTGATCCCGATGACACCGCTGCCGCGCTCACCGGTGATCACGTACGTTTCGAGCCGCGCACCGTTGTCGATGTCGACGATGGTGACCTGTTCGCCTTCGAGCAGGTCGGCTGCCTCCATCAGATCCTGATCGACGGTCACCGAGCCCACGTAGTGCAGATCGGCGTGCGTGACGGTGGCGCGATGGATCTTGGACTTCATCATTGTTCGAAACATGTTGTGCCCTCAGCTCTTCGGATCGTCGGGACTAATTTTTTCTGGTCGTTCCGCAGGCTCCACTCCTGCCTCCAGAAAACCGGTGCCGACTGCGACACCGACATTGTCGATCAATCTCGTGGTGCCGACCTTGGCCGCCACGAGCAGTCTGCCGTCCCCACGTTCGGGAGCCGGACCGAGATGCGGGTCGCGCACCTCCAGGTAGTCGACCTGCACCAGCGGAGCCTCGTCCAGAACTGCACGCGCAGTGGCGATGATGGCCTCGACTCCCCCGGCCGCGGCGTGCGCCCCGGCGACCAGCGCGGCCGACAGCGCCATCGCAGCGTCACGCTGCTCGGGGTCCAGGTAGCGATTACGCGAGGACAGCGCAAGACCGTCCTGCTCGCGAACCGTCGGGACCCCGATGACGGCGACGTCGAAGTTCAGATCGCGCACCATCTGCCGGATCAGTGTCAGTTGCTGGTAGTCCTTCTCGCCGAAGTACGCGCGATGCGGAGCCGCGATCTGCAGCAGCTTGGCCACCACGGTGAGCATTCCGGCGAAATGCGTTGGCCTGCTCGAGCCTTCGAGCTCTGCGCCGAGCGGTCCGGGATTGACGGTGGTGCGCGGACCCGACGGATACATGTCCGACGCCGACGGCGCGAAGACCAGTTCGACGCCCTCCTCACGCAGCAACGCGACATCGGCGTCGAGGGTGCGCGGGTAGGCATCGAGGTCCTCGCCCACACCGAACTGCAGCGGGTTGACGAAGATCGACACGATCACCACCGCACCGGTGAGCTTGGCCTGCCGCACCAACTGCACGTGCCCGGCGTGCAGCGCGCCCATGGTCGGAACCAGAGCGACCTGCTTCCCGACGCCCCGAAGTGCTTTCGACACCGACGTGATCACCGCAGGATCGTGGTGAACCGTCAACTGCCCCTTGGTGTAGCTCCCCGCGAGGGTCATCGATTGCCTTCCAGAAGTTCGATCAGGTCTGCCTTGGCACCGATCCGCTGCGCCGATCGCAAGGACAGCGCGCGGTATCCGGCTGCGATCCTCGAATCCACGGATTCGAGTACGTCGAGATGCTTGCCGACGGCCGCGGTATCGCCGCGGGCCACCGGCCCGGTGAGCGCCGACTGTCCGTTGCGCAGAGCATTGTCCAGCGCAGCTTCGAGCAGTGGAGCCAGAACACGCTCGGGCACACCGCGTTCGGAATCCGAACCGGGAAAACCCGGTCCGGCCAATGCAACTCGGAGGGCTTCGACCGCGTCGACCACAAGCGTGACGAGGTGATTGCTGCCGTGCGCGAGCGCGGCATGGTAGAGCGGCCGATTGTTCTCGGGCACGTGCACCGGCTCGCCGCCGATCTCGAGCACCAGGGCCTGCGCCACCGCGTAGCCGATCTCGTCGCCTGCGGTGATGCCGAAGCACGCCGCCGTCATCCGGTCGGTGTCCTCGACTCCGCCGCTGAACGTCATGGCCGGGTGGATCGCCAACGGCACGGCACCGAGAGCGGACAGCGGCTCGAGCACCGAGATCCCGTTCGCGCCGGAGGTGTGCACCACCAACTTTCCCGGTGCCACCGCTCCGGTGGACGCCAGGCCCGCCACGATCGATGCCAACTCGCTGTCCGGTACCGCCAGGATCAGCAGTTCGGCGCGACGAGCAACCTCGTCGACGGGCAGCACCTGGGACTCGGGGAGCCGCTCACGCACCCGCGTGATGGACGCGTCCGACACGGCAGCGGAACCGACGACCACATGCCCGACGCGTTCGAGCGCCTCACCGAATGCGGTACCGACCCGTCCCGCCGAGACGACACCTACCGTCAAGCGAGCCGGAGACAGACCACCAGTGAACCCGGATGAGGTCACCGAAAATTTCCTCTCGTTCGTTCCAGTCCCGCTCTGCGGGTACCGGACGTCCTGCACGGAACAATAGCGACCGCGACCCCTCGCGGGCCATGGAAGAACTGTGTGATCTGGTTCTCAGTGTGCGCGACGGCGACGGCGGCGTGTGCCCGGGTCGGTCGTGGCCGCATCTCCGGACCCTCCGCCTTGCAGTCCGGCCATGATCTCGGCGACGGATCGACCGTTCGAGTGTGCGCCCGACGCATCCTCGTCGTCGGTCGACTCCGCGCGCCTACGGCCGCGTCGGGGCGAGACGGACGTGTCCTCAACCGATGTCCGGTAGTCGTGATCGGCCGCGAAGAACGCGTCCGCCGATTCACGCAGCGAGGCGCGCGACGCAGAGAGGGCGTCGCCGTTCCGGTCCGCGGCGGGCTCGTTCTCGGATTGCGTGTTCGGCTCCGCGGAGAAAGGATCCGCAGCATAGGACTCCGTGGAATACGAGTCCCCGGAGAACGAGTCCGCGGAGAACGAACCCGTGGAGTACGAACCGACCGAATCGACCTCCGTGTGTTCGGTCTCGGCTGTGGCCTGCGGCTCTGGCTCCGCCTCGGGTTCCGGCTCGGCCGCAGGTCGACGCGTCTGCTCGAAGTCGTATGCGGTGAAAGGGGAGCTGGGCGGCGTCACGCGCCCCGCCGGTCTCGGTGCGCCGTAGGGGCGGGCCTGCGCTGCAGGTCGCTCGTACGGGTCCGCGTCCGTGTCGGAGGCGTCCGTGTCGTGACTCGTCTCCTCGAACGAATCATCGGCGTACGAATCCTGGGCCGATTCGGCAGCCGACGATGCCGCTGCTGAAGCCGTGGCCTGCGGCATCTCGTCCGGATCCTCGGGGTACACCACCGACGTCTCGGCTGTGACCGGCTCGTCGTAGGGAGTTCCGACTCCGTTGAGGCCGGTTCCCGGTGCCATCGAACCGTTGCCGCGACCGGGGACGTACAGGCCGGACGGTGCAGGTTGGTAGCTGTCGTACCCGCGTCCGCCGAGTTCTTGCATCCTCATCGCTTCGGCACGCAGTGCGACACGTTCGGTGGGCAGATTGCCGTCGAAGAGCACCTGCAGGTTCTGGCGGAGGGCAGCGAGTTCGTTGCGCAGTGCTGCGACCTCGTCGATCTCGAGCTGCGATTCGCTGCGAACCCGGGCTTCGACGTTCATCTCGTACTCGCGTCGCGCCGAGATCTCCCGAGCCAACTGCAACTCGTAGACCGTCTGCAGATCCTTGGCCTTGATCTGATCGGCGGCCGCCTCGCGCCGGTACTTGGTCATCGCGAACGCACCGATCACCGCAGCCCACAGCGCCGAAAGGACACCGACCCTCATCCACTGCACGCTCTCGGTGAAGAGCAACAACACACTGGCGATGATGCCGAACACGACGAGCGCCGCGAGGAACAGCTGGCTCGCACTACGCCTCTTACGGCGTCCCTTCTTTGCGCGAGTCTGATCTGTCATGTTCACAAGGGTAACTGGCAAATCGTTCGCAAATAGTCATCCTCGACCGATCACTTACACAACCGAGGTAACAATCAAATGTTTCGAGCGTTACCGAGAACGCTCGTCGTCACGGTCTTCCGGGGTACGGCAGCACTGTTCGAGCCACACCGCGGCAGCGACGACGGCCAGTCCCGCCACGAGCGCGACGACGGCTCCGGCCCTGTCCGACGACGCTGCCCGCACCGTCGCCGCACGCGGTATCACGTACACCAGAAACCCGACGCACACTCCGACGACAGCGGTCCCCACCAGCATCGATGCCTTGGCCAACACCAACGCCCTGAACACAGTCAACGGGTGCAGATCGTGCAGACCGCTGCCCACCCGATGCTCGGCGATGCGGTTGCGAACGATCACCGCGGTGACCACTTGCACCACCGCGACCAGATACAACGACGCCCCGGCGTACACCGGAATCGGAGGCAACGAGCCGTAGAAGACCCGAACCAGCAACCACGTGCCTATCGAGGCGACCAGGAAAAGACCCAGCACATCCCAGACCTTGGTGGGATTGGTCACCACGACCCATCACCGACGCCCTCTTGCTCTTCCGGTCGTTCCTGCAGGCTCCACTCCTGCTGGACAACTCCCGCACGCTCCTCCGGACACAGTCGCGCGAGCAATTCGGTCACCGGCACATCGTCGTCGCCGACCCGCAGGGTGGCGTCCGGTTCGACGTCCAGCCACGGCAGCAGGACGAACGCCCGCTCGTGCGCGCGCGGGTGCGGAAGGATCAGACGAGGGTCCTCGCTGATCAGGTTCTCGCACACGACCACGTCGACGTCGAGGCTCCGCGGCCCCCACCGCTGGACTCGAACGCGATCGGCCGCCTCCTCGAGGCGCTGCCCGAAGCGCAACCAATCCCAGGCGTCGAACGCTTCGTCCTCGGCCACCACGACGGCATTGAGGAAGTCCTGCTGCTCGACGCCGCCCCAGGGAGCGGAGCGATAGACCGGCGAGCAGGCCACCAGCCGTGACCCCAATTCGGTTGTGACAGAACGCAAGTGGGCCAGCGAATCACCGACGTTGCTGCCTATGGACAGCACCGCCCGGGTCACGACCGCTCCCGGTACGCCACCACGGCAACGTCCCCGAACGTCAACGGGATGGGTGCCGACGGCTTGTGCAGCACCACCTCCACCGCGTCGACGCGTGAGTCGTACGCCAGCACGACCTCGGCGATCTCGGCCGAGACCGTCTCGATCAGGTCCTTCGACGGGCCAGCGACGACAGCCGCGGCGTGCTCGGCCAGTTCTCCGTAGTGCAAGGTTCGCGTCAGGTCGTCGGTCTCGGCCGCGGGCCGCAGGTCCATCCAGACGGTGATGTCGACGACGAAGTCCTGCCCGTCTCGCTTCTCGAAGTCGAAGACGCCGTGATTGCCGCGCACCGTCAGGCCACGCAGTTCGATGCGGTCGCCGCGACGCGTCCCGGTGCCGACGCGGCTGCTGATCTCGCTCATGCCCGATCACCCTGCCATGCCCGTACGACCGCCACCGCGTCGAGTGACGCTCGAACGTCGTGCACGCGCACACCCCACGCTCCCCCGGCGACGGCGAGCGCCGACACCACGGCCGTGGCGACCTCTCGCCCGTCCGGCGGTCGCGGAGAACCGTCGTCGTCCGCCAGCAGTGATCCGAGGAATCGCTTCCTGGAGGCACCGACGAGAACCGGGAAGCCGGCCGACACCAGATCGGGGAGGCCACGGAGCAGTTGCCAGTTGTGCTCGGCGTTCTTGGCGAAGCCGAGGCCCGGGTCGAGCACGAGCATCGCGGTGTCCACTCCTGCGGCCACTGCGTGGTCGACCTGTTCGAGCAGTTCGCTGCGGACGTCGGCGACCACGTCGTGGTACCGATCGGCCGGACCGGCGTGCCGGTATTCGGATCCGGCGGCTCGCCAGTGCATCAGGATCCACGGCAATCCGCCGTCCGCAACCACCCCGGCCATGGCCGGATCCGCCCGACCGCCCGAGACGTCGTTGACGATCGATACCCCGGCCTCGATTGCGGCCTCGGCGACCGAGGCACGCATGGTGTCGACGCTGGTGGCCACCCCTGCTTCGGCGAGCGCAGCGATGACCGGTACGACACGCTGCGCCTCGAGTGTCGGATCGATCCGGTCTGCTCCGGGCCGCGTCGACTCACCACCGACGTCGACTATGTCGACGCCGCGACGATGCATCGCCAACCCGTGTTCGACGGCAGCGTCGACGTCGAGGTATCGACCGCCGTCGGAGAACGAATCGGCAGTGACGTTGAGTACACCCATGACGACGGGTGCCGGGGGGATACTTCGCGCCGGGCTCATCGGGAATCGACCGGACGCGTCATTTCCGCAGAATCAGGTCCAGAGCTTCCGAACGCGACGCCGCGCTGGACTGCAACAGACCCCGCACCGCGGAGGTGGTGGTACTGGCACCCGGCTTGCGAATCCCGCGCATGGCCATGCACAGGTGCTCGGCCTCGATCACGACGATTGCACCGCGCGGGTCGAGCTTGCGCATCAACGCGTCGGCGATCTGGCTGGTCAGACGCTCCTGCACCTGCGGGCGCTTGGCGTACATGTCGACCACGCGCGCCAGCTTCGACAGGCCGGTGACCTTGCCGCTCTTGCCAGGGATGTAGCCGACGTGTGCAACGCCATGGAACGAGACCAGGTGATGCTCGCACGTGGAGAACATGGGGATGTCGCGGACGAGAACCAGTTCCTGGTGCCCCTCGTCGAACGTCGTGTTCAGCGCAGTGTCCGGGTCGGTGTAGAGCCCGGCGAAAATTTCGCGGTAGGAACGCGCGACGCGGGCCGGGGTGTCGAGCAGACCTGGACGGTCGGGATCCTCGCCGACGGCGATCAACAGCTCCCGCACGGCGGCCTCGGCGCGAGGCTGGTCGAAGACCGCGCCGGTGGCGTAGGCCACTGTCTCTTCCACTGCCCTCTGCTGCGCTGCTGGGACTTCTGCCGAGTCGATTGCCGACTCGTCGGTCCGGTTGACTGACACGAGAACGTACCTCCGGTTGGGCTCCGCGAATGTGACAGCTGGGCCGAACTGCACCTGTTCTTCACGAGCAGCTGCGTCGACCTTCAGCACGGTTCGAACGACGGACTGGGCCGACCGAAAGGGTCGACCCAGCCAGCCTAATGATGGACCTAGCGGTACGAACCGCCCGGCCCTTCCCAGCGTTGCGTCCTCGGACCTTCGTCGCCGTCGTCCTCGGCTCGCTCGTCTCGCCGCGAGTCCTCGGACGGGCTGCTCGCGGAACGATCGTCTCCGGGCAGCGGATAGCTCTGCGACGGAGTCGGAACCTCCCAGGTGGGAGGTGACGCCTCGGCCGGTGCAGCATCGTTCTGGTTCTGGCCGTACGGGGGCTCGTGCCGAGAGGTACGACCCTGGTCCCGAGCGTCCGGCCGGAACGGATCCGGCTGATACTGCGGCTGCTGATATTCCGGTGGTTGATTCGAAGGCGGTTGATTCGAAGGCGGTTGATTCGAAGGCGGTTGATTCGACGGTGCAGCGGTCGGCGGTTGATACGCCTGTGGCTGCTGATAGGTGGGGTGCTGTCGGTACGCCGGTGGCTGTCCCTGCGGCGGCTCGTACCGATTCTGGTCCGGCCGATCCGATTCCGACTGCTCGCGATTCGGTTGGTTCGCAGCAGGCGGCGTGGTCGGTCCCTGGTAACGGGGAACCGCGGACTGCTCACGCGGAGGCCATCCCGGAGCCGACCATCCGGCCGGGGCACCGTAATCGGGACGCGAGCCCTGGCTCGGGCCACTCGGGCGCGGATCCTGCCTGCGATAGCCCTCGGAGTATCCGCCCCCGTTGGGAGCTCCTCCGTTGACCGGGCCGCCGTAACCTCCGTTGGGCCCGCCGTTGTAGCCGCCGCCGTTGAAGCCGCCGGTTACCGGGGCGCTGCGTCGCCCACCGGTGTTCGGCGCATCGACGTCGCCGGTGCTCGGCGATCCGTTGACCGGGCCACCGTTGGTCGGAGCGCCGTTCGACGGGGCACCGTTGGTCGGAGCGCCGTTGGTCGGAGACCCGTTGTATCCGTTGCTTCCGTTCGGGTAGCCACCCTTGCTCAGCTGCGGCGAACCGGCGTAGCTGGGCTGCGGAAACTGTTGCGGCGGAAGCTGCTTCGGGGCCGGCGGCACCGGAGGCCACGGCTCGCCGCGCTCGGCGGCGAGTTCGCGAGGAGTCTTGACCGGCGGCTTGTCCGAGGGCTTGCGATCACCGAAGTCGTTGAACAGCGTGATGCGCGGACGCTTGGTGACGCTGTGGAAGATCTTCTCGAGGTCCTTGCGGGTGAGCGTCTCGCGTTCGAGCAGCTCCGAGGCAAGGGTGTCGAGCAGGTCGCGGTACTCGTTGAGGATGGCCCACGCCTCGGTGTGCGCCGCCTCGATGAGCTTGCGCACCTCCTCGTCGATCTCGCGGGCGACCTCGTGCGAGAAGTCGGACTGCTGGCCCATCGAACGGCCGAGGAACGGGTCACCCTGTTCCTGTCCGTACCGGACGGCTCCGAGCTTGCTGCTCATGCCGTACTCGGTGACCATCGCGCGAGCGATCTTGGTGGCCTGGTCGATGTCCGAGGACGCACCGGTGGTCGGCTCGTGGAAGACGAGCTCCTCGGCCGCGCGGCCACCCATGGCCATGACGAGGCGAGCGATCATCTCCGACCGCGTCATCAGGCCCTTGTCGTCCTCTGGCACCGTCATCGCGTGACCGCCGGTGCGACCGCGAGCGAGGATGGTGACCTTGTAGACGGGCTCGATGTCGGGCATCGCCCACGCCGCGAGAGTGTGACCACCCTCGTGGTACGCGGTGATCTTGCGTTCGTGCTCGCTGATGATGCGGCTCTTGCGGCGCGGGCCACCGACGACGCGGTCCACCGACTCCTCGAGGGATGCCTCGGTGATGACGGTGCCGTTCTCGCGGGCGGTGAGCAGTGCCGCTTCGTTGATGACGTTCGCCAGGTCGGCACCGGACATTCCGACGGTTCGCTTGGCGAGACCTTCGAGGTCGGCGTCCTGCGCAACGGGCTTGCCCGCGGAGTGCACCTTCAGGATCGCCCGACGGCCGGCCAGGTCGGGGGCACCGACCGGGATCTGCCGATCGAAGCGGCCCGGACGCAACAGTGCGGGGTCGAGGATGTCGGGGCGGTTGGTGGCGGCGATGAGGATGACGCCGGTGCGCTCACCGAAGCCGTCCATCTCGACGAGGAGCTGGTTGAGCGTCTGTTCGCGCTCGTCGTGACCGCCGCCCATGCCTGCGCCGCGCTGACGACCGACGGCGTCGATCTCGTCGACGAAGATGATGCAGGGGCTGTTCTGCTTGGCCTGCTCGAACAGGTCGCGCACGCGGGACGCGCCGACACCGACGAACATCTCGACGAAGTCCGAGCCGGAGATGGTGAAGAACGGCACGCCTGCCTCGCCCGCGACGGCGCGCGCGAGCAGCGTCTTGCCGGTTCCGGGAGGGCCGTACAGCAGTACGCCGCGCGGAATCTTGGCACCGAGGGCCTGGTAGCGAGACGGGTTCTGCAGGAAATCCTTGATCTCGTAGAGCTCTTCGACTGCCTCGTCCGCGCCCGCGACGTCGGCGAACGTGGTCTTGGGCATGTCCTTCGTCAGCTGCTTGGCCTTGGACTTGCCGAAGCCCATGACGCCACCGCGTCCGCCACCCTGCATGCGGCTCATCACGAAGATGATCACGCCGAGGATCAGCACCATCGGCAGGATCAGCAGCAGGAACGAGCTGAACCAGCTCTCCTGGGTGACGGTGGTGTTGTAGCTGGTCAACCCCTGGGAGTCGACCTTGTCGAAGATCTGCTCGGACGCCGAGTCCGGGTACTTCGCAATGATCTGAGTTTCGTTGCCCGAGGCCTCGTTGGCCTCTTTGAGCGTCAGCCGAATCTGTTGCTCACGGTCGTCGATCTGCGCGGACTCGACATTGCGGTCGTCGAGCTGGGCGATCGCCACCGAGGTGTCGACCGTCTTCCAATCCCGCGTGTCGTTACCGAAGTAGCTGAAGGCATAGATCACCAACAGAATGCCGAAAACGATGGCAAGATTTCGTATTACTGTCTTCCGATTCATACAGCTTCAGCCGAGTCGGCCGTGTCCTTTCAGTCCGCTCCAGCGCGCTGGCTGCTCCCTGCCCGCCGGATACTCCAGGCTAGCGCGAGACTCGGACATCTGACTCGCTCTTACCTGGCGCTGTGCGTCCACGCACCTGTTTGCGTCGACGCTCCTTCCCCTCCAACGACTGCACTCCCCCGGCAGTTCCCCACCTGATGGGCACCTTATCCGCATCGATGGACCATTGCATGCGTCTCCGCGCGGCAATGGTCTATTCACGCGGGCGGGGTGGACCGAACGAACGAACTCAGCTGTAGACCTTGGGATCGAGTAGGCCGATGTACGGCAGGTCCCGGTAGCGCTCGTTGTAGTCGAGGCCGTAGCCGACGACGAATTCGTTGGGGATGTCGAAGCCCACGTTCGCGACCTCCACGTCGACCTTGATGGCGTCGGGCTTGCGCAGCAACGTCACCACCGACAGCGAGGCAGGCGAGCGGGTCGCGAGGTTGCGCTTGAGCCAGCTCAGCGTCAGACCGGAGTCGATGATGTCCTCGACGATCAGCACGTGGCGTCCGGTGATGTCGCGGTCGAGGTCCTTGAGAATCCGGACGACGCCCGACGACGAGGTGGACGACCCGTAGGAGCTGACCGCCATGAACTCGAGCTGCGCCGGGATGGGCAATGCGCGCGCGAAGTCGGTCATGAACATGATCGCGCCCTTGAGGACGCCGACCAGGAGCAGGTCACCTTCCGGCGAGCCTTCGGGATACCGCTGGGCGATCTCTTCTGCGAGTTCTGCAGTGCGTGCTTTGATCTGTTCCTCGGAAATGAGAACCGATTCGATGTCGCCCTCGTACACGGGGTTTCCCTTCATTCGTTCTCCAGGCCGACGCTCAGCCTGCCATGCCGACGCGAGCACACCAACCTGGCGTCGGACGTTCCTCCTGGCAGCGCGACTCCGCCCTGACCCGTCCACCGTCCGACGAGGGCATCGACGGCCCGAATCTGCCGGTCGGTCAGCGACGTCACACCTCGACCGAGCAACCATCGACGCAGCACTCGCCTGCGAACGGCGGGAGCGAGCGGGTCGAGTGCAGCGACCTCGAGGTCCGGCGCATCGGTATCGACGACGGACTCGGCCATCGCGTCGAGGACCAGGCCGTCCTCGCGCAACTGCTCGGCGGTCCGCGCGAGTGCAGCGGCGACACCACCGCCGAGCACATCCTCGAGCAGGGGCAGGACCTCGTGACGCAACCGAACCCGAGTGAAGTCGGTGTCGATGTTGTGCGGATCCTCGAACGGCTCGATCCCCAGCTCGACGCAGGCAGCCCGGGTCACGCTCCGCCTCACTCCGAGCAGCGGCCGGCCCCACGGCGCATCGAATGCCGCCATCCCGGCGATCGACCGCGGTCCCGATCCGCGCCCCAACCCGAGCAGCACCGTTTCGGCCTGATCGTCGAGGGTGTGCGCCACCAGCACCGACGCGTCGCCGCGGGCCCGGTTCAACGCGTCGTACCTGGCTCGGCGGGCGGCTGCTTCCATCCCTCCCGAACCGCTCACCTGCACCGTCAGAACCCGCGCGTCGGCGACACCGAACTCGAGAGCGTGCGCCGCCGCTGTCGAGGCCACCTGCGCGGAGCCGGCCTGCAGACCGTGATCGACGATCAACGCGAGCACACCCGGAGCCTCCGCCACGGTCGCGGCGGTCAACGCCAACGAATCCGCTCCACCGGACAACGCGACGGCGACAGGACCGGGGTGGGCGGCGAGCCACGCGCGCACCGCATGCCTGACCTCGAGCAGCGCGGGGCCTTCGGGTAGCCGCGTGGGCATCAGCCCAGAACTCGGGCGATCCAGGCGTCGGGGTCCTCGATCTCCGACAGCAACGGCAGTGTGTCGGGCCCGGTCCACACGGTGTTGAAGCGTTCCATCCCCACCGTGGCGACGACGTGATCGACGAACGCCTTGCCGCGCACGTACTGCGCCATCTTCGCGTCCATGCCGAGCAGTGCCCGGACGACGCGTTGCAGCGGGTTCACCTTGCGTTGCCTGCGCTGATCGAATGCACCGCGGATCTGCGTCACGGTCGGCACGACGGCCGGTCCGACGGCGTCCATCACGTGGTCGGCGTGGCCTTCGAGCAGGGTGCCCAGCACCAGGAGTCGGTCGATGGCGTCGCGCTGGGGCTGCGGTTGGGTGGCGCGCAGGAGTCCGACGATGCCTGCGTCCTCGGACCTGGTGGACCCGCTCGGATTCTTGCGGGCCTTCAGCGCACCGGTCAGCCGGTTGGCGACATCTGTCAGCGGCTCGTCGGTGCCGTCGGAGAGCACCCCGACGTTCTCGCGCATGTAGCCGCCGAGCCACGGCGCGGAGGAGAACTGCACTCGGTGCGTCACCTCGTGCAGGCACACCCACAACCGGAAGTCGCTCGGCGACACACGAAGCGCCCGCTCGACGGCAATCACGTTGGGCGCGACCAGAAGCAGCGTTCCGTTCTCGCCGGTGAAGGGGTCGTACTGTCCGAGAATGGCGCTGGACAGAAAGGCCAGCATCGCTCCGGCCTGCAGTCCGGCCGGCTTTCCGCCGAGCAGACCGGACGGCGGCGTACCGTCGTCGTCTCCGGTCAGGTGCTTCATCGACGACGCGGCCGCGGCGATCCAGCCGGCGCGGTCGACCACCTGGGCGTCGGGCACGGGGAGGCCGTCGGCCAGGCCGGTGGTCTCGCGAACCGGCCCCTCGGCCCGAATCGATGCGGCGGCAAGCTCTTCCACGGCCGCATCGGCGGTGTAGCGCGAAGTGGCCGGACCCGGGCGGGCCAGCTTCGCTCCGGTCTTCGCCGCCACCGACCAGTCGACGGCACCGGCGAAACCGGACGTGGATTCGCCGTCTTCGGCCTTCGTTGCTGCGTCCGTGTTCACTGGCAACCACACAATCTCAGGGTCGATGCGACGGCATCGAGGGCGGGACGACTGACGTCGGGCGGCCGGTCGTTGGACATCAGCGCGAAGGTCAGGATGCGGCCGTCGACGTCGACGACGTACCCCGCCAAAGCGCTTGCAGCAGAAAGGGTTCCGGTCTTGGCGCGAACCCAGCCCGCTCCGGTTCGATCCCCCGAGGCGTACCGATCCGTCAGGGTTCCGGTCGCGCCGGCCACAGGAAGATAGTCGAGCATCGGACGCAGTGCAGGCTGCTCGGTTCCGGCTGCCGACGTCAGCACCTGATCGAGCAGCCTGGCCGGAATCTTGCCGTCGACCGACAGTCCGCTGGCGTCCTCGAGCGTGAGTCCGGCCATGTCGAAGCCTGCCGAGTACAGGGTCTGCCCGATCGACGCCACCGCTCCGGAAAAGCTTGCCGCCGTGTTCATTTCGAGAGAGATCTCGCGTCCTACGGCCTCGGCGAGGACATTGTCGGAGCGATAGATCATCTGCTGCAAGCGGTTCCGCAGCGGCGCGGATTCGACGGATGCGATCTGATCGGCCCCGTCGACGGCCTTGCCGATCGTCACCGCTGCCGGGTCGACGCCCAGCCCAGCGGCCAGTGCGCGGCCTGCGTCCAGCGCCGGGGTTGTGCTGCGCGGCGACTCGTCGACGAGTGGGTCCGATCGTCCGCCGTCGAGCATGATCGGTTCGATCGGTGTGATGGAACCGGCGGCGATGTCGGCGGGGAACCAGCCCTGCGCCATCGTGTCACCGGAATAGACGGAGGTGTCGACGCCGATGCTGCGCACCACCGTTCCGCTGCGCCGAATCTGCTCCACCAGGTCGTCGATGCGCGCCGCTCCCGGATAGAACCCGTCCGTTCCGACCGGAAGCGCGGTGAGTGTGGGGTCGCCGCCCGCGATCAGCACGATGTTCCCCTCGCCGTTGCCCTGGACCACGCGGGTGGTGACGCGGTGATCGGCCGGGAGCGCGAGCATCGCCGCGGCAGCGGTGAGGACCTTGGTGGTCGAGGCAGGCGTCATCGGAGTGTCGGGGTTCTGGGACCAGAGCACCTGACCGGTCCGTGCGTCGGCGACGGTGCCGGTGAACGTGCCGAGGGCGGGATCGTCGACCACCTGGGCCAGCGCAGCTGCCAGAGCTGCCGAGTTCGGCACCGGTGCCGATTCCGGGAACGGGGTGATCGCAGGGTCGGGCAGCACCGTCTCGGGTGGGGGCTCGATCGCGGTCTCGGCTCCGTCGGACACCGACGGCAACACGAGGGCGGCGGTCGTCGCGGCGAGGATCACGACGAACAGCGCACACAGCGTCAGGATCACGCGCTTCTTCCTGCGCCGTCGGCCCGCTGTGGGGCCGAGGAACCGTCGTGTCAGCCCCGCCACTGTTCCTCCGTATCTGCCGTGGTCGTACCCACGATCGTTCAGTCAACAGTATCCTCGGGTCCGGTAGCCTTGCGCCGCCACCATCGACACATTCGCAACGGTTCGGGCCCGGTCGGGCCCGAACGAAGACAGTGAGGACTGCACGTGCCGTTCGACGTCACCATCGAGATCCCCAAGGGGCAGCGCAACAAGTACGAGGTCGACCACGTCACCGGACGTGTTCGACTCGATCGCTACCTCTACACCGCGATGGCGTATCCAGCCGATTACGGCTTCATCGAGAACACGCTCGGCGAGGACGGCGATCCGCTCGACGCACTGGTTCTGCTGCCCGAGTCGGTGTTCCCCGGCGTCATCGTCGAAGCCCGTCCCGTGGCGATGTTCAAGATGGTCGACGAGGCCGGCGGCGACGACAAGGTGCTGTGCGTTCCCGCAGGCGACACTCGTTGGGACCACATCCAGGATCTGAGCGACGTCTCGACGTTCGAGCTCGATGCGATCAAGCATTTCTTCGTCCATTACAAGGATCTCGAACCCAACAAGCACGTCACCGGGGCAGACTGGGTGGGCCGCGCAGAGGCAGAGGCCGAAATCGCTGCATCATTCAAGCGCTTGGCGGACAATCCGGAGCACTGATCGTTTCGGCATCACACACCTCGCCCTCGGCCGAACGCCGACGAAACTAGTTTGGGGAAACGCATGACCGACAGCACTTCCAACGGTGATCGGCGCAATCTGGATTCGCGACCGATCTCGGATCCGACGCAGTTTCCCGATCTGCCGGTCACGGTCGTCCTCGACCGAATTCCGGTGCCGATCCTTGCCGTCGATCCCACCGGTGCCATCGTGTTCGCGAACGAGGCCTTCGACGATCTGTTCGGCCTGGACCGCACCGAGCGGGAGGACTTCCACCTGCACGACATCTTCCCCGACCGGGCACCGGAGGGCGTCAATGTCGCGGACATGTTCCTCACCACGGTGGCCACCCGCGCGGATTCTCTGTGGCGGATGACCGACAAGACCGGCGATATCGTGCAGGTCCGCGCCAGCAAGTCGATTCTGCGCCGCACCGAGGACACCATCGTGCTCGTCGCGTTGGAGGACTTCACCGATCAGCTGTGGAACGACCCCAAGAGCGCCTTGCGCTGACGGAAGTCACACGTTCTTCCCCGAACGACGACGGTGTACGCCGGCGGATCATTCGCCGGCATACACCGTCGCTCTGTTTCCGCCCGCGTGCTTGGACTCGTACATCGCGGCGTCGGCGTCGAGCAGAACGTTGTGCAGCAGGTCCTCCCCGTCACCCGACTCTGCTGCGTCCGACCAGCGGCTGCCGTTGATCATCGCCACACCGACGCTGACCGTCACCGGTACGTCGTCGAGCGAATCGTGGACGGATTCGCGGATCTCGTCGGCAATCGAGTGCGCCGCGGCTTCCGTGACCGGCAGCGCGATGGTGAATTCCTCACCTCCGGTGCGGGCCACACACGGCCGCGCCCCCGTGGCGCTCTTCAATCTACGAGCCGTGCGACGCAGCACGCGGTCGCCCACTGCATGGCCGTAGGTGTCGTTGACCTGTTTGAACTGATCGAGATCGACCACCATCAACGCCACCGAACGATCCGCGTCGAGCGAGGCCATCATGCGTTCGAACCGCAGTTCGAGGCCGCGCCTGTTGAGCAGGCCGGTCAGCGAGTCGGTGTTGGCGAGATCGAGTTGATGCTGAATCACGGCGCGAAACACCAGCACCGAATTGACCACCAGCAGTGTCGCGAGGGTCCTGGCGGCGGTCGACGCCAGATCGTGAGTGTCCTCCGCCAGCGCCAGCGCCGCCAGAACCACGACCGTCACATTGACGAACAGCATGTGGAATCCGAGCACTCGCCGCCGGGCGAAGTAGACGATGTAGATGCCGATCACCGCGAACAGGGCCGCCCCGTTCAGAGCCAGGTCGCGGCCGGCGAAGGTGAGCAACATCGCTGCGACGCCCACGTCGGCGTAAACCACGAACCACCCGGGCATGTGCGACGCATCCAGCGAACGCCGAAGCCACCACACTCCCACCGGGACGGTCGAGATCAGCACCAGCAGACAGACGACCTTCGCGGTCGTGCACGCGGGACCGTCGTCGGAGAACATCGCGATGGCCCCGATCAGACCGAACGAGGGAACCAAGGCGGCGATCCCGAGCGCGACGCGACGTTCGAGCCTCACCGAACCGACTCGCGGTCCGCTCGCCGGACCGTGCGGCGGTCGATCGCGATCCATTGGCACCGCGCCCCCTCCGTCCGAACCGGTTGTCCCGACTCGTCGCGCACTTCTACGAAACGATCCCTTGTCGACTGTCGGCGGCTCAGACGCTACCTGCGCGTCGGGCCGGAAGGTCCGGTCTCATTTCTTCGTAATCGGTCAAGAAACGATCCAGCAAAGCGACCAGTGACGCCCGGTCCTCGCGATCCCACCCCTCGATCACCCGACCGAGAGATTCGGTACGGCGTTGCTGAATTGCCGCGGCCACGTCCCGCCCGGACTGCGTCACGGCGAGAACGAAGGCCCTTCCGTCTCTCTCGTCGGGCACACGCTCGACGTGCCCCCGTTCGACCAGTTGAGCCACCTGCCTGCTCACCGTCGACGGATCCGAGTTCACCATCGTGGCCAGCTCACTGGATCTCATCGGCCCGTCACGCAGCAGGCGAAACAAGCATACGTAAGCAGCCCCGTCGACACCGCCCGAAGACGAGATCTGGGCGATGTTCCGCTCGCGCAAGCGTTGCAGCCGAACCAGCTGCGTGCCCAGTTCCTCGGCGAACTCGACCACGTCAGTTACCGGTGAACTGCGCCGGTCGCTTCTCGAACACCGAGGTGATCGCCTCGGTGAGATCGTGCGAGGCGAGGAAGGCGGCGTTCCAGGCCGCGACGTAGCGAAGCGAGTCGTCGACGCTGGAAGATCGGGAATGGTCGAGCACGGTCTTGATGCCCTGCACCACCAGAGGCGGATTCGCAGCGATGGCGGCGGCGCAGTCACGAGCAGCGGCCAGGGTGGCGTCGTGGTCCTCGAACACGTCGTTGACCAGGCCGATCTTCTCGGCGCGCGCGGCATCGATGTCCTTGCCCGTCAGAGCGAGCTCACGCATGTGGCCATCGCCGATGATCGCAGGCAGTCGGGCCAACGACCCCATGTCCGCGACGATCGCGACCCGGACCTCGCGCACGCTGAACTTCGCGTCGGCGCTCGCGTACCGCACGTCCGCGGCGGTGATGAGGTCGACGCCGCCGCCGATGCACCAGCCCTGAACCGCCGCGACGACGGGTTTGCGGCAGTCGGCAACCGCGTTGATGGCCTTCTGCATCGTCTTGATGGTGTCGTGGAACGACGTTCGGGGACCGGCCAATGCCTTGTCGGCCATCAGCGGACCGAATGTTCCTGCCATCGCTGCGAGGTCGAGTCCGTAGGTGAAGTTCTTACCCGAGCCCGCGAGCACGACAGCCCGAACCTCGGGATCGGCGTCGAGCTGCGCGAACAGCTCGGGGCTTTCGCTCCAGAAGTCCGGGCCCATGGCGTTGCCCTTGCCCGGGCCGAGAAGTGTCACGTTCGCGATGTGGTCCGCGATCTCCACGGAGAAGGCGTTCCAGGTTCGTTCCGTCATGCCTGCGAGCCTAGCGGCAGCGTCGCACAATGCTGCACCGCATGTTACGGCGCGTAACGTCTGCGCTAAGTCCCTGCTCAGCTCTGGTACATGCATCGAATCGCGCCCATCATCGACTCATGTTGATGCATCAGGGACTGGGCCTGGAGACGTTCAACGATCTGCCGCGCCGCAAGGCGGTCCATGCGCTGTACGAGTGCTGCTGCTCGGTGGCGTGGGCGTCCAGGGTGGCAGACGGCCGCAGGTACCGCTCACGGGCTGACCTGTTCGCCGCAGCCGACGCGGAACTGACCGAACTCTCGGACGGGGATGTGGATTCGCTCGCCGCGACGCTGCCGGAGCCGAGCAAGGTGTGCGCGGCCATGGACACCGACACTCGCGGTGCACTGCGAACTGCCGCCAGGGCGTACGAGGACCGGTTCGGTTACCCGTACGCGTCCAGCCGGTTGTTCGAGCCCGAGGGCTTCGAGCCGCGAGACATCCTGGTCGATCTGGGCCATCGCCTCGACAACGACGATCAGACCGAGCGCAAGATCATGCGCGACGAGCTGGCGAAGATCAACCACACAAGATTGGATCGCCTGCTGGGGCCCGAAGGCGGTTGGCCCCAGTACTGAGCTCGGTCGGGGATCAGCCGAACAGACCGACGACGCGACCGATCAGTCCACCGGCGATCAGGATCGCCAGCAATGCCACGACGCAGATGACGACGATGGGCATCACCCGGCTGCGCTGCGGCGGCTCGTGATTCGGACCGCCGATTCCGGTTTCGGCGGGCGGGGTGTCTCCTGGCGTGACGCCGCCTCCCGCTTCGAGTCCTGTGGTGACGTCGGGGTCTGGATTCTGGGCATTCATCTTGTGCGGTTACCCGGTGCGGTCTCGCTCAATCGAGATGTGTCCTGGCTATCGCTCCCGCGAACAGTTCCGACACCGCGTCGGCGATGACTCCCTCGTCGATCTCCTCCGGATCCACCGAATGTTCGACGGCCAATCCGGAGATCAATGCCGCCAGTGACGTCGCGAGGCGTCGGGCATCGAAGTTCTTGCCGACTCCCCACCGCCCTGCGTGCTCGGCGATGAGGCGTTCGAGCTCCCCGCGCAGCGCGCGACGGTCGGTGCGGTAGCGCTCGGCGACGGCAGGGTCGCGTCCGGCGAGGATGCCGAACTCGACGGTCAGCAGGGGCCACCGGGGTTCGGCCACCACCCAGGACGCTATCTCGCCGCCGCCCGCTCCTGCCGCTGCACCGGAGTCCAGATCGGATACGTGGGCCAGTACGCGGGCGGCGAGGTCGAGGGAACGGCGGGCGAGCAGTTCGGCGAACAGCGCTTGCTTGGACTCGAAATTGGAGTAGACGGCTCCCTTGGTGAAGCCGGCTCTGTCGGCGATATCGGTGAGTTTCGCTGCGGCATAGCCACGTTCGGTGAATTCGTCGGCTGCCGCGGCGAGCAGTCGGTCCCGAACGTCGGTGCGTTGGGGTCGTCGCCGATCCTGTGTCGGCCCCCACTTTTCTTGCTCCTCCGCATTCACGATACCTAGAGTATTGAATACCTCGGGTATCGACAAGATTCAGGAGTCACCCATGCGCAAGATGCCACTGCTCGCTGCCGCGGTGCTGGTACTTCAGCTCGGCTTCATCCTCAGCTACGTCTCGGCCTTCCATCAGCCGACGCCGCACGCGATCCCCATCGCGGTGGTGACCGAGCCCGGCCTCCCCGAGGGACTGGACCAGCAGACCGCCGACCGCCTCGACGCCATCGACGGCACCCCGCTCGCGGCACGCACCGCAGCCGATACCGCAGAGGTCCGTTCACTGCTCCGCGACCGAGACATTCTCGGGGCGTACGTCCTCGGTGCCGACGGAACGGACACCCTCATCACCGCGAGCGCGGCGGGCAGTTCCGTGGCCACTGCGCTCGAATCGATCTTCACCGAGGTCGAGGCCTCGCAGGGTCGCCAGATCGTGGTCCGCGACGAGATTCCGGTGGGAGTACACGACAACCGGGGGCTGTCCGGCTTCTACCTCTCGGTCGGCTGGGTCGTCGGCGGCTACCTGCTGGCGGCAGCATTCGGACTGCTGATCAGGGCACCACAGTCGCGTCGCGAAACCTGTTCGCACGTCGGAATTCTCGCTGCCTACGCCGTCGCCTCGGGTGCACTCGGCGCCTTCCTCACCACCCATGTCCTGGAAACGTTTGCCGGCCATTGGTTTCCGCTCGCGCTACTGGGCACCGGCGTGGTCTTCGCCACCGGCCTGTTCACCATGGGCCTGCGCGCACTGATCGGGGTCGCCGCGGTTCCGGCCGCGATCGTACTGTTCGTCATTCTCGGAAACCCGAGCGCAGGAGGCGCTTTCGGGGCAGACGTCCTGCCCTCGCTCTACGCTTCCATCGGCCGGTGGATCACTCCGGGCATCGGCACCGAGGGCGTGCGCAGCATCGTGTACTTCTCCGGCACCGGACTGGGGCAACCCGCACTCGCACTTGCTCTGTACATCGTGATCGGCACGCTGCTGATGGGCGCGGCAGCACTGCGTCGCCGGTCCGAACACAACCCGGTGGCTCCACGCGCGACCAGTAAAGTGTGATCCCATGACCGCCAACTTCCCCTTGCCACTGCCCGATCTCGCCGTCCGCACACTCGGAGGCGCAGTCGTGTGGGCGAACGACGAGACGTTCGCGGAGAAGGAGAATCTCGTTCGGCCCGGAAAAGCCGACTACTCGACGGCGACGTTCGGACACAAGGGCCAGATCTACGACGGGTGGGAGACACGACGCCGACGCGAGGCCGGCTACGACGAGGCCATCGTTCGTCTCGGAGCGCCGGGTGTCGTCTCGGCGGTCGTTGTCGACACCGCGTGGTTCACCGGAAACTATCCGCCGGAGATCTCGATCGAGGCCGCCGAGGTCGACGGCTTTCCGTCACCGGAGGAGCTTCACACCCAGACGGAGTGGACCACGATCGTCCCGCGCAGCTCGGTCGACGGCGACAGCGAGAACAGGTTCACCGTCGCCTCCGATGCTCGGTGGACGCACGTGAAGCTGTCGATCTATCCCGACGGCGGAGTGGCGCGGTTGCGGGTGCTCGGCCGCGGCAAGCCCGACCCGAAATTTCTCGCTGCCGGGCCGGTGGACCTGGCTGCACTCGAGAACGGCGCGTACGTCTCGGCATGCTCGAACATGTTCTACAGCTCGCCCAACAACCTGCTCTTCCCCGGACCCCCACGGTCGATGGGTGAAGGCTGGGAGACCTCGCGTCGACGCAACGAGGCGAACGACTGGGTCCAGGTGCAGCTCGCCGGCACCGGACTCATCTCTCTGGCCGAACTCGACACCACCTGCTTCCTCGGAAACGCGCCCGGTGCGGCATCTCTGCGGGGCCGGCTCGGCGACGGCGAGTGGATCGAACTGTTGCCACGTACGACGCTGCAGCCCGACACCCGGCATCGCTTCGTCCTCACCCACGACACCCCGGTCTCCGAGGTGCGCATGGACATCTTCCCCGACGGCGGGATGGCGCGATTGAGACTGTTCGGTGATCTCGCGGGAGTGGAGCCTGCAGGAACGACCCAGTAGGGCGGGAGTGGAGCCTGCAGGAACGACCCAGTAAGGCGGGAGTGGAGCCTGCGGAATGACCGGATAAGCAAGCATCTGCGTAAACGGTCGCGGGGAAATAGGGTTGGCACATGACCCGGCTACTTCATCCGAATGCAGCCCATGTTGCCGATACTCTGATCTCTCGCGGCCATCACGGTGTGGTGGTCAACAGCCCTGAGGGCACGCACACCGCCGCCGATGCTGCCGCGGCGCTGGGCGTCGAAGTGGGTGCGATCGTGAAGTCGATGGTGTTTCTGCTCGACGACGAGCCGGTACTGCTACTGGTTTCCGGTGCCCACAACGTTCATCTCGAGCACACCGGTGAGCGTCTGGGCGGGACGTTGATGCGCGCGCCCCTGGACACGGCCAAGCACGCAACCGGGCAGCCGATCGGGGGGATCGCACCGGTCGGCCACCCCACCAATCTGGACACGTTCGTCGACCAGGATCTGGCCGGATACGCCGAGGTGTGGGCGGCCGCCGGTCACACCAACACGATCTTTCGGTCCACGTTCACCGAGTTGGTGCGCATCACCGCGGGTCTGGCGATCGACGTCACCTGACCCTGCCCCACTGTCGGGGCTCAGGACGCGAGTGTCGGGGCGATGGGTGCGCCGAGGACCGAGTCGACGACGTCGATGTCGAGTCGGGTGCCGCGCGATTCGAGCAGCGGCAACACTGCGTTGTTGATCAGTACCGACTGGCGAGCGACATCGCCTGGCACCGTCAGCGTCACGCCGTCGGCCACATCGGCCGCGGTGACATCGGAGATCAAACTGGCCAGGCCCGCCGGTGTTCCGACGTAGCGGATGGACGCCGGGCTGGTCGGCGCGTCCAATGCGGCGAATTCCCGACGTGCTGTCCGGGCATCGGTTGCGATGTGGATCTCGAGGTCGAGAAACACTGCTGCGCTGTCGGCAGATTCGCCGCGCTCGACTGCCTCGGCCCGCACCCGGGCCCGGTGTTGCTGGGATTCGCGCAGGTCGGAGGCCTGGATCCGGACTACGTCACCGTCCGACGGCAGGGTCAGTTCGGTCCAACCTGCAGAGAATTCGACGGCGACACGGGTGAAATTGTGCGACATGAGTGGTGGTCCTGTTTCTGGAAGTCGGTGAACGCATTCGGTCGGAGCGGAGCCGAACTCGAACACGACCCGGACGCAGTGCGGCACAGATCCACGTATCTGTTGCTCCAGTGACGGTTGCCCGTCCACACGACACTCACGGTCATGACGCCATGCTAACGGCCTGCGGGGCTGCACGGGGATCCAACCCCGGCGGCCCCGTCGGCCAGTTCGGGGAAGGGCCGCGGGTCGGGTACCGGGTTCCACCAGCCGGCGTCCTCCGCGTAGTGCCAGTTCGGTCCCGACTCGACCAGGGCGTCGAGAGCGTCGACGAGTCGGTCCACATCGGCCGACGAGCTGCCGAGGCCGATACTGGCTCGAACCGCTCCGGCCGCGTGCCCCAGCCGGCTCAGCAGGGGGTGTGCGCAGAACTTGCCGTCGCGCACACCGATTCCGTGTTCGGCGGACAGGTACGCAGCCACCTCACCGGGATCGCGTCCGGCAACGGTGAACGTCACGATGCCCACACTGTCGGGCGCGTCGGCCCAGACCCGGAGCTGCTCGACGCCGTCCAGATCCGCCAGGCCGCGCCGCAGTCGGGACGACAATTCCTGCTCGTGCGCCTGCAGTTCGGCATCGTCGAATCCGGCGATTGCCTCGCAGGCCGCGGCGAGTGCGGCGACCCCGAGCACGTTGGGCGTGCCCGCCTCGTGCCGCTGCGGTGCCGGAGCCCAGTCGGTGTTGTCGATGCTCACGCTGCGCACCGCGCCGCCGCCGGCCAGGTGCGGCTCACCGGCGTCGAGCCAATCACGTGTGCCCACAAGCACTCCCGCGCCGAACGGGGCGTAGAGCTTGTGGCCGGAGAACGCGAGGTAGTCCACGCCGAGTGCGGCGATGTCGACCCGCCGATGCGGAACCAGCTGGGCACCGTCCACCGCGATGCGTGCGCCGTGCCGGTGCGCCAGTGCTGCGAGTTCCGCGATGGGAAGTACCTCACCGGTGACGTTCGATGCGCCCGTGATCGCCAGTAGTGCAGCAGGTTTCGCGGCGAGCTCCACGTCGAGCCGGGTGATGGTCTCGGCGAGGGTCGACGCCGCCACCACCACTCGTCGATCGCGCCACGGGAGCAGGTTCGCGTGGTGTTCGATGTCGAGCACCACGGTATCGCCCGGCACGCAGGCGGCCAGCAGGTTCAGCGAGTCGGTGGTGTTCCGTGTGAACACCACCACCGAATCACTGTGCGCACCAACGAAATCAGCGACCGTCACCCGAGCCTTCTCGTACGCCGCCGTCGAGACCCGTGAGGCGTAGCCGGCACCCCGGTGCACGCTCGAGTAGAACGGCAGCAGTTCGGCGATTCGATCGGTCACCGCGTCCAGGGCCGGCGCGCTGGCGGCGTAATCGAAGTTCGCGTAAGTGCATGTGCCGCCGTGGACCAGCGGTACCTGCAGATCCGTGCCCGAAACAGGGGCAAAAGGAGCACAGGGGCGGGAGAGTACAGATGTCATGACAGATCAAGCCCTCACGTTCGAGGGACCCGCAACCGAAGGACGTGGTGAACGAGTCCGCGCTTGCCGCGCCGGTTTTCCGGCATCAGCCTGGTCGTCACCCGGAGCACCCCACCGCGGAGGAGGGTTGCCGACCAGCTAGCCGGGGCTTGATGCTGGTACTCGTGACCGTGGGAAAGACACTCGCAAACTCGCTGCCGTTTTGTCAAGCCGGGACTCGCCCCTGCGCCGCAGTAGGATTCCCGCGGTGGGAAGGCGCGCTCGTTCACCTGCTGGCAAACAGAACGTGAGATAACCAACGGCGCTGCTGCTCGCCAGCACCACAGAATCACTTGCCAACGCAGAGTTACTTGCAACGAATGAGAAGGACGCCCGGTTGTCTGTGCATCGAGAGAACGATCTGCCGGGTTCGAGCGCGGACACAGCACCTGCCCCGGCGGCGTTTCTTCGCTCGCCGCAGGCTCCACCCGCCCGGACGCTCATCGACATCCTCCGCGACACGGCACATCGTTTCCCCGACGCCCCCGCGATCGACGACGGTGCCGTGTCGGTCAGTTACTCCGAGTTGTTGGACGACATCGCCGAGGGCGCTCAGTGGCTCGCCAACGCCGGTGTCAGGCGCGGCGATCGCGTCGGAATCCGCATGCCGTCGGGTTCGTTCTCCCTCTACGTCGCGATCCTGTCGATCCTCGCGGTCGGTGCTGCCTACGTGCCGGTGGACGCGGACGATCCCGAGGAAAGGGCCGAGTTGGTCTTCGGCGAGGCGCAGGTGACGGCCATCGTCACCGCGGGCGGCATCGCGGCCGGTACTGCCCCCAAGCAGGACGTTCCTCAGCACGACCTCACCGAACACAATGCCGGACCGCCCACCCCGCAGGACGACGCGTGGGTCATCTTCACCTCGGGTTCGACGGGCACTCCCAAGGGCGTTGCCGTCAGTCATCGCAACGCGGCGGCGTTCGTCGACGCCGAGGCCCGCATGTTCCTGCAGAAGGATCCGCTCGGTCCGGGCGACCGAGTGCTGGCCGGATTGTCGGTGGCGTTCGACGCGTCGTGCGAGGAGATGTGGCTGGCGTGGCGGCACGGCGCGTGTCTGGTTCCCGCGCCCAGGTCTCTGGTGCGGTCCGGCTTCGACCTCGGCCCGTGGCTCGTCTCCCGCGACATCAGTGTCGTCTCGACGGTCCCGACGCTGGCGTCGCTGTGGCCCGCGGTGGCTCTGGAAGCGGTGCGGCTGCTCATCTTCGGCGGCGAAGCCTGCCCGCCGGAGTTGGCCGAGCGACTCGCCGTCGAGGGCCGTGAGGTCTGGAACACCTACGGCCCCACCGAGGCGACGGTCGTCGCGTGTGCGGCGATCATGGACGGCAAGGGTCCGGTCCGGATCGGGCTCCCCCTCGACGGGTGGGACCTCGCTGTCGTCGACGGCTCCGGCACCCCGGTGCAGGTCGGCGAAGTCGGTGAGCTGGTCATCGGGGGCGTCGGACTCGCTCGGTATCTGGATCCGGCCAAGGACGCCGAGAAGTACGCGCCCATGCCGTCCCTCGGGTGGGAACGGGCGTATCGCAGCGGCGATCTGGTCAAGCTGGAGCTCGAAGGTCTGTTGTTCCAGGGTCGCGCCGACGACCAGGTCAAGCTCGGCGGTCGACGCATCGAGCTCGGCGAGATAGACAATGCGCTGCAAGCACTTCCGGGCGTCGGCGGTGCGGCGGCCGCCATCCGCAAGACGGCTGCCGGTAACTCGGTGCTCGTCGGGTATCTCGCGAGCACCAACCCCGATTTCGATCTCGAAGCCGCTCGCGAGTTGCTCGCCGAACAGTTGCCTGCGGCGCTGGTTCCGCGCCTGGCGTTGGTCGACGAGATGCCAACGCGTACCTCGGGCAAGGTCGACCGCAATGCGCTGCCGTGGCCCCTGCCCGGCATGGCGGGGGCATCCTCGCTCGGCGGCACGGCGGGGTGGGTGGCCGAACTGTGGACCAACATCCTCGGCGCGCAGATCGCGGACGAGAACGCCGATTTCTTCGCCAACGGTGGCGGTTCGCTGTCGGCCGCGCAATTGGTGACGGCGCTGCGCGAGCGGTTCCCCGAGATCACCGTCGCGCAGCTCTACGACCACCCGCGGCTGGGTTCGCTGGCGCAGTATCTCGACGACCTGAAGCCGGTCGTCGAGGCCGTTCCCCGTGAAGTCGCCCCGACCTCGCGCACCGCGCAATGGGCGCAGATCGCGGCAACGGTTCCGTTGACCACCCTGACCGGATTGCAGTGGGTCACCTGGCTCGGACTGCTGTTCAACGTCATGTCCTGGTTCGGCGACGTGCCCTGGGCTCCGACGCTGTCCTGGTGGTGGGTGCTCCTGGCATTCGTCCTGTTCATCACCCCGGTCGGCCGCATGGCGATCTCGGTGATCGGATCGCGCATCCTGTTGGCCGGGCTGAAACCGGGCGCGTACGAGCGCGGCGGGAGTATGCACATCAGGCTCTGGGCCGCAACGCGATTGACCGATGCCAGTGGTGCGTCGAACCTGTCGGGCGCACCGTGGATGGTCTACTACGCGCGCGCTCTCGGTGCCAAGATCGGCAAGGGCGTCGACCTGCACACCCTCCCGCCGGTCACCGGCTTGCTCGAGTTGGGTGACGGCTGCTCCATCGAGCCGGAGGTGGACCTGTCCGGTCACTGGATCGACGGCGATCTCGTCTACATCGGCGGCATCGAGATCGGTGCCGGTGCCACCGTCGGTGCCCGCTCGACGCTGCTGCCCGGCACCAAGGTCGGCAAGAACGCGGTCGTCACGGCAGGCTCCGCCGTCGTCGGACGCGTGAAGGCCGGCCAGATGTGGTCCGGTTCGCCGGCTCAGAAGGTCGGCAAGGCCGATCATCCGTGGCCCGCGGAAGCTCCACCACGGGCAACCCATTGGGTCTTCGCCTACGGCGTCGCATCTCTGTTCCTGTCCGGCATGGCTTTGTTCTCGATCGGCGTCAGCCTGGTGCTGATGGGCTGGTGGATTCACACCGCCGACTCCGTGCTCGACGCCTTCGAGCGTGGTCTGGTGATGTTGCCCGTGGCGACGCTGGTGTCGTTGGCGGTGTTCGCGCTGATCACCGTCGTTGCGGTGCGGGTGCTCAGCATCGGCCTCGTCGGCGGCTACCACCCGGTGCGCAGCCGCATCGGTTGGCAGGTGTGGGCCACCGAGCGCCTGATGGACTCGGCGCGCACGTTCCTGTTCCCGCTCTACGCGTCGCTGTTGACGCCCCATTGGCTCCGGCTGCTCGGCGCGAAGATCGGCAAGGACGTCGAGGCGTCGACGGTGCTGATGATCCCCAAGTTCACCACGGTCGCGGATGGCGCATTCCTCGCCGACGACACCATGGTCGCCAGTTACGAACTCGGCGGCGGCTGGATGCATCTGGGCGATGCGAAGGTGGGCAAGCGAGCGTTCCTCGGCAATTCCGGCATGACCGGTCCCGGCCGAACCGTCCCGAAGAACGGTCTGGTCGCCGTGCTGTCCGCCACTCCGGACAAGGCGAAGTCCGGCTCGTCGTGGCTCGGCAGCCCGCCGGTGCGGCTGCGTCGAGCCGCCGGTAGCGCGGACTCGTCACGCACGTTCGATCCGGCACGCAAGCTGAAGGTCGCCCGCTCGCTCGTGGAGACGTGTCGGTTGATTCCTGTCGTCGTGACGTTCGGCATCGGACTCGGTGTGTTGTTCGGGCTGACCGCCGTCGCCGACGCCGTCGGATATTGGTTGGCGGCATTGGTCAGTGGCCTCGTGCTTCTCGTCGCCGGTTTCGTGGCCGCTGCGGTGTCGGCGTTGGCGAAGTGGCTGTGGGTGGGCCGGATCGGCAAGACCGATCATCCGTTGTGGAGTTCGTTCGTCTGGCGCAACGAGGTGGCCGACACCTTCGTCGAGACCGTCGCTGCGCCGTGGTTCGCGCGCGCTGCCGAGGGCACAGCGGTGTTGAACATGTGGTTGCGATGGCTCGGTGCCGATATCGGCCGCGGAGTCTGGTGCGAGACGTACTGGCTTCCCGAGGCCGATCTGGTGACATTGGCCGACGGTGCGACCGTCAACCGAGGGTGCGTTGTGCAGACGCACCTGTTCCATGATCGGATCATGTCCATGGACACGGTCGATCTCGGTAGAGGCGCAACACTGGGACCACACTGTGTCGCGCTGCCTGCATCGGGAATCGGTGACGGCGCGACGGTGGGGCCCGCCTCCCTGGTGATGCGCGGTGATACGGTTCCCGCGCATACTCGTTGGCAGGGCAATCCGATCGCGCCCTGGGCCAAGGGGGATCCCTTCCCGCGCATCCGCGACGACCGAAACGAGGGGTGATCTTTCGTGCCAGACAGGCTGGTGGCACCGGTGTTCGACGTCGATGCCAGCGACAATCCGATCGATACATACCTTCCGCAGAACGGAAATCGGGGCTACCGCGTCTCGCGCTACGAACTCGATCTCGAATACAAGGTCGAGAGCAACCGGCTGACGGGCAAGGCGAAGATCACCGCGGTCACCACGGCGACGGTGTCGAAGTTCGCGTTCGATCTCGGCCCGGCGATGAACGTGTCGAAGGTGTCGGTCAACGGCTCGCGATCGGTGAAGTTCAGCCACCAGCGCGGCAAGCTGAAGATCACGCCCGCCAAGCCCATCGCGTCGGGCGCGGCACTGGTGGTGACGGTGTCGTACGGCGGAACCCCCAAGCCCATCAACGGTTTCTGGGGTGAGGTCGGCTGGGACGAGCTCACCGAAGGGTCGATCGTCGCCAGCCAGCCCAACGGGGCCGCGTCGTGGTTCCCGTGCGACGACCATCCGGTGTCCAAGGCGAGCTACGGCATCACCATCACCACCGATTCGCCGTACTACGCGGTGGCCAACGGAACGTTGGTGCGCAAGCAGACTCGCGCCAGCCGCACCACCTGGGTGTACGAGCAGCCCGAGCCGATGACCAGTTACCTCGCGACCATTCAGATCGGTCCGTACGAGCATCGCATCGTCAGCCCGGGGCCGGTGCCGATGAAGGCCATCACTCCGCCGCGCCTGCGCGCGCAGTTCGATCACGACTTCGGTCGTCAACCGCAGATGATGGATACGTTCGTACGGCTCTACGGCCCTTACCCTTTCGCGTCGTACACCGTGGTGGTGACCGACGACGATCTCGAGATTCCGATCGAGGCGCAGGGGCTGTCGATCTTCGGAGCCAATCACTGTTCCGGTTCCCGGTACTACGAGCGTCTCGTCGCGCACGAGCTGGCGCACCAGTGGTTCGGCAACTCGCTGACTCTCGGCAAGTGGGCCGACATCTGGCTGCACGAGGGATTCGCCTGCTACTCCGAGTGGATCTGGGCCGAGAACTCCGGCGGCGCAACGGCTCACGACAAGGCCAAGCGCGCACACACCATTCAGCGCGGACTGGCCATGGACCTACAGCTCAGCGATCCCGGGCCCGCCCGCATCTTCGACGACCGCGTGTACAAGCGCGGTGCACTGGCACTGCACGCCGTGCGGCGCACCATCGGCGACGAGCGCTTCTTCGGACTGATCCAGGAATGGACCTCCAAGTACCGCTACTCGACGGTCGCGACGGCGGACTTCACCGACCTCGCCTCCCGCTTCGGTTGCCCCCGAAGTCTTTGGGACGCATGGCTAGTGGACAAGCAGATGCCGTCGTTGCCGTAGTTCCCGGCGTCGCCAATCGGCTCCCCAGTTTCGGATATCGGCCTGCAATCGAGGGCCGGAATCCAAGTCTGGGGAGCCGATCCCCGGTGACGTCAGCGATTACCCGAGCGACAGGGCGAGGCCTGCCACGGTGTAGCCGTACATCGCCGACGTCGCCAGTGCCTGCAGCCAGAAACCTCTCGGGAACGACGCCGCCCAGCGTCCCTTGCCGTCCAGTTGCAGATCGCAGGGGAAGTCGCTGATAGCCATGGCACACGACGGTTGCTTCGAGTGCGCGAGCACCACACCGGTGGTGAACGGCAATCCCCGAACGAACAGGTGCCCGCGCGCTTCCCCTGCCCGGTACCGAACCGTGGATTGAGTGACAACCCCTGTGTACCAACGTCGTTGGACGTTCCATCCCGTGGCGTGCGCGAGGCGAAGGTTACGGTCGCCGCGCAGAGCGGTGTCCACGCTCTCGACGTCGGCGATCACCCCCCACCGCAGCATCGAAACCCACCAGGCAATCCGTCGGCTGCGAAACACCAGGGCCCCGAGCAGAACGATCGCGAAGACGTACGGCACCACCGTCGGATATTCGGACCAGCAAGCCGCCGGCACGATCACGGCGATCAGGAACCAGTACGCCTCGCGCCGGTTCCATACGGTCGCACCCGCGAGCGCCACCGTCGGAGGTACCCGATGCGGCGGGACCGTGCGCGAGGACTGCAGCATGATGCCGCTGATCCTAGAGCCGAACGGGTCGGCTCGCACCCACTCGCGGAGACCTCCGCCTGTTCGGAAAACCGCACGATGCCTGCGTACCATCCGCTGATGGCGAAACGGTGGTGGGGACTTGTCATTGCAGCCGCGATCACGGTGGCTCTCGTGTCGCTCGCCTCGAACATCACGAGCGAAAGCCAGTTGTCCGCTGAGGCAAACACATTGCTGGCCGTGCGCTCGACCTTCAGCAAGTTGGTGAATTCGGGTGCCGTATGGGCCGGCCTGCCCATCCTGTCCGGCTGGCTGGTCCGCCGTCCGCTGCATGCATTCGCGGCGGGGATCGTCGCGAGTCTGCTGGTGCACTACGGTGTCGGTCAGCTGTTCGGGATGTTCGACGAGACCGTGTGGGCGGGGAACCGAGTATGGTTCGCTCTCGCCCTTGTCATGGGCGGCCCGTTGGGTCTGGTCGGGGTCGCAGCACGAGGCGGCGGCCCGTCAGGTTCGATCGCGCGTCTGGTCGTCCCCGCTGGGGCGGTGATCGAGCCGTTCTTTCGGGGCATGTTCAGCGTGCCGACGATACTGCCGTGGCCGGAGCGCGTCGCCAGTATCACCGCGGGCGTAGTCCTCATCGCAGCGGGAACGGTCGGTGCCGCGGTGCTGATGCGCCGGCGACGAAAGCAGCTCGGATCGCAGAACAGTTCCAGACTCCGTCCTAGGGCAAGTGAGCAGATGTCTTCGACCGGACCACCAGTCCGCACAGCGCCGCCATCACTGCGCCGAATCCGAAGATGATCGGATACGTGACCACCCCGGGCCACGTCTCGGTGAGCGCAGACAGAACGGCAGGCACCGCGAAGCCCAGGTAGGTCAGCGAATAGAACACCGCGGTGAGGCCGGCGAGGTCATCGGGGCCCGCAATGCGTTGCACCTCTTGCAGACCCGAGACCAACGCCATGCCGTACCCACAGCCCAGGACCGCTGCCGCGATCAGCGCCGCAGCAATGGTGAGCACCGACGCCGCCCAGGCAGCAACGGCCATGCCGACCACCAGGAGAGTGAGTGCAACCAGTGCCCCTCGCGCATTGGCGGGTGTGTCGATCCGACGTCCGACGGCCTGAATCGCGAAGCCGGAGCCGAGGGCGATCACGGCCATCGCAGCGGAGAGCGCGACGGGATAGCCGCCACCGGGCTCGTCGGCCAGAGCATCCGCCATCAGTGACGGCAGCACCGCGTAGGCGACGCTCGCCGCACCGAACACCCATGGGGCCAAAGGCAACACGACGAACAGGAACCGGCGATGCGATGCGGACGGAATCCTCAGGTCGCGGAGCAACCTCTTGTTCTTCGACGCCGCTGTGGCAGTGCGCGTTTCGGGGACCGAGAGCATGCCGACACCGGCGGCGATGCAGATCACCACGTGCACGCCGTAGGCGAGGTGCGTCGGCCAGGGTGCCCATTGTGCGAGCACGCCTGCGACTCCGGCACCGAGGGCGAAGCCCGCCGTCAGCGACATCGCGGCGCGGCGCGCTCCGGCACCGGGCTTGGCGGTGGAGTCGCGACTCGAGAGTTCCTTGACCCAGCTGCCGCCCACGGCCATACCGATTCCGAGCGCGATGCCGCTGAGCACACGGCCACCGAAGAGCATGTAGGCGTTGTCGGGTCCGAGTGCGATCAGAATGGACCCGGCCGCGGCAATTGCGGGGGCGGGCAACATGATCGGGCGTCGACCGAGCCGATCCGAGAGCGGACCGCAGATCAGCATCGCCGGAATGATGCCCAGGACGTATGCGAACAGGAACGTATCGACCACAACGGCCGAGAAGCCATGATCGAGCCGATACATCACCAGCAACGGCGTGAACTCGTTGCCGCCCCATGCCACGGCGAACATGCCCGACGCGACCAGCAGCCAGCGTCGTGCAGTCAGCTCGAGGTCTCGATCGTTCGTGAGCGTTTCGCTCATCGCGCTCCCCCTTTGTCCGGTCGTAGGCCGTGCACCCCGAGCATGTGTCGTTCGACGGCCTGCTCGAATCCGTCCGCGTCGCCGGCCTCGATCAGGTCGGTGAGTCGGCGATGGTCGTCGACGATGCGCGAGATCTGACCCGGATCACGCGTCACCGAGGCTGCCGTCATCCGCCGCTGACGCTCGCGAAGTCCGTCGTAGAACGCGTCGAGCAACGGGTTGCCGCCGGCGTGGACGACGGTGCGATGAAAGTCGGCGTCGACGGCACTGAATTGTGCGGCGGTGCCGTTCACGGCCAGCTGCTGTTGTAGCTGCAGGTTCTCGCGCAGGGCGGCCACCACGGATTCGCGGGCACTGGCGTCCGCGATGAACGCTCGGACGCTGCCCGATTCGACCAGTCTGCGCGCATCGACGACACTCTCTGCTTCACCCACCGCGATCGGCACCACCAGTGCCCCACGCTTGGGATACAGGCGCATCCATCCTTCGACCTGAAGGCGCAGAAATGCCTCGCGTACGGGAGTGCGACTGATCTCGAGGCGCGACGCGATCTCGCCCTCACTGACGAGCTCACCGCCGGGAAGCTCCCCCGAGACAATGAGCTCCTTGACCGTCGCATACGCCGTATCGGCGGCAGATCTCATCTCGGACACAACATAGATACTAGATGCACCTCAACTGTGCACCAATTTCGGCCACCCCAAATGTCCACTCAACGTGACATCGACCGTCGAAAAGGCCACTGAACGTCACATTGACTCCCCAAGGGCGGCGGGGCGGCGGGGCGGGGTCGGTCAGGGCACCCAGTGCCGTGCGGCGATGTCGTCGATCACCGGATCCCCGTCCTGTGCCGCGTCGAGTGCGTCGAGGTCGTCGCGCAGGGCGTTCAACCGTGGGTCGTCTCCCTCGGCCTGTTCGGCGGCGGTGCCTCCGTCGTCGGCGAGTTGTGCGAGGAGTTTCGCGCGGACGCGATCCCGCAGAGAGTCGCTCATTCGTCGTCACCTTTCTTGAACACGCGGCGGGCCGTGGGGATGAGCGCGATAAGCACGCCCAGCAGCACGATGATCGAGAAAATTTCCAGCAGCACAGCTACTCCTAGTCGTGTCAGGTCGGGGCGATCGCGGTGCCCCATGGGGTGTTGCGCACCACGGTGAAGACGGTCAGCAGGGCGAGCATCACAGCGGCAGCCAGACGATTCGGGCCAGGCAACGTCAGAGGTATCTGCATCCAGCGAGCCCTGAGCCACAGGCCCCACAGTCCGACCGCCACGACGACGCACATCACCGCAACGACATTGCTCGACGCGGCCGCGGCGATGTCTCCCCGGGTGAGGTCACCGAGAGCCCGGGTCGCGCCGCATCCGGGGCACCACAGTCCGGTCAGAGCGTGGAACGGGCAGGGAAGGTACGTCGAGGTGCGGGGGTCGCGGACGTGCAGCAGTACTGCCCCACCGACAGCGGCAGCGGCCACGCCGAGGGGTGCGACGATGCTGCGTCCTCGTGTCGGTGCCGTCATGCCCCTGAGCCTAGGAGTTTCAGGGCTCGACGACGATGGATGCCGTCATGTCCGGATGCGGAGTGCAGTGGTACGTGAAGGTGCCCGCGGTGTCGAAGGTGTGCGTGAACTGTCCGGTTTCCATGATCTGACTGCGAAACGAGTTGTCGTCGGCGACGACGTTGTGGGCCATACCGCGGTCGGCGAACACCCAGGTGACGGTGTCTCCCACCGAGATCGTCAGTGTCTTCGGCGAGTACATCCGATCGGCGACGGTCACCTGGTTCTCGGCAACGGGTTCGGCAGGTGCGGCGGGGGTGGTTGCGGTGGAGCACGCCGTCAACGTGATCGTCAGGACTGCGAGGAGTCCGAAAGCCTTCATACCGTCGACGGTACCCAAAGGGTCATTCCCGTCGGCCGAGGACGTATTCGGCCGTCAGCGCGATCGAGCGGTCGGTGTCTCGGGTCAGCTCCCGCAGGGCGCGCGAGGCTGCCTTCCCCGGAATACTCGCCAGTGCCTGGGTCACTCGCAGCCGCGTCGACGCATCACTCGGCCCGTCCATCAGTGCCGCCACGATCGAGTCTGCGGGTCCCAGCATGCCCAGGGCATCGGCGGCGTCCACGTCGTTGGTGCCCTCGAAGACCATCTCGATCAGCGTCGGGATCGCGTCGGCCACCCCGCGCGCACCGAGTTCCAGCGCCGCGATCCGCCGGACCTGCTCGTCGTCGTGAGTGAGCGCCTCTCGCAGCACGTCGGTGGCGTCAGGGTGAGCGATCTCGACGACGGTATCCACCGCGCGGCGTCGAATCTGGGGGTCCGGTGAACCGAGACCCTGCCGGAGCACCTCGAGAGAATCGCCGCCCGACTGCGCGAGTGCCCATCGAAGTGCCCCCGCGACGTTGGGCGCAGGCTCACGCAGCACGGCTTCGGCCAACGCGTCCGCCGGGATGGGCCGATCGCCGACCGAGGCCAGCGCCGCTGCCTGTCGGGTCCCAGCACTGACCGACTGCAGGTCACCGAGCAGCGCGACGGTTCCCAGTACGTCTTCCCAGTCCTCCGGCCGCGCGTCGCCGATTCGACGCAACCGCGTGAGCAACTCGGTATCGCGCGCGATTCGCTCCTCGGCTCGGGCGGCGAGCTCGTCGACGAGTCCGGAGGCCGCGAAACTCGGGTCGTCGAGCGCGCGACCGACGTCGCTCAGCGACAACCCGAGCGAACGCAGCGACTCGACGTGGAACAGGCGTCGAACATCCTCCGGCGCGTACTCGCGGTAACCGGTGCTGCTGCGCGAGGTGGGGCACACGAGCCCCAACCGGTCGTAGTGCCGGAGCATGCGCGCACTGACGCCCGACCGCTGCGCCACCTCACCGATCAACATCGCTCCATCTCACCCCGCCGTGTCGTCTACGCCAAGGGCATCGATGCGCTTGGCCTCGAACACTGCGAACCCCGCATCCGGGTCTCGGAGCAGCGCCTCGGTGGCCAGCGCGTGGGCACGAACCGAATCATTCGTGCTCGACGCGGCCCGGCGCACCATCGGTTCGATCACCGATCCGAGCGCAACCAGCGCACGGCTCAGGCTTCGCTGAACGTCGTACCCGCCTCGACCGAGTTGGGTACCCAGCATCGCCGCCAACTGCCCTTCACTACCGATCGGCACCAGGACCACCGCGGCTCGCCATGCGCTTCGTGCCACCTCGTCGTCGGGGTCGGAGATCAGATCCTCAGTGATCACCGGCCACGCCGACGGGTCCTCGATCTTGGACAACGTGTGCAGCGCCTGGCTGCGAGCCAGAGCTCCACCGGATCGCACCTGATCGATCAGCCGCGGAACCGTCAGCGACGCGGGATGGCGAATCAGGGCCCAGGTCAACATCTCCCGCACCTGAAAATCGGGTTCGACGGCGCACCGCTGCACCAGGGCGTCCAGAAATTGCGGATCCGGTGTCGTACCGATGTCGAGCGCGGCCCGCAGCCGGGCCGACGGATTGCTGTGCTGAAGTGCCCCACCTACGAGATTCATCGAGTTCATGACGGTCAGCCAAGACCTTGTCACGGTGTGAAGGTCAAGCCCGAGTCAACACATCGGCGAGTGTTCGGTTCATCGTGTTCAGTGCCCGCACCGCGCCGCGCAGCGGACCGGGCGCGTTGGTGGAGGTGAGCAGTACATCCAATACTGTTGTCTCGGTGATTTTCTCGGGCGGGTCGACGTGATCCCCGGCGACAACTGCCTCCACCTGGCGTGCGGTCTCGCGTACCAGGGCCGCGGCGTCGCGTAGAGCTCCGGCGGTCTCTGCCGAGGGTGCCGTGTCCGGGTCGGCACGCGAGGCCAGCACACCGGCCCGGGCCAGTGCGTGCGCTGACCGACCGCTGACGGCCAGCACCCGTAACAGTCGCTTCGCGCCGCGTCTGCTGCGGGTCGTCGGCCCGAGTACCAGCGGCTTACCGGACGTCAGAACGTCTTTGAGGGCGTTGTCGAGCGTCCTCGTCGATGCCACCAGGTCGGTTGCACCTCCCGGCGCGAGAACGGATTCGACACTGGACTCGATCAACGCATCCAATTGCTCGAGGTAGGTGTCGACGTTGCTCACCAGTGTCTTTCGGGTGCTGGTCGAGAAGATGAAGTAGGCCGACGCCATTCCGACGGCACCACCGACAGCAGTCTCGACGATGCGAAGCTCGAGCACCTCGATACTGAACGTGCCCAGCAACCCGTAGAGCATCGCGAGCAGGATGGTCACGAAGAACGACAGCAGCGCATACGCGACCGTCACCAGGTAGAACGCGAAGAAGACGCAGACCACGATCAGCACCAGTTGCACGGGCTGGTTGCTGCCCACCAACGCGGCGATCACCACCCCGGCGAGCACGCCCGCAATCGTTCCGAGAACGCGTTGGCCTGCCCGCGTGAGGATTTCACCCCGAGTCGACGCCCCCGTGAACACCAGGAAGGCCGTCAGCACCGCCCAGTACCAGCGGTCGGGAGAGACGAGTTCGCCCAGTACCGTTGCGGCACTCGTGGCGACGGCTACCTGAACGGCGGCCTTGGTGCTGGGATGCAGACCACTCGGGGTGTCCTCGGCCGCGGGTTCGGACGGGCCGATATCGGGGGCCGTCGACGCCGAGACGGCATTGGTGGTGATGTGATGAATGGCTATGTGCGCCTGGACGGCTCGCTGCGCGGACACCGTCGCGATTCCGGCGGGGGTGGACGGATCGGCCCGCTCGGCCGCTGCAGCCGCCAACCGTCGAGCGGCCCGCAGCTGCTCCGAGGACGGCGTGTTCTGCAGACACGATCCGAGCGCGGTGGTCGCCTGCCCCAGGGCCGTCGGCCACGGCTTGCTGGGATCGAGAGCCCACAGTGAGCTGACGAGTTGCTCGGTCGCGATCTGGGCGTCGAACACTCGGAGCGACAGATCGGCGCTGGTGACGCTGAGCAGCTGTCCGGCATCGTGTCGGTCGAGCCAGTCGTCGATCATCAGTGCGGTGTTGCCGAGCCGGTCGAGTCTGCGGCGCACCAGGTTCAGGTCGCGGCTCTGCCCTGCAGAGGCCGCCTCGAGCACCGAGGCCGATACCGCTCGCATCGCGAACAGCAACCGGCGCACCTCCACGACCGGCCGGTCCGGGAAGACGACGGCCCGCACGAACAGGGCGATCAGCAAGCCGCCGAGGATGGCCGCGATCAACATCGGCAGTTGCTCCGGTGTCGCGCGCAGGAACAGTGCGAAGAAGTACGAAATGAACGACACCATCCCCAACGCCGTACCGCGAGGGCCGAATCTGCGCACCCACACCGCCGTGAAGAGGACCGCGATGAATCCGACGTCGGCCACCTTGCCGAGTTCGGAGAGCAACGCCGCCAACGTCACTGCCGCCGACGCAGGCAATGCCATCAGCGCGGTGGTGATCAGCCGACTGCGTTGATCTCTGTCCTTCACCGCCGCCGACGCCTGCATCGCCACGACGGTTCCGAGCATCGCCACCGTCACCGGTTGGCCGATGGCGCGTGTGGTCAGCACCAGCGTCACCATCGCCAACAGCACCGTCAGCGTCGTAGCCGACGCACTGCGCAGCCGTACCTGCCCGGGGTCCGAGGCGTCGAGGATCCGGGCGAGGCGCTTCATTCCCCGATTCTGCGCTACGGCTCAGCCCCGTGCCGCCCGGATCGCAGGAGCCGACGAATGCGGGAGCAACCGACTCATCTCCGACGGCGTGATCACCTCCACGGTCGCCGATTCGTCCAACCGATACGGCTGCGTGGAGATGATTCCGGCGAGGTGTTTGCGCAGCCGCGACATCTCGGCCCGTACCGTGATCGCGCGGCCGTCGTCGCCGAAGAGATCGGCCGCCATCTGTGAGGCGGTACGTCCTTGGCGATGGGTGGCGAGCAGGTACATGATTTCGGCGTGCCGGGGTGTCGGTTCGTGGGTCCACTCCCCCACCTCGCTGCGCACTTCGATGCGAGGCTTCTGCGAATTGCGCAGGTCGATACGGATTCTCGTCGATCCGATGTCGGCGACGCCGGAATCCATCGTGCTGGTGGGTCGGACGAGCCATCCACCGGGCAGGGGTTCGAAGTCGCACACGCCCAGGGTCGGCAGCCAGAAGCGTCCGGTCGCGAGATCCTCGGGCAGCAGGATGCGATTGCGCAGCGCCACCGATTCGACGGCCGCCACCCAGCCGTTCGCATCGACGGCCAGGGCCGGGGCTTGCAGTCGCGCGAGCATCGGTGCGGCCACCGACCGCAGTCGATCGAGTGTGCTCCGATGCAATTCTCGCAGTTGGGATTCGGCCAATCGTGCGACGGCGTCGACCAGCGCGATGGTGGTGGGGTGCACCGTCTTGGCCGGCCCACTGACGTCGATGGCGCCCAGCACCTGACCGGTTCGCGGATCACGGATCGGCGCGCCGGCGCAGGTCCACGAATGATGGCTGCGCACATAATGTTCGGCCGAGAAGATCTGTACCGCGCGGCGTGAGACCAGAGCAGTTCCGATGGCGTTGGTACCCACCGAATCCTCGGCCCAGTTCGCGCCTTCCACGAAGCCGAGGTCGTCGGCCCGGTCCAGCACCGAGGTCGATCCGCTGCGCCACAGCACCCTGCCGTGCCGATCGGCGACCACGAGAATGTTGTCGCCGTCCTGCACCACCGACTCCAGTCCGCGCGCAAGGTCGTCGAGGATGTCGAACAATCCCGATTCTCGACGGCTGAGCTCGAGGTCGGAGACGTCCATCTGCGTCTCGGCGGGGTTACCCAACTCCGGATCGATACCCAGGGTCTGCAACCGCCGCCACGAGTCCCCGATGACCTCACGGGGCCGTGCGGGCGACTTGCCGCCGGTCATGGTCGCGTCGTACACGGCCGTGAGAATCTGCGCGTAGCGGCGCGGGTCTTCGCCGGCCGCCAGCGCAGGTTCGGGGCCTGTCGACTGCGTCATCACAGTCAATTGTGCTCCAGCTCACAAATCGGAATGAACGGGGGTCATCGATAGACCAGACCACCGTCGATCAACGGTGCCTGGCCCGTCATGTAGTCCGAGTCGGGCCCAGCGAGATACGAGACGAACGCTGCGACATCCTCGGGCGTCTGCGCGCGACCTAGGGCGATACCGCCGACGAATTTGTCGTACGTCTCGCCTTCGGCGGCACCGGTCAACTCGGCGAATCGCTTGTCGATGGTGACCCACATGTCGGTTCCGACCACACCGGGGCAGTACGCGTTGACGGTGATTCCCTCGGCGGCATACTCCTTCGCCGCCGCCTGGGTCAGGGCACGAACCGCGAATTTCGTTGCGCTGTAGACCCCGAGCATCGCGAACCCGTCGTGACCGGCGATCGAGGACGCGTTGATGATCTTGCCCTTCCGGCCGAGAACCTTGAATTTCGCTGCGGCAGCTTGGATTCCCCACAGCACGCCGTCGACGTTGACGGCCCAGATCTTCGCGACGTCCTCGGGGCGCACATCGTCGAGTGGGGCGACCTGCGCGATGCCCGCGTTGTTGACGATCACGTCGAAGCCGCCGAGTGCCTCGTTGGTGTGTTCGACGGCGGCGAACACCTGATCGCGATCGCTGACATCGGCCACGAATGTCGTTGCTTTCGAGCCTGTTCGACGCACCTCGTCGGCCACGTCTGCAATCTTGTCCTCGTTCAGGTCGGCCAGGGCGATGTCGTGGCCGTCGTTCGCCAACCGCAACGCGATGGCCCGGCCGATGCCCTGCCCGGCGCCCGTCACCAACACCGCGCTCATGACGATGCTCCGGTGGAAGGGTCCACCAAGACCTTCATCTTGGTGCCCGCATGCAGCGCCTCGAATCCGTCGTCGATGACGCCGTCGAGCGTGATCTTGTCCACCCACCCCGTCGTGTCGTAGTGGCCCTGGCTCATCAGGTCGATGACGGCCTCGTAGTCGGCGGCGGTGTAGCAGAGCGAGCCCTGGATTCTCGATTCGTTCATCACCAGCTTCTGCAGCGGTGTGGTCAAAGGCTTTTCGTAGATCGCGACGCTGACCAGCGGCTTACGCGCACCGATGCACCCGAGGGCGGTCTCGACGGCAGGTTGCACGCCTGCCGCGTCGTAGATGGCGTCGGCCCCGTTGCCGTCGGTGAGGTCGGCGATGAACGCGGGGACGTCGACGGCCGTCGGATCGAGCGTCTTCGCGCCCAGAGCTTCGATCGATGCCCGACGCGTCGGCGACGGTTCGACGACGTAGACGTTGCCCAGTCCCTTGCCGCGCAGGGCGAACCACAGTCCGATGCCGATGGGGCCGGCTCCGAACACCATCGCGGTGTCCTCGGGCTTCGGATCTCCCAGTGTCGCAGCGTGATAGGCGACCGACATCGGTTCTACGAGGGCTCCGAGTTCGAGCGAGACGTTGTCGGGCAAGGCGTGGATCATGTCGGTGGGCACCACGGTGTATTCGGCCATTCCGCCGTCGGACATCAGTCCGTGGAAACCGATCTGCGCGCAGATGTTGTAGTTGCCGGCCCGGCACGGTCCACAGTGGCCGCAGCGGTACAGCGGCTCGATGGCCACGCGGTCGCCCACCGCGATGCCGGTCACGCCCTTCCCGAGCTCGGTGACCGTTCCCGAGAACTCGTGGCCCAGCACCAGCGGCATCTCCTGTCCGGTCAGCGGATGCGGCGAGGTGGGGATGAAGATGGGGCCCGCGTAGTACTCGTGCAGGTCGGTTCCGCAGATTCCGTTGAACCCGACCTTGACCTTGACCTGGCCTTCACCGGGACTGGGCTCGGGAACGTCGGTGATCTCCACCTTGTTGGGTCCGTAATACACAGCTGCGCGCATCGGTTCTCACTCCTGACTGGATCGGATATGCACACAGGTCTATGTGACCCGGAGCACAAGCGCCAGGGTTGCAGCGCGTTGCAGTGCCGCGGCCGAGCTGCAACCTGCCGCAACCCTGACGCGCGGTTGTGATCGAGCTCATAGTGACGGCGACACTGTCGCCTCACGGAAACGAGCACCACATGACCGCAACCGCAGATCGACCTGTGAGCAAGCCGAAAATCGATACCCCACAGGGCAACTGGCTCCTGCTCGGAATCGCCAACCTCGCCGTCGTAGTCGTCGTTTCTCTGGCGACCTGGTATCTGCTGGCCGACCCCACCACCAGCCCGTGGAACTTCTATCCCCTCCCGTTCAACGCGGCGCTGTTCTGGGCAATTCTGTTCATCGTGTTCATCGGATTCGATTGCGAGTTCGCCGGTTTCGACTCCCTGAAGCAACCGATGCGCGGACTCGCCATCCTCGTCTCCACGAGCGTCTTCGCCGTTGCGGTCACCTGGATCCTCGGCAACGGGCTCGGTGCGCTGTATCCGGATTTCGCCGGCTCTCGTGCAGGCGGACTGGGATATTTCGCTGGTGCTCTGTTCGTACTCTTCGGATTCGGCACCTGGGTGATGGTGGTCCTCAACTGGCAGCACTGGCCGTGGACCGTACTGCGCATGAAGCAACCGCTGATCGGGCTGTGCGAGATCGCCTTCGTCGCCGTCCCGACTCTCGCGTTGTACTTCGTGTTCGGATTGCCCTCGGTCTCGCTCTCGGCCACAGATCCTGTGATGTCCGTCGACACTGCCCTGGGTTGGTTCTATTCGATCGTCGTCTCGGTGATCCTCACCGGCCAGACCCTAGACAACTGGCCGTGGAAACTGGCAGGCGGCGGCGGACGTACCGCACTGGCGGCAACGGTCGGCAACGCCGTTCTCGGTACGGCGATCTACTTCCTGATGGTTCCACTGGCGAAGCTGCTCGTCGGGTCCGATGCCACGGCCGAACTCGGCTCCGTGATCAACCAGTTCCCTGCGCAGATCGGCGTGTGCTGGGCGTTCTGGATGATTTTCTGGGCCAACGGCTTCGGTAACCGCTTTCCCCCGGCGGGGCGCGCGATGCTGACATTCGCCCTGGCCATCGGCACGTTCCTGGCCTACTACTTCGTCCTTGCCGAGCACATCCTGCACGAGCCCGCGGTTGCCGCCGGTATCTCCGGGAACGCGCTGGGGTTCGTCGACTGGCTGGTGCTGTGGACGTTGATCTACGTCGTCGGATTCCAGTCGTTGGGGTTGAAAAAGCTGTCGGCCGGCTGAGTTCGATCGGGGTACTCCACCACCGAAGACCCGATCAGTCGTCGAGCGCTGGACACTGAAATGTCAGTGCGGCCCTGATGAACTCGACCCGATCCCGTTCGATCTGCAGAAGATGTTCATCGGTTTCCTTCTCCAGTCGCCCGAGGATGTCCTGCAACTCGATCACATCATGTCGGGCACTGCGCCGATTCTCCGGAAGCTCACCCGGCTCCACGGGAGAGGCAAGGTAGTCGAGGCGGTCCTGCAGCGAGTTCCGGTGCATCGCTCCTATGAAGTCGACGGCACCGGCAGCGTTGTCCTCGGATTCGGCCAGCTCCTCATCGGCCCTGGCCAGGTAATCGACAGTATCGCCCGACATCTCGATGTCGGTGCAGAGTCGACGGCCCAGACTGCGCAAGAACCCCGGGGTCGAGACCACCGACTCGAACTCGCTGGACGACAGGCCTGCCTTCCACTCGAATTCGAGACCGCACGTGGCTGCGGCGAATTGCGCATCGCCGCCGGCAGGTGTGTTCGGGTACAGCAAGGCAGTCTTGCTTCCACCGGGTACGAACGCGCTCAGACGGCGCACGTCGAAAGGGTCGTCGAGCTGACCGTTACGCCAGTAGAACTCTTCCTCGAATTGCGTGCGCACTTTGCCCCGCACCCGCAGATACGGCGTGTGAAGAAGCGCGTCACCCATGACGGTCAACGTCGAGTTCTCGCCGACGGAGTCGATGCACGGGACCAACGGAGACCGTGTGCCGGAAGCGACGGCAGGCTCGTCCTGCGATGACGAGGAACACCCTGTCAGAGCGACCAGAACAAGAGCTGCAGCCATACGACGAATCATTGTTTCCCCCCGGAAATTTCTCGGACTCTAACGCCCCAGTCAGCGGGACGTGAAATACAACCCAGTGCGCCTGTCGCAAATCGGAAAAATCCGGTGCAGACGACCGCGGTGAGCGCGGTCGTCTGCACCCGATTCGCACTGCAACCCACTGCAACTCTCGACCCCTGCGCGCATCAGGAGTGTGCTGGGTCACATCGCTGGAACCACGAATCGCTAGGAGTTTTCATGACCCAGACCATCGAGCCGATCGAGATCACCCGCACGCACACCCCGCAGGAACGGGTCGACGCCTGGCTGTCGAAGTTCGAGGAAGCCCTGGTCGCACGTAATATCCCTCGCGTTGCCGGCATGTTCGCCGTCAGCAGCTTCTGGCGCGATCTCGTGACGTTCACCTGGAATCTCAAGACCGTCGAAGGCCGTGACGGCGTCAGCGACATGCTGTCCGAGCGCCTCGACGACACCGATCCCACGGGCTTTCACACCACCGAGGTTCCCGACGAGGCGGACGGCGTCGTCTCGGCGTGGATCGAGTTCGAGACCGCCACGAGCCGCGGCAAAGGACATCTGCGACTGACGGTGGACGCGGACACGGGCGACGACGTGGCCTGGACGTTGCTGACCACGATGCAGGAGCTCAAGGGATACGAGGAACGGCAGGGCAGGACTCGCATCAAGGGTGCGGTGCACGGCTCGAATGCCGACACCCAGAACTGGGCGGAGAAGAAGGAGGTCGAGGAGTCCGAGCTCGGCTACAGCGTGCAGCCGTACGCCCTCGTGATCGGCGGAGGCCAGGGCGGCATCGCTCTGGGCGCGCGGTTCCGGCAGCTCGGTGTGCCCGCGATCGTCGTCGACCGCGCCGACCGTCCCGGCGACCAGTGGCGCGGACGCTACAAGTCGCTGTGCCTGCACGATCCGGTCTGGTACGACCACCTCCCCTACCTGCCGTTCCCGCCGAACTGGCCGGTGTTCGCGCCGAAGGACAAGATCGGCGACTGGCTCGAGATGTACACCAAGGTCATGGAGGTGCCGTACTGGAGCAAGACCACCGCAAAGTCCGCGACCTACGACGAGGTGGCGAAGGAGTGGACGGTCGTCGTCGATCGCGACGGTGAGGAAGTGATTCTGCGGCCCAAGCAGTTGGTGATGGCCACCGGAATGTCCGGCAAGAAGAATGTTCCGAACTTCCCCGGCATGGACGAGTTCGAGGGCGAGCAGCATCATTCCAGCGAACACCCCGGTCCCGACGCGTATGTCGGCAAGCGCGTCGTGGTGGTCGGTTCCAACAATTCTGCGCACGACATCTGCAAGGCACTGTACGAGACGGGCGTCGACGTGACGATGCTGCAGCGCTCGTCGACGCACATCGTCAAGTCCGATTCACTGTGCGAGATCGCGCTGGGAGATCTGTACTCCGAGCGGGCCGTGGAGTCCGGAATGACCACGGGCAAGGCCGATCTGACGTTCGCTTCCTTGCCCTATCGGATCATGCACGAGTTCCAGATTCCGGTGTATCAGCAGATCGCGGAGCAGGACAAGGACTTCTACGATCGGTTGGAGAAGGCCGGGTTCCAACTCGATTTCGGTGACGACGGATCCGGTCTGTTCATGAAGTACCTGCGGCGCGGCTCGGGCTACTACATCGACGTCGGCGCATCCGAGCTGGTCGCGGACGGGAAGATCAAACTCGTTGCCGGACAGGTGGAACGGATCAGCAAGACGGGCGTCGTACTCGACGACGGCACCGAGCTTCCGGCGGATCTCATCGTCTACGCCACCGGCTACGGCTCGATGAACGGCTGGGTCGCCGACCTGATCGATCAGGAGACCGCGGACAAGGTCGGCAAGTGCTGGGGACTCGGCTCGAACACCACCAAGGATCCCGGTCCGTGGGAGGGCGAGCAGCGCAACATGTGGAAGCCGACGCAGCAGGAGAACTTCTGGTTCCACGGCGGCAATCTGCATCAGTCCCGGCACTATTCGCTGTACCTGGCACTGCAGATCAAGGCGCGCTACGAGGGCATCGACACCCCGGTCTACGGGTTGCAGGAAGTGCATCACCTGCGGTGACTCATGTGAGCGGAAGTTCGTAGCCTGCTACGAATTTCCGCTCACGTGCGGCGCAGCCGCTCTAGTCGTAGAGATCGATTGCCTGAGCCTTCTTGATCAGCGCATCCTCGGATCGCACCTGCGCGAGGTTGACGACCCGTGTCGGCAGCACCGAGGAATACAGCCAGTCCGTCGCCACCCGCACTCGGGCGGAGACCGTCGGCAACGCGTAGAGGTGATATCCGCGCGCGACGAACTTCGCCACCGGTCCGGTCAGCGGAATGCCGAGTGGTTTTGCGACACCGTCGAATCCGCCGAGGTCGGCGACCAACCCCAGATCCTTGTGCTTGTACGGACGTGCCTGCCCGACGCCCATCGACGCCGCGACATTGCGTGCGACGGCAACGCCCTGCCGCTGGGCGTGCTGAGCCGTCGGTGGTGTCGGCTTCGACGGGTCGGCGGCGAGGTCGGGGACTGCGGCCGCGTCGCCGATCGCCCAGACGTCCGATACGTCGGGGACGGTCATGTCCGCCCGCACGACGAGGCGTCCGCCCGCTGTCGGTAGACCCAGCTGCGCGATGAGAGGGCTCGGTGCGACGCCTGCTCCCCAGACGAGAGTTCGGGACGGGATGACCTCGTCGTCGGTGAGCGTCACCGACGTTGCGGTGGCCGAGGCCACCGACACACCGAGCCGCACGTCCACACCCCTTTCGGCGAGCACGGCGAGCGCTTCTCGACCGAGTCGCTCACCGAGCTCGGGAAGTACCGCATCGGCCACGTCGACGAGCACCCAGCGCACCTCGTCGGGGTCGACGGTCGCCCATCGGGATGCGATACCGCGAACCCAATTCTGCATCTGGGCAACGAATTCGGTGCCGGTGTAGCCCGCGCCCACGGCCACCACGGTCAACCGCTCGGCGCGTTCGCTCCGGCCTTCAGGGGTGTCGGGCAGGGCATCGGCCGCGTCGAGTTGCGCGAGCACATGGTTGCGGATGTAGACGGCCTCGCTCAACGTCTTGAGCCCGTACGCGTGCTCGTCGACGCCGGGGATGTCGAACTGCTTGGTCACCGAACCGGGCGCGAGTATCAGCTTGTCCCACTCGAGCGTCGACTCACCGTCGGGGCCGGTCACCGTCAGCTCACGCGCCTCGAAATCGACGGTGGTGACGTGACCGAGCACCAACTTGACGCCCGGCAGTGCCTGACGAGTGGAGACGGCGATGTCCCGCGGATCGAGCACACCGGTGGCAACCTCGGGCAGCAGCGGACTGTAGAGCAGGTAGTCGGTGGGAGCCACCAACGTCAGCACGGCGCGGTCGGGCCCCAGCAGCTTCGTCAGCCGCTGCAGAGCGTTGAATCCGCCGAAGCCGCCACCGACCACCACGACGCGAGCAGGCCGCGCGGGGGCCGGAGAACTCGAACCGAAACCGGGAAGGAATCTGCGCATATCCGAGATTAACCCGACGGCGGGAGGCCTCGCAGACGACGTTCGGAGGTTGTGGAGCGGAGGTCAGCGCACCCCGTCCCACACCGCGCGTGTCGCCGGCCTCGGATCGAGGGCGACGCCGGGCTCGTTGCCGAACATCATCACGGCGCGGTCGGTGCCGTACGAGTCCCAGCCGGGGGTGCCGTCGCGCACGAAGTCGACCCAGGCGCGGTGCATCAGGTCGGCCACCTGCTGAGGCGGGTTCGGTCCCGTGATGCGCGAGGTCTCGGGCTTGTGCAACATGTCGAACACGAACGGGATCTCGAGTGCGTGGCAGGCACCGAGGGCACCGTCGAACAGCGATGAGCGCCAGGTGAATTCGTAGACGAAGGCGTTGCCGGAGCGGGCTTCGACCAGACGCGTCGCCGGGATACGGAAGAACCAGTCGGTCATGACGGCGATCATCAGCTCGCCGGCAGAGGCGTCGGGCAGCTGTTCGCGGTACTTCTCCAGCGCCGACGCATCGGCTCGGTACCCGGCGAGGACCATCTTCACGTAGTCCTCGGTGAGGTGCGGGACCAGGCCGGCCGGGACGATGAAGAAGGCGTGCTCTTCGCTGGTGGTCCCGATCAACACGTCCACCTGCGCGCTCGCGCCGTCGCCGATACGCGAAAAGGGCAGTGCCGGAACGATATCGCCGTCGATGTACGGTTCGAAGGCCATCACGTTCAGGGCCAGCTCACCCCACGCTCCGGTCGGGGCCTCGGCGGTGATCCGATCGGACAGTTCGCGTTGTGCGTCCACCAACGCGTCCACCGGTACCGAACCCAGGCCGTCGACCGTGGCATCGACGCCGAGCGAGGACGCCAACGCCGCAGAGACCTTTGCGGCGGTCTCGGCGGTGATGACGTGGTGCCCGGCTCCGCTCTGCAGAATCGCCCGGTGGAAGAGTCCCTCGGCACGGGGCATCGACATCAGGGTGCCGACGCTCATCGCACCGGCCGACTCCCCCGCGATGGTCACCTGCGCGGGGTCGCCGCCGTAGGAGGCGATGTGGTCACGTACCCATTCGAGGGCTGCGACCTGATCGAGCATTCCGCGATTGGCCGGGGCACCGTCGATCAGTGCGAAACCGTCGACTCCGAGGCGGTAGTTGATCACCACGGCGACGACACCGTCCCGGGCGAAGGCGGAACCGTCGTACGTGGGAATGGCGTTGCTGCCGTTGACGAATGCGCCGCCGTGGATCCAGACGAAGACCGGTGCCGATCCCGCGACGTCGGGGGTGAAGACGTTGACGTTGAGGCACTCTTCGCCGGGTACCACCGGCTCGCTGAGGATCTCGCTGGTCGGCGGCCGGTAGCCCACCTTGGGGACGGTGGCCCCGAGTTCGAGGGCGTCGCGCACACCGTTCCAGGTCGGCGGCGGCGAGGGTGCCTGGAATCGGCGGGGCCCGAACGGGGCCTCGGCGTACGGAACTCCGAGGAACGAGATGATGCCTGCGTCGGTCCGACCGCGAACCTGGCCCTGAGGTGTATCGACGGTGATCGTGTCCATACCTCATTACTACTCTGTTCGGATCGGACCGACGCCCTCAGGCGGTCAGACCAGACGTGCCTCGGGTGAACCCGTCTTGCCCGGGTCGCGCTCGACGGAATCGCCGAGGGCGTCGTCGATCTTGGCGAGCACGTCGGCGTCGAGCGTCACTTCGGAGGCCTTGATGTTCTCGGCGATCTGCTCGGGGCGGGAGGCCCCGACGAGTGCGGCGGCGATGTTGTCGTTGGCCAGTACCCACGCAACGGCCAACTGCGCCATGGTGATTCCGAGATCGTCGGCGATCGGCTTCAGCTGCTGCACTCGGGTGAGCGTCTGATCGTCGAGGTAGCGCGCGATCATCTTGTCGCCGCCCTTGTCGTCCTTGGCGCGAGAGCCGTCGGGCAAAGGCTGACCGGGGAGGTACTTTCCGGTGAGCACGCCCTGGGCGATGGGCGACCAGACGATCTGCGAGATGCCCAGTTCCTTCGACGTCGGGATCACCTGATCCTCGATGACGCGCCACAGCGCCGAGTACTGCGGCTGGTTCGAGATGATCGAGAAGCCGTTCTGGCGGGCGAGTTCCTGACCGGCCCGGAGCTGGTCGGCGGTCCATTCGGAGACGCCGATGTAGAGCGCCTTGCCCTGGCGGACGACGTCACCGAAGGCAGCGATGGTCTCTTCGAGCGGGGTCTCGACGTCGTAGCGATGCGCTTGGTAGAGGTCGACGTAGTCGGTGCCGAGCCGACGCAGCGAGGCGTCGATGCCTTCGAGGATGTGCTTGCGAGAGAGTCCGGTGTCGTTGGGACCCTTGGGCCCGACTGGGAAGTAGACCTTGGTGAAAATCTCCAGCGATTCCCGACGCTCGGCCTTCAGCGCGTCACCGAGGACGGCCTCTGCCGCCCCATTGGCGTACACGTCGGCGGTATCGAAGGTGGTGATGCCCGCATCGAGCGCCGCGCGCACGCACTGGGTTGCGATGTCGTTCTCCACCTGCGATCCGTGCGTCAACCAGTTGCCGTAGGTGATCTCCGAAATCTTCAGTCCACTGTTTCCGAGGTATCTGTAAGCCATACAGAAAACGGTACTCCGGTGGTCAGTTCGATAGTGGCCGACGACCGAGAGCCCACATCCCGACGCCGCAGAGGACGACCGTCACGACGGCCGCACCGGTCGACAACCACAGCTCGGTGCTGGGCCAACTACTGTGCACGACAGACGTCAGCGGCATATACGCCGTCCAGCCGTAGGTGACCACCATCGGCACGGTGATCGCGACCGGCACCGCGAGGCCGAGGGTCGCCGGTGCAGGGTCGGCGGGTGTGCACGCCACGTAGAGGTAGGCCGTAGCGGCCGGAAACACGATCAGAGACGCCACATAGTGAACGTTGTCCAGCGGCGGCTGCGCGAACAGTGCCGTCGAGCAGACCACCGCCAGCACTGCGACACCGACCATCGGACGCCCCCAACGCAATCCGAGTGCAGCGCCGGCCGCAACCGACAGTGCGATGACGGCCACGATTCCGAGTGTCCAGACTCCGTCCGACACTTCGATACCCACACCCGACGTGGTGGTCGAGGCGAGCGACACGGCCGTTCCGGCGAGAACCGTCACGCCACCGCGACCCGGCAGCAAGCCGGCCGCCCCGAACAACACGGGTACGACGAAGAGGCCGAAATACCATCGGCCGCTGAACCCGTACTCACCATGGAACGCGCTGTGCCCGAACAACATATCGAGCAGTAGCCCACCGATCGCCACCAGCAGTATCGCCGAGACCGTGCGAACACCACGATCGGTGGCCGGGCTGTGGGCCTGGCTTTCGACGCGAGCCGCCCACGCCGCTGCCAACACCACGAGCACGCAGAGCACCGGCACGACCACCGGTGTACCCAGCTCGGATTCGGTGAGGTAGTCGGCGTAACGCCGTGGAATGCCTGGGTACTGCAACGCTTCGATCGCGCCTGTGCTGAGCAGTCCGAGAACGAACGACGCGGCCAGCAGCGCCTGACGAACTCGTTCACGATTGGCGTGTACTGCGCTGCATCCCAACAGAACTCCGCCTGCCACCACCTCGACGAAGTCGGACGAGAGCAGCAGCACCGAGCCACCGATGGCGACAGCAGCGGCGATGGACAGACCGGCCAGCACCGTGCGTCGACGAACGAACATCGCCAGACCCGACGCCAGAATCACTGCCACCGCGACTCCTCCGCCGCCACTGGAGAACAGCACCCCGCCGAAGCCGGTGTCGCCGAGAATATCGATCCCGTCCGGCTGCATCGACAATCCTGCCAGCAATCCGGTCAGCAGTACCCCGAGCGCAGTCATGCCCGAATTATGCACTGCCGCCGCGATAGTGCCGGGATGCCGCCAGGATCTTGCCGAGGGTGGCGGAGAAGGCACGCAGTTCACTCTCTCCCACAGCGGCTCCCACGGCATCGGACCATGCATGTTGCGCATCCCGCAGCTGTGCAACGGTGTCCCGCCCCTTGGGGGTGGGTTCCAACAGCTTTGCGCGCTTGTGGTTCGGATTGTCGACGTAGACGGCCCAACCTTTGTCCACCAACAGATTTGCCGTCCGCTGCACACTTTGCCGCGCCAACCCGAGCCCGACGCGTCGCGCGATGTCGGCGACCGATAACGGCTCGTCCAGGGTGGCACCGAGAACCTGCAACCACGCCGGCGTCAGACCCGTCGGCTCGGTGATGTCGTGTGCGGCAGCGAGGAATTCGCCGTTGAGCTCGAAGACGGGCAACACCAACTCTGTCAGCGCATCGCCCTCGGGTGTGCGATGCTTCATGCGTTCACGAGCTGGTCGTAGTACTTGCGATCGCCCGTCTTGTAGAGGCCGTACCAGGCATCGACGACGGGCTGCGGAAACACGTTCAACCGCTCGAACACCAGCTTTGCGAACTCGAGCGGGTTCACGCCTCCCGCGGTGATCACTGTGCCGTCGGACACCGCTCGGTCGTCCCGATAATGCTCGGCACCGCGGTATTCGATTGCTTGCGTGAGGAACTCGGCTGCATTCGAGGTGTGCGGCCTGTTGTCGAGCAGTCCGGTCCGGGCGAGCCCGTAGGTGGCACCGCAAATCGCCGCGATCGGTTTCCCCGCCGCAACCAGTTCGGCGGCCAGCGTCAGAACCGTGTCGTGCCCGGAGTCCCAAGTGTCCGCACCGGGCAGAATCAGGGCATCGAGGGTCGGAAGATCGGCGACCGAGACGTCGGGAACGATGCGGACACCTCCCATCGTTGTGACAGCCTCCCCGGTCTCGGAGGCAATGATCAGCCGGTTGGCGTCCGGGTCTTGTTCACGGGCCATGGCAAGTCCGGCGATGAGGTATCCGTACTCCCAGTCGGCCATGGTGTCGGTGGCATAGAGCGCAATGGTGGTCATCGGAACGTCCTCGCATCGATTGACAGGATGCTGTCAATCATCACGCGATTGACAGCAGACTGTCAATACCCGGAAGCACCCGAGTAGCTCGCTCGCGTGGACCCACCTCGTCGAGATAGATCCGGCACGCCGCGTGATAGCGCTGATCGAAGGCTCTACCTGCCGCTTCCGTGCCGCCGAGCGCATCCGCATCCCTGGCGACACCTCGGGCTCGCGCGAGTTCGATGGGGGTGTCGACGAAGACGGTGTAGTCCCAATAGTCGGGCAGCGGCGGCCGATGGAGAAATGTTCCGTCCACGACCACGATCGCATCGGCAGGCACCGATTCCAGCGAATCGTCGACCGGCTCGTCGGACGCCAGATCGATGATCCGCCGCCGAATGGAATTGCTTCCGTTCGGCCCCAACGGAATCAGCACGTGTGTTCGGAGCGCGTCGAAGTCGTAGGCATCCCGGTAGTAGCCGAGGGCCGACGCCCGACCCTGTCGGTAACGGTGGGCGCGCCGGTGATGAAAACCGTCCATCGTCACATGCATGGACGGACGACCATGTGCTGCAACAGCATCCACAAGCCATCGTGCGCACGTGGACTTACCGGAAGCCGTCACTCCGTCGATGGCCACCCGTAGCGGATGGCCCGGAGCATGGGAGAGCACGTCTCGCACCATGTCATCACCGACGCTCATGGGGCCAGGGTAGGCGATCCCTTTATCAACCAATTGGTTGACTACGTTCGGCGGGCGGCCTATTCTCGGCGGCACGACACAGTGAGGACACCATGGACGATCGAACTGAGCAGCTCAACAGGACGTTCGCTGCCTTGGCCGACCCGACGCGACGCGACATCGTCGCTCGACTCGCCGGGGCGGATGCGAACGTCAGCGAGCTGGCCGAGTCGTACGACATCAGCCTGCAAGCGGTGTCGAAGCACGTGAAGGTGCTCGAAGCGGCCGGATTGGTCACCCGCAGCAAGGATGCCCAGCGTCGTCCGGTGCATCTCGACGCCGAGGTGTTCGGCCTGATGACGAAATGGATCGAGCGTTATCGCCAGGAAGCAGAGCAACGGTATCGACGCCTCGATGCCCTGCTGGAAACCATCGCAGACGACAAGACCACCGAGACGAAGGAAGTGTCATGACCGCGCACGAAACCGAGATCGTTGCGGACGAGAAAGTCCCCACGATCGAGATCATTCGAGAGTTCGATGCGGCACCGGAGCGGGTGTTTCGCGCTCACATCGACCCCGAGCTGTATCGCCAGTGGGTTGGTCCGCGATCGTTGACGACCCGAATCCTGAAGTGGCAGGGCCACACCGGAGGCGCGTGGGCGTTCGCCAACGACCGTGACGGTGAGGAAATTGCCTCCTTCTTCGGCAGCTTCCACGAGGTGCGCCCGAACGAACGAATCGTGTGGACCTTCACCTACGAGGGCCAGCCAGATTCGGTCGCGCTCGAGACGCTCACGTTCGAGAACCGCGAAGGCGGGGGCACGCTGCTCAGAGTGCTCAGTGTGATGTCGGACTTCGCCTCTCGCGACGGCATGCTCTCCAGTGGAATGGACGTAGGCATGAAGGAGGGCTACGACAAGCTCGACGAACTGCTCGCGCAACGAACGGGGCCGGCTGGGCAGCACCTGCAGGACGCGGCAGCCTTCACCGCACTCGTCCTGTTCGCGTCGCCCGAGGACTGGTCACGCCCGAGTCCGGTATCAAGCTGGGCGGCAATCGATGTCGTGAAGCACCTGATCGAGTGGTCTCGCGGTTTTCTCGCCGGCGGGGCCGGTGTCGAACTGCAGACCCTGGACGTCGAAGCCGACCCGGCCGCGGCCTGGACCCAGCACGTCGCCGACATCCAAGCAATTCTCGACGACCCCGCCGGCCGGATTCTGAGCAACCCGCACACCGGAGACATGCCGGTGGACAAGGCGATCGAGATGTTCTATACCGCCGACGTCTGGATGCACTCCTGGGACCTGGCGAAAGCCCTTGGCCGAGAGCCTGATCTGGGTCAGGAGCGCTGCGCTGCAGCCTTGGAGGCCATGCGACCGATGGAGCAGATGTTGCGGGACAGTGGGCAGTACGGCCCCGCCGTCCCCGTCGCCGACGACGCATCCCCACAGGACAAGCTGATGGCCTTCATCGGACGGGACCCGGCTTGGTCACCCCGGAGCTAAGTCGCCACCGCCTCGAGTTGTGGCCGAATCTTGTTCAGCGAGTGCTCGACCGACGCCTTCGACGGTGTATTGAAACCGACGACCGTAGCGTAGTCCACCACGGCTACTCCACCACCCGCCGCCGCAGGCAGAGTTGAGAATCCCGGAAGCTTCTCCAGGTCTTCCCGCGTTCCCCCATTGGGAAGCATCACGACCAGATCGGCCGTCAACACGTCGAGACGCTCGGGGCTGAGCACGATGCGTCCGTGCGAGATGTCGGGTGAATCGACCAGACTCTGCGGCACACTGAGCCCGATGCTGCCGAACACTTGGGCAGCGCCGTCTTCGGGGTCGGCGACGACAGCAAGCTGCTGGGAGTCGAAGACGAACTGAGAGAGCACCGCTGTCTTTCCGTCGAGTCCCGGATAGTCCTTCTTGATGTCGTCGGTGACGGCGTGGCCCTCGTCGATGATTCGCCGAGCGTCGTCTTCCCGATCGAGCACAAGGCCAAGGGTCTCGATCTGCGATTCCCAGGTCTCGACCCTGTCCGACTTGGGCAAGATTGTCGGTGCGAAATCCGCCAGACCTGCATACGGTTCGATCGACGCGATCCCCGACACCAAGATCAGATCCGGCTGCAGCGCCGCGATCTGCTCGGTCGGCACCGCACCGTCCATCTGGCCGACCGCAGCCGAGTCGAGCATCTCGGCATCGGAACTCACTGCCGACTGCCAGGGGTAGAGCCCCCGTTCGTCGCCGTTCGATCCGGCAGAGACGTACCCGACGGGTTGCACATCGAATTCCAGCAGCGCGTCGACCCACTGCTGCCCGAAGGCGACTATGCGCTCCGGCGTTCCCCTGATCTGTGTCGGCCCGCCAAGTGTGTCGATCGTGACGGTGCGGGCATCGGTTCCGGCGTCGTCGGCTGCCCCGCTACTGCACGCGACCAGCGCCGACGCGGTTGTCAGAACGAGCACACACCCGAGGAATGTCCGTTTCATCCGCAGAAGTTAGCACAGGCTCACCTTGCTACGGTGGGCTACCTTCACAGGTACTTCTTCAGCTCCATCTTCGCGATAGACATCTTGTGCACCTCGTCCGGACCGTCGGCGAGCCGCAGCGTGCGGATGTGCGCGTACATCATCGCGAGCGGGAAGTCGTTGGACACTCCGCCTCCGCCGTGAACCTGGATGGCACGATCGATGATCTTCAGCGCCATCTCCGGTGCCGCAACCTTGATGGCGGCGATCTCAGTACGCGCTTCCTTGTTCCCGACGGTGTCCATCAGGTACGCGGCTTTGAACGTGAGCAGTCGAGTCTTCTCGATCTCGATGCGCGCCTCGGCGATCCAGTCCTGAATGTTCGAGCGCATCGCCACCGGCTTGCCGAACGTCACTCGCGATACCGCACGGCGACAGAGCAATTCGAGTGCACGCTCGGCCACGCCGATCGTGCGCATGGCGTGGTGGATCCGGCCCGGCCCCAAGCGGGCTTGGCTGATGGCGAAGCCCTCACCCGGCCCCTTCAGCACATCCTTCGCCGGCACCCGCACGTCCTCGAAGAGCACCTCGGCGTGGCCTTCGCGGTCGATGTACCCGAACACCGGCAGGTTGCGCAGCACCGTGACACCGGGTGCGTCGATGGGTACCACCAGCATCGACTGCTGGCGGTGCGTAGCCGCCTCGGGATCGGTCTTGCCCATCACGATGAGCACCTTGCAGTTCTTGTGCATCGCATTGGACGTCCACCACTTGCGCCCGTTGAGAATGAAATCGTCACCGTCGCGCTCCATCTTCATCGCGATGTTGGTGGCATCGGAGCTGGCCACGTCGGGCTCGGTCATCGCGAAGGCAGAACGAATGGTGCCGTCCAGCAACGGCTTCAAGTACTTCTCTTTGTGCTCGTCGGTGCCGAAGAGCGTGAACACCTCCATGTTGCCGGTGTCCGGAGCGTTGCAGTTGCATGCCTCGGGAGCGAGCAGGCTGCGGCCCATGATCTCGGCCAGCGGTGCGTATTCGAGGTTGGTCAGGCCCGGGCCCCACTCGGGATGCGGGTGGAACAGATTCCACAGTCCACGCGAGCGCGCTTCCTTCTTCAGGTCCTCGATGATCGGCGGCTGAAAGTGTGGGTCACCCGACTCGAGCATCTGCTGCTCGTACACTGCCTCGGCCGGATAGATGTGAGAGTCCATGAACTCCAACAGATCCGACTCGTACTTCTTCGCGCGGTCGGAGGTCTCGAAAAATGCCACGGTGGGCCCCTATCGGTTGTTGTCGAGCAAGCTGTCCTGGTAGCGACGCATGCCGCGCAACCACCGGTCGTAATCGGCACCCTTGTTGCGGTACATGTCCAGTACGTTCTCGTGCGGCAGGATCAGGAACTGCTCGCGGTCCATTGCGTCGAGCACCACATCGGCGACGTCGAGCGGTTCGAGCACGGCACCGGCACTGAGAACCGCGGCAGTTGCCGCCGCTCCCAATGCATCTCCGGATTCACGTCCCTCGTAGAGCAGTTTGGTGTTGACACCCATCGGGCACAGGCAGCTGACGCGGATGCCACGGTTGCCGTAGGTGACGTTCATCCATTCGGCGAATCCGACCGCCGCGTGCTTGGTCGTTGCATAGGTCGCCGAGCCGATCTGGGTGAGCAGACCGGCCGCGGACGCGGTGCTGACGAAGTACCCCTCACCGCGTTCGAGCCAACCCGGCACCAGCAACTGCGCGGCGCGAATGTGCGCGCGCACGTTGACGTCGAACGAGAGGTCCCAGTCCTGCTCGGCGGCGTCGAGTCCGGGTGCGCCGCTGATGCCTGCGTTGGCGAAGTAGAGATCGACGGGTCCGAACGAATCCTCGGCCACCGCGATCAGCCGTCGAATGTCCTCGGTGTTCGACGCGTCCGCCGCAGCGGCGACGGCCGTTCCCGGCCGATCGCGTTCGATGGCGTCGACCACGGACCGGGCCGTGGATTCGTCGAGGTCGGAGACGACGACGCGTGCCCCGTGTTCGGTGAGCCGGGCAGCGATGGCACCGCCGATTCCGCCACCACCCCCGGTGACGATGGCAACTCTGCCTTCAACCTTCATGCCCCAGGTATAGTTGAAGTCAGTTTCAAGTTCAACCCTGGTTGCATGAACGCGCTGGTCAGGGGACGTGTCCTACGCCCGTGGGCGCGCCGGATCGGTGATCCATCCCGACCACGACCCCGGGTACAACGCCGCATCTATGCCCGCCAACTCGAGCGCGAGAATTTGATGTGCCGCAGTCACCCCCGATCCGCAGTAGACGGCGACGTCCTTCCCCTCGGGTACGAGTCCACCGAATGTGCCATCGAGTACCTCGGGAGGCAGGAAACGCCCGTCCGCATCGACGTTCTCGGTCGTCGGACGATTGACCGCACCGGGGATGTGACCGGCGACGGGATCCACCGGCTCCACTTCTCCACGAAACCGTTCGGGTGCGCGGGCGTCGAGCAGGATGTTGTTCTGCGCGAAGTCGAGCACATCGTCGACATCGAGGACGCGTGCGAGCGATGGTCGGGCGGTGAACGATCCGGCCGCCACTATCGACGGCTCGGTCCCGATCGGAAATCCGGCTGCGACCCACTGGGCGAGGCCACCGTCGAGGACCCGAACGTCGCGGTGCCCGAAGTAGCGCAGCAGCCACCACGCGCGCGCCGCGGCGGTTGCTGGGCCTGCGTCGTAGACCACCACGGAGGAGTCGTCGTCGACCCCGGCGCCGCGCATCGCTGCGACGAACGTCTCGGCGTCGGGCAACGGGTGGCGTCCGCGACTGTCCGGCGGAGCCGCCAGCTCCGCGTCGAGGTCCACGAATTGCGCGTTCGGGATGTGGCCGGCTTCGTATCCGGCTCGGTCGCTGCCGGTGAGGAGCGTGAATCGGACGTCGAGTAGGACCGGGCCGCGCCCCATCTCGAAGAGGTCGTGCAGTTCGGCGGCAGAGATCAGCGGCGAAGGGCTCATAAGGCTTCGACGCTAACAGCCTCGCGTCGGGAATAGCTCGGTGTCGATGCAGGTTGCCCGCAGGCGTGACCGAAACTGCATCCACAACACAGCATCTGTCCACCGCCGGGCTTTTCGAGCCGTTCGAGGTCAAATCGCTGAAGCTGCGCAACCGCTTCGCCATGGCCCCGATGACGCGCGCTTTTTCCCCAGACGGCGTCCCCGGTCCCGATGTGGCCGAGTACTACCGCAAACGCGCTGCCGGTGGCACGAGCCTCATCATCACCGAGGGCACCTACATTCCCGATCCCGCAGCCGGCCCTCACACCCGCGTCCCGCGGATCTACGGTGACGCCAGCCTCGAGGGCTGGAAGGGCGTCGTCGACGCCGTGCACGCCGAGGGCAGCGCCATCATCCCGCAGCTGTGGCACCTCGGCGTCGAGCGCGGCACCGAACCCCGCCTGTTCCCGGACGTCACTACCGTCAGCCCGTCGGGGATTGCACTCGACGGTTCTTCGGTGGGTCGAGCATTCACCGACACCGACCTCGACGAACTCACCTCGCAGTGGGTACAGGCCGCGGTCAACGCGAAGAACACCGGTTTCGACGGCCTGGAGCTGCACGGCGCGCACGGGTATCTGCTCGACGAATTCCTTTGGGCCACAACCAACGTACGCGACGACGAGTTCGGCGGTTCCCTCGAAGCTCGGACGCGCTTCCCGGCGCAGGTCGTCGCCGCGATCCGCGCCGCGGTGGGCGAGGACTTCGCCATCGTGTACCGATTCTCGCAGTGGAAGAGCAATCACTTCGACGCCAGGATCGCGCAGAACCCCGAGGAACTCGGACGAGTCCTGACTCCCCTGGTCGACGCCGGAGTGGACATCCTGCACGCCTCGACCCGTCGCCACTGGGATCCGGCATTCCCGGAGCTGGACGGCAACGACGGAAAGCTGGGCTTGGCCGGGTGGACCCGCAAGCTCACCGGCGTTCCGACGATCACTGTCGGTTCGGTCGGCCTCGACTCGGTGTTCACCTCGGCATGGTCGGAGGACGCCGCATCCGGTGTCACCGGACTCGACGCGCTGGTCGGTCAGTTCCAGGACAACGAATTCGATCTGGTGGCCGTCGGACGTGCGCTGCTGTCCGACCCCGAGTGGGTGAACAAGGTCGGAGACGGCCGCGTAGACGAGCGCATCGAATTCACCCGCGACCACATTCAGCACCTGATCTGACCCAACGGGTACTGGTATCCACGGCAGCATCGCCTAGAACGGCGGTGCTGCCGTGTCGTCTGTCTCGGGCCGTTGGTTGTCTGGCGGGTCGGGGTAGGCGATGATGCCGGAGTTTCTCGGTTGGGTGGGGATGTGTGGTCTGAGGTCGTTTCCGAGGATCGGGACGGCGGTGCCGTTGGCGGGCAGGGTGATTCGGGTGGTCTTTGATGTCGATGTCCACAGGATCGCTCCGCCGGGGAGCATGACGGCTTTCCAGTAGCCGGCGGTTTTGACGGTGTGGTGGTAGTCGCAGAGGCACTGCAGATTGTTGACGGTGGTCCAGCCGCCGCCGAGGGGGTTGCTGTGGTCGAACGGGTTGATGTGGTCGAGTTGGCAGCGTGCGGCGGGGCGGTGGCAGCCGGGGAAGCGGCAGTGTTTGTCGCGGAATCGGACGGCTGCGGTGGTGAGGGCGTCGGGTCGGTAGATCAGGGCCCGGTCGGTGAGTGGGTCGCGGGGTACAGAGTTGCCGAGGGTGGGGTCGGCGGCGATGGCGGCTTCGAGTGCGGCGGCAAGGGAGGCGTTGCCGAGATAGAGGCCGGCGGGTGTGCGGGTTACCGATGTGTGGATCGTGCGGTTGTTGGGCCGGATTGCGAAGGGCAGGTCGAGGGCAGAGCTGTGCCGTGTGCCCCTGCCGACGGGAGTGTGGGTACAGAACAGCGCTGCGGCGGAGGTCAGCGATTGCGTCCGCCGTTGCCTGTCCGCGCCTGCCCCGATCTCGGTCTCGGTCTCGGAAGGAGCTGGATCGGCCGCTGAGCGGGCAGGGGTGTCCCCCGCGGGATCCTCCGTCTGATGATTCTCCGTCTGGTCGTGCATCGAAGTCGGTGATGTCGCCGTCCCCGGTTCCGGCGGGAGAATTGTTCCTCGCGTGGGGCTTGTTGTCGGTGGTGGTACTGGTGTCGGTGGTGGTACTGGTGTCGGCGGGACCGTCCCGGGTCGCTCTGGAGCGGACCCTGTTTCGGTTCGGTCGGGTGCAGTGCCGGACTCCGGTGAGAGCATGGGCCCAGGCGCTTGCGCGGGGATCGGTGCTGCATCGGTGTCGACATCGACGGAAGTGCCTGTGGACGTGCAAGTCTCGGGTTCCGACTCGATCTCGGTCTGGGGCTCCGGGTTGCTGTCGGTGCGGCTGTGGGTCTCGGTAGCGCGTGTTCCCGACGCAGCGTTCGTTCCTGAGTCCGCGTCCGTGTTCACTGTTGCAGTGTCCGTGTCCGTGTCCGTGTCCGCTGTCGCTGCCGCCCCTGAGTCCGACTCCTGCGTCTGCATTTTCGGTGTTCGTTCCCATTCCCCGGTTGCCGGGTTCTGCACAGCCAGTCCGAGTTTTCCAGCGAGGGTAACTGCGTCGGTGAGCAGGATCTGCCACTGACTGTTGCGCGCCAACTCCCGAGCGAGGTCAGGATCGATGGAACCGTGCCCGGCCAGATACGCAGGGTTCGCGAGCAGCCCGATCAGGGTGGCTATGTCGACGGTGACCATCGTCAACGGCACCCGCCGATCGGGCAACGCCGCATCCGCCTTGGGTCAGTCCTCCCGTCGGCACAGGCACGCCAAGCGGGGTTCGCCGTGCATGCGGGCCATGAACGCATCGCACAGTCGTTCCTTCTTACCGCGCGGGTCTTTCGGGCACAAGGTGTCGGCCATCTCCTCGAGCAACTGCCACGCAGCGGCAGCTTCCGGGGCGGTCAACTCCGCCCGGATTCGCGCCAGTTCCCCGGCCGGGGTGTAGGTGACGGTCCGGAACCTCTTCGCGAACTCGCGTAGTGCCGCTGCTTCTTCCGGGGCGACCCGGAACAGGATGTCCCAGATCTCCTTCTCGAGCGGACCCGGCGACAACCGGTGGGCTGCTTCGACGACCTCGGCTTCGACGGAGGTGACGATGTCGTCGGAGAGGTTGTCGAGGATCCGGCACACCGTCCGCACCCGCGGAAGGTCGATCTCCCCGCCCTCGAATGCTTTCCGTAACAGGGGCAATCGCGTGTGCAAGGCGACGCCGACCGAGATATACGATTCGGCGACCGTCGCCGAGCACCCCAACGCGGCCGCCATTTCGGTGCGCCCGTACCGGCTGTAATGCTTGAACTTGATGTCGTGGGTGATCCAGCTCCGATGAACCTCGTAACAGGCGGTGATCTTGCGGGCCGCCTGCCGATTCTCCGCACGCGCGGCAGCGGTCAACGCCTCCAGTGACACGATCGGTACAGCACCCATCTTCCACCCCCCGGTGAGCCGAAACAAGAACGCCTGTTCGAACAAGAAAAACAGTAACCCGGGCCACCGACAAGATTGCTGGAGCCGAACAGCAGGCGACTGACCTGCCATTGTTCGCCGCGTCGTTCTACACTCCACCCCATGAGCGAGCCTGATTCCACGGCGTCCGAGATGGCCGAGTTGCGAGCTCGGGCACACGAGGGCGATCACGACGCCCTCGACCAGTTGGTCGAACTCGCAGGTTCTCGAAACGACCTCGACGAACTCCGCTCTCTCGCCGATGCGGGCAGCAGCGATGCCGTCGACATCCTCGTCGAGCTCGCCGGTGAACGCGGCGACCGCGAGGAGTTGCAGAGGTTGGCCACCGCAGGCAGTCAGGACGCCGCGGACATTCTCGAAGAGATGGACAGTTAGCCGGGGCTGGGACGCTCCCCCAGTTGCACGGTGAGTCGATGGGCGGCGTCGAGCAGCAGCTTGCCCAGCTCACGTCGTCGATCATCACGGAATCGCGTCTCGACACCCGTCAGGCTCAGCGCCCACGCAGGACCTCCGGCACGGTCGAACACGGCAGCACCGAGACCCCAGCTGCCCTCCACCAGCAATCCAGGGTTCACGGCGAAGCCTGTTGTCCTGGTGAGTCCCACGCGATGTCGAATCGCGTTGTCCGAGTGCGTCTCTCCCCACTCGGGAACCAAGTCGACTCCACCCAGGTACTCGTCCACCTCCCGATCGGGAAGGTGAGCGAGAATGGCCAGACCTGCGGACGCCACCCCGAGCGGAAGCCGAATGCCCTCGTACAACACGTGCGAACGCAGCGGAAAGCTCCCCTCCACTCGAAGCAGGCACACGGTCTCCGCTCCGCGCCGGACCGACAGGAACGCACTCTCTCCGCTCTCGGCAGCCAACGCCTGCACTATCTTTCGAGCCTGGTCGGTGATGTCGTAGCGCAATGCCGCCATCGACCCGAGCAGGTAGATCTCCGGGCCCAGTGACCAGTGGCCGGTGGCGGCGTCGCGGTCGATGAACCCTTGGTCGGCCAGAGACGCCAAGAGGCGATGTGCAGTCGGTCGCGCGATACCGGTCGCCCGAGCGAGCGCGGTGGTCGAGGCACCCGACGGATCCTCGCTTCCCGCCGCGCGCAGCAACGAACAGATCTTGCCGATCACACTTGCGTTGGCTTCCGCTGAGGTCACCCGCCCATACTACGTCCACTCAGTGGACGCCGAGCCCGCATCTGTTCACCGAACGAGCAAAAGCCAGCATTCTCCGCATCCAAATGCACAGCTCAGGTTCACTGGGTGCAACGTTTGCTCAACGAACACATCAGGAGCTGCAAGTGACTGGAAAGACCTACGCGTCCGCCGCCGAGGCGGTCGCGGACATCGGCCGAGGAGCGACCATCGCGGTCGGTGGCTTCGGATTGTGCGGCATCCCCGACGCCCTCATCGAGGCCATCGCGAACACCGACGCCACCGAGCTCGAAGTGTTCTCCAACAACTGCGGCGTCGACGGCTACGGGCTCGGAATCCTGCTGGCAGCCGGACGCATTCGCCGTGTCACCGCGTCGTATGTCGGTGAGAACAAGGAGTTCGCCCGCCAGTACCTCGCCGGCGAACTGGAGGTCGAGCTCACCCCGCAGGGCACGCTCGCCGAGCGACTTCGCGCCGGCGGCAACGGTGTTCCCGCGTTCTTCACTCCGGCCGGAGTGGGCAGCCCCATCGCCGACGGCGGAATGCCGTGGCGCTACGCCGCCGACGGATCCGTCTCGATCGCGTCGCCGCCCAAGGAGACTCGGGTGTTCGGCGACAAGCGCTACGTTCTCGAGGAGTCCATCAATGCCGACTTCGCACTGGTGCACGCCGAGATCGGTGACACCGCAGGAAATCTCGTATTCGACAAGACGGCGATGAACTTCAACCCCCTCGCCGCGATGGCAGGCAAGATCACCATCGCGCAGGTCGAGAATCTCGTCGAGCCGGGCGAGATCGATCCGGCCCACGTACATCTTCCCGGAGTGTTCGTCCAACGTGTCGTGCACACCGGGCCACAGGACAGGCGCATCGAAAAGCGCACCGTCAGTTCAGGAGTTCGAGCATGAGTACAGGGTGGACACGCGACCAGATGGCCGAACGCGCCGCAGCGGAAATGGTCGACGGGGAGTACGTCAATCTCGGCATCGGACTGCCGACGTTGATCCCGGGGTACCTCACCGACGCGGTCAAGGTCACCCTGCATTCGGAGAACGGCATCCTCGGCACCGGGCCGTACCCCACCGAGGACGAGGTCGACGCCAATCTCATCAACGCGGGCAAGGAGACGGTCACCGTCAATCCCGGTGCCGCGTACTTCGATTCGTCGTTGAGCTTCGGCATGATTCGCGGCGGCCACATCGACACCGCCGTGTTGGGCGGTATGCAGGTCTCACGCACCGGCGACCTCGCCAACTGGATGGTGCCCGGCAAGATGGTCAAGGGCATGGGCGGTGCGATGGACCTCGTGCACGGTGCCCGGCGCGTCATCGTCGTCATGGAACACACCGACCGCGACGGGAACCCGAAGATCCTCGACGCCTGCACTCTGCCGTTGACCGGACAGGGCGTCGTGAATCGCATCATCACCAACCTCGCCGTCATCGACGTCGTCGGCGACGGTACCCTCGCACTGGCCGAGCTCGCACCCGGTGTCACTTCCGAAGAGGTCACCGCCGCAACGGGATCCGCACTCACGATCCCGTGACACAGATGTCGTGATACCACTGTGGGCTCGAACGTATCGACAACGTTCGAGCCCACAGTTCGAGGTATCTAGTCCGGAATCATGTCGAAGGTGTCCGGGTTCGGGCCGTTACGACCCTGTTCGCCCTTGTCCAGGGCCGTGATGGCGTCGACGTCGGCGGAGCTGAGCTCGAAGTCGAAGATCTCGAAGTTGGCCTTGACACGCTCCGGCGTCACCGACTTCGGGAAGATGATGTTGCCCCGCTGAATGTGCCAGCGCAGCACCACCTGAGCGACGGATTTGCCTGTCGCGTCGGCGATTCGCTTCAGTTCGGGGTCGTCGAGAACGTTGCCCTGAGCGATCGGCGACCACGCCTCGGTGGGGATGGCGTGCTCACGGCCGTAGGCCCACACGTCGTTGTTGACGAAGTACGGGTGCACCTCGATCTGGTTCACCGCGGGGACAGTCTCGGTCTCCTCCGCCAACCGGTCGAGGTGGGCGGGCTGGAAGTTGGATACGCCGATGTTGTGGGCGCGCCCGTCGGCGACGAACTCCTCCAACGTCTTCCAGGTGGAGACGAAGTCGCCGTCGTAGCGAGTCGGGAGCGGCCAGTGGATCAGAAAGAGGTCCACGTAGTCGGTTCCGAGGTCGCTGAGGGTCTTGTCGAATGCCGTTCGCGCGTCGTCGGGCTTGTGGAAGCCGTTGTTGAGCTTGCTGGTGACGAAGACCGACTCGCGGTCGAGGCCGGAATTGCGAATACCTTCGCCGACCTGCTTCTCGTTGCCGTACATCTCGGCCGTGTCGATATGGCGGTAGCCGATTTCTAGTGCCGTTTCGACAGCCTTCGCCGTCTCGTCGGGATCGATCTGGAACACGCCGAAACCGAGCTGCGGGATCTGCTTGCCGTTTCTGAGCGTGACGTTGGGTACCTGAGTCATGACGCTCGGGTGCCCGCCCTCTCGGTGCTTCAAACCGGATGAAATGATGCGGTCGTGATAGTGCAGCGCATCCGGCGCGTCGTCGACCGTGTCTCCGAAAGCCTCGGCCGATCCTCCTCAGCCTTGATCTCTCCGGAGCGGCACTTCGACCCCGCTCATCCGTGGTTCCTCACTGCCACCGAACGCGGCAACGACGACACTCGAATCACGGCCTGGACGGAGGGCAACCGCGTCCAGAATCTCGTGCACGGCAAGACGTACTTCGCGGCGTTGGCGAAGGCGCTCGAGAAGACCGAGCGCGACGATCTGGTGCTCTTCACCGATTGGCGCGGCGACCCGGAGCAGATGCTCACCGACGACGGCGTGACCGTCGAGGATGCACTCGCCGACGTCGCGCACCGCGGTGGTGTCGTCAAAGGCATGGTGTGGCGCTCGCACATCGAGACGCTCGGTTTCACCGGACCGAAGAATCGCAAGCTCGCCCTTCGCCTCGAGGAGGCCGGTGGTGAGGTGATCCTCGACCAGCGCGTGCTGGTGACCGGAAGCCACCACCAGAAGTTCGTGGTCGTGCGGTACGGCAGGAAAGATCTGCCCGACATCGCGTTCGTCGGCGGGATCGACCTGGCCCGTGCCCGACGCGACGACGCCGATCATTTCGGTGATCCGATCTCACGCCCCTTCCCGCCCGAGTACGGGGAGATCCCGGCCTGGCACGACGTGCAGGTGCAGCTCGAGGGCCCGGCGGTGCGGGACGTCGAGGACGTCTTTCGCGAGCGGTGGGAGGATCCCGCAGCCCTGTCCCGACTGCCCTGGCACGCGATACCCGACATGATCCGAGGCGTGACGCGTGAGCCGTCGGAACTGCCGCCTGCGGCACCGGCTCCGGAACCTCGGGGCACGTGCTCGGTGCAGCTGTTGCGCACCTACCCCAGGCGGCGTCCCGCCTACCCGTTCGCGACCAAGGGCGAGCGCAGTGCAGCCCGGGCGTACGCCAAGGCACTCGACCGCGCCACCGAATTGATCTACATCGAGGATCAGTACCTGTGGTCGGTCGATGTCGCCCGCGTGTTCGCGGTTGCGTTGCGTCGCAAGCCGAACCTGAAGCTGGTGGTGGTGGTTCCCAAGCACCTCGACGACGACAGCGCACTCACCATTCCCTCTGCGCTGCTGGGGCACTCGGCCGCGCTCGAGGTCATCCGCGCTGCCGGCGGTGATCGCGTACTGGTTCTCGACATCGAGAACGACCGCGGAATACCTGTGTACGTGCACTCGAAGGTCTGCATCATCGACGACGTGTGGACCGCGGTGGGCTCGGACAACTTCAATCGTCGTTCGTGGACCCATGATTCGGAGCTGACGGCGGCCATCGTCGACGAAGAACGCGACACCCGCGAGCCCCTCGACCCCGCAGGCCTGGGCGACGGTGCCCGTACCCATGCCCGCAACCTGCGCCTGGAGCTCATTCGCGAACACCTCGGCCGGGCCGATGGTGACGACGCCGACCTGGTGGATCCACAGCAGTTCTTCGATGCGATCTCGGCCTGTGCGACGGCACTCGACGAATGGCACCGCAACCCGTCCTCGGGCCCGCGCCCGACCGGCAGGCTGCGCCGACACGAGATCTCCGTGCCGCCGGTCTGGCAGCAGCGACTCGCTGCGTTCGCGTACCGGCTGTTCGTCGACCCCGACGGCCGCCCGATCGGAATGCGCCTGCGTCGTCGCTTCTGACGTGCTTGCCGTTTCGGACCTGACATATCGGGCATTCGCCCTCGATGTCTCCCTCCCCTCGCGAACTCAGTGCTCTCGTCTTCGCCCCATCCCCACTGTTGACGGTGACCCTCGACCGAGCCCCCAACGGCAACACCGAACTGCACGTGCACGCAGGCGGCCAAGGCCATTGGATCGCCCGGATGGCCACGGTGCTCGGCCTCGACGTGACACTGACGGGAGTGTTCGGCGGCGAGATCGGGGGCATTCTTCGCGACATCGTCGAGCGGGAGGGCATCACCGTCGTCTCGGTCGACATCGGCCAGGAGAGCGGCTCGTACGTTCACGATCGCCGCAGCGGTGAGCGCGAGATCCTGGCCACTGTCGACCCGCCGCCGCTGGCCCGGCACGCCCTCGACGACCTGTTCAGCGCCGCCCTCGCCGCCGGTGCCCGCAGCGACGTCGCCATTCTGGGCGGACCGCACGAAGACGACATCGTTCCGCCCGAGGTGTACGAGCGGCTGTGCGCGGACCTCACCGCCCTGGGCAAGACGGTGGTGGCCGACCTCTCCGGACCGACCATGATCGCCGCGCTCGCCGGCGGCCTGACGGTGCTCAAGGTCAGCCACGAGGACCTCATCGCCGACGGCCGGGCCGAGTCCGAGGACCCGGCGCACCTGATCGATTCGATGCGGCAGATGCACGACGACGGCGCGGAGATCGTCGTGATCTCGCGGGCCGGAGATCCGGCCCTGGCGCTGGTCGACGGCGACGTGCTCGAGATCGTCACGCCGGGGCTGCGCATGGTCGATCACCACGGAGCAGGCGATTCGATGAGTGCAGGCATCGCCGCGGGGCTGGCTCAGGGACTGTCGGTCCCCGAGGCGTTGCGACTCGGCGGTGGAGCGGGCACGGCCAACGTCACGCGCCGTGGCCTCGGTAGCGGGCGACGCGACCTGGTTCTCGGCCTCACCGAAGCGGTGGAGGTTCGTCCGTACGAGAAGGCAGGCAAGAAATGAGAGCCCTGATCACCAACGACGACGGCGTATCCAGTGAGGGCATCGCCCTGCTCGCACGCGTGGCAGTGGAAGCCGGTCTCGACGTCGTCGTCGCCGCGCCGCACGAGGAGCGCAGCGGGGCCAGCGCGTCCTTGACGGGCATGGGCGTCGACGATCACCTCGGTATCGGATCCGTCGCCATTGCCGGTCTTCCCGACGTCCCGGCATACGCGGTGCAGGCGTCACCCGCTCTCATCGCGTTCGTGGCCACCCGCGGGGCGTTCGGCGACCCCCCGGATCTGGTGCTCTCCGGAATCAATCACGGACCGAACACCGGTGCCGCCGTACTGCATTCGGGCACGGTCGGAGCCGCGTTGACGGCACTGACGCATCGGGTCCCGGCAATGGCGCTGTCGTCGATCGCCACGGAGCCTACCCATTGGGCGACGGCCGAGCACGTGGCCCGCATCGCGGTGACGTGGATGATGTCCCACGGCCCGTCCGATGCCGTCGTCAACGTCAACGTCCCGGACGTTCCGCTCGCGGAGTTGGCGGGAATCGTGCCCGCATCTCTGGCCCGCTACGGCGCGGTCCAGGCCGAAATAGGCGATCGCGGGGAGGATTTCGTCACCGTTCGTTTCGACGAGATCCGAGCCGAGGACGACGATTCCGACGCGTCGCTGTTGGCCCGCAACTGGGCGACGTTGACGGCGATCCGTCCGCCCAGCGAGGTGGAGGGAATCGACCTGTCTGCGATGCGCGGCTGACCTGTTTCGTTCGAGCTCACCGAGATGTGTCGGTGAGCTCGTGCACACTGGGAACCATCACCGCACATGCCACGGACCTAGGGGGTCACCGCGTATGACGTTTCATTCTGTAGTTCCACCGTTTCTGCTCGAGCGGCTGCAGGGGCCGGGTGCTCGCGCCACTCTGCTCGCCGATCGTGAGATGCGCGCAGGCCGCGAGGTGGTGCAGGCTCGCACCGCCATCGCCCCGCGCACCGGCGGCACGCTCGAGCGCACGATCTCCGACGCGCAGTCCACTCGTGATCTACCCGGCCGGCAGGTACGTGCCGAGGGCGAGGATCCCACGGGCGATGCCGCGACCGACGAGGCGTACGACGGCCTCGGTGCCACATACGCGTTCTTCGACGAGGTCTACGGCTACTCGAGTCTCGACGGAAGCGGCCTGCCCCTCGACGCGACCGTGCACTACGGCCAGGACTACGACAACGCGTTCTGGGACGGCTCGCGCATGGTGTTCGGCGACGGTGACGGTGAGGTGTTCGCTCGATTCACCGTCTCGCTCGGCGTCATCGCACACGAACTCGCGCACGGGTTCACGCAGTACACCACCCCGCTCGAGTACAAGGACCAAGCCGGCGCGCTGAACGAGTCGATCTCCGATGTGTTCGGCGCATTGGTCGAGCAGTACACGGCCGGGCAGAACGCCGAGGACGCCTCGTGGCTGATCGGCGAAGGCCTGTTCCTGCCTGCAGTGCAAGGTAAGGCGTTGCGCTCGCTGCTCGAGCCCGGAACCGCCTACGACGACGACGTGCTCGGCAAGGATCCGCAGCCGGCCAGCATGGACGATTTCGTCGTCACCACCGAGGACGACGGTGGCGTGCACATCAATTCGGGTATCCCGAACCGTGCGTTCGCCGTTGCGGCCACCACGCTCGGCGGTCCGGCCTGGGACCGCATCGGGCAGGTGTGGTTCGACACGATGACCGTCGGCGGACTGTCCCCGACAGTCGATTTCGCCGGGTTCTCGGCCGCGACCCTCGCCGCAGCAACCAAGCGATTCGGAGCCGGTTCCGACGTTGCCGAGGCCGTGGCCACGGGTTGGTCTACCGTGGGGGTGAAGACAACAGGGCTCGAGTCCCTACCGAAGCCGAGCGACGATCGGGTGTGATCGAGAGCAGATGAGCCTGCGCATCGAGGTACTGCGAACCGGTGGTGTCGCCGGGATGTCCAAGCGCGGCGTCGTCGAGACCGACGAGCCGGAATGGCAGTCGTTGGTCGAGGCCGCGCAGCCGTACATCGCCGATCAGCAGGCCGCCGATCCGGCCGAGTCCAACGCCCGCGACACCTTCGTGTGGAGTGTGTCGGTGGGTGAGCACTCGTGCCGGGTGGGCGATTCCAGCCTGACCGGCCCGCTACGCGACCTCGCGGAGCGCACACTCCGCGAGGGTCGCGTCCGGTAGCGCGAGAACCTCGTTCAGGCCTTCCACTCCGCACTGCGTTCGTCGGTCGCCTGACCCAGCGCCTCGACGAGAGCGTCGATTCCGAAGTCCTTGCCGTACGACGGCGTTCCCGGCTGCTGACGCCACGACTGGGCGAGGGTTCCGCCGTCGACGGGGTCGAATCCGAGCTCGTCGATGACCGAGAAGACCAGCTTCTTCGAATCGTCGTCGTCGCCTGCGATCGGTAGTGCGATTCGACCTCTGGTCCCAGCGGGCACACCCTTCTCGAGCAGGTGCTTGTACCAGATTCCGTTGAACGCCTTGATGACCGGCTCGCCGAGTTGCTGAGAGACCCACACGCTTTCGGGCGTCCCACCCTCGATGTCCTCGATCAACCCGTCCCGCTGCTGCGGGTAGTAGTTGTTGGTCTCGATGATCGGGGCCCCGGGCTTGCGGGCGGAAGCAATTCCCGGAGCGAGATCGGGAACGTTCTTCTGCGGAATGCTCAGCAGCACCAGGTCTGCGTCCTGCGCGGCCTCCGCGGCCCAGACGGCCGTCGCTCCGGTCTCCGCTGCCAGGTCCGCCAGCGTTTCCGGGTCACGTGAATTCGAGAATCTGATCTCGTGACCGAGCGCCGCCCAACGCCGAACGAGGGTGCCGCCGATCAGTCCACTTCCGATGATTCCAATTTTCATATCGAGAACCAACACACTCGACCCGAAACAATTCCCGTCAGGATCCGATCGAGACCTTCGCGCGCGGACGGCCGAACTTCATGGCCTTGTCCACCACCTTGCCGTAGCGCAGTACCGGAAGGTCGCGGAAGTAGTTCATGCGCAGCTTCCACGGGGTCTCGCTGCCCTGCCTGGGGAAGTTGTCCACCGCCCGCAGAACGTAGCCCGCGGCGAAGTCGAGGAACGGTTCTTCGTCGATGGACGGGTCGCGCTCGAGTTCGACGGTGCTGTATCCCTTCTCGTCCATGTGCGCGAGCAGTCGCATCACGTAGTTCGAGACCATGTCGGCTTTGAGCGTCCACGAGGCGTTGGTGTATCCGACGACGAAGGCGAAGTTCGGGATACCGGTGAGCATCATGCCCTTGTAGGCCATGGTGCTGGGCAGGTCGACGTCCTTGCCGTCGACGCGGAACGTCGCGCCGCCCAATGCAGACAGATTCAATCCCGTTGCGGTGACGACGATATCGGCATCGAGGTGCTGGCCGGACTTCAGCTTCAGTCCGGTCTCGGTGAACGTGTCGATGTGGTCGGTGACGATCGAGACCTCGTCTTTGCGAATCGAGCGAAACAGATCGTTGTCGGGCACCAGGCACAGCCGCTGATCCCACGGGTTGTAGGACGGGGTGAAGTGGGTGTCGAGGTCGTATCCCTTCGGCAGCCACCCTTCCTGCATCGTCCGGATCCGCTTCTTCATGAACTCCGGGTACTTCTGGCTCAGGGTGTAGATCAGCATCGCCATGGATACGTTCTTGAGCCGAGTGGCGCTGTACGCCAATTTCTTCGGCAGGCGCTTGCGAAGGGTCAGCGCAATCGGATCCTGCGACGGAAGCGAGAGGACGTAGCTGGGCGAGCGCTGCAGCAACGTGACGTGCTCGGCATCGCGAGCCAGATTGGGGGCTAACGTGATTGCCGTGGCACCACTGCCGATCACGACGATCTTCTTGCCCGACCAGTCCAGATCCTCGGGCCAGTGCTGCGGGTGGATCACCTGGCCGCCGAACTTGTCCTGTCCGGCGAACTCGGGACTGAAGCCCTTGTCGTAGTCGTAGTAGCCGCTGCAGGAGAACACGAACGACGCGGTGACCGTGACCGTCTCGTTCGTATCGCTTCGATGCGCGGTCACCGTCCAGAACTGCTGCTCGGACGACCATTCGAGAGCGACGACCTTGTGATGGAACCGGATGTGCTTCTCGACGCCTGCTTCTCGCGCGGTCTCGACGATGTAGTTGCGGATATCGGTGCCGTCGGCGATGGATTTCTCCCCCATCCACGGCTTGAAGCTGTATCCGAGGGTGTACATGTCGGAGTCGGAGCGAATCCCGGGGTAGCGGAACAGATCCCACGTTCCCCCGATAGCACCGCGGCTCTCGAGAATTGCGTAGGTCTTGCCGGGCAGATCGTGCCCGAGGTGGCGCGCGGCACCGATCCCGGACAGGCCGGCACCGATGATGAGGACGTCGACCTCGGGAGTGGGCAGTACGGCAGTCATGTCAACGATTCCTTCGATGTCTTTCGATCAGCTGGTCTTGTTGCGAGCGCTCTCGGACCTGCCGAGGCGGGCCACTTCCTCGTCCATCTTCGGCAGGATCGTCGGCACGTGTTCGAGCATGCTGCGATCGCCGACCCGCGAGGTGATGACGGCTTTGAACCACGACGCTGCTCCCACCCACCGCGGCACGTAGACGCGACGCTTGCGCTTGGCCAGGCCGTCGACGAAGGCGTCGACGCACTGGTCGACGGTCATCGTCTTGCCCAGCGGGCCCGGGAGCACCGCGAGCAGATCCTGGAATGCGGTGAGGTCGGACTTGGCGTCCTGCACCATCGGCGTATCGATCCAGGCCATGTGTGCCGAGCCGACGTCGACGCCTCGGTAGTTGACCTCGAGCCGGAGCGCATTCGCAAAGTGTTCTGCTGCAGCCTTACTGGCGTTGTACGCGGCCAGGCCGGGGCACGGGGTGAACGCCGCGAGCGAGGAGACGACGAGGATGTAGCCGTTGCGTTCGATGAGCGACGGCAGCGCAGCGCGGACGGTGTTGAACACGCCCATCACGTTGATGTCCATGACACGTTGGAACGTGGCGGGATCGACCTGCATGATCGATCCGTAGCTGGCGATTCCGGCGTTCGCGAGCACCAGGTCGATGCCGCCGTACGCCTCGATTCCGCCGTCGACGGCCCGCTGCATGTCGTCGAGGTTCCGGACGTCGGCGACGAACGCGGTTGCCTTCAACTGGGCCGCGACCTCACGGAGCGGGGCTTCGTCGACATCGACGAGGATCAGCTGGGCACCTCGGCCGGCGAGCGCCCGCGCGGTCGCGGCACCGATCCCCCGTGCCGCCCCGGTGATCAGAACGACCTTGTTCCGTAGCGTCGACGCCGCCATGTGCTCCCCCTCCATCGGAATGCTTGTCTGCGAACACTTTGCATCTGATACCGAGCGGTGTCAAGATCTGTCTGTGACCATCCCTCACAGTGAAGTCGGCCGCACCTACCGAGGTGCCGATCCTCGGCAGCGGCAGCAGGAGCGTCGGATTCGCCTGCTCGACGCAGCCGTCGAAGTCTTCGGCACCACCGGCTACCGGACCGCAACCGTGGAGAAGGTGTGCAGCGAGGCGGGCCTGACCAAGCGCTACTTCTACGAGTCCTTCACCAACAGCGAGGACCTGCTGATGGCGACCTACGCCCGCGCCACCGACGCCATGCGCGAGAACATCCTGGCCGGTGCCGCCGCCGAGGCCGACTCCACCGAGCAGGTGCTTCGAGCCGCTCTCACCGGCTTCTTCACCTTCGTCGCCGAGAATCCGAAATCTGCGCGCATCGCCTTCGTCGAGATTCTCGGGGTCTCGTCCACCGTCGATGCGCTCTACCGCAAGACCACGACCTCGTTCTCGGAGACCGTGCTCCAGGTGGCCGAGGCGGTCGGTTCCGGCCACGGGCTCGCCGGGCCGAACCGTCGAACACTGGCCATGGGCCTGGTGGGCGCGGTCCTCACCATCGCCCAACAATGGCTGCTCTCTCCCGAGCGCGAACCGTTGGATTCGGTGATCGCCAGCGCCCACACCATCCTGGCCGCAGTGGTCTTCGGCCGCGTCGACGGTTGAGCGTCAGGTCACGGCCTGCTCTGCAGCGGCTCCACCGGCTCCTCCGCCGTGGCTCGCTCGCCGGACTTGACGACGACCACGCCGAGCAGAACCAGTGCGCCACCGGCCAATTGGATCGGTGCCGGAGCCTGACCGAGCAGCAACCACGCGAACACAAGTGCGGCAACGACTTCCATCAATCCCATGAACGACGCCAACCGTGACCCGAGGCGTCGGCCCGCGGCGATCCCGAGGACGTAGGCCAGTGCGGCCGTCACGACGCCGAGGCCGATGATCGGGACCCACCACGGCACAACCGCATCGACGAAGGTGACATCGGTGAGCGGGGCGGCGAACGGTACGATACCGATCAGCCCTGCGACCAACAGGATGAGACCACCGGTGAGCAGGCCGGCCCCGGCGAGCACGATCGGCGGGAGTCCGTTGCTCTCGTCCGCCGACAGCACCCAGTAGACGGCCGCACCGGCCATCGAGCCCAGCGCCCACAGCACACCGACGGTGTCGACGTCGGCACCGGAGATCAGGTCGAGCACGAGCACCAGACCCATCGCGGCCAGCAGTGCGCCCACCACGGTCAGCCGACCCGGTCGCTGTTGGTGACGGAACCACATCCAGCCGATGACGGCCACAGGCGAGGTGAACTCGATCAGCAGCGCCACCCCCACCTCCATCCGTCCGACGGCGTTGAAGAACGCGAGCTGGCAGCCTGCCACCGCAAAAGCTCCGTAGGCGAGCAGCAGCTTCCAGTTCTTCGCCAGCAGGCTCCATCGCCCACGCAACGCGAGAATCGACGGAATCAGCAGGACGGCCGCCGCCAGCAGGATTCGCGCGGTCACCGCAGCCCCGGCCGTCCAGCCGGCGTCGAGCAGTCCCGTCGCGAGCGACCCGGAGAGGCCGAAGGACGCCGCCGAGAGCAGCGCGAAACCGAGTCCCGAGAGTCGACGCGACCGCGCCGCAGCGTCGTGGGTGGCCGCGAGATCTACCTGCGCGTCATGAGTGTAAGCCGTCATGACATGTGACAGTAGGGAGTGACTTGGTAAGGTGTCAACATGCTTTTTGCTCATGACGCGGAATTGTCGTTGCTGTCCGCCGTGGCCTTGGTCAATTCGGCCGAGGACCCGGACACGCTGACCACGCGGGAGCAGCTCGCCGAGTTCTTCACCGAACAGGGGTACTCCGGCCGGTTCGACGGCGACGACGCCGAGCTAGAAGCGGTGCGGGCACTGCGGCCGACCCTGCGCGCACTGCTGACCAGCAGCCGCGACGACGCGGTGGTCGAGGTCAACCGATTGCTGGCCGAGTCCTCGGCCCTGCCCCGACTGGTTCGTCACGGAGATCTCGACTGGCACGTCCATGCCGTCGCCGACGACAGTCCCCTCGTGACCCGCATCGTGGTCGAGACCGCGATGGCCATGATCGACGTCATCCGGGCAGACGAGCTCTCGCGCTTCGACGTCTGCGCCGATCCGGACTGCAACGGGCTGGTGCTCGACCTCTCACGCAACCGGTCGCGTCGGTTCTGCAGCACCACGTGCGGCAACCGCGCGGCGGTTGCTGCGTATCGAGCGCGCAAGGCCCAGTAGGACCGCGGGGCTTAGTCGATCGGCTTTCGGGTATTCCACGATCGAACTGATCGAAAGGAATTACTCCCATGGTCGAGAAAAGGCCTCCCGTATCAAGCATGTCCAGAGCTGTCGTCAACATGTTGGCCGTCGTACTGATCTTTGCCGGAATTGCCTCAATCGGCGGCCTGATCGCCGCATTGGCCGGCGGCTTCGAGGGTTGGGCCATCGTTGCGGGCATCGCGATAATCGCGCTGTTCGCCGGCGGATATCTGGCCGTACGCGAGGGCGCTCGTCGTCGATCCAGCGAGTCCACGCAGTTCGTCTACGCGCCGGACCACACCGACGAACTGTTCGACGTCGACCCCAACACCGGCGAGCGGACCCCACACCGCGAGTAGAGCACTGGATGCGGGGCCGCTGCAGGTTCGAAACGGCTGTGGGGCTCAGAACGGATATCTCTGGATGTCCGACTGCATCGTGACCCACTGCAGGTCACAGAAGGTGTCGAGGTTGACGGTGGTGCCGAAGTGCCCACCCGAACCCGAGGCCTTCACGCCACCGAACGGAGCGACCGCCTCGTCGTCGACCGTCTGATCGTTGATGTGCACTGCGCCGGAACGGATTCGGTCCGCCAACTCGTACGCCGCGAACGGATTCGCGGTGACGATCGCAACGGACAGGCCGTATTCCGATGAATTGATGATCTCGATCGCCTCGTCCACGGTGCGGTACGTGGTGATGGGTGCGACTGGGCCGAAGATCTCCTCGGTGAACGCCGGCGAATCCTTCGGCACGTTGCCGAGCACGGTCGGCCGATAGTGGAGACCGTCGAACGTTCCGCCTGCAGCCAGTTCGGCACCGGCCGTCACCGTGGACTGCACGATGCCGTCGACTCGCTTCAGTTGGTTCTCGTCGATGATGGGCCCCAACGCATTCGACGGGTCGGTCGGGTCTCCGACGGTGATGCGTGCAGCGATCTTCGCAAGCTCCGCGGTGTACTGCTCGGCGAGATGCTCGGGAACGAGGTGCCGGCCCGACGCCATGCAGATCTGCCCCTGGTGCAGGAACGATCCCCATGCGCCCGCCGATGCGGCGGCCTCGATGTCTGCGTCGGGCAGCACGAGGAACGCGTTGTTCCCGCCGAGTTCGAGGTGGACCTTCTTCAGTAGTGGCGCTGCAGCTTCCGCGATTCGCCGGCCGGCTGCCGTGGACCCGGTGAACGAGATGCACGGGACATCGGGGTGCGAGACGAGAGCGGCTCCCACATCGGCACCCGAGGGCAGTACGTGCAACAGACCGTCCGGCAGGCCTGCTTCGGCGAAGATCTCGGCGAGGATCAGACCACCCGAAATCGGCGTTCGAGGATCGGGTTTGAGAACGACGGCATTGCCGACGGCCAGAGCAGGTGCGACCGACCGCATGGACAGTACCGAGGGGAAGTTGAACGGACTGATCACGCCGACGACGCCCATCGGAACGTAACGGCCCACCGAGAAACGCGATTTCGCGCTCCGCAGCACCTGCCCGTAGGGCTGCGACGCGAGAGCGGCGGCCTCGGTCAGCTCGGCGAGAACCAGTCCGATCTCGGCCCCCGCCTTGCCGTGACTCGATCCCGATTCGGGAACCAACCACCGCGTCAGACGCTCGGGATCGTCCGCGAGAAGCTCCGCGGCCCTCGTCATGACCGACGCTCGCTCGGTGTACGGCTTGGCGGCCCATTCCTTCTGCACACGTGCAGCTTTCGCGACTGCTCGATCGAGGTCGGCGACGTCGGCGGCACCGACGGTGGCCACGACCGACCCGTCGGACGGCGCGGTCACGTCGAGGGTTCCACCACCGCCGTCCACCCATCCGCCGTCGAAGATCTTTGCCGTCCACGCCTGTGTGTTCGCCATGTCAGTCCTGCTCTTTCCTACTCGGTGTTCTTCGTTCGTCGAGGTTGGGCTGCGATCGCTGCGTCGAGCACCTCGGCCTCGGCCCAGGATCCGTGGAATGCGAACGGCACTCGGACGGGGAGCTTGACGCGTGCGAGTGGTTCGCGGGTGAACGAGTCGGCCTCGTGCACCAATAGTTCGGACAGGCCGGACGCCGGATTCCACCACAGGGTCAGCAGGTAGCCGTCGTTCTCGATGCTCGCGCCTCGACGCTGAACGAAGACCGGTTCACTGGGGCTGGTCAAACCGTCCGGCCCTTCGAGCACGATCGTCTGTCCGGTCGAGAAGTCATGGCGCGCAAGCCCATCCGTCAGGGTCAGCGGCGACAGGCTTCGGGTGGTGGCGAAGTAGCCGAAGCGATTCTCCTGGCCCAGCCACGCGTCGTTGATCTTCGGGAACTCGCCCGCCACCCCGCTGTGCATGTGCTGGGTGGTCGTCCTGGTTGCGGTATCGAGCACGAACCGCCAGGCCATCGCGGGTGGAAACCAGGAGTGCGAGTCGATCGGCTCGTCCGAGTCGTCGGCCGGATTGCCCAGACGTGCAATGACGTGCAGGTCCACCACGATTCCGGTGGCAGTTTCGTGGGCGTTGAAGAAGTGCGTCGGGGCCAGCATCAGGCCGGTGTCGTACCACGTGACTTCGTGGGTTCGACGGTCGAGGACGGCGAACCTGCTGCCGTTCGGTGTAGCCGATTCGTCCCAGAGCACCCCGGGCCGCCCCGCCATGATGCGGTCGAGGCGGAACTGGTTGGGCGAGATCAGGAAGATCGCGAGGTGTTCGCTCACGATGTAATCGTGCACCATTGCCGGACAGCCCATCTCGAAAGTGACGGTATCGACGACGGTGCCGCTGGTATCGGCCTCGTACCACGTCAGATTCGGCCCGATGGCAGAGTAGAAGAGCATGTTGCCCGTCGACGGTTCGATCTTGTAGTGCGCTGTGCACAGGATATCCAGTGCGCCACCGAAATCGTACGTGCCCTGCGTGTCCAAGCTTTCGGGGTGCATCGAATGCGGCAGTCCGCCTTCGTAGTACACCAGCAGGTGGTCGGCGAACAGGCCGACGTTGGTATTGGCGACGCTCTTGGACGGCGGTGCGCCAACGGGCAGATCCCGCTTGGCCTTGCCCGAGCCGTTGACGAAACCGCTGTACAACGCTTCACCGGCCTCGACCTCGATCTTCATGGTGTCGGTGTGCACCCACTTCATCCGGAACGACGCCTTCCCGTCGCGGATATAGGTGCCGGCGACTCCGCCGTCGCCTTCCCACCAGTGGTAGCGGTCGGTGTCGAGCGGCTCGAAGCGGGGGTTGTCGGCTACCCGGAACAGGGCGCCGGCCAGGTCGTCGGGCAGTTTCCCGATGACCTCGAGGTCGAATGCCTCGGTCTCCTCGTGCCACGGCGCGAACGGACCGTTCAGGAACTTGTTGGACGTGTTCCAGTCGACATCCGCCTCGTGGCGCGCAGTCGCAGGCGCGGTCCGTCGGACCAGTGTCGTCGGGAGCGGGGTGGGTAGGTCACGCATAGCTGACGCCTTTCGTCTCGAGACAGGACAGTTCGGAAGGGCTCGGGGAAGATCCGGTCCACGACGCCACCGCGGCTCGAACGTCGTCACCCTCGTGCGGAAGCCACGCGGCCGCGACGAATCGGTCGGGCCGGACGAGGACGAATCTGCCGGTGTACGTGCGCATCTCGTCGTCCAATCGACCGTCGACGTCGAGCAGTACGTTGACGTCGTCGATTCTCGGTGCCGTGCGATCGGTGGGCACTGCGGCCTCGACGGCGTGCAGGCCGCGCGCGATACCGCGGGCACGGGACCAGTCCCCCGCGTCGCGCACGTCGATTCCCATCAGCGCCCAACCGGTTCCGAGAATCTCGTCGAGCGGGCGGATGGTTCGGGTCGCCGAGTCGAAGGCCAGGGGTTGCCCGATCGCACTCCCGGTGTCGTCGCCGGGGAGTACGAGTCCGTCGGAGAATCGGTACGGCGGGCGGTAGGCCATGGTCTCGAACCAGCGTCGCCCGTTCTCGGTGGCCAATGCGGCTCGGACCAACTCGTCGCGCCTGGCCGCGACACGAGGATTGGTCGTCATCACCACGCGGCCCAACCGCTCGGACGCGCGAACCACCGCGGCGGCGTGCGGGCCACGCTCGGATCCGTATGTGGCCAAGACTCTTTCGTGCAGACAGCCGTCGAGCACCCCGGCCAACTTCCACGCCAGGTTCGCGGCGTCACGAATGCCGGAGTTCAGACCCTGACCGGCGAACGGGGGCATCATGTGTGCGGCGTCGCCGAGCAGGAAGCAGCGCCCGAGCTGCCATCGGTCGGCCACGAGACCGTGGAAGCGATAGTTGACGGCTCGTTCGACCTGAGCGGGTGTGATCGGGCGGTAGCGCGAGACGAGTCTTTCGATGAGCTCGAACGGTGGCGAGTCGGTGGCCGTGCCCTCGCCGTCGAACAGGCGGAATTCGTATCGACAGCGACCGTCGAGTCCGGGTACCACCACGTGCGGCCTGCTCGGATCGGCATGGTGCATTCCGTAACGCTCGATGTGAGGGTCGCCGAGCGTGTCCACCACCAACCACAATTCCGGATGGCTGCGTCCGGTCATGCCGATCTTCAGCAGGTTTCGAACCGTGGATCGTCCGCCGTCGCTGCCGAGGAGGTAGCGGGCGCGCACCGTGCGTCCACCCGCTTCGATGGCCACGGCGTCCGCATCCTGCACGATCGAGGTGACCTCGGTGTCGAACCGTACGGTGACATGGTGTGCCGTATGCAGAGCCGCTGCCAGCACGCGTTCGAGATCCGGTTGCGCGAACGGGTTCTTGAACGGGTAGCCCAGTCGGTAGGCGCTCTCCGCGCCACCGTGGAAGAGCGGTTCGTCGTCGAGGCCGTAGTAGCGAGTTCCGGTGCCCGGCACGACGATCGGCAGAATTCGGTCGATGACGCCGGCCTGCTGATAGGTGCGCAGTGCCTCGTCGTCGATGCTGATCGCTTTGGGTTCGTCGCTCGTCGTCGAACGACGCTCGAGAACGATGACGCGGAGCCCTCGTGCAGCGAGCAGCAGGCCCGCGGTCATCCCGACCGGACCGGCACCGCAGATCGCTACGTCGTAGAGGGTGTCGAATCTCGTGTCCACACCACCAAGGTAGCGCGCATCACGTTAAATAGGAATGGTGTCCCACAAAATAGGACACACTACGAGCTGACGACGGCGAGCCTCGTCGACAGAGTCTCCGCCGCTGCCCGCACTGCGGTGACGAGCACGTCGGTCCGATCCTCCGGAACACGACGTCTGATCGCGACGATGCTCAATGCCGCTGCCACCGAACCGGACTCGTCGAAGATGGGTGCGGCGATGCCCATCGCATCCGGGTCCACCTCCGCGACGGTGACGCCGTAGCCGGTGGTGCGGATGCGCTCGAGGCGGTCGACGAGGCGATCGACGTCGGTCAACGTCCGATCGGTGAAGCGTTGCAGCACATGCCGACCCAGGATCGAGCGGATCTCCTTCTCCGGCAGCCAGGCCAGGAGCGTCAACGCCGACGCACCTGCATTGATGGGCAGCCGACTCCCACGCTCGTAGCTCAGGCGCACCAGCTGCTTGGCCCCCTCGCACCGCTCGATGCACACAGCCGTGTCGTCGACGAGCCTGGTGAGCAACACGGTTTCCCCTACCTCGTCGGCCAATTCACGCATCACGGGTTGGGCGATCGTCGTCAATCCGTAACCGCGCCTGGCCAATCGAGCAAGTTCGAGTACTGCGACACCCAACCGAAAGCCGCCATTGGGAGCTTCCTCGAGAAACGATGCGCCGACCAACGTCTGCAGATATCGGTACGCCGTGGAGCGCGCGCTGCCCAGGGCCTCGGCGACATCGTTGGCGCTGATCTGCAGGCGATCCTCGGTGAACATTCCCAGGATGATCAGCGCGCGGTCGGCCGTGCTGTTGCGTTCTCGGTATCCACTCGTCTCAGGAGCCATGTCTCCATCCTAGTTCTGATTGTCAGGACTGCAGTGTCATCAAACGGATCTTCGCCCTTGACAGCTGTGATCCAGGCCATGAACACTGTCCTGTATTAGACAACAGTGGTCCTGCTTTACAGGACATTCCCTCAGGATGAGGAACCCATGAACCCCACCCACCAGAAACTGGATCGCGGCACGCTCATCGCCTGTTGCCTCGCGATCGGCGTCGCCCAGATGGGCGTCTCACTCGCAGCGCCCATTCTCGGCGTGATCCAACGCGACCTCGGAGCGAGCGCAGCGGCGCTGGCCTGGATCCCGGCCGCGTTCATCCTCCCCACCGCCATACTCGAGCTGAATTTCGGCGTACTGGGCGACATGTTCGGCCGCAAGAGGCTGCTCGTCTGGGGCGGCGTGCTCGTCTTCGTCGGCGACGTCGTCGCCGGAACGTCGGGAACCCTGACACAACTGATCGCCGGGCAGGCCATCGCCGGACTCGGTGCCGCCGCAATCTTTCCCACGTCACTGGCCATGCTGGTCTCGGCAACCCCCGATCGTCAGGAGCGAGCCCGCGCTCTGTCTCTCTGGGCAGTCAGCCTGGCGTTCGGTGCCATGATCGCTCCGCTGATCAGCGGCTTCGCGGCCGAACACTTCAGCTGGGGCTGGTCGTTCGCCATTCCCGCCGTTCTGGGTCTCGTCACCGCCGTGGTCAGCGCCGCGGTGATCGTCGACTCACGTCATCCCGCCGGACGCGGACTCGACTGGCCGGGCCAGATCACCATCGCCGTCGCCTTGCTCGCCCTGCTGTATGCGGTGATCCAGGGCTCCGTGGACGGCTATTCGAGCCCCGTCATCGTGGGTGCCTTCGTTCTCGCGGTCGCCGCAGGCGTCGCGTTCGTCGTCAGCGAGCAGCGAGCGCGCACCCCGATGCTGAATCTCGCGCTGTTCCGTACGCCTGCCTTCGCGGCGACTGCGCTGATCGGTTTGCTCGCGATGTTCGGCTTCATCGGAACCGCCTACGCGCTCAGCGTGAAGCTCGAAGCGATCCTGCACGTCAGCCCGCTGCAGGCTGCACTGCCGTTCGCTCTCATCCAAGCCGTACCGCTGCTCCTCACGCCACTGCTCCCGCGCCTGTTGATGCGCGTCGCGGCCCGCACCCTGTTGGTCACCGGACTGTCGGCATTGGCCGTCGGTCAGATATGGATGGCTCAGCTACCCGGCGACTCCACCTCGCTGCTCGCGATGACCGGCCCGATCCTGTTGCTCGGAACCGGCTTCATCACCATGTTCACCGCACTGACGGCCGTCGCCGTCGGAGCCGTCGCCATCGATTACGCCGGAATGGCCAGCGCGGTAACCAGTCTCGTTCGCGAGACCGGGCAGAGCCTCGGGCCCGCGATCGTCAGCGCCGTGGCGTTCGGAGTTGCCGGAGCCACCCTGACCTCCACCCTGTCCGACGGTTCTCTCCCTCCCGAGGCGGTGGGCGTGGCATCCGGCGTCGCAGAGCAGGGCGGGCCGTTGGCGGTGGCCAACGCCGACCTCGGTCCGATCTCGGATCTGGTTGCACCACTTGCCAGGACGGCTCTCGAGACCGGCCTCGACATCGGCATCTACGTCTGTGCCGGAGCCACCGTCCTGGCTGCGCTCATCGCCCTCGTCATTCCCGGCGGAGCCCCCAGGGGACTCGATGCTGCCCCGATCGACGCGGCAGCATCACCTACGGCCGGGCGACTGCTGCCCGCCGGTGAGTGACATGTCCACGCCCACTCTCCATCACGTCTTCACCCTCGACGTCGAGCTGGCTCCCCCGGTGGTGATCGGGTCGACCCCACACGGAATGCGTCGGGTCATCCCGATCACCGGCGGCCGATTCCAGGGACCGGCCGGATCCGGGACGATCCTGCCCGGCGGTGCGGACTGGAACCTGGTGCGCACCGACGGCGTCACCCACCTGTGGGCTCGCTACACGATCGTCACCGACGACGACGTGACCATCATGGTCACCAACGAGGGCTGGGGCACCCAGGACGATGCCACCATGGAGCGCATCTTCGCCGGCGGTGCTGCCGACATCGACCACTGGTACTGCTCCACCAACCCGCGCTTCGAGGTGGCCGATCCAGGATGGAAGTGGTTGAACCACAGCGTGTTCCTCGGCCACTTGGAACCGCCCACCCGCGGCGACCGGGTGCGTATCACCGTCTACACCGACGCCCCCGTTCCCACCCCATCGACGCCCCGAAAGGCGGATCACTGACATGACCACTCCCACCCGGAACAGACTGCAGGAAGGTAGAGCCGTGGGCACACTGCGCCGGACCGCCGTCTCGCACCTCGGATTCACCGTTCCCTGCGTCGCCGCCACCGCCGACTTCTACGGCCGCACCGTCGGCCTGACCGTGCAGGAGGAGCTCGCAGGCGGCGGCCTGCGCCTCGGCTGGGGCCTCGGACACCACGTTCTGGACCTCACCGAGGGTCCGAAGGCACTGTCTCACTACGGCTTCGAGGTTCGTGATGCCGACGGTATCGCCGGGATCACCGCACGATTGAAGGACGCCGGCCACGACGTCACGGATCTGGATCCGTCCGTCCTCGACCATGCCGTCGGCGCACCGTCGGGCATCTCGGTGACCGACCCCGACGGCACCACGGTGCATTTCCACGGACCGGTCGCGCGCCAGGGTGAGAACGCTGCCGATCCGGGACGACGCCCGATCAAGTTCCAGCACACCACTCTCGGCACCGACAACGTGGCGCAGATGGTCTCGTTCTTCGTCGACACCGTCGGATTCCGCATCTCCGATCAGCTCGAGGACGGCAAGTTCGCGTGGCTGCGCAGCGACCGCGATCACCACACTCTGGCCGTCGTCGAGAACGGTGTGCCCGGCGATCTCGACCATTACTCCTACGACCTCGCCGAGTGGGAGGACTTCAAGTCCTGGTGCGATCGCCTCACCGAGATCGGTGTCGACGTCGTCTGGGGCCCGGGACGCCATGGCCCCGGCAACAATCTGTTCGTCTTCTTCGACGATCCGGCGGGCAACCACATCGAGCTCTCGGCCGAGATGGAGAAGTTTCACGACGACCGAGCTACGTACGTGACGCGGCAGTGGCGTCCGGTACCCGCGTCGGTGAATCTGTGGGGCGGACAGCTGGCGAGCTGGCGCAAGACGAGCAAAAGCGAGATCTGAGCTATGGCTTACATCAGCTACGAGCACAACGGTATTCGCGGAGTCGGCGAGGTCGACGGGGATTCGCTGATCCCGCTGCAGGGAATCGACGCACTCGGGCGAACCAGTTCGCTCGAGGCACTTGCCGGGGCAGATCGCCTGACCGGGGAGCGTCTACCGATCGGCGACGTGCGCGTCCTCCCGGCTGTCACCGACCCCGCCCGAGTGATCTGCGTCGGACTGAACTACCGCGACCACATTGCCGAAACAGGACGCGAGTTCCCCACGTACCCGGTGATGTTTCCCAAGTTCGCCTCCAGCCTGATCGGGGCCTACGACGACATCGCCGTCCCACCGGAGAGTTCCGAGGTGGACTACGAGGGCGAGATGGCGGTGATCATCGGACGCGCGGGCAGGCGCATCACCGAGGAGAACGCACTCGATCACGTTCTGGGTTACGCCGTCGCCAACGACATCACGATGCGTGATTTCCAGTACAAGACGCATCAGTGGATGCAGGGAAAGGCTTGGGACGCAAGCACTCCCCTCGGCCCGTACGTCGTCTGCCCCGAAGGGGTCGACCTCGCGAGTTGCGGCATCCGTACGATCGTCAACGGCGAGAAGGTACAGGAATCGGATCTGTCGCAGTTGCTGTTCACGGTGCCGAACCTGATCGCAACAATCTCCACGTTCACCACCCTCGAGCCCGGTGATGTCATTCTCACCGGCACGCCCGGCGGAGTGGGCTACCGCCGCAAGCCTCAGCTGTTACTGAAGCCGGGCGATCACGTGAGTGTGGAAATCGACAACCTCGGGTCGGTGAGCAACCGATTGGTGGCGGAGGTGCACTGACATCAGTGCGTCTGCGCTGCCTGTGGCACTCGTCAGTCCGAATCGGGCTGCAGCGCAGCCAACATGCTCGTGTTCGGCGCATGTCGGCTGATCCACGTCGCTTGGACGGCGTGGTAGAGATCGGGTTTTCCGCTCCACACCGTTGCCGCTGGAACGTTGTGGGAGTCGAGTTCGTGATGCCAGGAGCCGTCGACGCGGTCGACGAAGTAGTCGGCCGCAACGTCCCACCACGTTCGATAGTCGGTGCCGTACCGTTCTTCTCCCGTAACGCGTCCGAGAGTCGCGGCTGCTCCGATCGCCTCGCACAACACCCAGTGCAGTCGACCCGTGACAACCGGCTGCCCTGTCCAGTCCGTGGTGTAGACGAACCCGGGGGTGGGCCCGGGCTGCCAGCCGTCGACGGCAGCCCGGTCGTAGAGGGACTCGGCCGCGTCGACGTAGTCCCGCCCGCCCGCAACGAGACTTGCCTGCACGAGGAGTCGCGCCCACTCGAAGCCGTGGCCGACGGTGGCACCGTAGGGCTTGAACTGGTTCGCTACGTCGTCGCGGTTGTACTCGAGCTGCGGGATCCACTCTGCCGTGAAGTGCTCCGGGACGCGCCACTCGTTGGCCGCGGACCATCGACATACGTTGTCGCAGATACGCAGTGCACGTTCGCGCCAGAGCTCGGGCGCACCGGCGTCGGCGGCGGCCAGCAGCGCCTCGACCATGTGCATGTTGGCGTTGATGCCGCGATACGGATCGAGCTCGGACCAGTCGACAGTCCAGGTGTCCGAACACATTCCGTACCGTTCGTCCCAGAACCGAGAGTCGACGATATCGAGTGCCTCGTCGAGAAGTTCCCGGCCACGTGCGTGACCCACCGCGGCGGCAGCCGACGCGGCGAGCACTACGAAGGCATGCGTGTACGCCGATTTCACTGCATCGGGCGAGGCCGCGTCGGCACTGGACTCGAACCAGCCGCCGTTCGTGCTGTCCCGCAACGTGGTCGACAGTCCGTCGAAGACGCGATCGGCTCTCCTGCGGGAACCCGGTCGGCCCTGCACGGACCCGAGAAAGTGCACATGCGCCATCCGAGCGGTGATGTACGTATGCGCCGGATGGTCGAGGTCGGGGTTACCGCGATCGTCCAGCCACGCCGCGCCTCCGGCGGGGTGGTCGAGTGTGGTTCCGAAATCCAGAAGTCGAGACGACTCGGTGTCGAGCCACGATCGATGAGAGGGCAGTGTCCACCAGTTGCCGGGGTCTGCTGGAGTCATGCGTTCATTGTGCTGTGCCCGCGATCGCCTGTTCGGCGGACGCGACAGTTCCCTCCGAATCGTCGAACAATTCGATCCGATCCTTGCCGCTCTGCTTGGCCCGGTACATCGCGGAATCCGCGTCCCGAAGCACATCCTGAGCTGTGGCACCCCTGCGGGCAAGCACCATTCCGATGCTCGCCGACACCTCGTACTGCCGTCCCTCGAACTCGATGGCCGAGGCCAGCGCGGCCTTGATCCGCGCGGCCACGCTGCCTGCGAGTCCGTCCGCGTCCGAGGCCGGGTCGTCCATCTGGGCGTCGAGGACCAGGACGAATTCGTCACCGCCCACCCTGGCGATGAAGTCGTCGCTTCTCAGTATCGCGCGCAGACGCCGTGCCACCTCGACCAGCACCGCGTCGCCAGCAGCATGTCCGCCGCTGTCGTTCACGCTCTTGAAACCGTCCAGGTCGCAGAACAGCACCACCGCCGCGATGCCGGTGCGCGCGCCCCGATCGATCGCAGAGCCGATCCGGTCCAACAGCAGCATGCGATTGGGCAGTCCCGTCAACGGATCCTGCAGCGCCGCACGTTCGAGAGCACGCTCGGCCTCGACGACGTCGGTCACCTCTCGGAGGACCGAAAGCACCTGCAGCACCTCACCCGACGGCCCCCGGCGAAAGGGCGTGGTTCGACGCGACAACCACCGGGTCTCACCGCCGAGGCCACGCACTCGGTACTGAGTCGTGAGGCTTTCCCCGTCTGCCAACGATGCAGCGGCCCGGTCGGCCGCCGCAACGATGTCGAGGTCCTCCACAAGCACCTCGATGTCGGACGAATCCTCGGCACCGTCGACCGTCGAATCTCCGTCGGGCCGCCCCTCCGGATCACCGGCGGTCGTGGTACCGATCAACGAGCGGAGGCTGCGCGACGCCCACGTCAGGTGCCCCGTGTCGACGTCGACGACCGTCGCGATATCCGGCGACGCGGTCAACACGGCGTCCCGGAATGCTCGCGCACGATCCAGCTCCGCCCGCGCCTCACGCTCGGCCGTCACGTCCTCCGACAGCACCATGGCACCGACGATGGCATCGGCCTCGTCGCGCAGCGGCCGGGCTCGAACCTGGAAGACTCTTCCGGTCCCGGCGCTGACGGAATCGAAGGAGGATTCCTCCCCTGCGACAGCTGCCCGGTAGTACGGAGCGACGTGCGCGAAGACCTCCGTTGGCACCGTGTCCTCGAGCAACTTCCCTTCCATCCGGCGCGGGTCGTAGCCCTCCGCGACCAGATCGGCACCTTCGACCAGGACGAATCGAAGGTCACGGTCGACGATGAACACCGTCGTGTGGGGCAGATTCGCGGCGAGCTGACGGTACCGAGCCTCACTGGCATCGTCGAACATCGCCGGCGAGCGAAGCAGTGGACCGTAGGAGCGGCGCATTCCGAGATACACAACACCCGCCAACGCGGTCGACAGGGTCACTGCGACATCCAGATCGCCGCCCATGGACTCCCGCATGATCGCGATCGTTCCGCCGCCTGCATGTTCGCTGTGCCCGGCCCCCGCGAGCAGGTGAACCGCATGCAACACATGGTGAGCCGCGCAGGTGGTGAAGATGGCGGCGGTTGCCAGCGCCAATCGATTCTTCCGAAGCTGGGCGGTGCGACGCAGCCCACGAACGATGAACAGCACGATCCCGAGATACGCCGACGCAGTGATCGCGTTCAGGATCACGACCCAGAGCCAACCGCTCATACGACGGCCTCTCTGGCGGTCGCGTCCGGGTCCGCGTCGGAGTGGGGGTGCGGCATGTGCGGCATCGATGACCTCCGCGGGGTCTGAACTGCTGGGTGTGGGCCGGACCGACCAAAGCGGACGAACCACCCGCCGGTGTCGTGCCGCGAGGGTATCTCAATCCGGCCCGTACCTGCGAGATGTCAGCGAGACACGCTGTAACGCAGATACAGCCACCCCGACTCGGCGAACACCTTCTGCTCCGCGAGTGTCAGGTCGAGATGGTGACCGACCGGAAAGTACGGTTTGCCACCGCCCAGGATGGTCGGCAGAAGGATGACCTCGAACTGATCGATCTCGTCGACCAGCGACTCCGCCAATGCGGCACCGCCCACGGCCAATGTCCCCTCGGTCTCGCGTTTCAGTCGCTTGACCTCGGCGACAGCGTCGGCACTGCGCACCAACCGGCACCCGTCGGCCACCGAATCGAGAGTGTCGGAGAAGACGATCCGCGGGGTGTCCACATACAGTCGCGCGAACTCCGCCTCGACGTCGTCACCCTCCGCCCGTAGCGGGTCCGTCCAGTAGTCCTCCATGGCCTCGTACAGTCGACGCCCGAACAGAAAGGCAGTAGTGGCCTCCGTCTGCCGGTTCGAGAATCGATGGGACTCCTCGTCGGGCACGGAGAAGTCGAGACTGCCTGCGGAATTCTCGATGAAGCCGTCGAGAGAAACGTGCATGTTGTACGTCAGAATTGCCATGTCACTCCTGAAATCCGATGGGGTCGTGGGTACTGACCTCGACGAGCCCGATTTGTCACCGGGCGCTGGGCAAGGAATAGATCGCCTGCACGACGGCCATGCAGAGGGGGCCCAGGGTTCGAGTGCAGGCAGAGGGGGCACTGCCGGTCGATTCCGTCGGCAACCCGTGGAGCGGTAGCTACGTTACAACTCCGGCAACCTGGTCCTCGACCTGATGTACGACCTCATGCTCGAGTCGACCGGTCGCCTGCAGAAGTGCCGCATGTACGAGATGACCGCCAACAAGGCTGCGCGATCGACCATTTCGTACCGGATCGTGCGCGAGCAGGCACCCGAAGGCGTTCCGATGGAAATCTCACCGGAACGGCTGGAGTAGTTCGCCCCGGACTGGACACCGACCTCATGGAGCTGATTCAGCAGACCGCCGAGATGGAGATGGCCGACATCGACGCCACGTTCGGAAAGATGAAGTAAATCATCCTCTTTCGCAGCCCGGACTCCACCGCACACCGGTGGAGGCCGGGCTTCGTCACGTCCAATAGAGAAGCTTCGCGTCGGGGAGCACGGACCCCAGTTCTTCGACGAACCATGTGCGCATCTCGGTCATCGTATCCTTGGGGTAGACGTACTTCACGCCGCCGAACTTGTTTCTCTTTGCTGTGCGGGCACTTTCGTCCATCTCGAGCTTGGTCCCCGGGTACCAACTCAACAGCACGTCCTTGCTGGCCGGCGTGAATCGATGGGTGATGATCTCGGCAGTCAGGTCGAGATCAGGGACATCGCGCACCGCGTCGGCGACGTTCGAGAGCAGTCGACCGTATTGTTCGCGCCACTGCGGTATCGGCATGATCGGAGCGATCGTCAGCCCCACTCGATATCCGGCGAGAGCCAACCGTCTCAGCGCGTCGATCCGAGCGGGCATCCTCGCGGTTCCACCCTCGAATCGGTGGGCGATGTCATCGGCGTTGACCGACAGTCGAACTCGGGTTCGTCGCCCGTGATCGAGCGTCACCAACTCGGTGACGTCGTCGAACTTGGTGGTGAAACGCAGCGACACGTCGTCGCCGTAGGTTCCTGCACCCACCCTGCGTACGGCCTCGGCGAGTGATCCCGTCACGTGCTCGATCCCCAGAGGATCGGTGTAGCAGGACAGTTCGAAGGTAGTGCCCTCGTGTCCACGCTCCTCGGTCCCCGAGGTGATGGTGCCGCGGCCGGCATGGGTGCCGATACCGGCCAGGACGTCGTCGATGTTGGCGAACACCCTGGTGATCGGAGGCCCGGACAACGAGCCCGCCAGATAGCAGTACTGACAGTGCGCCGGGCACCCCTTCGCCAGATCGATACGCCAATCTGCACTCGGCGGAATCGGTTGTGGCTTCAGCACACTCGGTGGTGCCACCACCACCGCCATCGTCGTCTTGGCACGCGCATAGGTCTCCCGCTCGGACTCACCGCGCAGGCCGGTCAGACGGTCCCCCTGCAACACATCGATCTCGGTCACTCCGGCTGCTTCGCATCGACGGATGATCTCCGCGGTATGGGGAAGCTCGGACGCAGACCGGGTGACCAGGACACGCGAGGGCGTCCACAGTCGAGTGGGGGCAGAGAGAACGTTGTCCATTACCTCTGGTCAACGTCCGGGGACTGTCGATCCTTCCCGTCAACTGCAGCTCGGTCCTGATACTTCCGCCGCCTGAGATGCACCATCGCGCGCACGGCAAGCTGCGCCGCACCCAAGGCGGTCGCGATTCCGAAATTGGACGATGTATCGAGTCGCTCGTAACACCGCGTCGCCAAGCTGTCCGTCGATATCGGACCCAGTTGCTCACGCGCCTCGACGGGAAAGTCCTCCGGAAAGTCAGCGGTGAGCATGTCGTTCGGTCTCGGATTCAACACCGACCCGCACGCGACCCTCCGTGGATCGGAAGAGTCACCGACGCGACTGCTTTTGTCTCCCAACACTTCTCTGCCTGCAATGACGAACAGGCCGAGAGCGCAGACGGCGAGTACGACGGCGGACGTCCACCGCCAGATCTGCCGTGTCCGGCCCATCGATATTTCGGGATAGCGCACCGCCCATGCACCGAGGGCAACGACGGCCACAGCAGTCACGACAGCCGTCCACCACCACTCGTCGGTGAGCGCAAACAGTGCTGCGTACAAAGAGAATGGAACCGTGCACCAGAACAGCACCGACCACGGCCAGGCTTTGTCTCGAAACCTCGATACCCCGGACATAGCGTCGGACTGTACAGCCCGACCATCGACGCAAGGCCCCTCCAATTCAGCTCCAAGAATTTTCGCGGCTCATGGATCTCCGGTAAGAAGCTCTCATGCCCTTCGCCGACGAACTCATCGGCCCGGACGCTGCTCGCACGCTGCTTCGGACCATCCGCAACGCCGCACCGAGTGCAGATCTGTCCTTGCTGACGGGATCGGTCGATCAGTTGGGACCGCTCGCGCTGCGGGCGCGCGCCGATCTACTGCGCGACGCGCTTCTCGTGGGATTGCCCGGCGATTACGCAGAGTTCGCTCGGACCATCCGACGGGCCGCCGAGGATCCGGATTTTCAGGGCTGGTCGATCTGGCCGGTCACGACCGCCGTGGCGACGAAGGCCGTCGAGGAGCAGACCTCGGCCGCGTTCGACGACGGAATGTCGCTGCTGGCCGAACTCACCGGCAGACTCAGCTCCGAGTTCGCCGTCCGCACGTTCCTACGAGCCGATCTGGATCGGGCTCTCGCCATCGCGGCGGAATGGACTCGATCATCGGACGAGCACGTGCGGCGTCTGGCATCGGAGGGCACACGCCCGTATCTGCCGTGGTCGGTGCGTGTCCCCGAGATTCTCGCGCGGCCCGGCGTCACGGTAGCGATCCTCGACGAGCTCTACCGGGACGACAGTGACTACGTTCGGCGGTCGGTCGCCAACCACCTCAACGACTTCAGCCGGGACGTCCCGGACTTGGTCGTTCGGACCGCGGCGCGGTGGCTCGACGACCCGGACGCGCACACCGACCGGCTCGTACGACACGCACTTCGGACGGTGATCAAGAACGGCGACACCGACGCACTCGCCCTGCTGGGTTTCGCGCCCGCCGCCTTGGAGGTGACAGGCCCCACCCTCGATGTCGCGGAGCTACGGATCGGCGGCAGCGTGCGCTTCGATGCGTCGATCCACAATGTCGGCACCGAACCGGCCAAGGTCGCGATCGACTACATCGTCCACCACACCAAGGCCAACGGTGGAGTGACGGGTAAGACGTTCAAACTGACGACGAAAACGATCGCGCCCGGTGAGGGCGTCGACGTTGCGCGGCAACACTCCTTTCGAGCGTTGACCACACGGAAGTACTACCCCGGCCCGCACTCGATCGAGCTCCAGATCAACGGTGTGAGTTACGGTCTCGCGAATTTCGTGCTCGTCGACTGACGCGGGCTTTGTACTACCCACATGCAGCACAACGGGTACGTCCGTACGGTCGATGAGGTGCACAAGAAGTGGCGGTGGCTGGCGGTGGTGCTCGGCATCGCCGTGCTCGTCACCACGCCCGCGGTGATCGAGCGCTGGCCCGTCGACGCGTCGGACATCAGTGCGGCCGAACTGCTCTCCCGCGTCCAGTCCTCGACCGACACCCCGTACTCGGGCTACGCCCAGGCCGTCGGCGGTGTCACCCTCCCCGTCACCGACGGGCTCGGCGGACTTCCGGATCTGCTGGGCGACACCACGACTCTGCGCGCTTGGTATCGCGCCCCGGACAGCTGGCGCGTCGACACCGTGCGCCTCGCCGGTGAGCGCGGTCTCTATCGGAGCCCGGCTCGGCTGTGGAGCTGGGACTACGAACAGAACACGGCCGTGGTGACCCCCGTCCCCGAGCCGAGTCTCCGCCTGCCTCGCCAAGCCGACCTGCTACCCCCGGAGCTCGGGCAGCGGTTGCTCAGCGAGGCGACCGCCGATGAGGTCAGCCGGCTGCCCGCCCGTCGGATTGCCGGCCGCGACGCCCCCGGCCTGCGGCTGATCCCCAGCGAACCGCAGAGCACGATCACCGAGGTCGACGTGTGGGCCGACCCCGACAGCGGGCTTCCACTGCAGGTAGACGTGCTGGGCGACGGGGTCACTCGCCCCATCGTCAGCACCGCGTTCCTCGACTTCTCCTCCGCGACCCCGGACGCGGACACCGTCCGATTCGTCCCGCCGCCGGGTACCGATGTGCAGCAGCAGGACGGTCTCGACATCGCCTCGTTCGCCGACGGGATCGACTCTGCCGGTCTCCCTTCGACACTGTCGGGACTCGATCTGAGGGACCGCGGAGTCCAGGGTGCGGTGGGAATCTACGGCCGCGGGGTGACGGAGTTGATCGCTGCTCCGCTACCGCGTCGCGCCGCGCGGGGGCTCGTCGATCAGCTGCGGGCAGCGCCGGGGGCGGTCGTCACCGGTAGCAGCGTCGCACTGACGATCGGCCCCCTCAACGTCCTGATCACCGAGCCCAGCGCCGACCGGCGTCGCTACCTGCTCTCCGGCACCGTCACCGCGCAAACCCTTGCCACCGCCGCCCAGCAGCTCGAAGGAGCAGCCACATGATCCGCACGACCGGCCTGACCAAGAGTTACGGATCGGTGCGGGCAGTCGACGGCGTCGACCTCGACGTGCGCGCCGGCGACATCTACGGCTTCGTGGGTGCGAACGGATCCGGTAAGACGACGACCGTGCGGATGCTGCTCGGGCTCGTCCTGGCGACCTCCGGGCAGATGCAGGTGCTCGGCGAGGAGATGCCGCGTCGACGCAGGAGCGTGCTGCCGCGGGTGGGGGCGCTGATCGAGAACCCCGCCGCCTACCCCAACCTCTCCGGACGACGGAATCTCACCTTGCTCGACGCAGCCGGGCCGGGAGGTTCCCGGCGCACCAGGACCGCCCGCGTCGGCGAGGCCCTCGAACAGGTGGGACTCGGCGGGGTGGGACGGAGGCCGGTCAAGCAGTACTCGCTCGGAATGCGGCAGCGTCTCGGATTGGCTGCGGCACTGATGCGCACCCCCGAGCTGCTGATCCTCGACGAGCCGACCAACGGTCTCGACCCACAGGGAATCCTCGAGATTCGGGAGTTGCTCCTGGGCCTGCATGCGAAGGGCACCACCGTGTTCCTCTCGAGCCACCTGCTGGCCGAGGTGGAGCAGTTGTGCGACCGCGTGGGAGTTCTCGATCGAGGTCGCCTCGTTCTGCAGGATCAGCTCGCCGCGTTCCAGCAGCCGACCGGTCGGGTGCTCGTGACCACCCCGGACCCGGCCGAGGCCGTCACCGTGCTCTCCGGAATCCAGAACGCCACCGTGTTCCACCGTGAAGGGCAGCAGCTGGTGATCGAACACCCGGACTCGGCCCTGCTCAATCGGCTGCTCGTCGAAGGCGGCGTCCGGGTGAGCGAGCTGAGCCCGCAGCAGATGAGTCTGGAGCAGTCCGTGCTGGCCGTCACCGGTGCCAGTGCCGACCGCGTCGACGGTCCCGTCCGCTCCACCGAGATGGAGGTGACCGCATGATCGGCGTCGAGCTGCGCGCAATGCTGAGCCGACCCCGCACGTGGGTCGTCATTCTCCTGCTCAATCTGCTGCCCACCGTCGTCGCGGGTCTGTTGGCCCTCACCGATGTCGGTCCGCGGCCCGGCGAAGGCCCCGCCTTCCTGTCGGCGGTGCTCACCAACGGTCAGCTCTTCCCGCTCGCCGCGCTCGCCATCGTGCTTCCGTTGTTTCTTCCTGTCGCTGTATCGGTCATCGCAGGCGATGCCGTTGCCGGGGAGGCCCAGGCCGGCACCCTGCGCTACCTGCTCGCGCGCCCGGTGGGACGCACCAAGCTACTGGTGGCGAAGCTGATCTCGGTGGCCGCCTTCGTGCTGCTGGCGGTGGTCATCGTGGCTGCTGTCGCGTACTTCGTCGGCACGACGCTGTTCGACGTCTCGACTGTTGGGGGCGTCGCCAGCGTGTCCGGCACGGTGCTGACCGATCAACAGGTCGCCGTGCGGACCGTCATCGCCGTGCTCTACGTGACGCTCTCGATGCTCGGAGTGGCGGCCATGGGCCTGTTCCTCTCGACCCTGACCGACTCCCCGCTCGCCGCGACGCTCGGCGCACTGGCGTTCCTCATCGCCAGCTCGCTGCTGCTGACGTTGGACGCCGCCGACGCCATCGCGCCGTACCTCCCGACGCGATACTGGTTGGCTTTCGTAGACCTCTTCCGCGACCCGGTGCCCACGCGGGACCTGGTGCGCGGGGTCGGGTTGCAGGGCGTCTACGTCGTCGTGCTTCTGGGTGCGGCGTGGGCGAACTTCACGACCAAGGACATCACGAGCTGAGACGGCTGCAATCGGCTGCGCCGAGCTGGGTGGTGGAATCGCCGTCCAACTGGGCGGACACGATTGCGCCGACGAGAGGATCGCGGGGCAGGTTCCCGTGATCGACGGTGGAGTCCGCACACACGCTCTGCACGGGGATGTCGATCGCGCCGTCGAGTCGGGCCGAGGACGGCGGGGTCACCACCTGGTCCAGCTCGGTCCACACCGACACCCACTGCGGCCCCTCCGGTGTCTCATCGCCGGAGTTCAGGGCGGTGAGCACGGAACTGTCGGGGACGAGCTGCTGACAGGCCGTCGGGCATTGGTCGGGCAAAACCTGGGACGCCAGAGCGGCCACCTGGGTGCCGTGATGTGGGGAGCCGAGGGTCACGATGCGTCGAGCCTGCTCGACGCCGCCCAGATCGGAAGCCCAGATCCGGGCCACCACCCCGCCCGCGGAATACCCGACGACGTCGACCGACGTCGCTGCCGTCCGAGTCAGGGCTGCGTCGACGGCGTCGCGCAGGGTCTGCGCCTGCACGGTCAGGTCGCCGACGCCGCCGTCGGGCAGGGCCACGACGGTCGCGTCGCGGCCGTTCTCTCGTAGTTCCGCCGCAAGCACATCCAATGCATCGGTGGACCCGCCGAACCCGGGGACCAGCAGCACCGGGCCGGGAGCGGACTGGTCGACGCTCGCGACGGGGTCGCTCGTGGGGCGTGATGCGACGAAGGCCGCCACGGCCGCGAGAATTCCGACCAGGACGAGAGCGAGTACGACGAATACGAGACGACGGCGCGCGGGGGCGAGGGAGGCGAACACTTCATCCAGTGTGCCTGGGAATTAGTCCTGCTCGCGGACCACCGGCGGAACGAGCACGAACTTTCCGACGTGGTTCTTCTCCAGGAAGCGCTGCTGCGCCGCAGCGATCTGCTCGAGGGGAAACGATTCGGCCAGCAACGGACGAATCTCACCGGCCTCGATGTACGACACGAGGTTCGGAAATACCTCCTCGTCCCACGCCGTGCACCCGAGGAGCGTCAGATCGTTCAGGTACATCGTGCGTAGGTCCAGCTCGACGAGGGGTCCTGCGATCGCGCCGGAGGACACGTAGGTTCCCCCGCGAACGAGGAGGTCGAGCAGAGGACCGAAGCCGTCGCCTGCGACGTTGTCGATCACCACATCGACGCTGCGCTTGCCGAGGGCGGTCGCCAGGTCCTCATCGCGCCCGTGGACCTCGTCCACGCCGAGTTCGCGGAGCTGGTCGTGTTTGGCGCGGCTCGCGACGCCGATCACGCGCGCGCCGCGCCGAACGGCGAGTTGCACTGCGGCAGAACCTACTCCACCCGACGCGCCGGTGATCAGCACCGTCGACTCCGGGCGGACTCCCGCGCGAGCGATCATGTTCTCCGCCGTACCGTACGCACACGGGATCGTCGCCAGCTCCTCGTCGGTCCACCCGCAATCGACCACGAAGACCTCGCTCGCGGGAACGACGACGAACTGGGCGAACGCGCCGTCCATGTCCGAACCCAACCAACGCGTCTCGCCCGACGAGAATCCGTCGACGCGCATGCACGATCGAACCAGGACCCGGCGGCCGATGATGGACTCGTCGATACCGGGACTCGCACACACGACCCCGCAGCAGTCGGTGCCCTGAATCAACGGAAACGGCGTCGCGTCGTTCCATCCGCCGTCGGGGTACCAGCCCACGCGTGTGTTGATCTCGGTGTTGTTCATCCCCGCCGCCAACACGCGAACGAGCACCTCCCCCGGACCCGGCACGGGTCTCGGCACCTCTGACACGACGAGCTTGTCGTATCCACCGGTGCCGGTGGTGACGATTGCCGTCATCAGATCACCGCGGGCGCTGTCGGTATGCATGAACTGATCTTGCAGGACCGACGGGGCGACGGGGTCCATCCGACGCAGAATCGAACAACCAAAAAGACCCCCAACACGCTGATGCGTGTCAGGGGCCTGCTGGTGGAGCCGCCTAAGAGAATCGAACTCTTGACCTTTTCATTACGAGTGAAATGCTCTACCGACTGAGCTAAGGCGGCGTGCCTTTCGGCGTTGGTGAGTCTAACGGAGCATCCTATCGAAACGAAAATCGCCTCCTCGTGCGATCAGCCTGCGAGGCCGAGTCCTTCCGCCGGCCCGCTCAGGATCGACTTGACGTGCCTGGTCACGTCGTCGGCGAGCACTTCGGTCTCGCCGGCCTCGACGGCGTCGAGCACCTGGCGCACCACGTCGCGTGGGTCATTCTTCGGGACGTCCAGATCGGCGATCATGTCGGTGTCGGTGTATCCGAGATGCACCCCGACGACGAGGGTTCCCTGTCGTGCGAGCTCGAGCCTCAGTGAGTTGGTGGCCGACCAGATCGCCGCTTTGGATGCACCGTAGGCACCCGCACCGCCGAGCCAGGACAGCACCGAGTGGATGTCGACGAGCGCGCCGCTGCCGTTGGCCTTCAGGATCGGGGCGAATTCCTGCGCGATTCGCAGGGCACCGAAGACGTTGGTCTCGAACACCGCGCGAATGTCGTCGATCGACGTCGTCAGCAGCGGAGTCGTTCCGGGAGCGCCGGCGTTGTTGAAGACGATCGACACGTCGGAGGCGATATCGCCAAGCGCTGCAACAGAATCGGCGTCGGCGACATCGAGGGCAACCGGCACCACCCGAGGATCGGTGTCCTCTCGCGGATTTCTGGCTGTCGCGTAGACCTTCGCGGCCCCACGCTCGAGCAACGCGTCGACCGTCGCCTTGCCCAGACCGCGCTGACCGCCGGTCACCAACACTGTTGCTCTGTGAATCGCCACCATGGCGGTCACCCTTCGAGACAGAGGTCAAATGCTTTTGATTCTGTCATTCATAGTTGACCGACACGACATAGTCAAATACAGTTCAGTTATGTCACTGTCTCCGACGGGGCGCTTCCGACTCGCGCCGGCACCCGACGGCTTGCAGGTGGTTCAGGATCTGCTCAACACGCGGGCCATCGATGCCTACGACCTGCCCGACCTCATCGCAGACGGCAGGTCAGCATCCGCTACCTGGGGGACGTCTTTGTCGGACGCAGACGCAGCCGCTCTACGGATACTGAGATCCGATGTGGAAGCGGCCATTGCAGGCGATATGGCCGCGCAGCCGGCAGTCCGAGTCGAGCTCGTTCCGGGTACCGACGGCACCGTCCGGCTCTCCCCCACCGGCACCGGGGCCGACTGGATCGCGTCGCAGATCTGGTCCGAAGTGCTTCTCGCCCAACAGGCGGACACGTGGCGTCGGCTCAAGCGATGCAGGAACGCGGACTGCGGATCAGCGTTCTACGACCGCTCCCGCAACAACAGCGGCGTCTGGCACGACGTGAAGACCTGCGGCAACGTCGCCAATCTTCGGGCTTCGCGGGCGCGGAAAAAAGCGCAGGACTAACGCAGCACGTCGCCCAGCGTCGCGACCATCGCATAGATCGCGAACTTCGGTTTCGCGTTGACCGCCAACGACTCTCGGCATTCGAGGATCGCTTCGATGCTCTTCAGCAACGCCTCGGGTGGGACGGCTTTTGCCATGCGTTCGACCTGCTCGGCCATGTCGGGGTGCGTCGCGGTCGCGGTCGATCCGTACGAGCGAGCGAGCGCATCTCGATACAGGCCCACCAGATCCATCAGCGCGCGATCGAGTGAATCGCGACCGGTTCGGGTGGCACGCGACTTCTGCCGCTTCTCCAGATCCTTGAGCACCCCGGCCGAGCCGCGCAGCGCGCCCGCCGCACCCTTACCGGTACCGCCCGCACCCAGGGCCGTCCGCAGCTCCTCGGTTTCGGCCTCGTCGCGCGAGGCACTCATCTCCTTGGCCTCGTCCTCGGCGGCCTTCACCAACTCCTCGGCCGCGAGGTAGGCATGATTGGGCCGAGCCGCAGCCGACGCCAGAGCCAGCGCACGTTTGCGACGCGCCCGCGCGTCCTCGTCGGTGGCGAGTCGACGCGCTCTGCCCACGTGGCCGCCGCTGATCGATGCGGCCCACTCCGCCGTCTCGGCGTCGAGCTTGTCGCGGGTCTGCAGCACCTGGGCAATAGCCGGCACCGTGGGCGTCACCAGCGAGACGTGCCGGCATCGGGAGCGCAGGGTCACCGAGATGTCCTGCGGATCGACCGACGGCGCACACAGCAGGAACACCGTCCGCGCCGGCGGCTCCTCGACCACCTTCAGCAACACGTTTCCGGCACCTTCGGTGAGGCGGTCGGCGTCCTCCACGACGACCACCTGCCACAGACCTGTGCTCGGCCGACGCGAGGCGATGGAGACGATGTCTCGCATCTCCTTGGTGCTGATGCTCAAGCCCTCGGGCACGACGCGTCGCACATCGCCGTGGGTTCCGGCCATCGTCGTCGAGCAGGCCTGACAGTGTCCGCACCCCGGAACGCCCTCGGTCGTGCATTGCAATGCCGCGGCGAAGCACAGGGCCGCGATGGAACGACCGGACCCGGGCGGGCCGGTGAACAGCCAGGAATGCGTCATCGCCGACGAGTCGACACCGGTGCGAGCCGCCACCGCTGCCGCCGTCAGATCGGCCTCGACATCTTCCTGACCGACCAATCGATCGAACACACCCGCCATGCACGCAACCCTAGTGGTTGGGACCGACTACCCCCCGCCGCACTGTTCCCGAGCAGCGCCGAACTCGAAGTTATGGACGCATTCGGCCGAAATCCCGTCCATAACTTCGAGCTCGCGAGCTATTCGCTGTCGGTCTTCTTGGCCGGAGCCTTCTTGACCGGCGCCTTCTTCGCGGCAGTGGTCTTGGTGGCCGTCTTCTTCGCAGCAGCTTTCTTGGCCGGAGCCTTCTTCGCAGCGGCCTTCTTCGCCGGTGCCTTCTTGGCAGCCGCCTTCTTCGCCGGTGCCTTCTTCTTCACCGGTCCGCGAGCACGCCTGTCCGCCAACAACTCCGACGCGCGATCGTCGGTGATCGACTCCACGTCGTCGTCCTTGCGCAGGCTGGCGTTGGTCTCACCGTCGGTGACGTACGGCCCGAAGCGACCGTCCTTGATCACCATCGGCTTCTCACTGATCGGGTCGACGCCCATCTCGCGTAGCGGCGGCTTGGCTTCACCCTGACGACCGCGACGCTTGGGCTCGGCGTAGATCTTGAGCGCCTCTTCCAGCGTGACGGTGAACATCTGATCCTCGTCGGCGAGCGAGCGAGAGTCGGTGCCCTTCTTCAGATACGGGCCGTAGCGACCGTTCTGCGCGAGGATCTCTTCCTTGGACTCCGGATCGACTCCGACGACACGCGGCAGCGACAGCAGCTTGAGTGCATCGTCGAGCGTGATGGTCGCCAGATCCATGGACTTGAGCAGAGAACCGGTGCGCGGCTTGGGGCCGGTCGCCTTCTTCGCAGCCGCCTTCTTGGCCGGTGCTTTCTTGGCCGCGGCCTTCTTCACCGCGGTCTTGACCCCGCCGCCGCCATCACTGTCGTTGCCGGACGGCACCGGGACGATGTCGGGCTCGGGGGGCGTCGGTTCGGGCTCCGGCTCGGGCAGGATCTCGGTGACGTAGGGCCCGAAACGACCTTCCTTGGCGACGATGTCGTGACCGGTCAGCGGATCGACACCGAGCTTGCGGCCCTCTTGCGGTGTGGCGAACAGCTTTTCGGCGAAGTCGATCGTCAACTCGTCCGGCGGAAGATCGTCGGGCAGGTTGGCGCGCTGGCTGATCGGATCGCCGTCCGGATCGTCGTCGTTGCGCACCATGCGCTCGAGGTACGGGCCGTAACGGCCTACGCGCACATGGATTTCGCGACCCTCGGAGTCGTCGAACAGGCGAATGGAGTTGATGGTGCGCGCATCGATCTCTTCGAGATTCTGGCCCACCATCTTCTTCAGACCACCGGAGCGGGCCACCGAACCCTCGGCACCGGTGTCGCCGCCGAAGTAGAAGCTCTGCAGCCAATTGCCGCGTCGCTCACGGCCTCCCGCGATCGCGTCGAGGTCGTCCTCCATCCCTGCGGTGAAGTCGAAGTCCACCAGACGCCCGAAGTGCGCCTCCAGCAGGGCAACCACCGAGAACGCCACCCACGACGGCACCAGTGCACTGCCGCGCTTGTAGACGTACCCGCGGTCGAGGATGGTCTTGATGATCGACGAATACGTCGACGGCCGACCGATGCCCAGTTCCTCGAGCGTCTTGATGAGCGACGCCTCGGTGAATCGTGCGGGCGGGTTCGTGGTGTGACCGTCGGGATCGAGCTGGGTGGCGGTGACGGCCTGGCCCTGAACCAGGGCAGGCAATCGGGATTCGGCGTCGTCGGACTGTCCGCCTGCCTGATCGTCGACGCTCTCCACGTAGGCCTTGAGGAAGCCGGCGAACGTGATGGTGCGACCGGACGCCGAGAACGTGCACTCCTCGCCGGTTCCGGCCGTTCCGGTGATGCGCAAAGTCAGCGTGGTGCCGCGAACATCGGCCATCTGCGACGCGACCGTGCGCTGCCAGATCAACTCGTAGAGTCGGAATTCGTCGGTCTGCAGGGCCGAGTGCAACTGACCGGGCGTCTGGAAGACGTCACCGGACGGGCGGATGGCCTCGTGGGCCTCCTGCGCGTTCTTGACCTTGCGGGTGTACTGCCGCGGCGAGGGATGGACGTACTCCGGCCCGTAGAGCTCGGTCGCCTGTGTGCGTGCCGCGGAGATCGCCGACGCCGACAGCGTCGTCGAGTCGGTACGCATGTAGGTGATGTAGCCGTTCTCGTACAGCCGCTGCGCGACCCGCATGGTGCGCTCGGAGCTGAAGCGCAACTTGCGGGCGGCTTCCTGCTGCAGCGTCGACGTCATGAACGGCGGGTACGGCTTGCGGGTGTAGGGCTTGTCCTCGGCGGACGCGACCGTCAGATCGACGCCCTCGAGAGCTTCGGCGAGGCGTCGGGCACGGGGTTCGTCGAGGACGGTCACTGCGTCGGACTTGAGCTTGCCGTCGGCCCCGAAGTCGCGACCGGCGGCGACACGATTGCCGTCGACATTGACCAGACGGGCACCGAAACTGCGCGGCGTTGCCTCGGCTCCGGCGTCGAGCGTGGCGGAGATGTCCCAGTACTCGGCGCTGCGGAAAGCCATTCGCTCGCGCTCACGCTGGACGACGATGCGGGTGGCGACGGACTGCACTCGGCCTGCCGAGAGCTTCGGCATGACCTTCTTCCACAGCACCGGGCTGACCTCGTAGCCGTAGAGACGGTCGAGGATACGACGCGTCTCCTGGGCGTCGACCAGGTCTTGGTCCAGGTCGCGGGTATCGGCCGCTGCGGCGAGGATGGCCGGCTTGGTGATCTCGTGGAACACCATGCGTCGAACGGGGATCTTGGGGTTCAGGGTCTCGAGGAGATGCCAGGCGATGGCCTCACCCTCGCGGTCGGGGTCAGTGGCGAGATAGAGCTCGTCGGCGTCCTTGAGCAGGCTCTTGAGCTCGGCGACCTTGCCTTTCTTCTCCGGCGAGACGACGTAGAGGGCCTCGAAGTCGTGGTCGACGTCCACGCCGAGACGCGCCCAGGGCTCACCCTTGTACTTCGCGGGAACGTCCGCGGCACCGCGGGGAAGGTCGCGAATGTGGCCGACGGAGGCCTCGACGACGTAGTTGCTCCCGAGGTACGGGGCGATCTTCTTTGCCTTGGTCGGAGACTCGACGATGACCAGACGACGTGGCTCGGCGGAGCTGTCCCCCGTGCCGTTGTTACGTGCTGCCACCTTGCTGCCGAACCTTCCCTAGTGCGTTTTCACAGGCAGATTTGCCTGTCCCACTACTAACAGACTGACATACGTCGGCCAAATACTCGCAGATCAGTCACAGATCGTTCTACTCGGCGTGGGGCCAATTGGTACGTGCGTCCACGTTCTGTGGAGCCTCGCCGACGTTCTCGGTCAGTCGCAACAGCCGACGTCGACCGGTGATTCGGAGGCCAGGATTGGATCCGCGCGTGCCGATGAGCGTCGGCGCGATACCCGCGCGCATCAGTGACTGAGCCAGGACGGCGTGCGTCTCCGGCGCATGGGGATCGAGGCCGAGCACGTAGCGCTCCCCCTCGGCCTCGGGACGACCCGATGCGAGCACCCAGGCGCGCAGTTCACGGGAACCCGGTACCCAACCGGGCGGGACGGCCTTGACAGCGCCCTTGGTCCACAGAGACGCCAGTGCAGACAGTTCGGGCACCGACGCGGTACGCACCAGTGGTCTGTCCTCTTCCGACCGACCGAGCTCCGGCGTCAGACCGCATTGCTCGATGAGTTCGGCGATGGCATCCGCGCGCCACTGCGCGTCGACCACGACGGAGATACGGGCCGAACCCGAGGAGGTGACGACATGCCCGGTGGCAGCCAGCAGCCCGCTGAGATCGGTCACCGCGGGCGGTAACGACTCGGCAGAGAAGAAGGACAGCTGGTTCACAGCATGGACATTAGGACATCGGCGTCCGCGCTCACGGCTTTCGACGCTCCCCGGTGGTTCGCCCGAACGAAACATCCCCCTTTCCCATCGCCTGTAGTAGGCCGATGGGAAAGGGGGATGAGTATCTCGACTCCGAAGAGAAGAGAATCAGACTGCGCGAACGCCCGTGGCCTGAGGACCCTTGGTGCCCTGTCCGACCTCGAACTCGACGCGCTGGTTCTCCTCGAGGGTGCGGAAGCCGCTGCCCTGGATCTCGGAGTAGTGAACGAAAACGTCAGCGGAGCCGTCTTCTGGTGCGATGAATCCAAAGCCCTTTTCGGCGTTGAACCACTTCACAGTTCCCTGTGCCATGCTTTTCCTTCTCTTTCTAACACCGGATTCGATGGAGCGCACTTTCGATCCATCGGGCCGGTTCCGACCGCTGCACTTGTACGAATCCCCCTCAGGATTCCCCCTGATGGACGAGCTCTCCCAGTACCGCGCCCGCAACATAAGATCCTGCGAAGCGTAGAACGAACACAGAAGCTGCGACCGCGTCAAGTGAACCATGAACTCCGCGTTCGCAACAGTCGAAAACCGACCCTTTTCGAACAAATTGCCCGCGTCGGGGGAGCACACACCGCAGGACGGGCGAAATACCACTCTCACCAGGGCTCGAGCGGCCCGTTTCGCGTCCGCGATAGCATGAGGACCCCAGGTCGCATCGAGCTCGAACGGGTGGCCAGTAGATCGAACGAATGCATGGAGACCGGCAGTGAGCGACAAGCATCCGCTGGGCGGTGCGGATGTAGAGACTTACGGGCAGCGGTTGCTGGATCGGGTGCTGGCGGGCTCGCCCGCGAACAAGAGCCCGCTGACCCACGTCGCGGAGCTGCCGGCACGGGCCTCGCAGTTCGCCTCCTGGCCGTCGTGGGTCGGCCCGGAAGTGGTGCAGGTGATCACCTCTCGTGGGATCGCACAACCGTGGACACATCAGGCACGTGCGGCGACACTCGCGGCCGAAGGCAGTCACGTGGTGCTCTCGACCAGCACGGCGTCGGGCAAATCGCTGGCATATCAACTCCCGATTCTGACGACGCTGTCCGCCGATGCCCGGGCGACCGCGCTGTACCTGGCCCCCACCAAGGCCCTCGGTGCCGACCAGCTACGCACCACGATCTCGATCACCGACGAGTTACGTTCGTGCTCAGAAGAACTCGCCGAAGTGTTCCCCAGCGCGTACGACGGTGACACGCCGATCGAGATTCGCCAGTGGGCACGCGCCAATGCGCGGTGGATCTTCACCAATCCCGACATGTTGCATCTCGGCATCCTCGGCTCGCACGAGCGATGGTCGCGGTTCCTTCGCAATCTGCGCTACGTGGTGGTGGACGAATGCCATTACTACCGAGGCGTTTTCGGATCCAACGTCGCTCTGGTGCTACGCCGGCTACGACGCCTGTGCGCACGGTACGGCGCATCGCCGGTATTCGTTCTGGCCAGTGCGACGACGTCCGAACCGGGGCGAGCAGCCAGTCGCCTCATCGGAGCGCCGTGCGAGGAGATCACCGAGGACGGATCCCCGCACGGAGCACGCACCGTCGCATTGTGGGAACCGCCGCTGCTCGAGGAGATCACCGGCGAGAACGGTGCGCCGGTTCGCAAGTCGGCCGGGGCCGAGGCGTCGCGCATCATGGCCGACCTGTTGGTGGAGGGCGCGCGAACCCTGGCATTCGTGCGGTCCAGACGCGGAGCCGAAGTGACCGCTCTGGGTACCCAGCGAATTCTCGCCGACGTCGATCCGCAGTTGGTACGACGCGTCGCCGCCTATCGCGCAGGGTATTTGGCCGAGGACCGGCGCAAGCTCGAATCCGACCTGTCCGACGGCACCCTGCTCGGCGTGGCCACCACCAATGCGCTCGAATTGGGCGTGGACATCGCCGGTTTGGACGCGGTGATCGTCGCCGGCTTTCCCGGCACCGTCGCGTCGTTCTGGCAGCAGGGCGGCCGGGCCGGACGACGCGGGGAAGGCTCGCTGCTGGTACTGGTGGCGCGTGACGATCCCCTCGACACGTATCTGGTGCATCACCCGGCGGCCCTGCTGGACAAGCCTGTCGAGGCCACCGTCACCGATCCCACCAACCCGTACATCCTGGCTCCGCAATTGCTCTGCGCTGCAGTCGAACTACCGATCACCCTCGTCGAGGCCGAGGAGCTGAACGCGGAATCGGTGCTCGAGGAACTCGAGCTGAAGGGCTACGTACGCAAGCGTCCGCACGGGTGGTTCATCACCCCCGAAGGACAGCAACTCTCGCCGCACGGCGCGGTCAACATTCGCGGCGGCACCGGGGTGCAGGTGGCCATCGTCGACGGCGAGTCGGGCCGCATGCTCGGCACAGTCGACGGGGGAAGAGCGCCCGCCACCGCCCACCCCGGTGCCGTCCACATCCACCAGGGCGAGTCCTTCGTCGTCGACGAACTCGATCTCGATGCCGGTCTCGCGCTGGTGCACGCCGAGCAGCCCGAATGGAACACCTCGGCGCGCGAGATCACCGACATCTCGATCACCGCGGTGCACGAATCCGTCGACTACGGCGAGGTACGCGTCGCGCTGGTTCAGGTGAACGTCACACATCAAGTCGTCGGATATCTGCGACGCCTGCTCTCCGGCGAGGTACTCGATTCCATCGAACTCGACATGCCCGCACAGACTCTCGACACCCGAGCCGTCATGTACACCATCACTCCGGAGTTGCTCGAGCACAGCGGAGTTCCGTACGAACGATTCCCCGGATCACTGCACGCCGCAGAACACGCCGCGATCGGATTGCTGCCACTGGTGGCGACCTGCGATCGCTGGGACATCGGCGGAGTGTCGACGGCACTGCACCCCGACACCGGCCTGCCGACGGTGTTCGTCTACGACGGATACGACGGCGGAGCAGGCTTCGCCGACCGAGGACACGTCGCCATCGCAGACTGGCTCACCGCCACGAAAGACGCCATCGTCTCGTGCGAATGTCAGACCGGATGTCCCTCGTGTGTGCAATCACCCAAATGCGGAAACGGCAACGATCCACTGGACAAAGACGGCGCTGTTCGAGTGTTGACGGCGGTGTTGTCGGCCATCACTCGGGAGGGGTGAGCCGGCCGCCCCAGTTCGGCCGCAAACGCGCGCGCATTCGCTGAACGCGAGCACAATTGTCGCCGGATCGGGGCAGATCTGCGCGCACCTGGCAAGAGCGCGCGCGTTTGCGAACCTGCGGCGGGGCGCGCCCTGGCGAATCTCCAGCACACCGCCGACTCCACTGTGATCGTTCGCAAAATATGCGCAACTCTGACGACCTGTCAGTTCTGAGTCTGTTCCAATGTCGATGACTCGACAAAGCCGGAGGACTTGTGGAGGTCCGACATGCCTGTGACCGATCGCGTGACGGGCCGGTATGCAGCGGCTGTTCCGGCCATCGTGGAAAAGGTGGGTTGTCACTATCTCCCGCCGCAGGACTACGAGATCGGGCGTGAACAGATTCGAGAGTTCGCCCGGTCCGTCCAGGACGACCATCCATCGCATCACCTCGAACGTGCCGCAGCCATTCTCGGCTACGACTCGTTGATCGCCCCCGTCACTTTCGTCAGCGTCATCGGCACGCGGCTGTTGCCCGAACTGTTCGAGCACCTGCTGATCGGCTACTCCGTGAGCGACGTGCTGCACACCGATCAGCAGATCGTGCTCCGACGACCGTTGCAGGTGGGCGACCGGATCAACTCCGACCTGTGTCTGGAATCGTTTCGACAATCCTCGGGCAGCGACGTGATGGTCACCAGCAACACCCTCACCGACGGGTCGGGAATCGAAGTGATCACCTGTCGAACCACATTCGTGGCCAGGACCGGTGGATACACCGAACCCGCGATGGCCACGGCGCTCCGCACTCTGATGCGGAGCTGACGGGGCACCACCCTGCGCGTCGCTGCCGGGACCTCGGGTGGTGTGGTGGGAGGAGATCCGCCCACAGAATCGAGACCATGACATGCCCATCACCCGGCAGATTCCCAAAGCTACCGACCTGCGCGAGGTCCTCTCGTTCAAGAAGCCTGATCTGAACCTGCGCCGCCGACGCCTGAGCGCGGCACTCACCATCGACGATCTCCGCACCATCGCCCGTCGACGCACCCCGCGCGCGGCGTTCGACTACACCGACGGTGCCGCCGACGCCGAGATTTCACTCTCGCGAGCTCGTCAGGCCTTCCGCGACGTCGAATTCCATCCCTCGATCCTGCGGGACGTCTCCCACGTCGACACCTCGACGACAGTGTTCGGTGGGCCGTCCGCGCTCCCGTTCGGCATCGCGCCGACGGGATTCACCCGCCTGATGCAGACCGAGGGTGAGTACGCCGGGTCTGCCGCAGCCGGAGCGGCTGGAATTCCGTTCTGCCTCTCGACCCTGGGCACCACGTCGATCGAGGACGTCAAGGCCACCAACCCGAATGGGCGCAACTGGTTCCAGCTCTACGTCATGCGCGACCGCGACATCTCGTTCGGGCTGGTCGAACGCGCCGCGAAGGCAGGCTTCGACACACTGCTGTTCACGGTCGACACACCGGTTGCAGGAGCTCGCCTGCGCGACAAGCGCAACGGGTTCTCCATCCCGCCGCAGTTGACCGCGTCGACGATCGCCAACGCCATTCCGCGTCCATGGTGGTGGTGGGACTTCCTCACCACGGCCAAGCTCGAGTTCGCGTCACTGTCTTCCACTGGCGGCACGGTCGGCGAGCTGCTCAATTCGGCGATGGATCCGTCCATCTCGTTCGAGGATCTCGACGTCATCCGGGAGATCTGGCCCGGCAAGCTGGTCGTCAAAGGTGTTCAGTCGGTGGCCGATTCGGCCCGTCTCGCCGAACTGGGAGTCGACGGCATCATCCTGTCGAACCACGGAGGCCGACAACTCGATCGCGCTCCTGTCCCCTTCCACCTGCTGCCGCAGGTCGTGCGCGAAGTCGGCTCCGACTTCGAGGTCGCCGTCGACACGGGCATCATGCACGGTGCCGATATCGTCGCCTCCATCGCGATGGGGGCGTCGTTCACACTCGTCGGCCGGGCGTACCTGTACGGCCTGATGGCCGGAGGTCGCGCGGGCGTCGACCGCATGATCGAGATCCTGCGCGAGGACATCGTGCGCACCATGCAACTGCTGCAGGTCAATTCGATCGCCGAGCTCACCCCGGAGCACGTCACTCAACTGACTCGATTGGCCCCACTGCAGTCCGGGGCCCGCACCGTTACTCCACACTGACCGCTGAAGTCGGACCGTCGAGGCCCGTGGGGCCCGTCGGGGCCGGGTTGGAGGTCCCGGTTCGGCGCAAATGCGCGCGCATTCGCTGAGCGCGCGCGAAATAGCCGGCTCGAACGGGGCGATTCCGCCCGCACCTGACAAACGCGCGCGCGTTTGCGAACCAAGGCGGGCGCGCCTGACAAACGCGCGCGCGTTTGCGAACCAGGGCGGATCCAGACGGGTCCCCGGCGGACGTCCGGTCACCCCGGACCCGCCCGCGCCGAGGCGATGGCGTCGGACATTCCGAAGCGACCCAGAAACACCGGCTGGCCCACCGTGACGATCACGTCCCACTCGTTGATCGTGCACTCCCGCAACTGGGTACCCATGCGCACCGCCAACCCCCGCGCCGTCTCGCACGCATCGGCCACCCCACGATCGAGAGCCCCCGCACCAGCCAGCGCCGCGAGATCGGCCGCCGACTGCGCCTGATGACGAGCACCCACCGCCGAGCCCACATGAATCACCATCACAACGACGGCGATCGCCGCCGACATCGCCAGCGCCGCCAACACCGTCGCCCCGCCCTCGTCGTCTTGTAGCGCCCTCCCGAAAGCGGGCCTCATTCCGCTGCAACCGGTTCCGCAGCAGCAACCGCCTCAGCCGACAATGTCAACCCCGGCAGCGGACTCTCCACCTCCACCCGCGCGACGAAGAACTCACCGTCCTCGGTCACCGTCACCCGAGCACCGTCGGGCCCGACCCGTTGCCCCACCGAGACAGCCTGCGCACCATCACCTCTGGCCGCCAACCGAGCAGCTTCTCTGGCGGCATCGACGCACCCGATGTGCATCGTCACCGACACGATCGCCCCGATACACACCACGATCACCGCGACGATGGACGCGATCGCGAACGCCGCCTCCACCGTCACGGCCCCGTCATCATCGCCCAAGATCAGACGGCAGTGTTCAACGCTCGATCGATGATCCCCGTCAACGCCGTCACGATGCTGTTGCCGGTCACCACCGTGTACAACACCGCCCCGAACGCCGCGGCCGCGATGGTGCCGATGGCGTATTCCGCGGTCGACATGCCGTCGTCCTCCACGCCGAACAGCATGATTCGAGTCTTCAACTCCTGCAGTGCATTCTCGATCATCTCGATTCCCCTCCCTGTTCTCCGATGCAGCATCTCCGCATCGGACACTCGAGTACGCGGCGGTCACAGCAGACCGCCGCCCAGTACGTTGCCCGCCAGTCCGATCACCACGGGGATGATGCCGAGGCAGATGAAGGCAGGCAGAAAGCACAGCCCCAACGGCCCGCTGATCAGCACACCGGCACGCTCGGCGGCAGCAGCCGATGCGTCTTCGGCCCGGGTTCGTTGGGTCGCAGCGAGTTCCGTCATCGCCGACGCCATGGACGACCCGGCTCGGGCAGATCGCCGTGCCATCCTCGCCAGAGCCTCGGTCTCCGGATCCTGTGCGACGGCGTCCCACGCTGTGGTGGCGTCGGCTCCGAGTTCGAGCAGATCGGCGGCCTTGCGCAACGCGACACCGAACGAGATCGGAGCGGAATGTGCCGCTGCCGCAGCGGCAGTCGCCACGGGAAGGCCCGAACGTAGGCACGCTGCGAGCAGATCGAAGGTCATGGCCACCGCGAGCGGGTCGGGGGCCGGCGCATCGTCGGCGTCGGCATTCGCACGACCGTCGGGTGCCAGCCTGTGCAATCCGCTCGCGACCGTGGGCAGCGTGATCAGTGCCGATGCCAGACAGAGCACCGTCGCCCACATCACGTCGTCACCTTGCCGGTGATCGCGTCGGTCCACAGCAGTCCCGCGCAGCCCAGGGCCGTGCCGATGACCAGCAGCATTCCGCCGAGCCCGCCGCCGAGCAGGAGCTGCAGTGGATTCGCTCCCATCAGCTGACCGAGCGCGACTCCGAGGATCGGTAGACCGGCCAGGACCAGCGCGGTGGCGCGGGCTCCGGCGAGCGCTGCGTCCGTTCGTTCGCGAAACCGTCTACGCCCCAGCATGTCCTCACGGGTGGCGTCGAGCAGTTCGGCGAGCGCGAGTCCGTACTCATCCGCCACCCGCCACGCTGCGGCCAATCGGGCCAGCTCCGCGTCCAGCAACGAATCGGACGCAGCGATGCCGTCGGCAGCCCTGCCGCCCAGCCGGGCCCGCGACGCCGCGCCGCGCAATGCCGTCGACGCGATGCCGCCGCACTCGTCCGCCGCAACCGCGCTGGCCGTGGCGGGATGGGATCCGACGCGGAGCTCGCCGATGACCACCTCGACTCCGGTTGCGAGCCAGTTCAATTCCTCGGCCCGCCGATCGCGTTCGAGTCTCCGACGATAACGCCGCCATCCGGTGCCACCCGCCACCGCCGCCGCGCTCACGGCCCAGAACCCGCCGAACCACCACACCGTCCCTGCCACGACGAGAGCGCAGCCGGTCGGCATCAGCCATCGCGGCGCGCTCGACGCCGTTCGTGCCTTCCGCGGCAGCCGACGAAAACTGCTGGGCCACAGTACGACTGCTGCAGCGAGGACCACGAGCGCGGCCGTCATCGGTTGTCACCGCAGCGACGATCGAGCAGTTCGAGGAGTCGACCTCGACCCGGCGTCGCGTCGGCAGCCACCGACCAGGCCGGAGCGATGTGCACACGCCCGGTGGGATCGACGTCGACCACTCCGATCTCACGTAGTCGTCGGGTACCGTCGGCGCTGCGGTGGACGTGCAACACCACCTGGACCGCCGCGGCGAGTTGGCTGTGCAGCGCGTCTCGACCCATTCCGCCCAGTGCGGCAAGGGCTTCGAGCCGGGCGGGCACCTCCGCCGGGGAGTTCGCGTGGATGGTTCCGGCTCCGCCGTCGTGACCTGTGTTGAGCGCCGTCATCAGGTCGATCACCTCGGCCCCGCGCACCTCACCGACCACGAGACGATCGGGTCGCATTCGCAAGGCCTGACGCACCAGCTGCCGCACCGACACCTCGCCGACACCTTCGACGTTGGGTGCGCGGGCCACGAGACGAACAACGTGCGGATGGGCCGGTGCCAACTCGGCCGCGTCCTCGACACAGACGATCCGTTCGGACGGATCCACTTCGCCCAGCAGCGCAGCAAGAAGGGTCGTCTTCCCTGCCCCGGTGCCGCCGACGACCAAGAAAGCCAAGCGACCGAACACGATTCGACGCAGTAGCTCGTACCCGTCCCCCGTCACGGCTCCCGATGCACGGAGAGCGGAGAGTCCCTGCGTCGCGGGTCGCAGCACCCGGAGCGACACGCACGTTCCTCCGCTCGCCACCGGTGCCAGCACAGCGTGCAGGCGGACGCCGAACGCTCCCTGCCCGACGCCGGGCAGTCGACCGTCGACCCAGGGCTGCGCGTCGTCGAGTCGACGGCCGGCCGAGAGGGCGAGCCGTTGCGCGAGCCGGCGAACGGCAGCCTCGTCGACGAAACGAACTCCGGTGCGCTCGAGTCCGCGCCCACGATCGATCCACACCTGATCCGGTGCGGTGACCAGTACGTCGGTCACTCCCGGTTCGGACAGCAGCGGCTCCAACGGCCCCGCGCCGGTCAGCTCGGTTTGCAGAACCCTCAGGGCCGCAAGCATATCGGTGTCGCCGATGACCCCGCCTGCTTCCGCTCGAATGGCTGCGGCGACGGTGGCGGGAACCGGAGCGTCGGCCGATGCAGCCAAACGATCGCGGACGCGGTCGAGCAGATCCGCGGTGACGACGGCGCTCATGCCGCCCTCCGCTGCCCACCGGGCTTGTGCGCGAACGTATCGAGCACGGCTTCGGCTGCTGCGGCCAGCGGCGAACGACGGCCCAGCACCAGACCTCCTCGTTCGAGGCGCTCGGCCAGTGCAGGCTCGGCACGCATCGACGTCAACAGCGGAAGCCCGAGGGCGACGGCGATGTCGTCGGCCCTCAGCCGACCCGGAGCCGGCCCGCGAACGACCAGTCCGACATTGGCATTTCGATCCACCACGTGCGCGGCCACCGCCTCGGCCGACGTCACGGCTCGCAGTTCGGCCGGAAGTACCAGCGTGACGAGGTCCGCCGCGGCATACAGAGCGTCGGAGACGTCGCTGGGATGACGCGGGGCGTCGCACACCACGAGATCGCCCGCTGCGCGTCCTGCATCGAGTACAGCCGCCACTGCGACGGCAGAGAGTCCGATACCTCGGCCGTCGGCTCGGCCCAGTGCCAGCACCGACATTCCGGAGCGGGAGGGCAGGGCCCCGTGCAGAGCGTCGGCGGAGACTCGGCCGCCCTCGACGACCAAGCCGGACCACCGCAGACCTGGAGCGTTCTCCCAACCGAGCAGCAGGTCCAGGCCGCTGCCGTACCGGTCGCCCTCGACCACGAGGGCACGTCGACCCGAACGGCTGCTGCACAGTCCGAGTGCGGCCGCGAAAGTGGATGCGCCCGCGCCACCGCGAGCGCCGACCACAGCGATCACGCCGCCGTCTCCGGATGGTGCCGACGCGGGTTCGCCGAGTATCCGCACGAGTGCGTCCTCGTCCCACGGCAGGGCGATCACATGCTCGGCACCGAGCGATGTGGCGATTCGCCAATCGTCGAGCGTCGGCGGTGCGGCCGTGACCAGAATGACGCCCGCGCGTCTCGGAAATCCCGTCGACAGTGCCGTCTCTGCGGACGCGAAGTCGACCAGAATAATTCCGCAACGGTCCCACATCGAACGTGTCGAGCCGATACCGACCAGTAAGTTCTGCTCTTCCACAACACAATCCGCGGCCGCGGCGATTCGGTAGACATCCTCGCGCAGTCCGCGAAGTTCGATCGACATCGTCACTGCCGGGTGCGTGGTCCGCTGCCGCGAGTCCGTTTCCATGCGCCAAGCGTGCGTGAGAATCTGCTCGAGATGCGCGCGACTTGGGGAAATGTGGATAGATTCGGGCCTGTGGATGAATACCGGTACTGCTGTACCAGTTTTCGACCTACCCCGGAAAAGAGGACGACCCTCGCCAGGGGGGGAGGAGGCGAGGGTCGTCTGGTTCAGCCCCGGGGGGTCGGGCTGAACACCGCCCGGAATGAACCGGGCTCGTAGAAAATACTACACCCGTGGACGTCCTTGTTTGCAAGTTCAACCGTCGGCTTTTCTCGACCGCGTCGAACCGAGTCCGCCAGTGGCACCGCGCAACATCCAACGGTCACCACCGGCCACTATGGTGACAAACGTGACCCAGAGCGCGAGCAACGACGACGTCCCGGCCGGCCGACGCACAGCGCGCGTCGCGGCATTCTTCGACCTCGACAAGACGATCATCGCCAAGTCCAGCACTTTGGCATTCAGCAAGCCGTTCTTCGACCAAGGACTCATCAACCGGCGCGCCGTTCTCAAGAGCAGCTACGCACAATTTCTGTTCCTGCTGTCCGGAGCCGATCACGACCAGATGGAGCGCATGCGCGCGCACATCGCGAGCATGACCGCAGGCTGGGACGTCGAACAGGTGCGAGCAATCGTCGCCGAAACGCTGCACAACATCGTCGACCCCCTCGTGTTCGCCGAAGCCGCCGATCTCATCGCCGACCACAAGCTCCGTGGACACGACGTCGTGGTCGTCTCGGCGTCCGGTGACGAGATCGTGCGCCCCATCGCCGAGCTGCTGGGGGCCGATCACAGCATGGCGACGACGATGGTGACCGTGGAGGGCAAGTACATCGGCGAGGTCGACTTCTACTGCTACGGCGAGGGCAAGGTCGACGCCATGAACTCCCTGGCCGCGCAACATGATTACGACTTGGCGTCGAGCTACGCGTACTCGGATTCGATCACCGACGTGCCGATGCTGCGCGCAGTCGGGCATCCCACGGCCGTCAACCCCGATCGTGCACTGCGCAAGGAAGCAGCCTCCCGCGGATGGCCGATTCTCACCTTCTCCAACCCGGTCTCGCTGCGATCACGAATCCAGACCCCGTCGGGCAAAACCGTAGCAGCAAGCGCCGCAGCAGGTTTCAGCGCTCTCGCGGCCGGCGCGATCACCTACGGACTGCTCCGAAGAAAAAGATGACGTCCAACCCCTTGATGTGAGGAGCGTCACGGGGTACAAATGACGTACGGAAGAACGGAAGGCCAAGAACGAATCGGAAGAGAAGATTCGCTCTCCCGACCGGAATTCCCAGCACGGACACCGGCACCCACGCGGAGCTTGCCACCTAATGGCAGAAGCGCTGTGGGCCTGCGACATTCGTCAGTGATCAGCAAGAACCCTGCACCGGTTGCAGGGATGACCTCATCACCGTCGAATTCTCGCCGAGGCCACGTGGTAGTCCATCACAGCCCACCTGTGCACGCTTGGTAACCAGGCGCTCCGTGCTAACGGGCGGCGACGTCGACGCAAGTCGGCATCGCCGCCCTTTTATATGCTCACTACTGCAGGCTCCGCTCGCGGCCCTTTTATATGCTCACTACTGCAGGCTCCGCTCGCGGCCCTTTTACGTGTGCACAACTCCTACTGAGCAGCCTCGGCAATCGAAGTCGCTTCTGCCGCACCGGCTTCGAATGCCCCGCAGCACAGGATCACCCAACTTCCGACGCCGGTTGCCGTACCCTCCGCGAATCCTGTCGCGCCGTCTCGGTAGGCATTCGCCCGACGCATCCAGCTCACCTCCGGTACTCCCAGGTTGTGGGGGTCGAATCCCGACGACGCTGCCACCAGTCGCGATGCAGCCCGCGCAACGACGCCGTCGGCCGATCCGAAAGCTTTGAGCGTCAACAGTTCACCGTGCACCACCGCCGCGATCACCGGGGCCGGTGCCGACGTTCCACCGGTCACCAGCTGTGCGAGGAGGTCGAGTCGCTCGCCGACACCTGCATCGCTGCGGGGACGGCCGAGCTCGGAGGCGTCGTCGACGAGGTCGGCTGCGGCCAACAGGTGCAGTCGTGCGAGGGTCTGAAGCGGTGCGCGCTTCCACGTCGAGACCGTGTTCTGCAGCGCATCACCGTCGAGGGCGGCCGCGACTCGCAGCGCACCCGCCAGAATGGGGTCGCCTTCTTCGCCCTCGCGGGGGAAATCCATCGAACCGCCCTCGAGCGTCGACGACGAGCGAGCCGCACGGACCGCGGCCTCGGCGGCGGTGGCCGGCCATCCCCGACGATTGGCCTTGTGCCGATGCACCGCGCCCAGAGCGTCGCGCGCACGTTCGGCGGAGTCGAGAACTCCAGGTAGTTCCAGCAGTGGGGCGAGGGGGTCCGTCACGACAGACGACGGTACCCCCTCCCCCACTCGGCGTTGTCGCCTACTTCGCTCCTGCCGCCAACAGCTCGGCTCGCGCCTGACGACGCTTGGCCTGTTCGGCCGGGTCCGGCACCGGAACGGCCGCGAGCAACCGCTTGGTGTACTCGTTGGTCGGACGACGCAGAATCTGATCCGTCGTACCGAACTCGGCCAGCTTGCCCTTGTTCAACACCGCGATGCGCTTGGCCAGCACCTCCACGACAGCGAGGTCGTGACTGATGAACAGGCATGCGAACCCGTACTCGTGCTGGAGTTCCTTGAACAGCTCGAGCACCTTGGCCTGCACCGACACGTCGAGCGCAGACGTCGGTTCGTCGGCCACCAGCAGCGTCGGCTCCAGGGCGAGTGCCCGCGCGATACCGACTCGCTGACGTTGACCGCCGGACAGCTGGTGCGGGTAGCGGTTGCGCATGGTCCGCGACAGGTGGACCCGGTCGAGCAATTCCTCGACCTTGCGGTTCCGCTCTGCAGCACTGTGCTCGGTGTGCAACAGCATCGGCTCGGCAATCGACTGTCCGATCGGCCAGCGTGGGTTCAGCGACGAACCCGGATCCTGGAACACGATGCCGACCTTGCTGCGCACCGAACGCAGTTCACGATTCGACAGGTTGGTGATGTCGACCCCTGCGATCGACAACGACCCGCCGGCGAGCTTGTTCAGTCCCACGACGGCCTTGCCGATCGTGGACTTACCCGAGCCCGATTCACCGACGAGGCCGACGACCTCACCCATCTCGATGTCGAGGCTGACCCCGTCGACGGCCCGGAACACGGTGCGGCCCGGATACTCGATGACGCCGTCGACGATGCTCAGTGCTCGGGTCTCCTCGACGGCACTCGGCTCGGCGATCCTCCCGGCGGTCACGGCCTCGATGCTGCTGCCCAGGTGCGGAACCGAGGCAAGCAACTGCTGCGTGTACGGATGCGACGCGTTCTTGAAAATAGTTTGCGCAGCATCGGTTTCGACGATGACGCCGTCCTTCATCACCGCGATGCGATCGGCCATGTCTGCTACCACGCCCATGTCGTGGGTGATCAGCACGATCGACGCATCGATTCGATTACGCAGGTCTCGCATCAGGTCGAGAATCTCGGCCTGCACCGTCACGTCCAGAGCCGTGGTCGGCTCGTCCGCGATCAGCAACGACGGATCCGAGGACAGCGCCTGGGCGATCATGGCGCGCTGACGCTGACCACCGGAGAGCTGGTGCGGGTAGAAGTCGACCCGCGTCTCCGGATCCGGCATCTCGACGAGCTTCAGGAGTTCGACGGCCCGCGCCTTGGCTTCCTTCTTCGACAGCGAGGTGTGCGCGCGGATGGCCTCGGTGATCTGCCAGCCGATCGAGTACACCGGATTGAGCGCCGTCATCGGTTCCTGGAAGATCACCGCGACGTTCTTGCCGCGGATGGGTGCGAGCTGCTTCTCGGGTAGCCCGACCAGTTCTTTCTCGCCCAGCTTGATGCTGCCCGACACCCGCGAATTATCGGCCAGCAGGCCCGGGACGGCCATGGCCGTCGTCGACTTGCCGGATCCGGATTCACCGACGATGGCCAGCACCTCGCCGGAGGCGACGGTGAACGAGACGGTGTCGACCGCCTTGCGCCAGACCTTGTCGACCTCGAACTCGACCGTCAGATCGGTGACACTCAGAACGGTGTCCTTCGCAGTACTCATGTCAGTTCCGTTTCGGATCGAGTGCGTCACGGAGTGCGTCGCCGAGCATGATGAACGCCAGCACCGTGACGGAGAGGAACGCGGCCGGGAACAGCACCAGGTGCGGTGCCGTCAGGAACACGTTCTGACCGAGGTTGATCTGCAGGCCCCAGGAGATCTCGGGAGCCTGCAATCCGATTCCGAGGAAGGTCAGCGTCGCCTCGGCCGCGATGAACGTACCGACCGAGATGGTCGCGTAGATGATCACCGGAGCCAGAGCGTTGGGCAGGATGTGTCGCACCAATATGCGGTAGGTCGACGCCCCCAATGCCTGTGCAGCCTGGACGTATTCACTGTTCTTGATCGAGATCACCGATGATCGAACCAGTCGCATCGCCGTCATCCAGCCGAAGGCCACCAGGGCGAGCGAGACGGTGAAGATGGTGCGCTGGGCCGTGACGGTGAGCAGGATCAGGGCACCGAGCAGCAGCGGGATTCCGAAGAACACGTCGGTGAAGCGAGCCAGGATGCTGTCGGTGATTCCGCCGAAGTACCCGGCGAGAGCACCGATCAGGACGCCGATGATGAGCACACCGATGACCGAGAGCACACCGATCGACAGCGAGATCCGCGCACCGTAGATGACGTTGGCGTAGTAGTCGCAGCCCTGGACGTCGGTGCCGAACCAGTGTGCAGCGCTGGGACTCTGACGGGAATCGGACAGCGAGCACACGCGCGGATCGATGCCGCGGGCGAACAGCTGCGGGAACACCGCCATCACCAACAGCACCAACAGCAGGAACGTGCCGATGATGAAGAACGGGCTCTTCCGCAGGAACTTCCACGCATTGCCCCACAGGCTGGCCTGACCGACCAACTCGACGGCCTCGCCGGTGATGACGTTGCCGGGCAGGCCCTCGTCTGCGGCGTGCTGAGCTGCGCTCGAATCTTCTTTATTCATAGCGAATCCTTGGATCGAGAACCGCGTAGAGAACGTCCACCACGAGGTTGAAGAAGATGTAGAAGAACACGAAGAGCGTCACGATGCCGACGACGACGGCACCTTCCTGACGGGCGAGACCGTCGTAGATCGCGCGGCCGAGACCTGGCAGGTTGAACACCGTTTCGGTCACGATGGCACCGCCCAGCAGTCCACCGACGTCGGCACCGATGAAGGTGACGACGGGAATCAACGAGTTGCGCAGCGCGTGCCGAACGATGATGCGACGGTTGCTGATTCCCTTCGACTTCGCGGTGCGGATGTAGTCCGCCGCCATCGACTCGGCGACCGATGTCCTGGTCAACCGCGCGACGTAGGCCATCGACAGCGATGCGAGCACGAGGCCGGGCAGCAGGAAGCTCGACCAGCCGTCGTTGATGCCGGAGATCGGGAAGAGCCCCAACTTCAGGCCGAGGGTGAACTGGGCGATGAAGCCGAGAACGAACACCGGCACCGACACCAGCAGCGTCGTCGAGATGAGCACCAGGTTGTCGAAGAACGATCCGCGCTTGAGGGCGGCGAGCACGCCTGCGGCGATGCCCATGACGGTCTCGATGACGACGGCCACGATGGTCAACCGGACCGTGACCGGAAGTGCCCGCTCGATGGTGTCGAGGACGGGGCGTCCGGAGAAGTCGGTGCCGAAGTCGCCCTGGAAGAAGCCGCCGATGTACTTGAAGTACTGGACGAACAGATTGTCGTCGAGGTTGAACTCGTCTCGCAGCTGGGCGACGACGCCGGGGGCGAGGGGACGATCTCCAGCGAGGGCGCGGATGGGATCACCCGGTAGCGCGTAGACCATCGCGAAGATCAAGAACGAGGAGCCGATCAGGACGGGAATCGTCAGCAGTAATCGGCGAGTGATGTAGCGACCCACTGTGTGTCTTCTCCTTGAACAAGGGACGAACCTGCGCCTCGGGTCTTGCCGGCGCAGGTCGGTGTGGGGCAGATGCGACCCACGGATGAACGAAACCCGGTGGGTGGCAACCGATCATGCTCGGCTGCCACCCACCTGGGTGCGTCGTCAGCTGACTACGACGTCCTCGAGAACGATGTTGCCACGGTTGTCGATCTTGACGTCGGAGACGCGATCGGACCACACAGCCTGGTTCAGGCCGTAGAACAGCGGGGTAGCGGGCATCTGGTCGATCAGGATGTCCTCTGCCTTCTGGTAGTCCGCCGTTGCCGCGTCGATATCTGCAGCGTTGTTGCCTTCGGCCAACGCGGCGTCGAATGCCGGGTCGTTGAAGAAGACGTAGTTGCTACCTGCCGGCGGGGTTGCGGCTGCCGAGTACAACGGGGAGAGGAAGTTGTAGATCGACGGGTAGTCCATGATCCAGCCCGAGCGGAACGGGCCGGTCATACCCTTGGCGTCCTGCAACGGCAGGTACTGCGCGAACTGCAGATCGCCGCGCAGTGCGTAGTTCACACCCAGGTTGTCACGCAACTGGTTGCCCACCGCGGTCATCCACGAATCGTGGCCCGCACCGGCGTTGAACCACAGGTCCACCGGCTGGCTGCGGTCGAAGCCGGCCTCGTCGAGCAGGCGGTTGGCCTCGTCCGGGTTGAGCTCACAGTTCGCACCGCAGGCGTCCTCGCGGTAGCCGTCGACGACGGGCGAAGCGAAAGATCCTGCCGGGGTACGGGTATCGGTGAAGATCGCGGTCGCGATGGCCTGACGATCGATGGCCATCGAGAATGCCTTACGCACGTTCGGATCCTGGAATCGCGGATCGTACGTCGGGAAACCGAGAGAAGTGATGTCGGGACGCGCACGCTCGCCATAGCGGTCACCGAACTGGTCACGAGCAGTGGCCCACGCATCCTCGGGCAGATCGAGCATGACGTCGAGTCCGCCGCCCTGAACATCGTTGTAGCCGGTGTTCAGCTCGGTGTAGACCTTGAAGTTGACGCCTGCGGACTGAGCCGGGTTGTCGCCCTTGTAGTCGTCGTACTTGGTGACGGTGAAGCCCTGTCCCGGAACGAAGTCCGAGTCGGCCTTGAACGGGCCGTTACCGATCGGGCGGGCACCGTATGCATCGGGGTCGGCGTAGAACGCCTCGGGCAGCGGGTCGAATGCCGTGTATCCCAGCGTGAGCGGGAAGATGGCGAACGGTCCGGTGAGCTTGACGGTGAAGGTCGTCTCGTCGACGACGTTCAGACCGCTCAGTTCGGTTGCGACGGGCTCGGCGGTGTCGCTACCCTGCAGATCCGCGTAGCCTTCGATGTTCTCGAAGAAGTACGAGGCACCGAATGCGTTGGTGCTCAACGCGTTGTAGCTCCATGCCTTGGTGTAGGACTCGGCCGTGACGGGGGTGCCGTCGTGGAACGTCCAGCCGTCCTTGAGCTTGATGGTCCAGGTGGTGTTGTCCTCGGATTCGACGGACTCGGCAACGCCGTTGTACTCGACGCTGTTGTCCTCGTCGTTGAACGTGACCAGCGGAGTGAAGAGGGCCTCGAGGACCTGGCTGCCTTCGCTCTCGGTGGTGTTTCCGGGAACCAACGGGTTCTCCGGCTCACCGATGTAGATGCTGTAGATCCCGTCGGAACTGCCACCGGAGCTCGAGCCTCCACCGCCACAGGCGGCGAGCAGGCTCGCACTCATCAGCACAGCCGTGGTGACGACCACGGCACGTTTGATACGCAAGAAAATCCTCCATCCAGATGTGAACACGGGGTCATCCGTGCTCAGTTCCTCGGGCGCGACGCCCGGGGATTCGTGGGCGACCGCATGGCACGGCAGGTGGGCCGTTCCAACGATCTGATGGGATGGACTTTAGACACATCCTGAAACGAACATGTGAACTCCCCCAACTTTTGCTGACCCGTGAGTAAGCCGGAAACATGATCGAAACGTTTCGGCAAGTCGATTTCTCACAGTTCGGACATCCTCGTCGCCACGGGTCCACGCCGACGGCCCCGATGACCGCCCAGCGTGCAGAAACTACCGATCACCGCAGATCAGGGGGTTGCAGGCGATTGCAACGGTGCGATCGCCATCACATGTGACTACCCTCACAAGGGGCTCGAGACAGGCACGGGAGTGCAGTTTCATGAGCGAAATGCACCGGACGAAAGTGAGCTATTCGAGATGACGACCAGTACCTCCGGAACCGACGAGACCGCGGTTGCCTCCTACGCGCCGTCGGCCGAGTTCACGGCTACGGCGAACGCCGGGGCCGAGCTCTACGCCGCCGCCGAGGAGGACCGACTCGGCTTCTGGGCCGAACAGGCTCGCCGACTCCACTGGCACACCCCGTTCACCGAAGTACTCGACTGGTCCGACGCCCCCGTGGCCAAGTGGTTCGCCGACGGCGAGCTCAACGTCGCCTACAACTGCGTCGACCGCCACGTCCTCGACGGACACGGCGACCAGGTGGCCATCCACTGGGAAGGCGAGCCAGGCGACAGCCGCGACGTCACCTACTCCGATCTGCTCGCAGACGTCAGCCAGGCCGCCAACACCCTGACCGAACTCGGCCTCGTCTCCGGCGACCGCGTTGCGATCTACATGCCCATGATCCCCGAGGCAATCGTCTCGATCCTCGCGTGCGCACGCCTGGGCCTGACCCACTCGGTCGTCTTCGCCGGCTTCTCGGCCACCGCGCTGCGCTCACGCATCGACGACGCCGAAGCCAAGCTCGTCATCACCACCGACGGCCAGTGGCGACGCGGCAAGCCCGCACCCATCAAGGACACCGTCGACGAGGCCGTCGACGGGGCGGCTTCGATCGAACACGTCCTCGTCGTCAAGCGCACCGACTCCGACGTCGCCTGGACCGACGGACGCGATCTGTGGTGGCACGAGACCGTCGCGAAGGCATCGAAAGAGCATGAGGCGCAGCCTTTCCCGGCCGAGCATCCGCTGTTCATCCTCTACACCTCGGGTACGACGGGTAAGCCCAAGGGCATCATCCACACCTCCGGCGGCTACCTGACGCAGACCTCGTACACCCACCACAACGTCTTCGACCACAAGGCAGGCAAGGACGTCTACTGGTGCACCGCCGACATCGGCTGGGTCACCGGACACTCCTACATCGTCTACGGCCCGCTCTCCAACCGCGCCACGCAGGTCGTCTACGAGGGAACGCCCAATTCGCCCGACGAGCACCGGCATTGGAACGTCATCGAGAAGTACAAGGTCTCGATCTACTACACCTCTCCCACCCTCGTGCGCACGTTCATGAAGTGGGGCAAGGAAATCCCCGAGGCCCACGATCTGTCCTCGATCCGTCTGCTCGGTTCCGTCGGCGAGCCGATCAACCCCGAGGCGTGGCGCTGGTTCCGCGACGTCGTCGGTGGCGGCAGCGCACCGATCGTCGATACCTGGTGGCAGACCGAGACCGGCGCGATCATGATCTCCCCGCTGCCCGGCGTCACCGCCACCAAGCCGGGCTCCGCGATGGCCCCGCTGCCCGGTATCTCCGCCAAGATCGTCGACGACGACGCCAAGCCACTGGGCAACGGCGGCAACGGTTATCTCGTCCTCGACGAGCCGTGGCCGTCGATGCTGCGCGGCATCTGGGGCGACATGGACCGCTACAAGGAAACGTACTGGTCGCGCTACGCCGAGGAGGGCTGGTACTTCGCCGGTGACGGCGCCAAGTACGACGAGGACGGCGCACTGTGGGTCCTCGGCCGCGTCGACGACGTCATGAACGTCTCCGGCCACCGCATCTCCACCTCCGAGGTGGAGTCGGCCCTGGTCAGCCATCACAGTGTCGCCGAGGCCGCAGTGGTCGGTGCCGCCGACGAGACCACCGGGCAGGGCATCGTCGCATTCGTCATCCTGCGCGGCGGCGAGGAGAACACCGGCGATGCGTTGATCGCCGAACTGAAAGCTCAGGTCTCCAAGGAAATTTCGCCGATCGCCAAGCCGCGGGAGATCTCCATCGTTCCCGAGCTGCCGAAGACCCGATCGGGCAAGATCATGCGTCGCCTGCTGCGCGACGTGGCCGAGGGCCGCGAACTCGGCGACGTGTCCACCCTCGTCGACCCGAAGGTGTTCGAGGCGATCACGAAGGGTCGCTAGCGCTCCCATGTGAGTGAAACTTCGTAGCCTGCTACGAAGTTTCACTCACATGCGGCGCAGCCGCTCAGATCGAACACCGTGTAGTCGCCGACGGTTTCGGGTGTGAAGGTCGCTGTCACCCAATCAGCGATCGCCGACGGTCGGTCCTTGTCGGTGCCGGCGATGAAGTAGTGGATTTTCCCGGCTGCCACGTCGGCCCGGAACTGGTCGAGCGTGGGCGACGGGTCGGTTCCGGAGAACCCGCCCACCGGCATCACCGGGTCGTCGGTCGCGAGCTGTAGGCCCGCGGCGGCGTTGGATCCGATCGTCGCCGCCACCCAGGTGTAGTGCTGTGCATCGGATTCGAGCAGCCCGGTCAGTTCGTCGTCCGGTGCCTGGGCAGTGAAGTGCGCCGAGTGCCCGGCATTGTCGTCGCGCACTCCGGTTCTGGACCCTGCCGCCTCGGACGGAATCGAGGGGCCCGCCGATGGACCTCCCCCACTGTGCGGGGTGACGACAGTGTCGGCGACATACGCGACCGGCCCCGCCAACGCGACAGCCAGAGCGACTGCTCCCAACGCCATCGATGCCTGCCGAGATCCCCGGAACAGCAGCGCGACGGCCACGATCACTCCCGCTGCCAACACGACCCACCGCAGCCACGGCACGAAGTCGGGAGTGCGGGCGAGAAAGACGAACGACGTTGCCGTGGTAACAGCCGAAACGAGCGCGAGAATCACACGCGCCCAAACTCTCTCGCGTCGCACCCACAGTTCACGCAGCGCAGCGCCGACGATCGCGGCGATCGCCGGCGCGATCACGATCGTGTAGTACGAGTGGAAGGTGCCCGACATGAAGCTGAACACCAGCGAGCACCCGACGAGCCACAATCCCCACATCACGAACCAGGCGCGAGCGAAGTCCCGTCGAGGAGCTGTGCCGCGCATGATGATTCCCGCCACCACGAGCACCAGCGCAGCCGGAATCAGCCACGAGATCTGACCACCCTGGGCATCCGCGAACAAGCGGGTGATTCCCGTCTGCGCACCGTGCCCGGCCGGGCCTGCACTGCCCGAAAACGACTCCGCGACGCCGCCGTGTTCGTTTCCCGTCAGTCGGCCCAGGCCGTTGTAACCGAACGTCAGGTCCAGAATGCTGTCGGTCTTCGACCCGCCGACCCACGGCCGGTCGGCAGCCGGAACCAACTGGACGATCGCGACCCACCACCCGGCCGTCACGAGCACAGCCGCACCGGCCGCCAGTAGCTGGAGAAGTCGAGCGCCGAGCCTCGGTGGACCGAACGCCGCGTACGTCACGGCAAGAGCCGGCACGACGAGGAACGCCTGGAGTTGCTTCGTCAGAAACCCCAGGCCGACAACGGCTCCGGTGAGCACCAACCATCGAGTTCGCCCGTCCTCGAGCGCGTGAAGCATCGCCCACGCTGCCCCCAACAAGGTGAGGGTGAGAAGGGCGTCGGGATTGTCGTAGCGGAACATCAGGGCGAAGGTCGGCGTCGTCGCCAGTACTGCGCCCGCGATCGATGCGGCCCCGTAGCCGAATCGACGGGCGACGATCGCGTACATGATTCCCACGCTCAGCACCGCCATCAGCACCTGCGGTAGCAGCAGCGACCACGAGTTGAGGCCGAAGATCCGCACGTACAGTTCCATGATCCACAGCGACGCAGGCGGCTTGTCCACCGTGATGGAGTTCGCGGCGTCGGACGAACCGAAGAGGAAGGCCTTCCAGCTCACCGAGCCGGCTTGAACGGCGGCTGCGTAGAAGGAATTACCCCAGTGCTCGCGGTTCAGATCGAGGGCGTAGGCCCCTGCGGTCGCAACGAGAAGGGCGGCGAGAGTGGGCATTGCCCAGCGCGGGCGAGCGATGTCGCGTTCGAGGACGGTCACAGTCGATCACTGTTGCCCCCGATCCTGAGGATGTGCGATCAAGTTGCTGACAATCGCCCGTCAATCGTCGCAGCGGACGAAAAGAGCGGACCCACGTGAGCGGAAATTCGACCCCTGCTACGAATTTCCGCTCACGTGCGGCGCAGCCGCTCTACACGCTGTCGAGCGACTGATCTCGTGTTTCGTTCATGATGATCAGCGAGATCAGCGTCAACGCTGCGGCGATGGCGAGGTACACGCCAACCCAACCGACGCCGTAGCTGCTCACCAGCCAGGTGGCGATGAACGGTGCGACTGCGGCACCGAGGATCGACGCGGTGTTGTACGAGATTCCCGAGCCCGTGTACCGAACGTTCGTCGGAAACAGTTCGGGTAGAACGGCACTCATCGGTCCGAAGGTCAGGCCCATCAGCCCGAGGCCGACGCACATGAACACCAGCATCTTGCCTGCCGAGGCGGACGCCGGATCTGCGAACCAGTGGAACGACAGGCCGAACAGCACGATCGCCGACGTGATGACGATCAGCGTGGGGCGACGGCCGTACTTGTCGGCCAGCAGTCCGGCCACCGGAATCAGCGCCGCGAAGAACAGCACCGCGATCAGCTGGAGCTCGAGGAAGTCGGTGTACGGGATGGCCAGCTTGGGGCCGTTGACGTCGGAGACCTTGCCCGTTCCGTAGCTGACCACCCACGTGGTCATGATGTAGAACAGCGTGTAGGTGGCGAGCATGACGAACGTTCCGATGATCAGCTGACGCCAACTGGTCTTGAACACCTGCGCCAGCGGGGTCTTGACCTTCTGGCCACGCTCGACGGCCAGCTTGAACACCGGCGTCTCCTCCAGCTTGAGCCGCACGTACAGGCCGATGATGACCATGACGGCGCTGAGCAGGAACGGGATTCGCCAACCCCATGTGAGGAACGCGTGATCGGTGCCCGAGTTCACGGAGTCGTAGCCCGTCGCGATGACGATGAGCAGGAAGATGCCGTTGGCGAAGAAGAAGCCGATAGGCGCGCCCAGCTGCGGGTACATCGCCGCCCACGCTCGCTTGCCCGGCTTGGCGGTTTCGGTGGCCAGCAACGCTGCCCCGCTCCACTCGCCGCCGAGACCGACGCCCTGGGTGAAGCGCATGATCGCCAGCAGAGCCGGAGCCCACAGGCCGACCGCGGCGTACGTCGGCAACAGTCCGATCGCGAACGTCGCGACACCCATCGTCAGCAGGGAGCCGACGAGCGTCGCCTTGCGTCCGATGCGATCGCCGAAGTGGCCGAACAGAATCGACCCGACGGGCCGCGCGATGAACGCCAGGCCGAAGGTCGCGAACGACGCCAGCAGAGCGGTGGTGTCGTTGCCCGCGGGGAAGAACAGACGCGGGAAGACGAGCACTGCGGCGGTGGCATAGATGTAGAAGTCGAAGAACTCGATGGACGTGCCGACCATCGAGGCGATCACAATGCGCGACCGCGGCACCTGGGGTGCGGGAATGGCGCCGTCGGCGGTGACGGCGTGTGCTGAACTCACGAATGCTCCTGAAGGGGGAAGTTCCCTGCAAATTACCTGATGAACACCTGAGAATTTCACGCCCTGGGGCTGTTCGTTGCCGGTTCGTGCAACATTGTCGTGTTTGCCCTCGCGGACGCGGAGGTACCCGGCCACGACAGCCGAGCGTCGCTCGACTAGCGGGAAACAGTTAATCTGCTATCTAGGCACTACTGTCGATACGATCTTCCGCACAACACCGAGCAGAGCAATTACAAGGGGTCGAGAGTTGAGCGTCAGCAATGACAAGGGATACGGCAACGGCGTCCCGAACACGATTTCGTCGATACCTCTGACCGATGTCGATGCCCGCACCCCTGGTAGCGCCAGCATCGGAAACCTCGTCAAGGACGCCACCACTCAGGTCTCGACGCTCGTACGCGCCGAAGTCGCCCTCGCCAAGGCCGAGGTCACCGGCGAGGTCAAGAAGGGACTGCAGGGCAGCGTCTTCTTCATCATCGCGTTGACGGTGTTGCTGTTCAGCTCGTTCTTCTTCTTCTTCTTCGCCGCCGAACTGCTGGACGTGTGGCTCTACCGCTGGGCGGCATTCCTGATCGTGTTCGCCGTCATGGTGTTGGCGGCGGCGCTGTTCGGATTCCTCGGATACCGCAGGGTCAAGAAGTTGCGCAAGCCCGAGAAGACCATCGACTCGCTCAAGCAGGCGTCGACGGTGCTGCCGAATCAGCACGATTCCATCCCCGGAGTTCCCGGCTACAAGAAGTAGTAGCCCGGCGAGTCGAGCAGTATGAATCAGCCCGATCCGTCCACGGTCCGATATCCGGGACAGTGGATCCACCGCGACATCCACGCCAACGGAATTCGGTTCCATGTCGTCGAGGTCGGCGAACACGCACCGGACGCACCGTTGGTGGTTCTGCTGCACGGCTTCGCCGACTTCTGGTACTCCTGGCGACACCAACTCGAGGCGCTGTCGCGGTCGGGGGTTCGCGCCATTGCCGTCGACCTGCGCGGATACGGTGACTCCGACAAGCCTCCACGCGGCTACGACGGGTGGACCCTGGCGGGCGACATCGTCGGCCTGGTTCGAGCACTCGGTTACCCGAACGCCACCTTCGTCGGCCACGCCGACGGCGGTCTCGTCTGCTGGGCCAGTGCAGCGCTGCACCCCCGCCTGGTGAACTCGATGGTGCTCGTCAACGCGCCGCATCCCATCTCTCTACGTCGCTCCGTGTTGAAGGACTCAGCCCAACGCGCCGCCCTGCTGCCCCACTTCGTTCGCTACCAGGTTCCGCTACGCCCCGAGAGACTGCTGACGCGTCGAGGCGGTGTCGCGGTGGAAGAACTGATGAGTAGCCGCGCCGGGAACGCGTGGCAGCGCACCGAGGATTTCGCGGACACCACGGCCAAGATGCGGTCGGCCATCCGTATTCCGGGGGCTGCGCACTGCGCACTGGAATATCAGCGGTGGGCGTTCCGCAGTCAGTTCCGTTCCGACGGCCGCCGCTTCATGGACGCCGTGGACGTCCGCACCTCGATTCGCGTCGCGCAGATCAGCGGCGACCTGGACCCGTACGTCCTGCCCACCACCCTCGACAGAGATCGACACTGGGCTCCGGGGCTGACGCGTCGAACAGTGCGAGACGTGGGGCATTACGTGCACCAGGAATCCCCCGACGTGGTGTCGGAGGAGATCCTGCGGGTCGTGCGCGAGCGCTAGACGATGCAGTCGCCCGTGCCCACCGGCACCGGGGCATCGAAACTCTGCGCGAGCTCGTCCGCGATCTCCGACGCGGTCAGCACGAATCCGGTGTCGGGGTCGTCGACCGCCGCGCCGAACACCACACCGAGTACCTCACCGGACGAGTTGACCAGCGGTCCACCGGAATTGCCCTGCCGCACCGATCCGCGGACGGTGTAGACCTCGCGTTGGACGGTGCCGGTGCGGTAGATGTCCGGTCCGCTGAGGTTGATGATCTCGCGGATGCGCGCCGGGCTCGCCGTGTACGGCCCGCCCCCGGGGTAGCCGAGCACGATGGCGTCGGTTCCGGATTCGGCAGGTGCAGGCGCGAACGGCAAGACCGGGGCCGCGAGCTCCGAAACCCGAAGCACGGCAACGTCTTCTTCCGGGTCGAACAACACGACGTCGGCGTCGAGCGGTCCGTTGGGCGAATCGACCGTCACCTCGGACGTGCCTGCGACGACGTGTGCATTGGTCATCACCAGATCCGATCCGACGACGAAACCCGAACCTTCCAACGCCTTCTGGCAGCTCGGCGCGATGCCGTTGATCTTGATGACGCTCGATTGCAGTTGCACCGGAATCGGTCCCGCTGCGATCCCGGAATCGGGTGCGGCGACGTTCGCGACCGGAGTGCGTCCGAACGGTCCGATGACGTCGGGAAGCCCGGACGTATCGAGCAGCGCCGAGAATTCCTTGGGCACCTGACGCAACCAGTCTGGAGCCACCTCGTCGACTTTGCCCAGAACCGTCGAGCCGCGTACAGCGCTGGCGACCTCGGGCTGCGAGGACGACGTCAGTGGAATGGCGAGCAGCCACGCGGCCGCGAGAACGGCTGCGGCCTGCAACCCGGCACCGATGGTGCTGTCGACCGATCGTGCTGCGCGCGAATGGATTCCGCTGCGCAATGCCCGACCGAGAACCATGCCGGCCACCTCACCGACGATCACCAACACCACGATCAGCGCGATTCCGACGAACACCCGCGTCCGCGAACCGTCGACGTGTTCGAGCACGTGCGGTGCCACCAGAATGCCGGCGACGGCCCCGAGCACGACACCGAGAAACGCCAGCGCCGACGCCACCGCCCCCTGCCGCCATCCCGACGTCGCCGCCAGCAGTGCGATGGCAACCACCGCGATATCGACCCACCCTGAACCTGTCACCGATCGAGCCTCGCTCCTACCGCAGTCAAGCTGGCCTCCAGATCGCGTATGTCCCCCGTGTCCCACTCGGGCTCCCAGCCCGATACAGCCAGCAGACCCGCCAGGATACCGCCCGTGAAGCCCCACACCAGCATGCCCTGCACAGCGAACGCGGGACCCTGGTATCCCGCAGGGTGGCGTACCTGGAATCTGTTGTTCGGATCGAGCAACTCGCGCAACGGAACTCGCACCACTCTCTCGGTCTCGCCGGGATCGACGACGCGAACCGGGGTCGGCCGCTCCCAGTACGAGAGCACCGGAACCACGTCGAAGCGCGAGGGCGGAACGTAGATTCCTGGCATCGTCGCCAACGGGACGACGCCTGCCGGGTCGAGCCCGGTCTCCTCCTGCGCCTCCCGCAGTGCCGTGCCGATCGGGCCGTCGTCGCCCGGGTCGGTGGCTCCGCCGGGAAAGGCGATCTGCCCGCTGTGATCTCGCAGTGTCGATGCACGCTGGGTCAGCAGGACGTCGGCGTCGGCAGGCAGTCCGCCGAGCGCACCGGGATCGGCGACGGGTGTGCCGCCGAACAGCACCAGCACGGCGGCGGACCGCGGCCGGTCGGACGACGGCGCTTGACGCTGCAGCACGGGATTGGTGCCGGTGGTGTCGGTGAGTCCGCCCGCCCTGCCTGCGACGTCGATCATGCGCCCGAGCCAGTCGGGTGCGGTCACGAGTCGACTCCGAGGTTCACGCGGACGGCGTCGGCGATGTCGTCGACGCTCCGGAAGGGTTGTGGCAGCACCTTGGCGACAGTGCCATCCGCAGATATCAAAACGGAAACGGGCAGCACATTGGGCGCTCCGACGGCGGCGGCGACTCTGCCTGCACCGTCCTGAACGCCGGGCAGCGTGACGCCGTAGTCGGTGAGCCGAGTCAGGCCGTTGGCTTCGTTGGCGTCGTTGTGCACCGTCAGGACCTCGATCTTTTCGCCCGCCCGTTCGGCGTACTGCTGGAGGTAGGGCAGCTCTTCGGCGCAGGGCCCGCACCAGTACGCCCAGATGTTGAGCAGCGCCGGTCGGCCCGCGAGTACCTGGCCGAGGTCGACGTACGAGCCGTCGCCGATGCATTCGAGGGTGATGCCGGTCAGCGGACCGGATGCAGCACCCGACGGCGTCGGACATGCGGCCAGCCCTGCGTCGCGCCGCAGCGGGGCAAGGGCCTCGGCGGTGTCGGCTGCGCGACGCTCGTCCGTGCCCGGTGCCCGCTGCCCGAGGCCGGGAGAGTCCGTGGGTTGGGCGGTCGGCGCGTCGCTTCGGGGCCACAGCGCGTAGACCATCCCGACCACCAGGATCAGAGCGACCAGTGACCACCGCAGAGCAGATCTGTTCACGGCACGATTCCGGCAAGGGCGAGGAGGTGGTCGGTTTCCGGGCCCTTCACCAACGCGGCCGCAGCGGCGGGGTCGGTCGGACCGGTGCCGAAGGACGGGCAGTCCTTGGCGAGGACGCACACCCCACAGGCGGGTGTACGAGCGTGGCAGACGCGTCGACCGTGAAAGATGACTCGGTGCGAGAGCAACGTCCACTCCTTGCGTTCGATGAGTGCGCCGACGGCATGCTCGACCTTGACCGGGTCCTCCTCCTCGGTCCACTGCCACCGTCGCACGAGCCGACCGAAATGGGTGTCGACGGTGATTCCCGGAACATCGAAGGCATTGCCGAGCACGACGTTGGCCGTCTTGCGGCCGATCCCGGGAAGGGTGACGAGATCCTTCAACGTCGCGGGCACCTCGCCGTCGAAGTTGTCCAGCAACTTCTGTCCGAGTCCGATCAGTGAGTTCGCCTTGTTTCGGTAGAACCCGGTGGTGCGGATGTACTCCTCGAGCTCGGTGCGGTCCGCCTCGGCGTAGTCGCGGGCTGTGCGGTATTTCACGAACAGTGCCGGGGTGACCATGTTGACGCGCTTGTCGGTGCACTGCGCGGACAGGATTGTCGCGACGGCGAGTTCGAGGGGCGTGGTGAAGTCCAGTTCGCAGTACACATGCGGGAAGGCAGTGTTCAACGTCCGGTTCATCCGCCGAGCTCGGCGCACGAGCCCGAGGTGCGTCTCCTCGCGTTTGCGCACGTCGGGGCGTTTCGGAGCTGTCGAATCCACTCCACAACTGTACGGACAAGAATGCGTAACGTTCCTCGCGGCAGGAGTGGGCTGTGTTTGTATCGAGACCTTTTCGGTGTTAACTGGCCGGTATGCAAGGACTCGCCGTGGTGCTCTTTCCGGTACTACTCATGCTCTTCGCACTCGCGATGGAACGCGTCGAGTTCCGGCTCAGCAAGCTCGGCGTCCGAGAGCAGGAAGTACAGGAGTTCCTCGATCAGGCGAGCACGTCCGAGGTCGCCACTCTGGCGAACGAGGGCTTCCCGCACGCACTGGCCCGATTCAACACCCGCAAACGCCGCCAGACCCCGCCGCGGACCGTCGACACGCGCGACGGCATGGTCGACCAACGAGCCAGCTGAGCGCGCGTTTCGTCCCATTGGTCGTAATTTGGATGAATTTCAGGTGAACGGGAACACACTCCCGAGACCTCTGGCAACCTGTGGTGGCGTCGATCACTCGGTTTCCACCGACTCGAAGTAGACTCCCCTGAGGTAATTGTTGTGTTTGATCATCTGGTCGGCGTCGACGCCTGAACTGCACCGCAGTTCGGTGCATGGCACGAACTGTGTACAAACGCTTTCGGTGGTGCGGGTTGCCGCGTCACCGACATCCCAAAAGGAGCGCAAGTGGACGACGTCCTGGCACGGGCCGGCATCTTCCAAGGAGTCGAACCCTCTGCGGTTGCGGCACTGACGAAGCAGCTGCAGCCTGTCGATTTCCCCCGCGGACACGTCGTGTTCAACGAGGGCGAGCCCGGAGACCGGCTCTACATCATCGTCTCCGGCAAGATCAAGCTCGGGCGACGCTCCCCCGACGGTCGCGAGAACCTGCTGACGATCATGGGACCGTCGGACATGTTCGGCGAGCTGTCGATCTTCGACCCCGGCCCCCGTACGTCCTCGGCCACCACGGTCACCGAGGTGCGCGCGGTCAGCATGGATCGAGCTGCGCTCAAGGACTGGATCGATCAGCGCCCCGAGATCGCCGAGCAGTTGCTGCGCGTGCTGGCCCGCCGGTTGCGTCGCACCAACAACAACCTGGCCGACCTCATCTTCACCGACGTTCCCGGACGCGTCGCGAAGGCGCTGCTGCAGCTGGCCCAGCGCTTCGGCACCCAGGAAGCGGGCTCGCTGCGCGTCACCCACGACCTGACGCAGGAAGAGATCGCTCAGCTCGTCGGTGCCTCTCGCGAGACCGTCAACAAGGCACTGGCCGACTTCGCACACCGCGGATGGCTGCGCCTCGAAGGCAAGTCGGTGCTGATCTCGGACTCCGAGCGTCTGGCACGCCGAGCTCGCTAGCTCTCGCGGAGGTAGGCCAGCTGCGTTTTGACCGACATCCGCGCAGCAGGCCACAACTTCTTGTCCACGTCCGCATAGACGTGGCGTACCACCTGCATCGGTTTCGCGTTCTCGCCTAGTTCGGCGAGCGCCGAGCGAACCTGATCCAGCCGCTGCCGACGGTGAGCGCGATACGCCCGCGCCACCTCGGCGGTGTCCGGCAACTCCGGCCCGTGACCGGGAAGCACGGTCTTCCCCGCACCGGCCGCTTCGAGCCGGTCCAACGACTGCAGATAATCCGCGAGCGAGCCGTCCTTCGGGTCGAGCACCGTCGTGCCGCGGCCGAGGACGGTATCTCCCGTCAGGACCGCGTCGTCGAGCACGAAACTCACCGAATCCGCGGTGTGACCCGGCGTGTGCAGAACCTCGATCCGAAGACCCGCGGCCTCGATGACCTCGCCGTGGGCCAGAGCAGCGCCGTCCCCGTGCAGGAACTTCTCCCCGACCGCGCGCACCGGAGCCGCCGTCTTTCGGTGAAAACGCTTCAGCCCGCCGGTGTGATCGGCGTGGCGATGGGTCACCAGGGTCAGCACCACCGTGCCCGACGCGGCGACGGCGTCGAGATGGGCTCGGTCCTTCGGCCCCGGATCGACGACGATGCATTCCTCGGACCCCGGTGCCTGGAGAATCCAGGTGTTGGTTCCGTCGAGGGTCATCTTGCCCGGGTTGTCGGCGAGCAGAACCGACGCGGTCGGCGTCACCTGCCGGCGTAGTCCGTACGCGGGATGCTGGGGATTCGAAACGGCCATTGAAACACTGTAGGTCGCCGACCCCAGCTCGTGTCCATGCGGACTACCGTCGACACCTATGAAGATCGGACTCGTCGGAGCGGGCCCCTGGGCCCGCAAGACTCAAGCCCCCTCGTTGCTCGCTCATCCCGCCGTCGACTTCGCCGGAGTGTGGGCCCGACGGCCCGAGGCGGCGGCCGAGATGGGGGCACCGGTCTTCGAATCGTTCGAAGCCCTGCTGAGCGCGGTCGACGCGGTCGCCTTCGCCGTACCACCGGCCGTGCAAGCCGGGTACGCGCTCCGCGCGGTCCAGGCAGGCAAACATGTGTTGCTGGACAAGCCGATTGCCGCAACAGTGGCCGAGGCCGAGGAACTGGCAGCGGCGGTGACTGCAGCGGGCGTGCGCTCGATGGTGACGCTGACTCTCCGGTTCGCCCCGGAGACAAGGCGATTCCTCGACGCGGCCGCCGGTCGAGCGTGGGCCGCGGGCTCGGGAACCTGGTTTTCCGGTGCCGTCCTCGGCGGGGCGTACGCGAACTCCCAGTGGCGACACGACGACGGGGCAATCCTCGACATCGGACCACACGTGTTCGATCTGCTCGATGCAGCGCTGGGAACCATTGCGCGCGTTGCCTACTCGCACCGAGAGGTGGCGTCGGACAGTTGGACGGTGCTGCTCGAACACGAAGGCGGAGCCCGCAGCACGGTGCAGTTGTCCCTGCGGACGCCGATCATGCCGTCTCTGATGCGGATAGAACTCAGCGGCACCGACGGAGTCGAGACACTCACCGATCGATCGACCTCGTCGACCGACTGCTTCGCCGTCCTGCTGGACGAATTCCTCGAGTCGGTCGACAAGGGTGTCGATCACGAATGCTCGGTACACCGAGGCCTGCACCTACAGAAGGTGATCAGTGCGGCTGCGCCCCAGTGACATGTGCGGCTACGCCCCAGTGACATGTGCGGCTACGCCCCAGTGGCGTGGTCGAGCGCCCCAGAGAGCACACGAACACACCACTGCGCGTCAGCGCAGTTCGACGATGAGCTCCACTTCCACCGAAGCACCGAGGGGCAGTTCGGCGACACCCACAGCCGAGCGCGCGTGCTTGCCCGCATCGCCGAAGATCTCACCGATGACGTTCGACGCCCCGTTGATCACCCCGGGCTGACCGGTGAATCCCGGCGCGGAGGCGACGAACCCGACCGCCTTGATCACCCGGGCCACCGAATCGATGCCGACGAGCGCGTGCACGGCGGCGAGCGCGTTCAGGGCACAGATGCGTGCCGCAGCGGTGGCGTCCTCAGCGGTGACGTCGGCACCGACCTTGCCCACGGACGTCAGGTTTCCGTCCACGATCGGCAACTGGCCGGAGGTGTGGACGAGCGAGCCCACCTGCACCGCCGGGACGTAGGCCGCCAGCGGCGGGACGACGTCGGGCAGCTCGATGCCCAGCTCGGACAGTCGTTCGCTCCAGTTCGCCACGCGCTCAGGCCTTCGGACGCTTGAAGTACGCGACCAACGTGTCACCGCCGTTGGGTCCCGCCATGATCGTGACGAGCTCCCAGCCCTCGGAGCCGTAGTTGTCGAGAATCTGCTTGGTGGCATGAATCAGAACCGGTGCGGTGAAGTACTCCCAGATGATCTTTTCGCTCATGACTGTCGAGCCTATCGCCCACGCGGTGCCGGAACTACAGTCGTCGCATGGATCGGCTCGATATCAAGGACGCCATCTATCACTTCGCGCGCAACCTCGGTGATTCTCGAGACCAGTTCTCCCTGACGGTGTTCGACTCGGTCGATCGCGCCGCGCCCTCGTTCGAGGAGGTCGTCGCGCACATGGAGACCCGTGTGCCCCTCGTTCCCGGCCTGGGGCTACGGCTTCGGGAGGCGCCGCTGAACCTCGACTACCCGCGATGGGTACCCGACACGTCCCCGGTGTCCGAACGGATGTCCGATCACGATCTCGGCGGTGCTCCCTGGGCCGATTTCGAGGCCTTGATGGGCGACCTGCTCCGTACCCGTCTCGATCCGAGAGACCACTCCTGGCACGTGCACGTGGTGCGCGGAGTCGGTTCTGCTCCGCTGATACAGGGAGCGGTCACGGTGGTGATACTGCAGGTCGGACACGCCCTGACCGATGGCCTCGGCGTCTCGAAGATGGTTCGCGCACTGTTCGAGGCACAGTCCTCGGCGGGCGCGGCACCGTCTCCGCAGACCGAACCCGAGCGGGAGCACCCCGTTGCCGGCGTGTTGAGTGCGGTGGTCCGGGCACCGGTGGATCTCGCGCGATCGCGGTGGGAGGCCCGCCGCGCGATTCGCGCCTACCGGGGTACGACGCCCGGCCCGCCTGCGGTGCCCGCCACGTCGATCAACCGGGCCGTGGGGCCGTATCGAGTCGTCCGGATAGTGCCGATGCAGGCGACGGAGGTCCGCGTGGGTGCCGCGTCGTTGACGGTGTCCGCTCTCTGCGCCGTCGGCCCGTGCCTCGATCGGTATCTCGGCGACGGTCACGGGGCACTGTCCGAGACCGGAGGCATCGTGTCGGCCTTCGTCCCGATGGCCCTGCCTCGCGATACGGAGTGGCCTGCAGCGAATCGCGCAGTGGTCGGAACGGTCGATCTCCACGTCGGCGAACCCGATCTCGAGAAGCGGGCCGAGCTGATCACTCGGTCGCTCGCAGTCGAACGAGCCAGAGTGACGGCCGCGCCACTGCTACGCATCGCGCGAGCGGACGAGCGGGTGCCCGCACCGATCGTCCGATTCGTCCAGGGACGTCGATTCCGAAAACGCGACCGCTCTCCGGCGCGCGTCGGGGCTCAGACAACCGTGGTCAGTGTCGACCGTGGCCGCGCGAATCTCGAGCTGTGCGGTGCCGTTTCGCGCTTCTCGGCGGGCTTTCCGTTCCTCGAAGACGGCCGGTGTCTCAACCACGGGATCTTCGGCATCGGCTCTGTGGTGACGGTTGCCATGGTCGCCTGTCCCGACGCAGTTCCGGATCTCGACGGCTACACCCGGCAATTGGTCGACCGACTCCGCCGACACTCGGGGCAGAGTTAGAGACTTCGGTCGGACGCCCGGGGACGACCTCTATATGGTCGGGGTGTGGGTATAGCGAACGAAGAGGGATGGCCGGCGAAGGCAGATGCCGCGCGGCTGCATTTCGTGTCCGGTAAGGGTGGCACCGGCAAGACGACGGTCGCTGCCGCATTGGCGCTGGCGCTCGCGGCAGGCGGTCGACGGGTGTTGCTGGTCGAGGTCGAGGGCCGACAGGGCATCGCGCAGCTCTTCGACGTGCCGCAGCTCCCGCCGCAGGAGACGCGGGTCGCCTCGGCGGACGGCGGCGGTGAGGTCTACGCACTGGCGATCGACATCGAGACCGCGTTCCTCGAATACCTCGAGATGTTCTACAACCTCGGCTTCGCCGGCCGCGCGATGCGCAAGATCGGTGCCATCGAGTTCGCGACGACCATCGCACCCGGTCTGCGCGATGTACTGCTCACCGGCAAGGTCAAGGAATGTGTGGTGCGGACCGACAAGAAGGGCAACCGCATCTACGACGAGGTCGTCGTCGACTCGCCGCCGACCGGCCGCATCGGAAACTTTCTGGACGTCACCAAGGCCATGGCAGATCTCGCCAAGGGCGGTCCGGTTCGTTCACAGAGCGAGGGCGTGGTGCGGTTGCTGCACTCGGCCGACACCGTCGTGCACCTGGTGACGCTGCTCGAGGCGCTGCCGGTTCAGGAGACCGCCGACGCTGTGCGCGAGCTGGAGGCGGCCGATCTTCGGCTCGGCACGGTGATCGTCAATCGCACCGAACCGACGTACCTGCCTGCGGAGTCCCTCGACGCCATCGCCGGGGGCGAGATCGATGCCGTCGCCATCCAGGACGGTCTCGCCAAGACCGGAATCACGTTGTCCGAGGCGGACTTCGCGGGGCTGCTCACCGAATCGATCGAGCATGCGGCGACGCTCTCGGCTCAGGTGGAAAGCGCAACCACGCTCGACGAACTCGACGTCGCGCGGATGTCGCTGCCGATGTTGGCCGACGGTGTCGATCTCGGCGGCTTGTACGAGCTCGCCGCCAAGCTCGCAGAACAGGGTGTCCGATGACGCGACCAGTAGCAACCGAACTCGATGTCGACCGCATTCTGACCGATCCCACGTCGCGAATCGTCGTCGTCTGTGGGGCGGGCGGTGTCGGCAAGACGACCACCGCGGCAGCGATGGCGCTGCGCGCCGCCGAGCAGGGCAGGCGCGTGGTGGTGCTGACGATCGATCCGGCCCGCCGCCTGGCTCAGGCACTCGGTCTCGGCGATCTCGACAACAGCCCGCAGCCGGTGAAGTTGGGTGCCGGCGCCAAGGGTGAACTGCACGCGATGATGCTGAACATGCGACGCACCTTCGACGAGATGGTCATCGAGCACTCGACGCCGGAGAAGGCCGAGCAGGTGTTGGCCAATCCGTTCTATCAGACTGTGGCGTCGTCGTTTTCGGGCACGCAGGAGTACATGGCGATGGAGAAGTTGGGGCAGCTGTCCCTCGACTCGTCGTGGGATCTGATCGTGGTGGACACTCCGCCGTCGCGCAACGCACTGGACTTCCTCGATGCGCCGCAGCGACTCGGCTCGTTCCTCGACGGCCGTTTCATCCGACTGCTCACCGCTCCGGGTCGCGGCATCACCCGCGTGGTCACCAGCGCGATGAGCTTGGCCATGCGCGGCGTCTCCACCGTGATCGGTAGCCAAATGCTTTCCGACGCATCGGCTTTCGTTCAGTCGCTCGATTCGATGTTCGGTGGCTTCCGCGAGCGGGCGACGCGTACCTACCAGTTGCTACGCGAGGACGGCACCAGCTTCCTCGTCGTCGCTGCCGCAGAGCCGGATGCACTTCGCGAGGCAGCGTTCTTCGTGGAGCGGTTGTCCGCGGAGAAGATGCCGCTGGCCGGCTTGGTGGTGAACCGGACGCACCCGACGTTGTCGACGGTGCAGGCCGATCACGCAGCGACGGCCGCAGATCTGCTCGATCGAATCGAGGATCCCGGCGCGGACCTGACCGCTGCAGTCCTCCGAATCCACGCCCAGCGCGCGGTCACGGCAGCGCGGGAGGTGCGGTTGCTTCGACGCTTCACCGGTGCGCACCCCCGGGTGCCCATCGTCGGTGTGCCGTCGCTGCCGTTCGAGGTCTCCGACCTCGCCGCGCTGCGCGCAGTGGCCGATCAGCTGACCCGCAAGGGCTAGATCGGCTGACCCGCACGGGCCGGGTCAGCCGTGCCCGGCATTGCCTAGATAGCTGCTTGCTGCTGACGCTGGGTCTCGAAGAACTCGGACCAGGAGTCGACCTCGGGGTGCTGCTTGAGCAGCGCCCGGCGTTGGCGTTCGGTCATGCCACCCCAGACACCGAACTCGACGCGGTTGTCCAGTGCATCCGCTCCGCACTGCATCAGTACCGGGCAGTGCCGGCAGATGGTGGCGGCCTTGCGCTGCGCTGCACCCCGGACGAAGAGCTGGTCCGGGTCAGTGCCCTTGCAACGGGCGTGCGACACCCAGGCGATGCGTGCCTCTGCTTCTTCTACATCGAGTCGCGTCGGCGCTGTTGTCGTGTGCATGCGGATACCCCTTTGCGTTGCGGACGTCCTCACTGGACGTCCCGGAGGCTCGAAGCGGTTTGTACCTCGTCGGTCGAAGCACAAATTCTAGGAGCTGCCCCACATTCATTATCAAGTGTTATGCGAATCACACCGTGTTCATAATTTAGGTAACGCGAGCCCCGAATGCAAGACGGCGAGGTCACATTTCTGGTACGGCCGTCCCGAGCAGGGGCGCAGCACACAGCGCATGCAGGCCTCTGCCGGTCCGAGCGGTACCCACGTACGCTGTGCTCTGTGTCAGTTGGAAAAACCGTGGCGAAGCTCGCCGGATGTTCAGCACTCGCCGGTGCATTGCTCGCCGGCGTGATGTTCCCCTTGGCCGGCGGGTTCGGGTACGCCTCCAACCGCGCCGCCGATACCGTCGACAACGTCTCGGCCGAGTTGGTGGAAGGCGCAGTGCCTGCCGTCTCGACGATGACGGACGTCAACGGCACGCCCATCGCCTGGCTGTACGAGCAGCGTCGATTCGAGGTGCCGAGCGACCAGATCTCCAACGAGATGAAGCTCGCCATCGTCTCGATCGAGGACCGCCGCTTCGCCGAGCACCAGGGTGTGGACTGGCAGGGCACGCTCCGAGCGTTCCTGACCAACACCACCAGTGGGCAGGTCGAGCAGGGCGCATCCACCATCGACCAGCAGTACGTGAAGAACTATCAGCTGCTCGTGGTGGCCAAGACCGACGCCGAGCGCCGCGCGGCCATCGAGACGACGCCCGCTCGCAAGATCCGCGAGATCCGCATGGCGTTGACGCTCGACAAGGAACTGACCAAGGACGAGATCCTCACCCGATACCTCAATCTGGTGCCGTTCGGCAACGCGTCCTTCGGCATCCAGGACGCGGCCCAGACCTACTTCGGCATCGACGCCAGCCAGCTCAGCGCCGTTCAGGCCGCGATGCTCGCGGGCATGGTGCAGTCCAGCTCGGCGCTCAACCCGTACACCAACGAGGAGGGCGTGATCGAGCGGCGGAACACCGTGCTCGACACGATGATCCAGAACCTCCCCGAACGCGCCGACGAGCTCGCCGCCCTCAAGTCCGAGCCGCTCGGTGTACTTCCGGTCCCCCAGACCCTGCCCCGCGGATGCATCGCAGCAGGTGACCGCGGATTCTTCTGCGACTACGCACTGCAGTACCTCGCCGACGCCGGCATCAGCCGGGAGCAGATCGACAAGGGCGGCTACCTCATCCGCACGACGCTCGACCCCTCGGTGCAGAACTCCACCAAGGCCGCCCTGGTCGGCAACACCAGCCCCTCGCTCGACGGTGTCGCCACGGTGATGAACGTCGTCGCACCGGGACAAGATCAACACCGCATCCTCGCGATGGGCAGCAGCCGAACCTACGGACTCGACGCCGATGCCGACGAAACCGTTCAGCCGCAGCCGTACTCGTTGATCGGCAACGGCGCGGGCTCGATCTTCAAGATCTTCACCACCGCCGCGGCGATGGAACGCGGACTCGGCACCAGCGCAACGCTGCAGGTTCCGCGTCGTGTCGAGGTCAAGGGCGTCGGCGACGGCGGAGCACGGAACTGCCCGGCAGCGACGTACTGCGTCGAGAACGCCGGCAACTACCCGCCTGCCCTCTCCATCACCGACGCCTTGGCCCAGTCCCCCAACACGGCGTTCGTCAAGCTGATCGAGTCGGTCGGGGTAACCCCGACGGTCGACATGGCCGTCCGCCTCGGCCTGCGCTCGTACACGAACCCCGGTTCCTCGGGAACCGACCAGTCCATGGCCGATTTCCAGAAGGACCAGAACCTCGGCTCGTTCACCCTCGGACCCACCTGGGTGAACCCCCTCGAGCTCTCCAACGTTGCGGCCACACTGGCCTCCGGCGGCAAGTGGTGCCCGCCCACCCCGATCGACTCGGTCTTCGATCGCGAGGGCAAGCCCGTTCCCGTCACCCAGCAGGCCTGTGAGCAGGTCGTCGAGCCCGGACTGGCCAACACTCTCGCCAACGCGATGAGCAAGGACGACCAGGCAGGCGGCACGTCCGCATCCGCCGCAGGATCGGTCGGCTGGACGTTGCCGATGTCCGGCAAGACCGGCACCACCGAGTCACACCGGTCGTCCGGCTTCCTCGGCTTCACCAACAACTACGCCGCGGCCGTCTACACCTACGGCGACTCTCCGACACCCAGCGAGATCTGCTCGTTCCCGCTGCGGCCCTGCGGGTCCGGAAACCTGTACGGCGGTAACGAACCGGCCAGGACATGGTTCGACGCGATGAGCCCGATCGCCAACAATTTCGGACCCGTCTCGTTGCCACCCGTCGACCAGAAATACGTCCGCGGCTCGGCCAACGGCCAGGTACCCGACGTCACCGGCCAGAGCCAGTCGTCGGCAACCGCGACCCTGCAGGGTGCGGGCTTCCAGGTGACGGTGGCCACCACGGCCGACCAGGCGGCCCGCGGCACCGTGGTGTCGACGTCGCCGTCGGGCTCGGCGGTCCCCGGGTCGAACATCACGATCTACGTCAGTGACGGTTCGGTTCGGCCTGCCCCCGCCCCGACGCCCTCGTTGCCGAACATTCAGATTCCGGACCTACCGCCGGGAATCCAGATCCCGGCGATCCCCGGTATCACCGTTCCTCGGTAGTGCCTACGGCAGTGGTGCGGTTATGTGCCCCAGGGGGCACGCAACCGCACCACTGCGCGGAGCGCACTACAAGCGGTCTTTGACAGCCTTCGACAGGCGCGATCCGTCGGCCTTGCCCGCGGCGAGTCCCGACGCGATCTTCATGACCTGACCCATCTGTTTCATCGCCGGTCGCTCCCCGAGATCCTCGGCGACCTGCGCGATGGCGGTGTCGACGATGTTCGCCAGTTCCTCGTCGGTCAACGGCGTGGGCAGGTACTCGTCGATGATCTGCGCCTCGGCGCGCTCGTTGGCAGCGAGTTCGCCGCGGCCGTTCTGCGTGTAGATCTCGGCCGACTCGCCGCGCTTCTTCGCTTCCTTGGCAAGCACTTTGAGAACGTCGTCGTCGGTCAGGTCGTGGGCCTCCTTGCCGGAGACCTCCTCGGTCTGGATGGCGGCGAGAATCATGCGCAGCGTTGCCAGGCGGAGTTTGTCCTTCGCCTTCATCGCTGCGGTGAGGTCGGTACGGAGGCGGGCCTTGAGTTCGGACATGGCGGAAACGCTACGCGGCGCAGTCGTCGGCTCGCACGTCCATATCCGGTTGCTGCCGTATCGTGGATGAGGTGTCCGCACAATTCAGTCCCTCGTTTCTCCGCACCTCCACGCAACTGCGCCGCACCTCCACGCAACTGCGCAGTGCCTCCACGCAACTGCGCTCTGCCGCAGAGCTGGCGCGAGATGCCGTCAGGGCGTCACCGCTGAAGAGTTCGGTGATCGGGACGGCAGGAGCCGCCGCGCTCGGGGTCGGATACGCCACACTCATCGAGCGCAATGCGTTCACGCTGCGCGAGACGTCCATGGCGGTGCTCGAGCCGGGTTCGGCGACGCTGCGCGTGCTGCACATCAGCGATCTGCACATGATGCCCGGCCAGCGGATGAAGCAGAACTGGCTGCGTGAGCTGGACCGCCTCGACCCCGATCTGGTCGTCAACACCGGAGACAACCTCTCGCACCAGCGCGCAGTGCCCAGCGTCGTACAGGCACTGGGGCCGCTGCTGGCCCGGCCGGGTCTGTTCGTGTTCGGCAGCAACGACTACTTCGCGCCCAAGCCGAAGAACCCGTTCAAGTACTTCGACAAGAATCACAAGCGCACCACCGGCGACTCGTTGCCCTGGCGCGATCTGCGCGCCGCGTTCTCCGAGCGGGGTTGGCTGGACGTGACGCACGTACGCCGCGAACTGGAGGTTGCCGGGGTGCGGATCGCGTCGGCGGGCGTCGACGATCCGCATCTGAAGCGCGACCGCTACGACACCATCGCCGGCCAGCCGAACCCGCTGGCAGACCTGCGCCTGGGCATCACCCATTCGCCGGAGCCACGCGTGCTGGACAAGTTCGCCCAGGACGGATACGACCTCGTCCTCGCCGGTCACACCCACGGGGGCCAGCTGTGCCTGCCGTTCTACGGTGCCCTGGTGACCAACTGCGAGATCGACCGTTCGCGCGTCAAGGGGCCGTCCAAGTGGGGCGCACACACCCAACTGCACGTCTCCGCGGGCATCGGCACGTCACCGTACGCGCCTGCACGGTTCTGCTGCAGGCCCGAGGCCACCCTCATCACGCTGACTCCGGCCCCGAGAATGGGTCCGAAAAACGTCTCCGACGAGGGCGTTTCGCGTTCCGAGGCAGTCGTGAGTTAGACTTCTGCAGCGGTACACGGGGTGTGGCGCAGCTTGGTAGCGCGCTTCGTTCGGGACGAAGAGGTCGTGGGTTCGAATCCCGCCACCCCGACACAGATGGACTCGCTCGATTCACTCGAGCGGGTCCATTTTCAGTTGTGCGGTGCTCACGTACTGTGAGTCCACCTTGCCGGAGCCAGCGAACGGACTTCTCGACATGCCGACACCCACCCGCGTACACGTCAAGCACCGTTTCGTCTCTCCGCCCGAGGTCGTGTTCGCGGCACTGTCCGAACACGAGAACCTCGGGCCGCTCTTCATGGCCAAGATCGGCCGCGTTCGGGACGGTGACACCTCGCGCAATGGAGTCGGCTCCACCCGCAGCCTGAAGCTCGGCCCGCTACCGGCGTTCGAGGAAACGACGGTCACCTCCGAGCCGAACTCGCTGATCGAGTACCGCATCACCAAAGGCGGCCCGCTACGCGGTCACTGGGGCGTGCAGAAGTTCACCCCCACCGCCGACGGCGGCACCGAACTCGATTACACGATCGGTTTCGACGCGCCGGTCCCCGGACTCGCTGCGATCGTCGGTAAGGCACTGACGTCGAGCATCTCGAAGAACCTCTCGCGCCTGGCTCCGTAGGGGTTCGCTCGGCATCATCCTCGAGTATGACCATGTCGATACTCCGGTGCGACGACTCTCCATGATCGACGCGCCAGAGTCGAGGCATGGACATCGTCAGAACTCACAGCCTCGGCAAGCGCTACGACACGCATACCGTCGTCGACGACGTGAACCTTCGCATTCCTGAGGGCTGCGTCTACGGCTTTCTCGGTCCGAACGGATCGGGCAAATCGACGACCATGAAAATGCTGCTGTCCCTGATTCGACCGACCTCGGGTGAGGTGGAGATCCTGGGTAGGCCGATGAATCACGGCACCCGCCGCGAAGTGCTCTCGCACATCGGATCACTGATCGAAGCTCCGCCCGGGTACGGACATCTCACGGGTGCGGAGAACCTTCGTATCGTGCAACGCTCGCTCGGATTGCACGCCGAGCAGATCGAGCGGGCAGTAGCCACCGTCCGTCTGCAGGAACACCTCGACAAGAAGGTGAAGAACTACTCGCTGGGAATGAAACAGCGCCTGGGCATTGCGATGGCACTCGCGCGCGAACCACGACTTCTGATCCTGGACGAGCCCACCAACGGCTTGGACCCGGCAGGCATCGAAGAGATCCGCGGCTTGCTCCGTCATCTCGCCGAACACGGTGTGACAGTGATGGTCTCGAGCCATCTGCTCGGCGAGATCGACAAGACGGCGAACATGCTCGGAATCCTGAGCCAGGGCCGCCTGATTTTCCAAGGCACCCGCGACGAGCTGTTCGCCGCCTCCACTCCGGACGTGCTCATCGACGCAAGCGATCCCAGCCGCGCGAGTTCGATTCTGCAACAGAAGATCCCGGTGCAGTTCGACGACCACACGTTGAGGCTGTCCGGCATCGACGATCGTGGTATCGCGCAGGTGGTGGCGGAGCTCGTCGGCGCAAACGCAGGCGTCTACGGCGTTCGACGCGACGATCAGTCGCTCGAGGACGTATTCATGAACCTGACGAAGGGCGGCCGACTGTGACGACCGTACGCAACGAATTCGCCAAACTCAGGCACCTGCACATCGGCGCGATCGCCGCATTGTTGGTCGCCGCGATCGTAGGGTTGACCTTCGTCGGCGCTCTCACCGCGGCGACGTCGAACGATTCGACCGCGGTCTCCTGGGCACTGCCACTGGCCGGGCTGTCCCTTGCCGTCCCCATCGCGTCGCCACTGCTGATCGCAGTGATGGCAAGCCGCACAGTGGAAGTCGAGCACCAGTGCAACGGCTGGTTACTGAACCAGACCACTGGAGCCGACCGCGGAGCCCTCGTGCGGGCGAAGCTCGTCTCGACGGGCCTCGTCGTCGGTGGCGCGACGGTGGCGGCCAGCGCTGCAGGTGTATTTCTGGGGACCGCCATCGGGGTGACTCAACCGTTGCCTGCCGGTCTGTGGTTGGGCTACACGGCGGCGGCGGTGACGGTGAACATCGTAATACTTGCACTCCACCTGCTGATTTCGGCGCGAGTGGACAACCAACTGGTCGCGCTGGGAATCGGCATCGTGGGTACCGTCATCGCGATCTGCGCCTCCGGATTCCCCTCCTGGGCAGCACACCTGACGCCGTGGGGGTACTACTCCTCGGCGTCCGCCGCCGACTACCGAGGCGAGCAGGTGGTGACACTGAACCCGTCCTACGTCAGCATCGTCGCCCTCGGAGTTGTCGGGGCAATGTTGTTCTGGCTCATGACCGTTCGACTCGATCGACAGGAGGTACGAGCATGAATGCGTTTTCGGCAGAGATGATCAAGCTCAGGCGCTCGCAGGCATGGACTGTCGTCGTTCTCCTCCCTCTGATCATCGCGGGGGTCGGAACGTTCAACACGATCGCGTCGGGCGCAGAGTCGGCAGAGGGGTGGCGCACGTTGTGGTTGCGCACAGTCGTGTTCTACGGCCTGTTCCCACTCGCACTCGGCGTTGCTGTGCTGGCCTCGCTGGCGTGGAAATCCGAACACCGAGGAGGGAACTGGAATGCCCTGATGAGTGGGCCGGTTCCGTCGACGCGCATCGTGATCGCCAAGACGGCTGTGGTGGCAACGCTGACTGCGGCCATGAACGTCGTCATGCTGGCAGCGGTCGTCGTTGTCGGCAAGGTGGTTTTCTCGCTCGACGGCATGCTTCCTTCCGAGCTCTTCGCGACCAGTGCACTCGTCGTGGTGGGGTCGCTACCGGTGGCGGCTCTGCAATCCGGTCTGTCGATGGCGATCAGGTCGTTTGCGGTGCCGATTGCCATCGCTCTCGTCGGGGCCGGTACATCGGTGTTCCTCCTCACCGCCGAGGTGACCGAGGCAATCTTCGTGTTGCCCTATGCACTGGCAACTCGCGCAACCCAACTGGCCTCCGGCACTTTCAGTGACTCCGGTTCGCTCACGACCGGATCCGCACTATCGGTGCTGACGGCCACGGCACTGCTCACTGTCGTAGTCGTCGCGGTGACCGGCAGGGCACTCAACCGCAGAGACATCCACGTTCGGTGACAGCGCGAGACCCCGATCGACGGTCTCGATCGGGGTCTCGTCGCTTGTGCTCAGCTGGATGCAGCGCGCAGCTTCTCCAACAGTGGGCCTGCGGCCTCGGCGAGGAAGCGCTCCTGGGTTTCGTCGCCCACCTGAACCAGGGCGATGTCGGTGTAACCGGCCTCCCAGTACGGCTTCACGGCCTCGACGATGGCATCGAGGTCCGGTCCGCACGGAATCGTGTCGGCCACATCCTCTTTCCGCACGAACTTGGTGGCTCCGGCGAATCCCGCCGTCGTCGGAAGATCGGCGTTCACGGCCCAGCCACCGGCGAACCAGCGGAATCGATCGTGTGCGCGATCGATGGCAGCGTCCTTGTCCGGATCCCAGGAGATGGGGATCTGTCCGATGGACCGCGCCGGTCCCTCGTGGTTGTCGGACCACGCCTTGACGAGACCGGCATCCGGCTCGGTGGCGATGAGGTGATCGCCGTACTCGGCGAACCGCGCCACCGCCTTCTCACCACCGGCGGCGATACCGATCGGCACGCCGCCCTCGGGCAGGTCCCAGATCCGGGCGGAGTCGACGCGAAAGTGCTTGCCCTCGTAGGTGACCAAGCCGCCGGCGTGCAATGCGCGGATGATCTCGAGCGCCTCGACGAACATGTCCTGGCGCTTGTCGATGGACGGCCATCCCTCGCCGACGACGTGCTCGTTCAGGTTCTCACCACTGCCGAGTCCGAGGGTGAAGCGTCCGTCGGCCAGGATCTGCAACGTCGCAGCCTTCTGCGCGACGACGGCGGGGTGGTACCGGATGATCGGGCACGTCACGTACGTCATCAGCTCGACGCGTTCGGTGGCCTGAGCCACCGCGCCCAGAGTCGTCCAGGCGTACGGCGAGTGGCCCATGGACGAGAGCCACGGTGAGTAGTGATCACTGCTGACCTCGAAGTCGAAGCCGACTTTCTCGGCACCGACGGCGTACTGCACCAACTCTTTCGGGCCGCTCTGCTCGGTCATCAAGGTGTATCCGAAATTGGTCATATGTGTCTCCTAGATAGTTGCGACGGAGCCGGCGTCGACTCGGTAGTTGGATCCGTTGACGAAGCTGGCGCGGTCCGAGCACAGGAAGGTGATCACCGAGGCGACTTCCTCGGGCTCGCCTCGACGTCCGAGTTCCATGTACGGACGCTCCTCGTCGAGGAAGCTCTCGACGGCACCGTCGCGGTCGGTGCCCTTCTCCTCGGCGCGTTTGTCCATCATCGCGTCGGTCATCGGGGTGTGGATGAACGCGGGAGAGACGGCGTTGACCAGTAGTCCCTCCGACGCGTAGCTGCGCGAGAGGCCCTTGGCCAGGGCCAGAACCCCGGCTTTGGCCGAGCAATAAGGTAATTCGTCGTCGTAGGGCTGCACGGCATCCTCCGACGTCAACAGCACGATGCGTCCCCAACCGCCGCGGCGTAGTGCAGGCAGAAATGCCCGCAGCAGGCGGACCGGGCCCATCAGGTCGATGTCGAGGGTGGACCGCCACCCTTCCTCGTCGATCTCGTGGAACAGTCCCTGCGCTCCGGTCACGCCCGAGGACTGAACGAGAATGTCGATGTCGCCCACTGCCTTCTGCGTCTGTACGGCCAATTTCTCGACGGCCTCGGTGTCGGTCACGTCCGCAGCGAACGCGAACAACCGGCCCTCCGCTGCCGCGAGTTCGGCCGCGGCGGCGTCGAGCGAGTCCTGATCCTTGTCGCTGATGACGACCCGAACGCCCTCGGCCAACAGCATTTTCGCCGTGTGCCAACCGATGCCGGAGTCGGCCCCGGTCACCAGCGCTGTTCTACCGTCGATTCCCAGATCCATACGATCCCACTTTGCGCTAGAGGTTGATGTCAGGCTGTGGCGTCGTGCGAGCGCGCGATGGTCAGCGCCGCATTCACCAGGGCCAGGTGGCTCAAGCCCTGCGGGAAGTTACCCAGAAACGATCCATCCGAAGCATCGATCATTTCGCTGTACAACCCCACGTCGTTCGAGAGCTCGACCAGCTGGTCCATCAGGGCTGTGGCTTCGTCGTCTCGACCGACGCAGGAGAGCGCCGACACCCGCCAGAAGGCGCAGGCCACGAAGGTCACTTCTTCCTCGGACACCCCGCTGTATCGATACATCAGCGGTCCGGCACCGAGTTCTTCGACGAGAGCATCGATGGTGGACGAAAGACGTTCTCCACGATCGAAATCCATCTCGGCTGCCAGCAGCACCGACGCGTCGAGGCCGTCCGCACCCGGGTACGCGAGATAGGCCTGGCGCTCGTCCGACCAGCATTCGAATTCGACGTAGTGGCGGATGCGTTCTCTCTCCGCCTTCCACCGATCGGGTATGCCCGGGATCTCCCCTGCTTCGGCCAGGTGCACCGCGCAGTCCAGCGCTTGCCAACAGCCCAGTTTGGAACTGGTGTAGTGCTGCTCGTCCTCGAGCTCCCAGATCCCGGCGTCCTTGCGCTGCCACGAATCGCACGCCTCGTCCGCGATGGTCGCGAGCAGCCGACCGGTCTGCGCATCGAGGATGTTTCCTGCGTCGACGTACTGCCGGATGATCGAGAACAGGTCACCGAAGATCATCAACTGCAGCTGGTCCGCCGCGGCGTTTCCGTTGACCACCGGCCCGATGCTCCGCCAACCGGGAACGTCGGGTTGTTCGGTGCCACCGGGCAATTCACCGCCGAGGGTGTAGAACACGTTGACCAACGGATCGTTGACACGGATGACCCTCAGCAGCCACGCCACCGCGGCGTGGATCTCCTCACGGAGACCGAACCGTTGCAGAGCGCGAATGGTGTACGCGGCGTCGCGAACCCAGGCGTAGCGGTAGTCCCAGTTCTTGCCACCGGTCCGGTTCTCGGGTAGCGAGGTTGTCGCGGCGGCGGCGATGGCACCGGACGGACTGTGCAGCAACAGTTTCAGGGCCAGCGCGCTGCGAGCCACATGCTTTGCCCACGGACCCTCGTACGAGAACTCGTCGGACCACACGCGCCAGTTGTCGATGGTCCGATCGATCCCCTCGTCGAGATGCTGCGGATCGGGCAACGGCAGCGGCTCGTTTTCCGTCCCCACCACACCCAGCACATGCCGAGAACCCGGTTGCGTGCTGACGACCCCACCGATGTCGCGGTCGGCCACGCGCACGTTCTCGATGCCCAGAGTCCGCACCGCCAAGGTCAATCCGTCGACCCGCAGGACGGTGCCGTGCTCGGTGTCGTACGCCCACGGCGACGCGATGCCGAGCATGGTGCCCGGCGCGACGGACCACCTCAGCTCGACGGTGCCGTCGAGACCCTCGACGCGACGGGCCAACTCCACCCACGGGAGCCGGCCGGCGACCCCGGTGTTCAACGAGTCGGTGATGCGCACGGAACCGGAATCGGTGCGGAACGTGGTACTCAGAACGTTTGTCCCTGGGACGAATTCGCGTTGGACGGTGAACTCTTCCACGGGCGTCAGTTCGATGTAGCCGCCGTGTGGCGCGTCGAGCAATGCTGCGAACGGCGGCGGCGAGTCGAGGTTGGGCACCGGAAACCAGTCGATGCGGCCGTCGTCGGCGATCATAGCCACGGTTCGGCCGTCGCCGATGGCTCCGTAACTTTCGATGGCGACATAACCGTCCACCCGGGGGTACGGCTTTCGGAAGTCGTTCAAGCACGTGCCTTTCCAGCGAAGATCGGGCTGCTCTCGACGTGCTCGAGCAGATCGGCCGGGTCGTCGAACACCGCTGCCGCGCCCGCGTCGAGCAATTCGCTGCGCGAGATTCCGCCGCTCAACACGCCGATGGCGCGTACGCCCGCGCGCCCGGCCGACTCGATGTCCCACACACTGTCGCCGACCATCACCGCGTCGACAGCCTCGACGCCTGCCCGTTCCAGAGCCACCGCGATGATGTCGGGCTCCGGCTTGGCGACCTCTGCGTCCTCACCGGACGTGACGACAGCAACCGAATCCTCGACGTCCAACAGATCTCGCAACGTCGACAGTTCGCTCTCGGGAGCCGATGTTGCGAGCACGACGGTCACTCCACGGGTACTCAAGTCCGCCAACAGTTCCCGAGCACCCGGTAGCACTTCGAGATCGGACGAGGCCTCGGCGTAGTACTCGCCGTGCAGCTTCTTCGCTTCCTGCGCCAGTGCACTGTCGGACGAGCCGACGAGTGTCTCCAGCAACTTCGACCCGTCCATGCCGATGCTTCGATGAACACGCCACGACGGCACTTCGTGGCCCGCCTCACGAAATGCACGCGACCAGGCGTCGACGTGCACGTAGTTGGAATCGACGAGGGTGCCGTCGATGTCGAGCAGAACTGCACCGACAGTCGGTGTGGGGACAGGCATGAGCGTCGGATACCCGGGGGTGGTGCGGGCAAACAATCGTCGGACGAAAGCAACAGGCCCCCCGCAGTACGCGGGGGGCCTGTCGTGGAGAAACGTCAGCTGGCCTGGGCCTGCCACATCCAGTGCAGCTGCTCGAGCCGAGCTGTGATGCCGATGAGCAGGTCCTGGGTCACCGGATCGGCTTCGCCGGTATCGGCGATGCGTCCGCGAAGACGCTCGACGACCGCGGCGATGTTGTCGACGACAGCGGGGACGACCTCGCTGTCCTGAGTCCACCCGGCACCGAAGCCCTTGGTGCCTGCCGTCGAGGAGACGGTGGCTGCACGGCCGTCGGGGCTGACCCCGATGGCGGTGGCGCGCTCGGCGGCCTGATCGGTGAATTCACGTGCGGCCGTGACCAACTCGTCGAGTTCGAGGTGCACCGACCGGAAGTTCTTACCGATCACGTTCCAGTGCGCCTGCTTCGCGATCAGCGAGAGGTCGATGAGATCGACCACGGTTCCCTGGAGTGCGTCGCCGGCGATCTTCTGCTGACCTGCGTCGAGGGTACTGGTGATGGGGTTCGTCATGATGTGGCCTCCCTGCCGTTGGACGACGGTGTGCATCGCACGCCATTATTGTGCTTTCGTCTGTACTGCACAACGGCAGGTCGACGTGCATTGTTCCGGATCGGCGCCACCGTCGCTGTGACGCCGATCCCAGAACCGGTCGGATCAGACCTTGGCGGCCTCGTCGGCAGGATCGTCGACTGCGCCTGCACCGGTGGTCGGTGCGGTCTCGTTCTGCTGCGACCGAACGCCCTCCTCGACCTTCTTGCCGAGGTCGGCATCGACATTGGTCCAGTACTCGAACACCCGGCTCAGAACGGGCTCGCTCACGCCGTTGAGGACGTGTCCGACGATGTTTCCGACGAGACGCTCACGCTGCGCATCGTCCATGACCTCGCGGACCAAGGCTCCGGCCTGCACGAAGTCGCCGTCTTCGGGGTGCTCGATGTACCCGGTACGCACGAAACGAGGCTCGAAGTCCCACGCTCCGTCGTCGCCGTACTTGTTCGTGTCAGCCGACGGGCCGCCGAACGAGTTCGGCGCGTAGACGGGCGTTTCCGGAGAGTTGAACGAGTACCGCATGTTGCCGTCCTTGGAGTACGAGTTGACCTCGGACTTCGGGGCGTTGACCGGCAGCTGCGCGTAGTTCGCTCCGATGCGGTACCGGTGCGCGTCGGCGTAGGAGAAGACGCGTCCGAGCAGCATCTTGTCGGGGCTGAATCCGATGCCGGGCACGGTGTTGGACGGCTCGAACGAGCTCTGCTCGATCTGCGCGAAGAAGTTCTCCGGGTTGCGGTTCAAGGTCATCTTGCCGACCTCGATCAGCGGGTAGTCCTTCTGCGACCAGACCTTGGTGAGGTCGAACGGGTTGTACTTGTAGTTCTCGGCCTCGTCGTACGGCATGAGCTGCACCTTGAGGGTCCAGCTGGGGAAGTCGCCGTTCTTGATGGATCCGAACAGGTCCTGACGGTGATGGTCGGGCGACGTGCCCGCAACCTCGTCCGCCTTGTCCTGCGTCAGGTAGTCGATCCCCTGGTCGGTCTTGAAGTGGAACTTCACCCAGGTCTTCGTGCCGTCCTCGGCGATGAGCTGGTAGGTGTGCGAGCCGAAGCCGTCCATGTGGCGGAACGACTTGGGGATGCCGCGGTCACCCATGAGCCATGTCACCTGGTGTGCCGACTCGGGCGAAAGGGTCCAGAAGTCCCACTGCATATTGTTGTCGCGCAGACCGGAGTCGGGCATGCGCTTCTGGCTGCGGATGAAGTCCTGGAACTTGATCGGGTCCTTGACGAAGAAGATCGGGGTGTTGTTGCCGACCAGGTCCCAGTTGCCTTCCTCGGTGTAGAACTTCAGCGAGAAGCCACGCGGGTCGCGCCAGGTGTCGGGGCTGCCCTGCTCGCCGGCGACGGTGGAGAAGCGCGCCAGCATCTCGGTCTTGGCACCGGGCTGCAACGCCTTCGCCTTGGTGTACTTGCTGATGTCTCCGGTGATCTCGAGTTCACCGAACGCGCCTGCGCCCTTGGCGTGCACGACGCGCTCCGGGACCCGCTCACGGTTGAACTGCGCCATCTTCTCGATGAGGCAGTGATCGTGCAGAAGAATCGGACCCTGCGTTCCGGCGGTCAGCGACTGATCGTCGCTGGGCACGGGGATTCCCGAGTTGCTGGTAGTCGGTTTGTTGGTGATCGGCTTGGTCATACGAAGCCTCCTGAAGGGCTGAATCGGGTTCGAGAAGGGGCTGCTTCTCGAAAATCGGTGAAACCGAGCGGCCGTACGCTGGACCGCAGTACTAGACGGAATGCCTCGTGCAGTCGCCGCACAAACCCCAGAAGACGATTTCGGCTTCGTCGACGACGAATCCGCGCGTGTCCTCGGGTACGAGGCACGGCGCTGCTCCGACAACGCAGTCGACATCGGCCACCGCGTGGCATTCCCGGCACACGAGGTGGTGATGATTGTCCGCCGTCCGGCTCTCGTACAGCGCAGCCGAACCCGCAGGTTCGATGCGACGCAGCAGACCTACGTCGACGCAGGCCCTGAGCACGTCGTAGACGGCCTGGGTCGACACCGAGCCGCCGCTCTCGCGAACGGCGGCAGCGATGTCGTCGGCGTCCGAATGCGGTCGGGCTGTGACCGCATCCAGAACTGCAACTCGGGGTCCGGTGACGCGTAGGCCCACCGAGCGCAACTGCGCTGCGGGGTCGACACGTTCGGTGAGCTGCATGTACCCCAGTATGCCCCTAATCTGGACTAAGTCAAGAAAAGCGGGGTCGTCGCTATCCGACCAGGCGCGCTTCACCGGTCCGCATCGACCCCGACACGATCTGCAACCCGAAATACGTGCCCGACGGCATCCAGCGACTCAACGTGGGGCCCTTGGCGTCCACCTCGACGCGGGCCACCCTGGCCTTGCCCCTCAGACTCGCGACGGCCACGGCCGATCCGCCGGGCACCGGCTGCGCGAAACCGATCGAGCCGAGCATCGGGAACTGCGGTCCGACGCCGCGGGACGTCGTCCGGACCGACCATTCGTCGCCGCTCGCCCCGGCCTCGCCCAGCACGTCGCCCTCGAATTCGGCCAACACCTTGGGCAGGTGCCAGTTGGTCCGGCCGCCGTGCACCGACGTCGCGGAATCCACGGCGATGAACGGCACCGCCATCCGCGGAACGCGTCCGACGTCCCGGCGCAGGGCCGGGCTCGCCAGGATCTCGCGGTACGGGCCGACCGGCGAGGTGGTGTAGTCGACGATCATGCACATCGTGATCGGCAGAGTCTTGGCACCGGCCGGCGCGAACTCCGACGACCGGGCCCGATGCCACCAGATGGTGGCGCGGACATTCGCCGGCCACGGCGCTGCCGGGCTGATCGGCCAATCGGTGCGCTCGGTCTCGGATTCGGTGACACTCCACATCATCGATCCCTCCCCACGACGGTCAGCGGGAGCCGCAGGGCACCCGGGGCCGACACCGGCACCACCGGGTGCACCGGCTGTGTGGGTGCGATCTCCTGATACCCCGATCCCACCGCGGGTCGCCGATCGGCTTCACCCTTGTTGGGCCACAACGCCATTGCGCGCTCGGCCTGGGCGGTGATCGTCAGGGACGGATTGACGCCGAGGTTGGCGCTGACGGCAGAACCGTCGAGCACGTGCAGTCCCTCGTAGCCGTAGACCCGCTGGTACCCGTCGATCACCCCGGTCTGCGGCGAGTCACCGATCGCGCAGCCACCGAGGAAGTGCGCGGTCATCGGAATGTTGACGATCTCGGCGATCGATCCGCCCGGGTCGCCGCCGATCTTGTCCGCGAGCAGACGAATGGCCTCGTGCCCCTGCGGAATCCACTGCGGCGGTGGATCACCCGCACCGGGCCTGCTGGTGAGGCGCCGCCCGAACGGCCCCTTCTTGGATCCGAGCTCGAGCGAGTTGTCGTCGGTCTGCATCACCAGTGCGATGACGGTGCGCTCCGACCACCGATGGACCGACAGGCTCCGCGCCGCAGCGCCGGGATGACGCAACGCGACGCCGAGGGTCTTGAGGATGCGTGGCATCTTGCCGCCGCCGTCGCTGAGCACGGTCTGCAGCAGGCCGATGGCGTTGCTGCCCTTGCCGTATCGCACCGGCTCGATGTGGGTGTGATCGTCGGGATGGAACGACGACGTGATCGCAACACCCTCGTGATAGTCGACCTCGCGGCCCCTGGCGGTCGCGGCGAGCACGGCCTCGGAGTTGGTGCGCACGAGCGAGCCGATACGCTCCGACAGCCGTGGCAACGAGCCCTTCTCCTTGGCCGCGAGCATCAGCTTCTGGGTGCCGTAGGTCCCGGCCGAGAAGATCACCTGATCGGCGGTGATCGTCTTCTCCTTGCGACGCAGCTTCCCGCCCGTCCGTCGCGTCACCACGTCGTAGCCTGCGCCGTTCGGGCGCACGTCCACGACCGTGGTCAACGGAAGAACATGAGCGCCTGCGTGTTCGGCGAGATACAGGTAGTTCTTGACGAGGGTGTTCTTCGCGCCGACGCGGCAGCCGGTCATGCACGCTCCGCACTCGGTGCACCCGGTGCGCTCGGGGCCTGCACCACCGAAGAACGGGTCGGGTGCAGTCTTGCCGCGGTCACCGAAGTAGACGCCCACCGGGGTCGAGGTGAACGTGTCCCCCACGCCCATGTCCTCCGCCACCTCCTTCATCACCTTGTCCGAGGCGGTGATGGTCGGGTTGGTCTCGACGCCGAGCATCCGGCGGGCCTGGTCGTAGTACGGGTTCAGCTCGCGCTGCCAGTCGGTGATCGAACCCCACTGCGGATCCTCGAAGAACTTCGCCGGCGGTTGGTACAGCGTGTTCGCGTAGTTCAGCGACCCTCCGCCGACGCCGGCCCCCGCCATCACCAGCACATCGGGCAGCAGGTGAATGCGTTGCACCCCATAGCAACCCAGGGCCGGAGCCCACAGGTACTTTCGTAGACGCCAGCTGGTCTTCGGCAGTTCGCCGTCCTCGAATCGGCGACCGGACTCGAGAACCGCCACCCGGTAGCCCTTCTCGACTGCGCGCAATGCGGCGACACTACCGCCGAAACCGGAGCCGATGATCAATACGTCGTAGTCACTCATGCTGTTACCACCTCGTGGTCGGATTCGAGAGTGTCGGACGCGAGCCGATAGTTCGCGACGTCGAACTCGCGCGTCTTGTTGCGGAACTTGAACGTGTAGGTGGGCCACATCGTCGAGTTGCGGCCGTTGGCGTCGAGGTACCAGCTCGAGCAGCCACCGGCATTCCAGACGGTGCCGTCGAGCGCGGAGTCGACCCACGAATTGTGTTGGCGCTGAGCGGCTTCGTTTACCTCGACGGCCGCGACCCTCCGATGCTTCATCTCGTTCAGCGCGGAGACCACGTAATTGGCCTGCGACTCGAGCATGTAGACGATGGAACTGTGCCCGAGGTTGGTGTTGGGGCCGTACATCAGGAACAGGTTCGGGAAGCCTGCGACGGTGGTCCCCAGATGCGCCTGCGGACTACCGCCCCAGTGCTCCGCCAGCGTCCGACCGTCGTTGCCGCGCAACAGATGAGACACCGGCGGCTCGGTGGGGGTGAACCCGGTCGCGAAGATGATCGTGTCCACCTCGTGGTTGCGGCCCGAGGCGTCGACGACGCCGTTCTCGGTCACCGACGCCAGGCCCGACGTCACGAGATCGACATCGGGACGATCCAACGTCCGCAGCCAATCATTGGACAGCAGAAGCCTTTTGCACCCGGGTGCGTAATCGGGGGTGAGAGCGGCCCGCGTCGCGGGATCCTTGACCTGCCGCTTCAAGTTGGCCTTGGCGAACACCTTCACCGCGGGCAGCATCCACGGATTGTCCGCCAGCACCGTGACGTAGGCCTCGCGGTAGCCGTAGATGACACCGCGCACCGCGCGATGGGCCGCGGGAATCTTTTCGTACACTGTTCTTTCGAGCCGGCCGATGGTGCGGTCCAGGCGCGGAATCACCCATGCGGGAGTGCGCTGGAAGACGGTGAGCCGTTCGGCGCGGTCGACGATCTCGGGGACGAACTGCACGGCCGAGGCCCCGGTGCCGATCACGGCGACCCGCTCACCGGTGAGGTCGTGCTCGTGATTCCAGGTGGCGGAGTGGAACACGGTGCCGGCGAACGTGTCGATGCCCGGGACGTCCGGGATCTTCGGAGTGGACAGTGCCCCGGTGGCAGCGACCAACACCCTGGCGCTCGCCGACCCGCGAGACGTCTGCACCGACCATCGCTTGGTCGCCTCGTCCCAGGTCGCGGACCGAAGTTCGCAGTTCGTGACGATGCGATCGTTGAGGTCCAGACGATCCACCACCGAACGCAGGTAGTCGAACAACTCCGGTTGCCGCGCGAAGGTGTGACTCCACTTGGGACTGGGAGCGAACGAGAACGAGTACAGCGAGGTCGGCACGTCGCATGCACACCCGGGGTAGGTGTTGTCGCGCCACGTCCCACCCACGTCGGACGCGCGTTCGATGACGGTCACGTCGGCGCTCGGGTCGGCGGCGAGGATCTTGGCCACCGCGGCCAAGCCCGCGAAACCGGCTCCGACCACCAACACGTCGAGTTGTTCGGGAAGTGTTGCGTTCACGCGTCCATCACCTTTTCGGACCAGATCGGAAGGAGCCGCCCGCGCAGTTGCGCGTCGGCTTCGGGAGTACGGAACAGCGCCGAGACGGCCAGTCCGCGGGCGAGTTCGACACTGAGCTCGATGGATTCGGGAGACATTCGACTACCCATGACGATCTGGGCACCGCCCTGAATGGCCTCGGCGACGCGCCGCTCCAGCGGAATCATCGCCTCGTGGAGGGCCGGATCGGTACGGGCCGCCACCCACAGCTCGAGCGCGGCGTGGAAGAGGGGACCGGAGAATGCGTCGGCGAGGATCTCGGGCCCTCGCTCGGGGTCCGGTTCGGCTTCGAGGATCTCCGAGAGACGACGATCGACCAGGTGCTCGACGGCCGCGATCAGCAGGGATTCCTTGGTCGGGAAGTGGTGCAGCTGTGCACCGCGGGAGACACCGGCACGCCGGGCGATCTCCTGGGTGCTGGTCTTGGCGAAGCCCAGCTCGACCAGGCAGTCGATCGCGGCGTCGAGCAGCTTTGCCCGAGTGCCCGCGGTGCGTTCGGCCTGGGTCCGGCGCTCGGTAGGCGCTGCGCCGTCGAGCCCTGTGTCGGTAGTCACACTTTGCACAGTAGCGCTAAATCAACAAACAGTCCAGCCTGACTTTAAGTTGGTCGAGATCGGCGGGCGCAGCCGTGCCTGAACGCATCCACCCGCCGGTCCTGGCGCTACAGAGCCGTGTTTTCAGGTACTACGCGTTCCGATCTCCGCCATCACAGCAGCGAGCCCGTCCCGCAGATCTCCGACGAAGCCCTGGGGATTCTCGAGCGACGGAAAATGTCCCCCGGACTCGGGTGCGTGCCATCTCGCGATACGCCGGAAGCGGTGCCGAGCCCACGCGCGAGGAGTTTTCTCGATGTCGTGGGGGTAGGTCGTGATCGCCGCCGGAACGTCGACCCGCAGATTCGGATCCAGCGAGTCGTGACTCTCGTAGTAGATCCGAGCCGACGATGCGCCGGTGCGGGTCAGCCAGTACAGGGTGACATTGTCCAGAAGCCGGTCCCTCGAGATCGTCTCGAACGGACTGTCCTCGGTGTCCGTCCACTCCGCGAATTTGTCGAGAATCCAGGCAAGCAGACCGACCGGGGAGTCGACCAGCGAATACCCGACGGTCTGCGGACCGGTGGCCTGCTGCTTCGCGTATGCCGAGCGATGCAGCCGGAAATCTCTCGTGTCCTCGGCCCACCGGCGTTCGTCAGCGGTCAGGCCTTCTGTCGTCATCCCCGGCGTTGCCTGCGCGAGCGTGGTGTGAATCCCGAGGACATGCTCCGGGAAGCGGCCGCCGAGGATGGTGGTGACCACGCCTCCCCAGTCGCCGCCATGGGCCAGGAACTTTCGGTACCCGAGCCGTTGCATCAGCTCGACCCACGCGGCCGCGATCTTTTCGGTTCCCCAACCGGTGGCGCTCGGTCTGCCACTGAAACCGAACCCGGGCAGCGATGGGACGACGACGTGGAACGCAGGCGCGCCGGGGTCATCGGGATTCGCCAAAGCGTCCACTACATCGACGAACTCGGCAATACTGCCCGGCCAGCCGTGCGTCATGATCAGCGGAACGGCGTCCACACGCGCGGATCGACAGTGCATGAAGTGAATTCCCAGGCCGTCGATGATCGTGCGGAACTGACCGACGGCGTCGAGACGGTCCTCGAACTTGTGCCAGTCGTATCCGGTACGCCAATAGCCGACGACCTCCTGGAGGTCCGCCAGCGGAACGCCCTGGCTCCATCGTCGCCGGCCGGATTCACTAAGGGACACCGTCTCCGGTTCCGGTAGCCGTGCGGCGCTCAGCCGTGAGTGGAGATCGTCCAGGTCCGCGTCCGATGCGCGGAACTCGAACGCGTGCACATCCGTCGAGCTCGGTGTCGTCATGAAATCTCCTTCGATGGAACCGGCTAAGCCAGTTCTACCTTTCGCGGTGACCGATGCGCAACCGGCTAAGCTGGTTCGCATGGCTGCAGAGTTCCCCGAGTTCCGACCCGGAAGCGTGCTGAGCACCGCGTTCACCGGGACGTTGACCGAGCGACGCGGCGACCCCGTGGAACGAATTCCGGTTCCTCATCGTTTCGTCGACTGGTTGGCATCGAACGGACTCTCCGTCGATTCCTGCACCTCGGCACAACTGGACCTGGCCGTGGAACTGCGCGAAGCGATACACCTCGCCGCGACAGCGGCGGCAGTCCACGAGGCTCTGCCCGCGTCGGCCGTCCAGGTCGTCAACGACCACAGCGTTCGGGGCAATGCGTCGGCGGTCCTGACACCCGAGGGCACACGGCGATGGACGTTGAACTCGGAGTCAGCCGTCGAAGACGCCTTGGGCGTCATCGCCGACGACGCCATCGACATCATCTCCGGCGAGCGGGACGGAAAGCTGGCACTGTGCGCATCGCCGACTTGCCGAGCGGCGTTCTTCGACACCAGCCAAAGCCGCAGCCGGAAATGGTGCGACATGAACACCTGCGGAAACCGTCAGAAGAAAGCCCGATTTGCCGCCAACCGACAACAGCATTCCCACTGACCGCCGACGGAGTCGCCATCCTCGAGGCAACCCCGAGCAGCATCGGTAGCCACCGCACGATCACTCGACGACCCCGAACCGGGGCAACGAACTCCGTCGCGGTTCGATCGTTGCGCTGGAATCACGTGCATCACTACGGGCGGCAACCGGACTGCCCGAGATGTCCATTCACCGAATTCGCAATCGACGCAGTTGGTTTGCAGGAAACGACCGTGGGCAATTCTGCGGCCATGCCCCTCGCCTCTCACGGACGCTTCGACTACTCCCCCATCGGCGATCGACCACAGTTCGACTGGCCGGGCGGTGCGCGCCTCGCGGTGTACGTGGCCGTCAATTGCGAGCACTTTCCGTACGACGACGGCGAACCCGGCCTCGGATACACGCCAGCGATGGACCAGCCCAACACCTACAACTGGGGGTGGCGTGAGTACGGCAACCGAGTCGGTGGGTTTCGAATCGCAGAGACGTTGCAGCAGAGCGGCATTCGCCCGACCGTGCTCGTCAACACCGAGGTGTACGAGCATGCCCCGCAACTGATCGAGGCCTTCCGCGCCCTCGATGCCGAGGTCGTCTCGCACGGCCGAACCAACGCCGTACAGCCCAACGATCAGAACGAGGACGACGAACGGCGCTCGATAGACGAGGTCACCTCCGCGATCGAGCGTCACGAGGGTGCCCCGCCTCGGGGTTGGATGAGCCCCGGTGCCAACCCCAGCCGCGTGACCGAGGACCTTCTCGCCGAACGAGGCTACGAGTACACGCTGGACTGGCCCATCGACGATCAGCCGGTGTGGCTGAAGACCCGCGGCGGGCCGTTGCTCAGTGTCCCGTACCCGCACGAGGTGAACGACCTACCGGTGTTCGTCCACCATCACCAGACTGCAACGACGTTCGAGCGCAACATCATCGACAGTTTCGACGAATCGAAGGAGAACGCGGAGCGCCAACGATTGGTGCTCGCGATCTCGCTGCACACCTTCCTCACCGGCCAGCCCTATCGACTTCGACGGTTCCGCGCGGCGCTGCAGCACATGACCGACAACGGCGACGGCGTCTGGTTCACAACACCGGGCGAGATCGCAGCGCACTACCGCAGCCTCGTACCCCCGCAGACGCCGGCCGGAGACGAATAGTCGAATCGAAGGGTCGCAGCTGACGCGTGGTCAGGCTGCGCGGTGTTGTCGTCGGTGGTAGCTGGGGATGGGTTGGCGTGTGGGGTCGATGGATTCGGGTGGGATGGCATAGGGGTGTCCGTCGTCGCCCATGAGCAGTTGCCAGTGGCCCTGGTGGACGAGGCGGTGGCATTCGCCGCAGACCAGCGCGAGGTTGCTCAGGTCGGTTCTGCCGCCGTGTTCCCAGAACCTCACGTGGTGGGCGTGGCACCACTGCGCGGGGCGGCCGCACATGACGCAGCATCGGTCGCGGATGGTCAGGGCGATGCGCTGGTCGTCGGTGGCGAGTCTGGTGGTGCGCCCGAGCGCGAGCGGGACGCCGTGGTGGTCGACGATCACCGGGGTGAGGTCTGCGTCGCAAGTGAGAAGT
>NZ_NPFL01000023.1:0-181053 GCF_002259075.1 Rhodococcus sp. 15-725-2-2b | reverse complement strand
TGTCGTGGCCGGACCGACAGCGTATGCCGAACCTACTGTTGCTCGGTCCGACGAACAACGGCAAGTCGATGATCATCGAAAAGTTCCGGCGCACTCATCCGCCGATCAGCTTGTCCGACCGCGAGCAGATACCGGTGTTGTGCATGCAGATGCCCCCGGACCCGTCACCCGGCCGGTTCTACCTCGCACTGCTCACAGCGTTGGGAACACCGACCAGGCCCCGCAATCGGGTCCACGAACTCGAACAGCAAGCATTGATGCTGCTCCGCGCCACCGGCGTGAAGATGTTCGTTCGTCCAGACCCTGACACACCTTCATCCGTTCCCTCCTACGAAGCGCTTCTCCTTAGAGGACACAGAGCCTGGACCATTGGTGCCAGCCCACGATTCGACTCACCTGTTGCCCCAATCCCATAGGAGCGCGATTATGTTCGCTCCATCGATGTCAGGATGCAGCCTTGCCAGCGTCGCACTCGGCCTGAGCGAGGCATAGCACTGAAGCCTGCCTCGAAGGGCGCGCTCGAACGGCAACACGAAGAGAGCTCGACGCAAGGGTGCAGCTCTGTACCACTCCAAGGTCAAATTCAATCTTTACCGCGGTAAAGGTCGCCAAGATATGGAACGGGTCACCCGGACTCCAGGCTCTGCAGGCCCCGGTCCCCCAGCGCATCAAGCGCATCCACGATTTAACTCAAGCAAATGCACTCAACAGGAAGTTCCCCAGCACACGCCAGCCTCGTTAAAGCGGATTCGATTGAATATTGTCTATCAAAGGCCCGCCGCCACCTTCGGCCGGCCTTCGAATGCGCACCGCCAAAGAACCCGGAACTTCGACTGCAAATCGGCCAGATCCCGACGCTTGTGGGTGCGACGCTTTTCGTCACAGTGACGAAATTGGGTGGGGTGCGACATCCTGCCCCCCGGTCTTACTTCGGCGCGAACTATCGCGATTCACCCTACGTAAATCCGCCGCAAGGCGTTGCCGGCCAAACCAAGGTCCTACGAGATGGCTGAAACTAACTGCCGACAAGAAATGAAACTCAAGGCCTCACTGGAGCCCACATCACCCCACCACCCACTCGCATTTACTGAATCATCACCTTGCGGTGAGAGATCAGCCTTTACCGCGGTAAAGACGCGACAACGCCAAGGCTCAGGACCTAGCGCCTTGACAGTCCGCCGGAATTGGGCGAAACGACCAAACTGGGCCTGCCCGAAAACCCTAACGAAAACTGTTGCACCCTCACTACGATATCGGCCGGCCGATTGCATCAGAAGAGCCTGGTCGCGCATGATTGCAGTGCACTGCAACAGCAAGCAACTAGCGCGTACTTCGAAGTGCAACGACTGTTGCAGAACCAACGCCAGGTCGCGCCCAGAAATCTTAGTACGACGCGCCTCAGCGGGCCTTAAAGACATCCGACGGGCGTGGTGCCGGCACTTCGTGTATCACCATACCTAGCAAGCCTCCCGACTAACTGCTGTCGACCAGCGAACCAGCCAACGTTGGGGACGGCTGCCGTCCGCAGCCCTGCTCGCTGCTTCAATGACACAGTCCTCGCACGAATCTGCAACGGTGTAGCTCCCACACCCTCGGGTCAGAAGTCTGAATACCAGTAGTTGATGGTGCGACAGGCGGACTTAAGCACTGCCCACCTTCACTGATTTGACGTCTACCGCGGTAAAGATTTAGCCGGTAAGTACCACAGCGCGTGGACGAGCCAGTGAGCGCCGAGGTCCAGCGGGGGAGTCTGCCATCGGATCACAGACATGACCCGGCGAGTCGAAGCTACAACCGAACACTCTGGAGGCATAGTGATGTACATTTCGAGGGCGCAAGCAACTCCAGCGCTGCGCGTTCTCGCGGATCTTTACCGCGGTAAAGATCATCGCCAGAACACCACACCGAAGTAGCCGCACCGCGGTGAAGCAAACGGAAGGTGGGCTCAATGCCCGTACACGTAATAATCAGCCAAAAGGGCGGAGTGGGGAAGAGTACCCTCACGATGAACCTGGCGGCAGTCAAGAATGACGTCTTGACTCGCTCCGGAGCCAAGCAGAGCGAATCGCCAGTACTGGCAGCTTCGATCGACCCTCAGGGCTCGGCAGTGTGGTGGGCCGAAAGAGTGCAGGACCTTCCCTTCCGGGTCACTCAGATCGACGACCCGGAAATGCTCCGCCATCTGCCAAACCTGGATGGAATCAAACACGTTTACGTCGATACGCCGGGCTGGATCGGCGATCGTCCTGGGGCTGTAGATAACGGCACTTCAGGACAAGCGCTCGACACTGTACTTTCGGTGACCGATCTCGCGATCGTCCCGATCGTCCCGGAGCCACTCAGCTTCGACCCGACGGCCCGCACAATCTCCAAAGTGCTTGAGCCGAAGGGAATCCCATTCATTGTCGTCATCAACAACTGGGATCCAAGAGACGGCCGAGTCGACCTGGAACAGACCGAAGCATTCGTCCAAGCGCAAGGTTGGCCACTCGCCAACACCGTTGTTCGGCACTACAAGGTGCACAGTCGAGCCGCAGCTCAGGGGCAAGTGGTTACCGAGTACCCGCCAAATCGGGCATCGCTGCAGGCACGTGAGGACTTCCAACGCTTGTGCCTTGAGCTGGAAGTAGGTAAGTAAATGGCAACATCACAGAAGTCCCGGGGCGGTCGGGTCGATTTTTCTAGTCTGGTTGGTTCAGTGGGGGACAAGTCGCCCGTGGATGCATCCATCCCTGTGGATGGCCAATTTAGACCAGATGTGCCTCTGTCCGAACTAGTGGCCAACCCTCGGAATCCGCGCTCAGCGGTCGGGGATCTCGCCGATCTGGCTACAATCGCGGAGCGGCAGCTTCAACCTGGGACAGTGGTTACGAGCGCACGGTGGCTCGAACTTTGGCCAGAGGACGTCGCCAGAATCGGTTCCGCACGTTGGGTTGTGGTCAACGGCTGCCGAAGGCTTGCTGCGAGCGAGAAGTATGGCCGCAAGGGAATGGATGTGGTCGTTCAGGACAGCCTTGCAACATCCAAAGAGGCCATCCTGTGGGCATCAATAGTCGAAAACCTGGACCGGCAAGACTTCGACGTTGTCGAAGAGGCAGAAGCTGTCAACCTTCTTGTTACTGAACTCGGAAGCGCCACCAAGGCCGCTCAAAAATTGGGGCGATCAGAAGGCTGGATCTCGCAGCGGCGCGCATTGCTCAAGCTAGAGCCTGAGTTGCGGGAGAAACTACGTTCAGGCGATCTCGCGATCCGAGACGCTCGGGCGCTGGCGCAGATTCCGTCTGCGGAGCAGGTCGCTGAGTGGTCTTCACGCCAGCAGAACCCACCATCGCCGAAAGCAAACGAGAAGAAACCACGCCGACCCTCCGATGCTGACAAGCAGATCGCATCACGCAGCGCCGCAATCCGGGCGCTGATGAAGCTGAAAAGCGATCCCCACTCTGTGGCAGTCGCGATCAGGGAAGCGCTCAACGAGGAGGACATACGTGAGCTGGTGAAGACGCTTCGAGGCATCTGACACAGCTCATCCAACCAAGAAGGCCTCGGCGGAAAGCACATCCGCCGAGGCCTTGCTGCTGAGCCTCCGATTCGGACCAGTGGGGAAGTGGAGCGGAGGCTTAAGCCCAGGTAGCCGGTCTGTGTCAGAAGCGCGACCCACCACTTCGCCAGCTCTGATCGGTCGCCAATGGCACTCTTGCAGATAGAGCTTCCTACTCACCCTTACTTATTCAGATTAGACCAACGTAAATTGCATTTTCCGCACCATCGGTGCCAAAGTGCCAGTTCAGCACAGTTTTGCTCTGCAGACATGTCGGTGACCTGCGTTAGGCTGCTCCTATGGACTCTCGACCAGGTCGTGCACCGTCGGTAACTACGGGCGTGGGCATTCCTGCAGGTGTTGGGTCAGTGGCGGTCGAGCCGGAGATCCCGCCGGCCGTCGCGAAGCGGATCGCGAGCGCCGTGCAGTCTTCCCGGTCCGAGGGAACGCGCAAGACGTATGCGGCCGCGTGGAGACGCTTCACTAAGTGGTGCGAGGCGAATGGTCACGTGACGTTGCCGGCTCACCCGATCACCGTCGCTGCCTACCTCGTCGACGCCGCCGACACCCGCACCGAATCAGGGGAGCGGGCCTACGCCGTCGCCACCTTCGGCACCTGGACCGCGGCGATCAACCATCAGCACCGCACCACCGGGCATCTGTCCCCGTCGGCCCATGAGCTCGTCACCGCGACCCTGTCGGGCATACGGCGCCAGTACGCCGCAGCGGGGGACCGGCCCCGCACACCGCGAGACCCGTTGCTGGTCGACGACATCAAACTCCTCGTCAGAACCGCCCGAGAGCGGTGCCGGGGTTGGGCCGACGAGGTGCTGGAACGCCGGGATTCCGCGATCCTGCTGCTCGGGTTCGCCGGCGCGTTCCGACGCAGCGAGCTATCGGAGCTCGCGTGTGGGGACGTCAGTGTGCACCGGCATGACGGTCTCCACGTACGAATGCGGAAGTCGAAGACGGATCAAGAAGGCAGGGGAGCGGTGAAAGCGCTCCCCTACACCGGGTCCCACGAAACCTGCCCACCCTGCGCCTACGTCCGCTGGGCACAAGTCGTCGCCGCATTCGATGCTGGGGGCAGGGCTTCGGTGATCCGGCTCCTACGCAAACGCGAGTCGTTCGCAGGACATGTTTGCCGTGGGGGAGTACCTCGCACCGCAGCCCGCGCTCCGTTGTTCCGCGCAATCGCCAAGAACGGAAACCTTGGCAATACTCCGCTGTCCGGAGCGGCGATTCACCGGACCATCCGCCGACGCGCCGAGCACGCCGGCTACGACGCAACCGCACTCACCAAACTAGGCGGACACTCGCTCCGTGCCGGCTTCGTCACTCAAGGCACCCGCAACGGTGCAGACGGCTCCGCCATCGCCCGACAGACCGGCCACGCCAGCCTCGACTCGGTCGAGGTCTACCGCCGCGAACATGCACCTCTTGTCGGGAACGCCGTTGCTGACATCGGGCTCTAGAACAGATTTGGATAGTTTCTGAAGCCAGAAGGTGCATATCGCGCGAAAAACTAAAGTTAGATGCTATCCTGAACGCCTACTCAGGAGGACTCGTTGGATACAAACCGTCGGTGGGCGCTAGAGACGTTCGGAAGGCATGGCGCACTAATTCGTAGTCGAATCCCTGCGCTCGTGAATGAGGAGCATGTCGCCTCGGTTGACGCACAAGAAGCATCCGGCCATAGGTCCACCGGGGTCTATGGCGAGTTCTGGAGGGGAATCCTGGAGAAGTTCGAGGAATTCGGCAACCTGCCCGGCGCATCAATGGTTCGGCCAGACGGAGCACCGTACAAGATCCCAGTCGTAAATGGCGTCGCCCTCTTCCCGTGGCGATACTCCCGAACCCTGGAACGCAGTATTGACTCAGTCCTTTTCGGCACCTCAGACACACGGTCGTCGATAGCGAAGATTCGGCCGCCAGCTTTGCAAGGGGAGCTCGACATCGAGGTTCCCGATCCGGAGTTGACCGACGAGGAGCGGGAGTTAGTCTCCAGCTTCGACAGCTACACCAAAGATCCTGTGGTGGAGACGGGTCGGCTTGTCTTGGTTGCGATTTGCAGCTCGACTCGCGGACTGTTCGACGTGCGTTGGGGCGAAGCGGAGCTCGGCGCCAGCGGCTTCGTGAGTTGGGTTGCCGAGCCGGAGAACCTTCTCAACCAGACTCCGACTCGACCAGTATCGACCACGCCGCGGCGGACCTTCACATCCGGACCGGTACCAAAGAAGTTCCCAACGGAACGACCAGGCGAGGCGTCCGGCACCGATGAATGACGATCGGCCACAGCTTGAGCTCTTCACATCGGCTGTCGATGATGGTCTCTCGTCGGTCGCGGTGGCGTTCGAGCCTGCCCGACTCACTCAGGCACGGGTCCTGGCCGAATTGACCAAATCTGAGCTGGCCGAACAAGTCGGTGTCTCGGCGGCCGCGATCGGTCAGTTTGAAGCCGGAATCACAAAACCACGTCCCGAGCATCTACCGATTTTGAGCAAGACTCTAGGCGTGCCGGTCCGGTACTTTGCAGCTGGTCGCCCCATAGGGCGTCTTGACGCTGCCGACGCGCATTTCAGAAGTCTCAGATCGACGCGATCCAAAGATCGCTCGAAAGCGGCCGCGCATGCTGAGCAAGTATGGGAACTGACTCACGCGCTGGAGAAGCAGGTCAGGTTCCCTGACGTCAATTTGCCTGTCTTGCCCAGTGGAGCGTCACCTACCGAAGCTGCTGATGTGCTTCGTAAATGGTGGGCAGTATCCGCCGGACCTGTACCCCACTTAGCGGGCACCATGGAAGCGAACGGCATTGTCGTATGCCTCATCTCAATGACCGACGATGCGCTCGGCCGGGTAAAGGCCTACTCGACTGACGCTCTAGGACGACCGATTGTTGTCCTTACCCCCGAACGCTTCCGCTCGGTGCAGGAGTACAGGTTCACATGTGCGCACGAGTTGGGGCACCTACTCATGCATCCCACCGCTCTCCCCGGCGATCGACAGCAAGAACGCGAAGCCGATCAGTTTGCAGCAGAGTTCTTGACGCCACAAGCGCAGATCGCACCGTTACTACCCAAAACCGTTCGGATCTCCACACTGGATGGACTAAGCCGGGAGTGGGGAGTCTCAATCGAATCGCTGATCTATCGAATGGGAGAGCTCCACCTAGTGACCGAGGCCGCCATACGCCGCGCGCATCAACGTTTGGCGGGCATGACCGGTTTGCGTAACGAAGAGCCTCTAGTTTCGTTCCCTGGCGAGGTGCCTACTCTCCTCCGAGATGCGTTGAAGATGGCCGAGAAAATCGGTTACAGCCGGGCGGATCTTGCCGACGAATTACGTTGGACCGAGCATCATCTCGCCAAACTGCTCGGCGAGATCGACACACGGCCCAGACTGTCTCTCGTCTCACGTTCAGAACTTTCGCCTGGTCAAGCGTCCACCTAACGATGATAGAACCTGCCTGTGCTGGCGAACCTCGCTCGGGAGGTCCAGCGTCGAGGAGTCTTTCGAAGATCGGGAACGCCCTGTCTCCGCATCACGCATTCGCGCGTAGGCCATCAGGCGGCCCGCACAACCGGGCATGAGTCGCGGGCGAAGTCGGCTAGCCTGCGGCTCGTCGACGAGCGTTGAGTGCGACAGGATCAACCGATAGTGCCGGTTCCAGTGGTTCCTCGTCCGGGTCAACATCATCTTTCGCAAAGGCACTGATCATTGGCTCAAATATCGCCGTTAGACGCGTGAACCGCATCGTCGCGTAGACAATGGCAAACTCGAAGATCCACCGTGCCACTAGCGCGTTGTGACCTACCGGACTCTGACCGGGCGGAATAGCTTTCGTCGAGTCGAGCATGAGAGCGATGATCGCGAGCAAGGCAGCGCCCATACTGCCGACATAGATGCTGCGCCAACTTCGCGCGAGGTCCTTGCCGACGTCACGCTTGAGCGCTTTCGCACGCGGCCCCTTAGCTGAACCCAGCTGACTTACCGCGACTCCGCTCAGCGCCCCGGTCAACGAGACCACTACCGCGAACGCCGAGTAAACGCCACGGCGATCAGATGCTTCACTCCAGCTCAAGAGGTCGAAGCGCCCGGTGAGCCACACAACTAGAGCATGGATTCCCACGACAAACCCGGCTATGAACAGGTCCATCCATCGGTGATCAATCCAAAACTCGCGGATGGGTCTGACGACATGTTCTCGGAGAGACTGTCCTAGTTCCAAAGCATTCCTCCTTCGGAACCACACTGCTGACCTCAAGACTCGTTGTTGTTACCGTTCGCCGGCTCCACGCCGACCGCCTGCCGTAGCTCACTATCATGCTCGGCTGCGACGCCCATTATGGCGGTAACGGCCGACACTATTCTGATGGGATTGCCCTCATCATCTGTCGCCGCAATCTTGCGCTTCGCGGTGATCCGTTGTTTGAGGAAGTCCACCTTTTCCGAGTGGGTCTTCTCGTCAGCGTCAATGTGAATCAGCTGGGCTTTCGCCTTGCTGACCTCGCTCTCGCTCGCAGCGGCCGCAAGGTGTCCGGCCTCGTCACGCATGATCTGTCGGCCCTCATGGTTTTCCTTCGCCCGTGACGTCTGGATGATGAGGGTTACTGTTACCGGCCCGAACTCATCGTTGACGCGGGTAAGTACGCTCCCTAGTCGCGAGCCTCGGTTTGTAAGCGCCTGAGCCTTGGTGGTGCTCACCTTGGTCTCGATTCGAGATACCTCGGGCGACTTCTGAAGTTGCTCCCGGGCCGCGTCGGTAAGTACGGCCTCCGCGATGAGGTGCACACCGGTGAAAATCTTCAGTTCATCGAACCATTCAGCGACCGCACTCGGCGTCGGTGAGGCCGCCGAGCCTTGCACGAGACCGATCAGGTTCCCAAAGTCGAGAAACGACACCACAGATATCTCATAGAGCTTGTTTCCCTCTTCGGTCTCGAAATCTTCGAGAGAGGTAGCGCCGCTCTTGAGGAGCCCCAGCCACGCTGCGACGTCACGGACCTTCGCGAGCTTCAAATGAGCACGTTCACCGTGGTAGTAGACCTCGCCAATCAGCATGCGGTCGCCGACTTTGGTCGTTCGACCTTCGAGGTCAAGGCCATCGAGCTGGGTGAGTATGTCGTACCAATTCGCGTGCTCCATCGGCTTGTTGCCAGATGCGTCGTACTTCACAAGGCGATAGAACGCGATCGTTTTTTCATCGGTCGCCATCGCGGTGTTCCTCCTGGACGTTGCTGCAGCTCGGCAACGTCGTCTTGTGAAGTCTGTTTACGCGTCGACCTTAACCTTCGTGACTGGTTGACTGCTGGTAGCCACGCTGTTGTCTACATCCAAACTGGCTCGCTCGTGGCCCTTGCACCGGTCGAGCGTCCGCTTCTGTATCCCGATCGTCATTTGCTACTACATCAACGCCCTAATCGAAGATCCGCAAGCGCATCGAGATGAACACATCGCACGGAGTCGGCCGGGCGTCAACATGTCTTGACGGTGCGGTAACTGTCTCGAAGCGATCTGCGTTGCGATAATCGAAAGATCCCTCTGCGCAGTATGGTCGGGCAATGTCGTTGACTCAGGAGTGGAACCTCCTCGTGACTGCGCTGCGGGACGTGGCACCGGTGACGGCGCGAACGCTCAGGCCATGTGCGTCGACGAGCGCGGTGAAACGGGCCGAGGCAGCGACGGTTCCGTGGCCGGACGGGCTTCGCGAATTCTTCGGCCTTCATGACGGTCAGAACGAGGTCGGCGGCGCGGGACTCGTCGTTCCGGCTGGACGTCTGCTGCAGGTCGCGGAGATACCTCAGCGGCATTCCGACATGGTCGAAGTCATGGCGGATATCGTTGCAACAGAACCAGATATCTACGACGGGACCTACGCCGAGATCGTCGACAACCTGGTCGAGGCGGGCGTCGAGGCAGAAGATCACCTGTTCCTACCGGGGTACGTCCCTATCGCGGCTTGGGATTCGAATCTGATGTATTGCGACACCCGTTCGGGAGAGATGCGGGGGAGTGTGTCGTACCGATCAGACGACGGCGGGCACCTGGGTGTGCCAACCTGGCCGTCTTTGGAAGCATTTGTTTGCGACGTCAGGTCGGCCGTGACCGATCAGATATCGATCGGCTGGTACACAGCAGCGGTCGACAACGGGGTACTGGACTGGGACATTGTCGAATGACGTTGTGGCAGGGCGAGAGCGCCGAGATGGCGGTACGGGTACCAGCGGCCGGCCTTGGAGCGGCCACCCTCCGAAACACCTGGTGTTGCAGTCCACACCCACCGGTGTCGTGCGGTCAGGCGCGTAGTCGGCAGACGGCGGCGTCCAGATGACCATCACTCCGTGTCGTGACGGCTCACCCGCTCGATGGTTGATCGATCAAAGACGCGACTGGTGGGATCTGGTCACCCGCGGCCCGTCGGGGTACGAGCGTTACGCACGGTTGAGATTCATCCCGGATCCGACTTACGACGGTCAGCGCGAAATGGACACCGACTTCGCCAACGACGGACCGCCCGAGATCGCCCAGCTCGGAATCGCTGTCTCCACCCTCGCCCGGTTCACCACAACTCCGGACGACTGCTATTTCCTGATCTGGGAGGGCTACGAAAACCTCGACCACATGCAGGCCGCGACAGTCTCGATCCCGGAGCGGCCCTGCTACCTCTTTCGAGGTACTGCGGAGGACGTGTCGACGTGGAAGGACGCCCGAGACGGCACTGGTGAGCTGCCGATACCTGCGTTTGTGTGGCCAGCCGATCATGCGTGGTGCATCGCCAACGACGTCGACCCCCACTTCGCCACCATCGGTGCCGGCGAGTCCGCTATCGCAGATCTTCTTCGGACCGCACGAATCGATACGACGCCGGACAATCCCACCACGTACCCACCGTTTTACGGATTTTGAAGGCCACGGTCCAAAGGACGCGTTCGAGGCGGTCGCCGATACGGCGCAGTGCCTGCAGCGCAACGGTTTCTAGTGGGCGTTCCGTACCCTCGGGTGGCGGTGTCGAACAGGCACCGCTACCCGAGACGCAAGGAGGCACCTCCATGGCTGGAATCGCTGACAAGCTCGATAAAGCATACGAAGACAAGCCACTCACCGAGCTCGTCGACGCACCCGTCGAAGCACTGCAGGGCGTTAGCCCTGGCGATGCCGAGCATCTCAAGGCCGCATTCAACATCACGACCATCGGCGATCTCGGACGCAACAAGTACTTCCTCTGGGCGCAGTCGATCGCCAAGCTCGCCGAGTAAGACTCGAGTACGGCACACACGATGAAGCCACAAGACTGGCTACGTCCTGTGGCTTCATCGCAAGCCGACATCGATGCCTGTGGCGTACCTGCACCATCGACCGTCGACAGCGATGCCGTCGACGCGCATGCGTGCCACGTTCGCGGCGGGCGACCCTCGGCGACGTCCCTGATCGGTCGGCCTTCAGCCCGGTACCGTCGCACTGTGACACCGAGACAGGTCAGCACGGTGAGCGGTTACCGCTATCAGTGGTCACTGTTCGTCGATTGGTGCGCTGCGGCCGACGTCGAGGCTCTACCTGCGTCGCCGATCACGCTGGCGCAGTTCCTCGATGAGAACCCTGCCGGCGACGCGGTTCAGTTGCGCCGGGTTTCTGCGATCAACCGCGCTCACCTCGATGCCGGCCAACCCGCCCCCGGCGGAGTCACCTCGATTCGGATCGCACTGGACTCGGCACGTAGTGAGCGAACGATCCGGCGTGCTGAGCAGGACCAGATGATGATCGCGGCCGGACTGCCGACCTCCGGATCGACAGCGGCACTGTTCGGTCGCCGTGACGCCGTTCTTCTCATGCTCGCCGGAGCAGGCCTGTCCCACAAAGCTATTGCGAAAGTAGACCGCACCGAGATCACCACCGACGGCGACGCTGTGTGGATCGGCAGCCGCCACCGCATCCGTATCGCCCCCAACGACTCCACCGGTTTCGAACCGGTCACGATATGGGATCGGTGGCACCCGGTCCTGCAGTTCTCCGAGCGCTACCCGTCGACCACGCTGCTGGCAGAACATTTGCAGCGCAACACTTTTCCCGACATGACGGGGCTGCCGCTTCGCAGTGGTCCGGTCGCGGTGCCGATCGACCGGTGGGGCCACCTACCCTTGCCGGTGACGGCGATGACCGCCGCCGAGGTCGGAGCGGTGATCGCCAGGCACCGCACCGGGGCTTCTCCACTGCACACCCCGCGCCGCCTCCTCGCCAGACCCACCGACGGTGGTACCGATCGGCGTGACCCCATCGTTCCGGAGCCAGTGCCCCTGGAGCTCGACTCCGGGTACTACCGCTCGGGTGTCGAGGCACGTCGACGCGCCCACACGGCGTTGGCCGACGTACCGGACATGGTCGACGACGTCGAGGACCGCATCGAGCAACTCCTGCAACGCACCCTGCAGCTCCTCGACCCATCCACCAACGGCGACAGCACCTGATGCGGCGCACTCACGACCCGGCACACCGACACCTTGGTCGTCGTCCAACTCGTCGAGCACAGAGATCGGACACCGCCACGTTGCCGCAACCTGGGCGCAGCACCTAGGTTCAGTGAGCCGCGACAGATGACGTTTGAAGGCTCAGGCGCGGGTTCGAGACCTTCCGGGCCAATCGTCAACATACCTTGACGGTGTGTAGCCGCTCTTCATGCCATCAGCCGACATCGACACAGTAGAGACGTCGCAGCACTTGCCTTTGCGCCCGGCCCTGCTTGTCGACGTGGCGCGCCCGGATCTGCACCGAGTCACCGATCTATCGGTATGTATCTGACTGTATATGAATAGGACTGATACAACTACATACAATCCGATAGTCTATGTGCATGGAGTACGGACTGAACCCCTTCACACCCGGGTCTGGCACCCGACCCCCCGAGCTCGTCGGACGCACCACCGAGCTCGAACGGTTCGACTTGTTGGTCGCCCGCGCGAAACAGCGGCGCTACGACCGTGGGTTGATGCTGCAGGGCCTCCGGGGGGTAGGGAAGACCACGCTCCTGGCGACCATGGCGGATCAAGCTCGCCGCCACGATTGGGTGGTGGTCGAGGTCGAAGCTCAGACCAGTGTGGAAGGTGCCGAGGCCCTGCGGAGGCGTATCGCCAAAGATATTTCTCGCGCTGTACGCCGTCGTCAGTTCGCCGGCCCGGTGGCGGACAAGATCCGGCAGTTGACCGAAGAGTTCTCGATGTCCGCCACCGCGTTCGGTGTCGGAGTCGAGCTCGCTCGCTCCGCCGGTGCCGAGAAACCAAGCCTGGGGGTCGAATTCGAGGACCTCGTCGAAGATCTTACCGAGGAACTCCGCAAGGACGGCACCGCGCTGGGGCTGTTCATCGACGAGATGCAGGAACTCGAGCCGGCGCTCTTGCAGGTGATCCTGGCTACCCAGCACCGTGCGGCTCAGCGTGAGTGGCCGTTCTTCGTGTGCGGTGCCGGCCTGCCGAACCTTGCGCAAGCCTTGGCCGACGCACGGTCCTACGCCGAGCGCCAGTTCGACTACAGGACCATCGGTCCGCTCGCCGACGATCAGGCCCGCGATGCGATCGTCACACCCATCGCCCGGCTGAACCAGGACATCGACGCCGAGGCAGCAGATTACGTCGTCGCGGCGAGCGATGGATACCCGTACTTCCTTCAGGTGTTCGGTCACGAGCTCTGGCAGGCAGCCCAGCAGTCCCCGTTCACCCTCGCCGATGCCGAGGACGCCGTGGACACCGGCCACGCCTCGCTCGATTCCGGCTTCTACAGCTCACGGTGGCTACGGGCCACCGACGCCGAGAAACGCTATCTGGTGGCGATCGCACGCAGCGGAACCGATACTCCGCGGACGGCAGCCCTCGCCGAGGCCCTCGGGTCGAATCCGCAATCGATGGCACCGCACCGTGACTCCTGTATACGCAAAGGACTCATCTGGTCGCCGGCCCGCGGCCTGGTTGCGTTCACCGTCCCCGGGATGGCGGACTTCATCCGCCGCCAACCCAACGCACCGATTATCTGACCTCGACACCCAAGGACGTCGACTGGGCTGACATCGAGCACGTCGATCGCTCACGCCGCCCTGCATCCACACAGCGCCAGTGCACCAAGAGTCCAGTTCGGTCCGGCGTTGCAGCCTCCAGCCGCGCTGGAGGAGGGCCAGAGCGAGTAAAGCGAACAAGGCCGGTGCTCGGTGTCACCCTGAACTCGTGGCCGATACACGGTGCGTTAGAACGGGTCCGGTGGGCCGGTGTTCATCACGGCCAGGATGTAGTCGTGGTCGGGTGAATCGGCCGGGTGATCGTCGGCGACCGCGAACACCGACCGATCGGGCTCCGGCGGGGTGCGTGCTTCCTCCCGGGCTGCGAGCCATTCTCGCCAGACGATGCGTTCGGCGCGGTGGCGCACGATGCGGGCACGAACGGCCGAGGTGAGGCCGTGACGATGGCCGATGTCGTCGAGTTCGACGGGCCCGATACCGATGTGGGTGTTCTCGATTGTGAGGAGCCCGGCGACGCGTAGATCCAGCAGAGCCTCGTACCCGCTGGTGCGTCCCATCCCGATGGCAGTGAACAACTCATCCGCCGTCAGAGGCTCGGCTGCGGCAACTACTGCGTCGTAGAGGACGCGGTGACGCCACCCGATGACACTCCACGCCGGGTGTACCGACTCCACTTCGGCTGGCCCTGCCACGGTGTCGACTACCGCCGCACGTCCCGCATGTGTGGGCACTAGTGCGTACCGATCGGGGTTCTGGCCGACTCCGCGTTCGATCAGCAACAGCGGTGAGCCTTCCATGTCCCGCAGCCGCTCCAGAACGGACCACACCGTCGATTCGGGGAGCATGCCGGCGGCGATGGACAGTGACCGCCCACCGACACCGACAGTGGGGACGCCTTCCACTAACTGCCCTGACATTGCGGCAGCCCACGCCAGTGCCTGAACGACTGCATGGGTGGTCCAGCGATCCCGGCGATGAAGAAACTCGGAGGCGACCCAGGTTTGGGCGTGGGTAAGCCATAAACGAAGTACCGGATCGTAGGTACCCCCTGTGTGCTTTTGCTTGTGCCCGGTATCCCGGACTGGCTCGGGGAGTGTCGATGCGGCCCAGTCGAGGGCGCGGGCAGTGTCGCGGCGGATGGCGCGTTCGGGCTCGGCGTAGCGGGCGTATGCGGCACGCACACCCGCCCATGCCGGCTCAGAGACGCGGGTGAGGATTTCGGTGGCGCTGGCTCCGGCGAGGACTGCGTGGGTGATGACGGATTGGCGTGCTTCCGAGCGTGAGGGCCAGCGGCGGGTGTCGATGCGGCCGGTGCTGGCGAAGTCGAGGACGCAGCGAGGCGGCGGGGCGGAACGGCAGAAACGTGGGTGCAACCGGGCGTCATCGCTGCTGCCGAGGACGCGTTCAGTGGACGTCTCGGCGCGGATGTGGGTGTCGATCGGGCTGGTGACCGTGCGGCCCGTTCCTCCGAGCAGGGCTTCGAGGCGTTGGAGTGTGCCGGCATCGGACCCGACGGTCAGGATGTCGGCCGCTGTAGCCGGGTCGAGGTCGACGAGGGTGCGGTAGCCACCTTCTTTGCACTGCGAGCCCGGCACGGTGATGCACCCGGATTTGTGGTTGGTCATCGGTGTGATGTCCAACGTCGGAAGTCGCGCTGCAAGAAGACGTAGCAGTGGCCGTACTTCGTCGGCGGTGACTGTTTTTCCCGGTGCCAGCGGTATCAGCACGTGTCGGCCGCCGCTGGCCGATTGGTCGACGACTGCGCGGCCACCGCATTCGGTCAACCAGGCCAGCAGACGCCTCACGTCGGCGACAACGCAGGCGTGACCGTGGTGTTTGGTGTCGAAGTCGAGGGCAACGATGCCGGCGCGCGCGCGTGAGAACAGCGGCACAGCCGCTGGCAGTACCGGCCGTTTGACGGTCAACGGTCCCGCGGACACGTATTTACGGGTCGTCGGGTCGTAGAGACGCATCGATCGACGCGCAGCAATGGCCGGTGCGAAACGACGCCACAGCCGGTCCGCAGTCGCATCCGGATGGACGACACGAGCATTCAATCTTGTACCTACTTCAGGGCACGATGTACCCTGAGACATGTCCTCCAAGACAGTCCCTTCGGGGAAAGCACCACAGAACGAGTTGCGAGCTAGTCACTCGCTTCTCTGACTTCGAGAACCCTCGGCCCGCCCGCCGGGGGTTTTTCGTTATCTGTGCTGCGCTAATTCAGTTGGTCGTATGTGCCGAATGTCAGTTCGGGACAGAACGATCATGCAGTCAGCGGCAACACTCCTTGGTTTCGCGGTCGGTTGAGTTCAAGCGCGAGGTCCTCGCGGTCATTCACGATCGCGATGAGATCGGCCAGGTACTGACCCAGAGATGTCACACCTGCTGAACTCTGTTGTTCTTCGAGCGTTTTTATGAGCTCTAGCGGGATTCGGACAGTCAACGGCTTCCGGTCACCCTTACTGGGCATCGGCATAGCGTGGCCTCCTTCATCTGCATCATCGGTCCCAACCAGTGCCTATCCTGATGCAGAATCATGTTCGACGGGCTCAGACACGCCGAGAGCGTCGAAGGAAATTACATTGATGTGAGTAACCCGTTCGATTGGAACCCTTCTGAGCTTGTTTGGGCAATCGACTGCTGCTGCTCAATGCTGGCCAGTAGATGAGCGCGTATCTCGGCAGTGGCAGTGCAAACCAGCGCGAAATTCGCCTCGCGTGCGGTGCGTTCAGCCAGCCCCCCGCGCCTCACAGCCTTGCTGCCCGCTACAGCTGTGAAGTATGCCGATACGTCGACGGCGAAGCGGCAGACCTGCGCTCGTACCTCGTGAATATCGATCCTCGTGTCGGTTACGGCCTCATTCAACGACTTTCGGAGGTTGATAAACCCGTCTGTGAGTGCTTGGTTGTTCTGACCAAGCTCATCCAAGGCAGTCAGGCATCGACTCGACAACCCGAGTGCCAGCGAGCCGTTGATACGAACGATTGCACGATCAATCGTCGACATTGGCCCTTGCTTGCTCAGGCTCTTTCGTTGCACGTGCATGACATTGCTGTCGGCTACGGCAAGGCCGTCGAATTTAAGCGAGACAGTGCGAGATGCGTTGGCTGCAGCCAAGTGAAGCGGCTCATGGGACAGGCCCCTACCGCCTGCTGCCGAAACGAGGAACGTGACCGTCGAGTCGTTTAACTGGTCGTACGCCGTTACTCCAACGACGTCGATCATGCCCCACCCAGTCACGAATGGCGCACAGCCTTCGATCCGATAGCCATCCGCAGTCCGGTGGGCCCGGACGAGGGGTCGCTGCGGTGAGGCGTAGCCACTGCCTGACACGCCAGCGCGAATCGTGCCCATCCGTAAGCCTGAGAGATGTTCTGCTTTGAGTGACTCGTTCCCCGACGTAGCGAGTCTGAGGAGAGTGCCGTGATGCTGGGCCCATACGAACGCTGTTGCTAAACAACCGCTTACCAGGATCTCCCCTACGGCGGACATGGTCTGGAGCGGATTGTCGCTTCCTAAAGCTACGCCGTAGAGCCCTTGGCTGACCAGTAAGTCGAAGTGCGACTCAGGAATCTCAGCGGTCTCGTCGACCACTGCCGCAGCAGGTTCCAAGACCTCTTTGCGAAGCTCCTGTGCCTTGGCTATCCAATCGATCACGACAGTGTCCTCTCGGTCGCTTGCTGCTGCATGTCATCCCCTCTGTCGCCAGGAGCCGGTCCGTCAGAATTCAGCGAACTCGGCCCTGGGGGCCTCGGACGGCAACACACCCCAACGCCGAGTGCGAATGCAGAGAGACCGGCGAGCCCGAGAAGAACGGGACCGTATGTCTCAGCCCAGTCGATGAGACGCTTGGACTCGACTGCCCGCTGCACCTGCTCGTCGACCGTGGCAGCGTCGAGCTCTGGCGACATTTCCACGATGGTGACCGCCGACGGGTCGTTAGCGGTACGTCCGTAGTACTGGTGAACCGCTTGTTTCCCGAAGACGATTGCACCCGTCGTGGGCTCAACGAGCAGCTCACGGCGTGCCTTGTAGAACCGGTGCATCAGAATCTCTTCGTCCCCGTCGATACCCCAGTACGACGCAGGGAGGCTGAGCTTGCCGCCGGTGTCGAAGGGCGCGATGTCCTGAACGAAACGGTAGACGTCCAGGCCGTTGATGTTGGTCTCGCCGTCGAACTGGACGTCCTGGCTGCGGCGCGTGGTCGTATCGAAGTACGGATAGGACCTCTTTTCGACGTCGAACGGAAACTTGAGCGAGAGCCCGTCGTGCGTGACTTCGTCGGCGGGTTGATCGTCGTACTTCTGGATCGACCCGATCGGATCGTCCATCGGCATCGCAGTTCTGCGGTCGGCGGTGAATCTGTCGACGGTTGCGTTGACCGTTCCTCGTTCACCAGGTCTGTCGTCTCGTTGCAACAAAACAGCGGATTGCATGGTGATCTTGTTGCTGTCGGACGGTTCTTCGACAGTAACCTGCTGTAAGACACGAATGGGAACGTCGCGATCGACTTTCGAGACGCCCTGAACGAGCGCTTCGGTGTCGAGCAAGGTCGCGGTGCCCGTTGCGACCGTTGCGGAGTCGACGTCGAGAGGCGTTTTCACCAGCTGTGGAGCCATGTACAGGGACATTGTTGCGGAGGATGCGGCGAGGAACGCACCGACCCCGACCAGTGCCAGGCCTTTGATCGGTAGTGTCGCCGTCGTCATGCGTTGGTCCTTAAAGTTGGTCGGTACCCTGCTCGTCTCGGAGCGGCTACTGAGTCTGAGAAGCTGTGTCGCATGATCGTCAAGAGGCTGCCCTTGTTCGTGACCAGTCGACCGGCCGCTGTGGTTTTGGCTACCGCTTTCGCGGGATTTGCGTTGTCGGAGTACAGGATGGGCAAGCGGAGGCCGCGAGCGGGCTCTGTGAATCGGGACAACGGGTCCGGTAGAGCAGTTGGCCGTGGCCTTGCACTGGCGTACGGCGGAGGCCTCGTGCTGAGCGTGGCCTCGCCGGCAACCGTCATTAATCGGCACCGGAGAACGATTTTCGTCGTGGGCTTGACCACCGCTGCACTCGGGCAGGCCCTCCGGCTGGCTTCGGCGCGGAAGCTCGGGGAGTCCTTCACGTTCAAGGTCCACACGCATCCAGAGCAACTGGTGGTGCAGACGGGCCCGTACCGGTTGATTCGGCACCCCTCGTACACGGGGGCATTGATCTGCGCGCTGGGATTCTCCATCGCGTACGGGAACTGGCTTGCCCCCGTCATGGTGTCGTTTCTGGCGGGGGGATATGTCCACCGGATCCCGTCGGAAGAGTCCGCGATGCTCGAGGGCATAGGAGAGGGGTACGCCGAATACATGACGCGCTCTAAGCGCTTGATCCCGTTCATCTTCTAGTCGCCCCCGCGGAAGTTGCCTTACCGTCTTCACCGTCGACCATCTCGACCATGAGTCGGGTAGACGCGACGGAGTTTCTGCTGGCACGCCAGGCAGCCCGCTTGGAGCTCGGGATCAGAGTGTCCGCAAGGATGGCGTTGCTTCGAGTCGCCAAGGCCTGCCACTCATCCATGTACGCAACGATGCGTCGGTACCGCTGGACGCGAGGAAGCAGTGTCGTCCAGATGTACACCCACGCAACGTATCCGGCGACGAGCAGGGGCGACATGATGAGGAAGAGCGATATCTGAACGGTGTGGTCGGTGTACCAGTTCTCTGTGCCGCGGGTGAACGCAACTAGGTAGACGATTTTGTGAACTGCGTAGAGCAGGATCATCCCGCACGCCACCGCAGCAGCGGTGAGAACGCGCGCTAGTTCTCCGGTCTTCACGATCAGAGCCATGCGAACCAACAGGTAGAACGGCACTACCACGCACAGCGACAGGCTTCCGAGGAAGATGACCCAGTAGACCAGCATCCAGCCTTCGGCTGGAAAGGTCTGACTTAGGTAATATGTAGGTCTCGACGGCGCGGGGGAAAGGAGAAAAGAGACGACCAGACCGACAACCAACGCCGCGGTGACCGCGTAGCGAGAGCGACGCGAGAAACTACGTTGGGTCGAGTGAGCCACCATCCCGACCCATTGGGTTGCGGCGCAAATCGCCATGGCCTGAGCTATCAGAACAGATATGTTCCACAGGCCCGTTACGTCGTGTATGACAGGGTCAAGCTTGTCGTCTGCCAGCGCATGAATTCTGAACATCTGCGCAACGCTGAGAGTGAGCAGTAGCACCGTCATGGGGCGAGTTTGCGGCCTCCGCCTGTACAACGGTAGGCGTTGAAGACCGAACACCAGCAACACTATTGGCAGTATCGCCTCGAAGAACGTGCTCACATCTGCCACCCAAAAATTGTGGCCACCCGGCGCAGGGTCTCCTTGTCTTTCGAGTCGATGTTCTCCGGGTAGAACGGCTTGCGTAGGGAATCGGCGCGGGCAAGCATGAGTGTGCCGAGCCATTCGGCCTCTGCTTCGATGGGCTGAAGGAAATCCGGGACTCGTGTGAAGCACACCTTCGCCCGTTGTTCCTCGGCAAGTGCGCTGATCATTGTCCTCGGAATGGCAGGAGCCATCCTCATGAACGATTCGACCAGAATGTCCTCGGTGACAACAACATCGGCATCATGACCGAGAAGTATGTGTGCGACTTCGTGGAGGATGCATTGTTCACGGAAGAGCGGATCTACGTCCGCACGGACGTAGATGACATCGACCGGGGCAGTTCGTACCCAAAAGCCCGAGACCTCGCCGCTTTCGCTCAGATCGTCAGGTAGATCGAGGATCACAATGACGCGGCCGATCTTGAACCCAACCTCGGCAACGAATCGGTCGATCGACCAGGGTCTCGTGAACTGCAGTTGCAGTGTGTCGAGGAAGGATCTGGCACGTAGCTCGGGGTCGTCGATAGTTCTCGCTGCAGCGGCAGCGTCTCGGACCGAGCTCATTATGTCGATTCGCCAGCTTCGGCCGGTTCGTGCCGATTCTGCTTCTCGAAACGTCCGTGCGTGTCCCGGACCAGCTCGCTCAGACGCTCAGCGATCGCCGGAGTCAGCTGCGGTACCCGAGTTCGTAGAGCAAATACCGTGGCCTGGGAGTTCCGAACATTGTCGAAGTAATCGAGCTGCGCGTTATAGTCCATCTGCTCGGCAGTGGTGCCGACCAGGTAGGTAACCGGCGACTCGAAGAAGGTCGCTACTGCCTCGAGGACGTCTCGTTCGGCGTCGTCGACCGCCTGGCTGCGGAGCACTTTCACTTCTTCCGCAGTGACGTGGCGACCGACGCTTTTGCTCACATGCGCCGCGACCTGCGGGTCCAGATCATCGAGTGTCCCCAGATGTCGGAAGCCCCCGAATAGCCTGCTGATTCGATCGTGTAGCGGTAGCTGGCTGTCCATTGTGGTCTGTTCCTTCCGAACGTTCTCTCCCCGCGGAGTACTACGAGAGGCTTGGTCCCGAGCAAGCACCCTTGCCCATTTCTTGCGCAACTTCAACTGCTTCACTCGCGCTCCGCCCATCGCTCCTGGAACCTGGCGTCCAGCTCGTCGTCGATGTCGTCGTGCCGCCCAGCCAGCCAGCGACGGTAGAGCTGTTCTTCGCGCTCGACCGGGTCGTAGTCGGCGGCGGGTTTATCGAGGAGGGGGCCGAATGCCATCTCCGCCATCGGAGGGAGGGTTCTCCCAGGGCCCCCACTTCTTTCCAAGACCGCGGTGGCATACCGTCCGGCTACGCGGGAAACAAAGGCGTTGAATCCCCCGACGACCTGGTCGAAGTATTCTAGTGGGGGATCCGCGCCACGACAGCTCTCGTGCGCGGCATTGAGCTGCCGGTGCAGCCCGAACAGATTGTTGATTTCGTCCAGGGGAAGCACAATTGCATCCGGCTCGGCGGCGGCACTGCTCGATCTGGAGTTTCTGTTCGACAGGCTCTCCAGGGGGACAGGATCGCCACCGGCGAGAACAGCAGCTGCGCTCCCTTTGCTCCACCGCAGGCCTTGGTCGAGCTTCCTGATCACGGCCGGACTGGGCGCCCGACCGAGAGTGTCGTTTTCGATGTTGCCAAGTGTGGTGTCCGACGGTCCACCAGCATCACGGACCTCGAACCTAGTCAACGCAAGCCTTGCCCGCCGCGCCGCCACCACCTTGCCAAAACGGGCCAGGTCGTCTGTTTCCTGCATTACTGCATCCTATGTCCGGTAAGCAAAAAAATCGCAATTCCCAAGTAAATGTACCGGATGGACATAGAAGCAGCTCAGGACTACGAGGTTGTCGCTACGAACCCGTCTAATTTGCAAAAATTTTGCTTCTAAGTTGCTCTGTTTTCGATCGCCGGTACATACTGCACTCATGCCGACGCCCGCCGCGCCACCCTTACCGTCGCTGCGGTTCACGACGTCGACTCAACGACGTTGCCGATTCAGGAACTGGCGAGCCTCGTCACGCTTGAACGCCAGCCGGCCGGTCTCGCGCACGCTCGTAACTGCGAACGAGCTCATCGATCCCGATCTCGAGCGCCGCAGCAAGGCGGCGAGCATTCTCATCGGTCAACTTCACCTCGCCGCGCTCGATACGGGCAATCATCGACGTACTGATACCCACCTGCTGGCCCAGCTGCGGCTGCGTAAGCCCGAGAAGGACGCGCCAATCTCCAGGGAAGCGCTGATCCCTGGGTACGTCGACAAGCTCACTGATGGGCAGGCCGAGGGTCTTCGCAACAAGGGCCAGGGTGTCGACCTGAGGACTCCGGGTGCCGGATTCCCATTGCTGGACGGTGGCACCTCCGAGCCCGGACTTTCGTGCGAGATCCGCCCGGCTCATGCCTCTACTTTCACGCAGCGACGTCAGCCGTGCCGGGTCGAACCCCCGCAAGACGCGTCGACTCACTGTCGCATTCCGTTCATTGCTAGACACCATGCCGCACCTCCACTAAGGTCTAATCTGTGCATGACCTTAAACGATGCAAATGTCGTGATAGGTCGAACCGTTTTATTGACCTGGAGGACAGGCAGTTACCCTCCACCGTCGCAAACGTGGAGGTGGCGATGCCCCTGATCGAAAGAGGGGCAGAAGCAAAGTAAGAGAAACCCCGGGTGCGCAAGTGATTGGCGTCCGAACGCCCCGGGGTCCCGTATCTGCGAATGACAACTGCGCCTGAACACACGGCACCCGCAGGCCTACCAGCCTAGGTGCACAGCGCAGTCCACACGACTGGAGCACCTATGACATCGCTGCTGAAACCTCAACCGTTACGATTTCGACCCGCCCCCATGCCCCCTCACGGCTACACAGAGTCGACTCCGTGCGCCTCCCTCACCACGGTCGCCGGCATCGGCCTCGTCGCGTGCTCACTCGACGGTGGGCACGACCGCGATCGGCCTCACCAAGAGATCGACGAATCCACGGGCCAGATCCTGACACAGTGGCCATCTCGATCGAGCCAATTCAAACAGCCGAACTTTTCTGACCTCCAGCACGTCGCCTGACGAGCCTAATGCTTGAAATCGGCACCTGCCCAACAAGTGCCGGTTTCAGGACGTGGTGGCCTGGCCCCACCGCCCGGGGCCAGGCCGCCACGTTTCACCACGAGTGACTGGGAGCTCGATCTGCACATCTACGCCAGCTCAAGCTCCTTGCCACGAAGAAAAATCCTGAGATGGAGCCCGGCATGTTTCCTGTTGAGGCTGCCCCTCACTCTCATCTGGTGACCCGGCACGAGGGTCGTACGGTAACGCTTCACTCATCATGTGCCGAACCGCACGAACCTGCCGGTTGTTGACCCAATCACTCGCTACCAGAAAGGAATACGCAGCTTCCTCGGCTTGTCTCGCAAACTTCGCTTCTAGCTCGGCCTGCTGGGCTGACAGCTCGTGGATGCCAGCGTGCAACGGACGCCCGCTGGCATCCACTCCCAAGGCATCACCCGCCGTCCGCGCTGAGGGATCACCCGAAGGCTGACCCTCGTTTTCGGTCGTTCCCCAGCGCGGACAGTGGTGGTTCCACCATCAACCACTCCTGTCACACATCACCCAATACCGCTGCATCACAGCGGCTTACGAAAGGCACACCACTCATGTCTCCTCAGCAAGGAATCGGTGGGCGTCACCGCCGCCGCAGGGACCGGGCTCTCGTTCTCACTGCCGTTCCCGTGGCCGTCGCCCTCGCGTGGGGCACCGCGACCGCACACGCAGCACCACAGGACTTCGTGACCGCACCCGACACCGCACAGTCCGGAACCACCGACACCACCCCCGTCGCGCCGCCGCCCGCGCCGACCCAGGAACGCCAGTTCCTGCCCGGCTACCAGGCCTCACCCCAGGTGCAGCAGACCGAATGGCGTAGCTACAACGACTACCGGTCCGGCAACCAGCAGTCGTCGTACCAGAACACCTACTATGAGCCTGCGCCCGCCCCCGCGCCGCAGGCCGCACCGACCGACGCACCGCCCGCCCTGCAAGCGGCCCCGCCGACCCCGCCGCCGGTTCCGACCGTGCAGCGCAAGGTCATTGCGCCGATCGACGCACCCGAGGGCTATGTCCTCGTCGGCGGCGAACTCGTGCCGTACGACCCGAACCTGCTCGATCCGAACTTGGTAGAGCAGTTCAACAACACCGGAGCCGCTATTCAGGCCGACGGTGGAAACTGGCTCGTGGACAACGGATTCGCCGACGCGTCCCGCGCGGACCGTATCGCTGCGGGCACCATCACCGGCGTCGTCGCCGGTGGCGCGGCCGGCCTCGCCGCATCCGCCGTCCCGGCCGCAGTCATCACCGGTACCGCCGCTGCGATCGGCGGCGGACTCGGCGTCGCTGCCACCACCGGCACCGGAGCCATCGTCTGGGGCGGACCGGTCGGCTGGGTCTTCATCCCCGGCGCAGCAGCACTCGCCGGAGCAGGCGTCGGCGCAGCCCTGTCGGCACCGATCGTTGTCGGTCTGACCGGTGCAGGCGCTGCGATCGGTGGCGTCCTCGGTGCCACCGTCCTCGGCGGTGAGCAGCAGATCATCGAAGAGCCCGCCCCGCTCCCGGCACGCGAGGCCGTCCCGGCACCCCCGGCCCCGCCGGTCACCGCCGCGCCGCTGGCACTGGATGCCCCCAGCGTTCAGAGCGCCGTCGACGCCCCGGTGTGGACCGAACCGGCCTTCGAGCAGGCCACGCAGTTCACCTCGACAGTGCTCGAGCAGCCCGCTGTGGCTGACACCGTCGCCGCGGTGAGCACTGCCGTCGCACCGGTTCTCGACCAGGCGAACGCTGCCCTGGCAGGCCTGAACCTCGCGATCTGATCTCCGGGTGCAGCCCGACCACCGGTGGGCGGGCTGTATCCGAAGGTTCGATCCCGTTCCTGCACTTCGACACTCGGAAAGGCCCTGTTGTGGCACCTCGAGAGACCCCCGACGACAGCTCCGATGATTGGTTCGCCGACCCTGTCGTCGCCGACACAGAGACTGCCGCTGCAGCGTCCGAGCGCAGACTGACCGTCCTGACCGACCAGCACCACACCGACGTCGATCCCGACGACGACTGGTTCGCTGGCGACTCTGCGGAGGACATGGGCTCCGCCCGGCCAGCGGATGGATACAGCTCCTTCGACGAACGGACCTCTCTACTTCGCGCTGGAGGCCCCTACATCGCGCCCAGACCGGCTCCACAGTCGTGGTGGCGACGCCACCGCTCCACTGTCGCCGTCACCTCAGCACTCGCGGTCCTGATAGGGGGAGTAGCGGGAGCCGGGTTGGTGCTCACCGGATTCGGTGACGAACCGCAACCAACGCCCGCACTTCTCCCGGACGAGATCGTCACCACCACAGCAGCTCCAACCTCGGCCGCTCCCGCTGCAGCGGGAGCTGCGGCCGCCGATGTCACCTGGTGCCGGGGGCAAGCCGACGGTGACCCGGTCACCGAAGACAGCGACGACCCCGGCGCGGTGGCGATCTGGCGGTTCGAGAAGGCCTTCTACTTCGACCGCGACGGTGCCGCAGCCCGCGCAGCAGGCGCACCCGACGCGGTGATGGCGTCCGCGCAGCGCCTGCAAGCGGGCATCGACCAGCTCGAACCGGATATCGAGTTCTGCGTCCTGGCCGACCCGATCGACGCCGGGATCTACGACGTCACCGTCGTCGAGCGCGGCCCCGGCATCGACGGACGCATGAGCCGCCAACGGATCACCACCACCGAGCAGCAGGACGGCACGACGCTCATCTCCGCCATCGTCTCCCGCTGACCCCCATGACCAGGCACATCCGCTGGATCCCACCGAAGAAGAGAGAAGCCGTGCACACATCCATCGACCAGGTTCGCCGCCTGACCGTGCGCCTGCTCGCCGCTACCGCCGCCGTGACCATCGTGGTCTCCGCGAGTGGTGTCGCGGCCGCGCAGCCGTCCGCGACACCCACCCCACCGGACACTGGCAGCGGGGAGTGCCCGGTGCTGCATCTCGTCGTCGTCCCCGGTACCACCGAGATCGACGAGAACACCTCACCCGACACCGATTCCGGCTTCTTCTCCCGCCTGACCGTGCCCGCGATGCGCGATGCGAACTCCGGCGACGGACCAGCTCTCGAACGCAGCTACGTTCCCTACCCGGCATCGTTCGGCGGCAAGCCAGGGGACCGCAGCTCCGTTCCCTACGCCCAGTCCGTCGACATCGGCGTCGAGAACACCACCAAGATGATCTCCGACATCGCCGCACGGTGCCCCGGCACCAAAGTCTTCCTCTCCGGCTACTCCCAGGGCGGCGAGGTCGCCTCTCAGGTAACCCGCGACATCGGGGCAGGAACCGGACCCGTCGACGCCGACCATTTCGCCGGCGCAGCACTGTTCTCCGACCCCACCCGCGCCGAAGGTGAAGATGTCATCGCCGGCGGCGGCTCCACCCCCGCTCCGGCACCGGGAACGAGCGGTGCAGCAGTGGACACCGTCCAACTCGCCCCGGCCGTCGCCGCAGCCGCCCCCGCAGGCGGCGGTATCGCACCGACACCGAAGATCGCCGGATTCGGAGCAGTCTCGGACCGGGTCGCCTCGTACTGCACCGCAGGCGATCTCGCGTGCGACACCCCGATCGACGCCCCCGCCGCCAAGCTGGTGGCCTCCATTGCCGGACAGTCCTCGATGGACACCCGCGACCCCGTCCGGATCCTCACCGACGTCTCCACCGCCGTCGGACGCACCGCCCTGATGACCGGCGCGTCGGTGATCAACGACAACATCGACTTCGACTCCAAGGCAGGACGATTCGAGGTCAACTCGTCGTCGGAAACGGTGCTGTCGAAGATGGCGAAGTACTCCGACCCGTCCGCCACCTCGACCGACGAGATGATCGACGAAGCGGTCGGTGCGGTCACCAAGATCGCCGGTATGGCCATCGGGGCGGCGATCACCGTCGCCAAGGACGTCATCACCCCCGAAACGATCGGCCAGCTCGCCACCGTCGGCCTGACCAACCCACCCGCAGCCCTCGGCATACTCGCCACCAAAGTGCTGTCCTCGGCGGTCAAGCTCGTGCCCCCGGCCACCATCGACTCGGCCGTCGACGTCGCGTTCGAGGAAGTGTCGAACACCATCGACGAGAACGCCGGTCTCGCGCAGCTCGTCACCGACACTTCGTACTGGAACACCGCCACCAAACACGGCTCCTACGACAGTGTTCCGGTCGGATCCAAAGGTGAGACCCCCGTCGAGTTGACCGTGCGGTGGATCGTCGCACTCGCCGCTGACCTGACCGGCGATCAGTCTCTCGCCGACAAGGTCGGGGCAGTGATCAAACAGGGTGCGGCCTTGTTCGCCACCACCGACACCGTCCGCAGTGCCGGCAGCATCCTCGCCGCCCACGCCACCGTCGGAGCCACCGGAACCGCATCGACGACCTCAGCGGCCACCACGACGACCCCCTCTGTTTCTGCCGCTGTGCCGACCACCGTCTCACCAACCACCACTCGGTGACCGAGAACGCCGGAGAAGGAGGTGCGCCCGAGATGGCCGCACAACCAGCTGAGCACCATGACTATTACCGAGACGACGACGTGTCGGTCACCCCGGCCGGGCTGCGGATACCGCCGCCCGAACGCCGAGCACCGATTCACGACGACCCGGTTGCAGTCCACGGTCGCCCGCCCGTGATGTGGCTCCTCGCCGCTCACGGGCGCTCCGGCGCAGGCACACTCGCTCAGATCTGGGCCCCGGCGGGCGATGCTCGCCGGGGCTGGCCCGCAGCCGACCGGCACCGCAACGTCGTGGTCGTGTGCCGTACGGACCGGGCCGGCCTCGACGCCGCGCACGATCTTCTCCTGCAAGCTCAGGCGGGCCTCGTCGGCGACTGCACTCTCCTGGGACTGGTCCTTGTTCCCGACGCCCCCGGCCCACTCCCCAAGACCCTGCGCCGATGGGCAGACGTCGTCGCCTCCGCAGCACCAGCGGTGTGGCGAGTCCCGTACGTCGAGGATCTGCGCACCCACAGACAGAACGAACTCGCGATCTGGACCCCCACCGAACCAGACCCACCCCCACCAGGGCGGATGCGAGCCCCCGCCCCTTCTACGACCAGCCCACACCACGAACTCGCCGCGATCGGGCGGGAGATCTTCACCGCCGCCCGCAATGCGTCAGGCCACTGAACCGCACCCTCTCAACCAACACCCAAGGAGAACACCATGATTGCCAGCCTCACCGCATCGACGACCACATTCCTCGCGCAGAACATCGGCGACGTCAGCCCCCAAGCACCGGACGGCCCCACCGGGGACAAGATCTTGACCCTGCTGTCCTGGCTGATGTGGGGATGCATCATCGCTGCCGTCGCCGGAATCATGATCTGTGGCGCGATGCTCGCGTACGAGAAAATCTCCGGCGGAGGCCAAGGCGGCAACGCGACCGGCAAACTCGTCGGCGGACTGTTCGGGTCCATCGTCATCGGTGGTGCCGCAGGCCTGGTCAACATGCTCGTCCTATGACCATCGTGAACTGGACTCTGTGGGGTCTGATCATTGCCTCGATTGTCGGAGTCATGGTCGGCGGCGGTGAGCTTGCGTACGACCAATTCAGGGGCCGCTGGTGTCAGGCCAACCAGCGGGCCACCGGACTGCTGTATGCGTCGATACTGCTCGGATTCGTTGCTGGAGTGGCGAATACAGTGGTCACGGCGGCGATGACATGAACACCGACGTGCTCGCGCAACCACCGACCTCACCGGTCGAGTGGCCCGACGAGGTGTGGCAGCCGGTCATGACGGGCCTGTCGTGGCTGCTCTGGTTCGCCATCGTCACCTGCATCGCAGCACTGTTCGTGTGCGGGGCGGTGTTCGTCAACCAACGCAAATCCACCGGAACACAGATGGTCGAGGACGCCACCCTGGCCCGGATCCTGATCTGTGCCGCCATCATCGGATCCGCATCCGGAATCGCCCAAGCCGTACTCGCCTGAGAACACCGACATTTCCTGCGCCCGAACTGCATCGACCCGAAAGGCATTCTCCTGATGACCGTCTCCCGCACACTCCGGATCGCCGCGACAGCGGCGACCGTCCTCGCACTCGCTGCGTGCGGATCCGGCAACGACGACACGCCGACCGCCACCCCGGATCCGGCACCGGATCTGCGCTCCGCCCCGGCCGAGCTGACCTGGCGCGAGGTCGCAGGGGTATCGGTGCCGACATCGCGGGTCGACGGGCCCTTCGCTGGGACATCGGTGAACCGCAGCGGATATGCACAGACCCCACAAGGTGCTGTCCTGGCCGCGATCAACGGGCAGACCGCACTCGCCGTCGCCGATGACCGCGCGTGGCCGGAAGTCGTCAACACCGTGACCGCACCCGGGCCCGGACGTGACGAGTTCGCGGCCGCACGCGCCGCCGTCACCGTCTCCGGATCCGTCCCGGCCGACGCTGCACCGCAGTTCGTCGGGTTCGAGGTCACCGACTACTCCAATGATCCGCTCTCGGCGGGGGTGTCGGTGGCACAAACCATCGGCACCGACGACCAGATCTATTCCTATCCCGTTGCACTGCAATGGATCGCTGACGACTGGCGCATCGTCCTACCGACCGCGCAAGAGAACATCGACGCCGTCGAACTGAACTCCCTCGACGGCTACACCACTTTGGAGCGCACCCCATGAACCGTCGGCTACGTACCGTTCTGATTACCGTTGCTGCGATCGTCATCATCGCCATCGTCGGCGCGATCGTGTTCATCATCCCGAACATGAACGACGACGACACCCCGCCGACGACCGCTGGTCCAACGCCCACGACAGCAGCACCTGCCACCGGTGACTCCGAGCTCGACACCGGCACGGAAGGCTTCGGTGTTCCCGATGCGGACCTGTCCGGGCGCACGGTGATGGTCCCGAACAACCCTGCTGGCCAACCGCTCCCGCAGCGTGAGCCGACCGGCCTACGTGTCGAATGCACCAATGACGGGCAACCGGTGACGTCCCCGGAGTCGATGATGATCCAACGTAACTTCGGTGTCTCGACCCTCTACTCCGAAACGGACGGGCCGTCGTACATCGACGGCCTGGTCCTCGCCGGCTACACCCGCACCCCGCAGGGAGCGGCTTTGGCCGCCGCCAACATCCTGCCTCGCACACTCGCGGGAGGGCAGGTTGCTATCGAGGCAGGCGACAAGCTGATCCTGAACGGCAGCGACGTCGTCGGCCAGGACGCACGAGCAGTCGAAGAGAACCGGCCGATCAACACCGGCACTGTGGCACTGCGGGCACCGGTTGCATTCAAAATCCTCTCCTGCACGGATACTTTCACCGTCGTCGAACTCGCCATGATTCGTGACGTCGACGACAGTGGCCAGCGCATGCAATCACCGGTCTACGGAGGCCTGCGATTGAACATGGTGTGGAACCAGGGCACATGGAAAGCCCGGGAAGCCACCGGACCCGCCTCATTCGGCCCGTACAACTCGCTCGATGGTTTCACCCGGTGGGCACTGTGACGCGCGCAGCGGCCTTCGCCGCCCGCGCGATCCTCATCGCGCTACTGTCGCTGATCGCGGTCGTCGGGGCCAGCGGACTCGCACACGCCCAAGACCCCACCCCCGCCCCAGCACCGAATCTGACCGAGCAGATCAACCCCGACGCCGACGGCAACGACTTCCAGCAGCAACGCCGCGAATGCCTGACCGACGGATCGGATGTGATCGTCGAAGGCGGGCTTGCTGACAAATTCCTGGACGCGGTCGGCGGACGTGATGCCGCCGACCAGTTCTTCTGCTTGGACTCAGCGTTCAGTGATCATCCCGGTGACGCGTTCTCTACCGCTGTGGACTCCGCAGTCTCGACATTCTGGGGTGACCCGGTCGGGGACTTCGCCAAATCGGTGATGGAAGGCAACACCCAAGCATTCCGGTCGGTGATGACGTTCTGGATGTCCTCCGGCATCCCGGGCCTCGCGGCGGAGAACGCGATGTCGGGTCTGCGGAACCTCATCTCCGGGTTCACCGTCGTCGCCCTGTTCGCCTCCATCATCATCGCGATGATCAAGCTCGCGATCGCCCGCAAACAAGCCGTGATGGAGGGGGCCACCGAGACCGCGACCATGTTGGTCCGCACAGTCGTCACCGTGTCACTGCTGCCGATTCTGGTGTTGATGTTCCACCAAGGCGGAGACATCGCCTCGTCGTATGCGCTGGAGAAGTTCGTCGGCGGAGATCTGAACGAGAAGATCACTGCCATCACCGCGTTCGACGACAAGACCGGTCTCGGCCCGATCCTGGCGCTCGCGTGCGCTGGGTTCGCGTTCCTCGGGTCGGTCGCCCAATTGATCGCACTGTTGATCCGTGAGGCGGTGCTGTGTGTCGTCGTTGCTGTCATCCCGCTCGCTGCTGCCGCGTCGGCCACCGGCACCGGGCGCAGCTCCTACAAGTCGATGATCGCCTTCACTCTCGGCGCGTTGCTGTTCAAGCCGGTCGCGACGCTGCTGTACCTGTTCGCGTTCTGGGCGTCGTCGGCGTCGAGCTCGGACCAAATCGCGACGGTGATCATCGGCTCCGTCCTCCTGGCAATCATCGGGTTCTCCCTGCCGACCCTGATCAAGATCGTCGCTCCCGCAGCGGACACCATCTCCGCCGGTGGCCGCGAAGTCGGTCAGCTCGGCGCAGCAGGCGGGGCGGTGATGGGTGCCGGTGGGATGGCTGCATCACGTGCCCTCGGCTCGGTCGCGAACTCCGTCGGCGGATCCTCGGGTGGCGGCAAGGGCGGGTCTTCGGGTGCGGCCGGTACCGGCGCACGTTCGTCCCCCGGTTTCCAGGGCCGCTACAACGGTGGATCGAGTCCCTCGCACGCGGGCGCATCGTCCGGGCCGATGGGCGCAGCCCGCAGAGTCGGAACGGCCGCTGCATCGGCCGGCCGCACCGGAACCTCAGCAACCCTGCGCGGCGCAGCAGGGGCACTCAAAGCCGCGGGCACCGTCGGCCGCACCGCCGGATCGGTCTCGACCACTCTCGGCTCGGCCGCTGAAGGCGCAGTCGGCAACTACCACGGACGGATTCAACGATGAGCGCCCAGCTCGAGGCCCCGTACGAGCCGCCGATCTATTCGGCCGGCAACCGGCCGCAGAGCACGTTCGCGTTCGGCCTGCCGACGAAGGTCATTGCCTACGGTGCAGGGTTTTTCGCGGTCTCGTTCGCAGTCCTGATCTTCGTCCACGTCGTCGTCGGGCTCGCCCTGATGGGTGTCGGCGCGCTCATCCTCACCCCACTGGTCATCGCCCCGAACGGTCGAACTCTCTACGAGACAGGACAACTGAGAATGCAATGGATGCGGCGCAAGCACATCGACAAGTCCACCGAGTACCACGCCGGACCGCACTCGAGGATCCCCGGTGGCCGCTACAAACTCCCCGGCCTACTCGCCCGCACCAAGGTCTACATGGGAATCGATCGACACGGCAACGAGTTCGGGATGATCCACAACCCCGACGATCACCGCTACACCGTCGTGTTCGATGCCCTCCCGGGCGGTGACGAGGCGATCGTCCAGCGCGACAAGGACCTCTACACCGCCGACTGGGGTGTCTACCTCGCCGACCTCGGCCTGCCCGGCGACATCGTCGGTGCCGTGGTGGTGGTGGAGAACATCCCCGCCACCGGTCTGCGATTGGCGCGGCGAGCCGAACACGAACTCGTCCCCACCGCACCGCCGCTGGCGGCGTCGTTCGTCGAGCAGTCCGCTGTCCGGATGCCCTCGGGTCGCCACCGCACCCTCGCGCGGTTGTCGATCACCTTCCGCGCCACCACCCGCGAACGCCAGAAGGACCCCGAAGAGATGGCCACCGAACTGGCCCGCCGTCTGCCGGATCTGTACGAGTCGCTCTCCGGGGCCGGGATCGACGCCCAGCCGATGACCGCCGCCGAGATCACCGCGGCCGTGCACCGCTCCTACAACCCCTCGACCGAGAACGACTTCGAGGAACTCGAAATCTCCGGTGAAGAGCACGGAGTCGACTGGGACGACGCCGGACCGGGACGGGCGAAGACCGAGTGGGGTCACTACCGTCACGACGGCGGTGTCTCGGTCGTCTGGGAAATGGCCGCACCTCCCGAATCGGTGTTCACCGACACCGTCCTCAAACCCCTGCTGCAGCCGCACGACGACCTCCCACGCAAGCGATTGACCCTCGTCTACCGCCCCTACACCGCCGGGGACGCCGCGAAGAAAGTCGACAAGCAACACCGAGACGCCCTGCACGCGATCAACTCTCGCGGAAACAAGATCACCTCCGCCGGGTCGGAGAAGCGCCACGAAATCGCCGAGCAGGCCCGCCGCGAAATGGTCTCCGGAGCCGGATACGAACGCTATTCGGCACTACTGACGATCACCGTCGGATCGGTCGACGAGATCGCCAACGCGGCCGCCGTCACCGAATCACTCGCCGCCCGCTCCCGCCTGCGACTGCGGCGCGCATTCGCCTTCCAAGACGCAGCGTTCGCCGCCGGCCTCGGCGTCGGTGTGCTGCTACCCGATCAAATCTCCACCTCGATCCTCGTGCGCCGCAGCTAGAGCGCCGCCGACCGCATCCGGCCCACCCCTGCACGAGAAAGAGACACCCACGATGACGACGACCGACCACCGCCCGCGCAGGGACTACGGCCCTCGATACGACGAGTACAGGTCCGATGAGTCCGACCTGTACGAGACGTCAACGCCGCAGCCGTCGGCGTTCGTGCGGTGGATCATCGGCGACACCGACTACGCCGAGCTCGCCGCAGCCGTCGCCACCGGCGACGCCGAAGAGCCCTCCACTCTTTCCCGGCGCGGCCTCGGGCTGACCCGGTGGCGCAACGACCACCCGCGGGCCGAACAAGCCGTCCACGAGGCAGCGGGAGACCCGTGGTGGCGCGCAGCACTGTCGTCGAGCACACGCGGCCTCAAAGGTGCCGGTGGTGGCCGGATGTCGACCGTCCCGGCCCCGATCGAGTACGAAGCGACCTCGGTGCAGATGTGCGGACTGAACCCGTGGGCGATCGGCGCGGCCGCACCCTCGGCGGGCACCATCGTCGGTCAGCACGCCATCACTGGCAACGCCGTCTCCTGCGATCCGTTCGCCTACTTCCGCGACAAGCTCATCGGCAACCCGTCGATGTTCGTCCTGTCCCTGCCAGGCCTGGGGAAGTCGACACTGATCCGCAAGATCCTCCTCGGCGCGTGCGGATGGGGACAGACCCCGATCGTCGCCGGCGACATCAAAGGCGAATACGTCAAACTCACCCACCTGGTCGGCGGGCAGGTCATCACCCTCGGCCACGGCGGCGGACATCTCAACCCCCTCGCCGCCGGAGCCCTCGGCCAGGCCGTCGTCCGCGCGATCGCCGCCCGCGACGAGGCCACCGACCCCGCCCGGATCGCCGAGCTCGACGAGCTGATCGACGTCGCCACCATCACCATCTCCACCCGCCAGATCAACGCCGTCTGCGCCCTGGTCGAGCTGATCCGCTACGACACCCACTCGGTGAAAGCCTTCGAGAACTCCCTGATCGGGATCGCCCTGCGTGAGCTGTACGCCGACGGCGGATTCTCCTACACCCACCCGCCGCTGCTCAAAGACCTCTACACCCGCATCGACGCCGGATCGGCGGACATGCTCCAAGCGGCCTACAAGACCGACCGCGAGGGCTACCGCGAGGCCATCACCGAGCTGATGCAGGCCCTCGGCGCACTGACCTCCGGCCCGCTCGGGGACATCTTCGCCGACCACACCACCGAACCGATCGACCTCGACGCACCGATGATCTGCATCGACGTCTCGTCCCTCGACCGCGGCGACACCACCCTCAAAGCGGCCGTGATGCTCTCCTGCTGGGCCGACGCCTACGGCACCGTGGAAGCGGCGCACCTGCTCGCCGACGCAGGCCTGGACCGCCAACGTCTGTTCCTGATGGCACTCGACGAGCTGTGGCAGGTCATCGGCGCAGGACCGGGCATGGTCGCCCGCGTCAACGAAATCACCCGCCTCAACCGCACCGACGCGACCGGGCTGCTGATGATCACCCACACCGGCCGCGACCTCGAAACCCTGCCCACCGAAGCCGACATCAAGACCGCCAAGGGGTTCATCGACCGCGCCGGCATGGTCGTGTGCGGGGGACTGCCGATAGGTGAGGTCGAACGTCTGTCCGGGGAGCTGAAGTTCACCGCCGCCGAAGCAGGCATGGTCACGTCCTGGTCGCGCGGGGCAGCACTCCGGGGCTCGGAACGACGTACGGTCCGGAACCCGATCGGGCGCGGGAAGTTCCTGATCAAGGTCGCCAAGGACAACACCCCCGGCATTCCCATCCAGACGGTGCTCACCGACGTCGAATACGACACCGGGGTCCACGACACCAATGCCCGCTTCGCCGAGTACTTCGCCGGCCAGCACCACGCCGCCGATACCGACGACGCGCACGACACGACACTGGTCGGAGCGCAGTGATGACCGCCGAGTACCCCCGCGCCGAATACTCGGCGCAGACCCGCGCGTGGGCGCTCGAAGAATACGAAAAATCTCGACACAACTACGCCTCCCGCGCCGAATGCGTTGCAGCCTTGGCTGTCTCGATCGGGGCGCATGAGAACACCGTGGCCCGGTGGATCAAGGACAAGTACGGCTCGTCGCGTCGCCCCGCAGCGGACGAGGTGGCCGCGCGACTTCGTGCCGCCGAGGAGGAGATCACGCGACTGCGTTCGGAGAACCGTTCCCTCACCGAGCGTTTGGCCGCCCACGCCCCGCGATCGATCGGCGCGGAGTCGATGTCGGCGGCCGCGTTGTGAAGAAGGGCGGCGCGATCGCTCTGACCGTCGTGCTCGCGCTGGCCCTGTTCGTGGTCCTGTTCGTCACCACCGGTGTCCGTGAAGAAGTCACCGACTGTGTCCCCGGTCGTGGCATCTCCTCCGCCGCGGGCGGTGTTCCGGCCGGGTCGTTCGCCAAACCGGTCAAGACCACCGAATCGACCGTGTCGAGCCCGTTCGGGACGAGGTGGGGCACCAACCACAACGGCATCGACCTGGCCGGTCCCGTCGGGACACCGATCTACGCCTACGCCGACGGCGTCGTCTCGAAAGCCGGACCCGCCGACGGGTTCGGCATGTGGATCGTCCTCGATCACAACATCGACGGCGCGGTCGTCTCCACCGTCTACGGCCACATGTTCCCCGACGGTGTGCTCGTGAAGGTTGGGGACCGCGTCACCGCCGGTCAGCACATCGCCGACATCGGCAACAACGGACAGTCGACCGGCGCACACCTGCACTTCGAGTACCACCCCGGCGGCTGGGCACCGGGCCACGCGATCGACCCGCAACCCTTCTACGACGCCGCCGCTGACCCCGGCACCGGAGCGACCGGCCAAAGCCCACCCCCGTCGACGAGCACCCCGGCCACACCCGCACCCTCGACCAGCGGCTCCACCGAGATGGCCGCTCTCCCCGCCACCGTCGGCTCCGAAGAGCACTTCCAGGTCGACACCGTCCGCGTCGCCCGCGCCGTGCACGCGAAGTTCCCGCAGATCACCACGATCGGTGGGTGGCGAGCTGACGGTGGGGGATTCGACGACCACCCCTCTGGACGTGCCGCGGACATCATGATCGACAACTGGTCCTCCGAGGAAGGCAAAGCACTCGGCGACCAGGTCAAGGACTACCTATGGGCGAACCGCGACTACCTCCAGATCGAATACATGATCTGGCGACAGGAATACATCCCCTCCCAAGGCGAACCGAACACCATGGAGGACAGAGGATCTCCCACCCAGAACCACTTCGACCACGTTCACGTCACCACCGTCGGCCACGGCGCACCGGCACCCGGTCAGACCTACGGGCCCGTCCCCGGCGGCGGCGGATCCGCACCGAAAGCAACCGGCACCTGCACGACCGCGCCCGGCGCCGGTCTCGGTGATCACGCGAACCTCGCCGCCGGCCAGATCCCTCCGGAGTTCGAGCCGTGGCTCGCCCTGTCGTCCGCGCAGTGCCGCGAGCTCTCACCCGCGATCCTCGCCGCTCAGCTCAAACAGGAATCCGGCTTCACACCCGGCCTGACCAGCCCGGCCGGTGCCGAAGGGTATGCGCAGTTCCTCCCCGGAACGTGGGCGTCGTTCGGTTTCCCCGTCGACGATCAGGGCGTGGTCACCGGAGCTGCGGGGGAGGGCGATCCCAACGACATCGGCGACGCCGTCATGGCGCAGGGACGATACAACTGCTCGGTCGCCGACACCCTGCGGCCGGGTATCGAATCCGGCTCCATCACCGGCGATCCAGTCGATCTGATGCTCGCCGGATACAACGCCGGCCCAGGAGCGGTCCAGCAGTTCGGTGGCGTCCCTCCGTACTCGGAGACCCAGAACTACGTCACCACCATCACCGCCACCGCATCCGACTACGACCTGGCTCGATAGAGACATCCGGATGCGCACCGACAAGCGAAAGGCCACCGTCATGACCACCACACCGCCGCGCACCACCTACGAGGTCGCCCACACCGATGTCCACCGGGTACTGGTCGCGATCGCCCTCACCTCGCTCACCGTGTGGCTCGCGTGGGCGGTTCCGGTCGCCGACTGGGTACTGGGCTCTACCGGTTCTGCCTCCGTCGAGTCCGGCCGTGTCGCAGCGGCCCGCGACGCCGTCACTCAGGGCTGGTGGGCGGTCATCGTCGTCACCGTCGCCATGACCATCGGCAGCGCGCTCGCTGTCGCGGTGGACCACTCGCGGGGCCGGAACTGGACTGTCACCGCGCTGCAGAAGGCCATCCGGCTCGCCTCGACAGTGGCGGCGATGTGGGCGATCTCGACGGTCAGCGTCCTCGCCGCAGCAGGAGTCCCCACCGTCGGCTAGCGCGGCACACAACCACATTTGTTGTCGGTGGCCACCAGGACACTGGCACCATCACAGACCAAGGAGCACAGATATGGCACAGATCCTCCACAACCGCCAGGCGGATGCACCGATCGTCGATTGGCTCGAAGTCATCGCCAAAGCCGCTGCGCTGGGCCAGATCTGCGACACCGACGCTGAATCAGCGAACGACTCCGACTCGCAGGAGACCACGAGATGAGCCGAAGAGCAGGCATTGTTTTCGCGTGTCTCGGCATCGTCGGTGTGGTCGCCATCGCCGCTCTGGTCGTGTTCGTCTTCCGCGGCTCGGACACACCGCCACCACCGGGCACGGACGCCGGGATCGCCATCGACCCGTCCGCCACCGACCCGGTCGGCGTCGCGACGTCGGTGATGTCCGCTGTGTACACCTGGCAACCCGCAGTGCAGGACTCACCGTGGGATGCCCTGCACGCGCAACGCGACAACGTGACCGGATCGATGGCCACCGCCGCCGCCACGCCACCCGATCCAGCCCCGCAACCGATCCCGGAATGGTCGGCATGGGCACGCAGCGGAGACGTCGTCACCGCCGTCGCTCGACCGGACACCAGCATCTACGCCGACGGCGCAGCCGCCGAGATGGACGGTGACAACCAGGCCACCGTGGCTGTCGTCATCGACCGCGTCGTCCAACACCGCAGCGGTGAGATCACCCCGTTCACCGGCTACACCGGAGCCGTCGACCTCGAACGCACCGACGACGGCTGGAAAGTCGCGAACTACCGCCTCGTCAGCGCAGGCCTCTAGCCGACTGGCCACCGGCAACACCCTCACTGTCCACACGCCGCACGCACCGCAGAGAAGGATCTATTGTCATGGGAAAAGTCGGAATCCTCACCGAAAAGCCCTCCGCAGCTCGCAACTTCGCCGCCGCACTGGGCGGAATGAGTGGCACGTTCGCAGGCACGGAGTACGTCATCGTCCACGCTCGCGGCCACCTGCTGGAATTGAAAGACCCTTCCGCAATGGTGCCCGCGCCTCTCACCGACAAGTACAAGAGCTGGGAGCTCGAACATCTCCCGTGGAACGCCGACGACTTCCGCTGGGAGCGAGAGATCCGGCGCCGGGTGTCCGGCGGCAAGCTGGTCACCGATCCGGACGCGAAAAGCCTGCTGCAGGACCTCAAGACAGTGCTCTCGGGCTGCGAGAGCATCTGCAATGCAGCCGATCTCGATCCGACCGGTGAAGGTTCCCTGCTGGGCTGGGAGATCGTGGAGTACCTGGGCCTCGAGAACAAGAAGCTCGAACGCATGGAGTTCCTGGACGAGACACCGGCATCGCTGCGTAAGGCCTTCACAGCCCGCCGGCCGGTCACCGCGATCGCCGCCGAGGGCGACTACCGCAAGGCCGACTTCCGGTCGAAGTGGGACATGCTCTCGATGCAGTTCACCAGAGTTGCCACCAAGACGACCGGGGCGAGCACGGTACTGCGTAACGGGCGACTCAAGTCCGCGATGGTCGTGATCGTCGGTGACGGGCTCGACGCGCACCACGGATACATCAAGAAGGCGTTCTACGAGAACCGGTTTCGGGACGAGAACGGCGTGACGTACACCGACCCCGAGGTCGATCGATTCGAGAACGAGAACGATGTTCGCGGCGGCCTTCAGTCGTCACCGGTCGTCCACGACGGGACCACACGCAAGAAAACGGGACCGCCGAAACTGATGGACCTGGCCGGACTGTCGTCTCTGTTGTCGAAGAAGGGTTTCGGGGCGAAGAACGTTCTCGACACCTATCAGAAGATGTACGAGGCGCAGGTGGTGTCCTACCCGCGTACCGAGGACAAGTTCATCTCGATCGAGCAGTTCAACGAGCTGCTTCCCTCGGTCGACGCGATCGCCGGTGTGGTGGGCGTGGATCCGGCGGCGCTGAGCCATCGCGGCCCACGTACGAGCCACGTCAAGTCCGGTGGCGCGCACGGTGCCAACCGTCCTGGGCCCAACGTCCCGCCGAGCCTCGCGGCAGTGGAGAAGGCCTACGGCGAGTTGGGTCGGGAGATCTACGAGCTCCTCGCGAAGAATTACCTGACGATGCTCGCCCCCGATTACGAGTACGACCAGCATCGCGGGCACGTCGGGAAATACCCGAGTTTCGTCGGCTCGCTGAATGTGCCCGCAGTGCTCGGATGGAAAGGTGTGTTCGTCGTCGAGGAGGAGGACGGCGGCGAGCGCGACGAGCAACCCACTGGTGTGACGGCGTTGGGTACTGTCGCGGACCCGTTCGTCCACGAGGGCTTCCCGCCGCGGCCGCCGCATCCGACGATGGGATGGCTGATGAAGCAGCTCGAGAAGCGGAGCGTAGGTACCGGCGCGACCCGGACGAGCACCTATGCCGAGGTCACGAACAACGCGGGCGGCAAGGCCTTGATGGTCGAGAAGCGCGGCAAGATCACCCTCAGCGCGATCGGTGAACTCAACCATCGGATCCTGCCGGGTACACACATCGGGGATCTGACGATCACCGAGCAGGTCTTCGAGCAGATGGCGCAGATCGAGGCCGGAACCGGTGAGGCAGCCGACTATCTGTCCCTCGTGGCGGATCTGGTGCGCCGCGACCTCGAGACGATGACGGCGAATGCGAGGACGCTGTCTGGCGAACTGAAGGCTCGCATGGGCAAGGCCGGGGTGACCCGAGAAGCGGTGGAGATGATCGAGCTGCCACCGGAGCTGCATTTCACCCACGCTGGCACGGTCGTGACCCGCGCGAAGCGGGTCTTCGGTGGCCACCGGTTCACCGACGCCGAAGTAGCGGCACTGCTGGCCGGCCAGGTTATCGAGATCGTCGCGACGAGCGCGAAGTCGGGAAAGACGTTCACCTGCACGGGAAAGCTCGAACCGGGTGTGATGGACAAGGACGGTAAGCAGTATCCACACGTGAGCTTCAACCCGCAGTTCGCAGAGCGTGCACCTCGCACAGACCTGGTCAGCGGAGTGTGGAAAGGCAAGCCGGTCACGTTCAAGGGCCGCGGATGGGGTGCCAACGACCAGTGGCCGGGTAAGGACTTCACCGAGCAGGAACTGGAAAAGCTATTGGCCGGGGAGACCATCGAATTCGACGCCACAAGCAAGACAGGTAAGACGTATCGAGCCAAGGGCGCACTGGCCGCAGGTACCTACCAGGGCAGCAAGACATTTGGATTCAAACTGAAGTTCGAGGACCGCAAATCCACCGCAGCCACCAAGAAACGCACCGTGCGTCGGTAAACGGGTGCCGCAGGACAGCAGCGGGGCCGTACGCCTGCACCCATCGGGAAACGAGTTCGAGCGGCGGGTTCAGAAGAATGCCAGCTGTGCCTCGTCGACGCGGACACGTCCGGGCTTCGTCCGGCGGGGCCGGACCGGGGGAGCGTGCCGAGCCGGCACCGCCGGTGTGGAACCTTCGGCGATGCCGAGGCCGGCGCACGCGCGGCGCGCCAATTCCTCTCGCACACGGGAGCGTTCGGCCACGCGCGTACGTCCGATCGGAGTGTCTCGGACGCTCCACTCCAACTCCCATGCCGCCGACCCCGGCGTCGGTGCTGCCACAGCGCGGTCGGTCACCCGATCAAGTAGCTGATCGATCTTGTCGATCAACACGTGCGCACACTCATCGAGCACACGCTCAGGCACCGTGGCCACGGACTCGTTGTCGCTCACACTCGCCACTGTAGAGCCGGGCACTGACGAACAGCCCGCACCTGACACTCGTGGCGACGGTCCACCCGCCGGAGAATCGCTTCGCCGCCTCATCGCCGGAATCCCCGACGGGGATCGCGAACGGATGCCACCAGGTTCCGGATCGACCGGGCGTCGCCACGCTCCTCGGATGTCGTCGTAGGCCGATTCGAGTAGCGCGTTTCGATCTACCGTGTGTCCCATACATCGAACAGGAATTCGCTGATGGCCACAGCTGAGTTCAGGGCGAGCCGGGCGTGTCGTCGATCGGCGGTGCTCGGAGATCCTCGGCCGTGACCGGTTCCGATCTTGTTCCGCAGCTCGCCGAGGCTTTGTACCGAGCTGGCGAGTCCTCTTAAGAGCCCGTTGACGGCCGAGCTCGCGGCGGCGTCACCTTCGACTGATTTACCGGCGATGTCCAACGCTTTGCTGGTCGCTTTGTAGAGGGTTGGGAGGTCGTCGCTGCGCTTGTAGGTCCCTCCAAGGTCATCGAGGATTTGGATGAACACAGACTCGATCAGCTCTTTGCACGCGCCGATGGCAGCTTCGGGATCCGTTGCGATGCTTGCTTCGATACGTCTCAGATGCCGATCGAGAGTTGTACGGTCGTCGAGTGTTGCTCGGTCGAGGACCAGGCCGGCGGGGCGGTCGCCGTGGAAGCTACTGATTCGTCGCCAGTTGTAAAGTGTTCGCCCACTGATGGTTCCGTCTGCGACCAGCTCGTAGTTGTCGGGGGCGAGCAGTTCGTTGAGGCGAATAACCATGGATTCTGCGATATCGGGGTCTCGTACGAGAGGGTGCACGGTGCGGGTGAGAAACCGCAGGAAAGCATCATCTGGACCGGTGCGGATGCTGAACCTGGTGTCCCCGAAGACCCAGCCCTCACCCCAGTCAGTGTTGTTGATGCAGTGCTGGTGTATGTCGCCGGCGGCGTCCGTGTACCGACGGTCGGTGCTGGGAAGGTCGTGCAGGTCGTACAGGGCGCTCAGGAAAGTGACTTCGTCGAGTTTGCCCACCCAGAAATAGTCGCGATCGAGTGTCAGTGTGTCTATCACTGCCTGGCGAGTGATGTCTGTGATCTCGCGAGCCGTGTGGGATCGGCGCGCAGGGTCCGCGGGGTTCATCGGACAAGTTTCGCTTAGGTCGTGTGCAGGCCTGCGGCTTGGTACAAAGGTGGCTTCTCGGCCCAGCCGATCATGCCTCCCGGACGCTGGGCCCGCGCGTTCAACGGTTACGGTTTGCGAACAAATGGAGGTAGTCAGATGACGTTTGCGGACCTTATCGCCCAGTTCGGCACCACTGCCAAAGACAAGCTCGACGGGCCGGGAGAGCGCGAAGCGCTGCTTTCCGGCCCTGTCGCCAGGTTGATCGAAGACCTGGGTGCCGAATCTGGCATGAAAACCGTTGCGCACGATGAGGTTCGAGAGCAGGACGGATCGGTTCGCCCCGATTTCGGTGTTCGTGTCAACGACGTCTTGGTGGGGCACATCGAGCTCAAAGCGCCAGGGGTAAGTCTCGACCCAGAGAGTTACCGAAAGACGACCCACAACTACCGGCAGTGGCAGCGCCTGAAAGAACTTCCCAACCTACTTCACACCAACGGCGTGGAGTGGCGTCTGTGGCGATACGGCGAACTGGTGGACGAGCCGGTCAGCCTTCACACACCCAGTCTGACGCGAACACGAGGCAAGCTCACAGCGCCGAGTCGCATGGAGATGCTGCTCAACGGCTTCTTGCGGTGGGAGCCTGCACCGATCTCATCGGTCTCTAAACTGGTCGACACACTGGCACCGCTGGCTCGGATGCTTCGCGAGGAAGTTCGGTTGGCCCTCAAGGCAGAGCGACGTGCAATCAAAGCTGGCGCAGATCCTGACCTACAACCGTTCCTCGGCATCGCTCGAGACTGGCGCACACTGCTGTTCCCGCACTCCCGAGACGAAGAGTTCGCAGACGGCTTCTCACAGACGGTGGTCTTCGCTCTGGTGCTCGCTGTCAGTGACGGGATCGACATCAGTGCTGGAACGTTGCACGATGTCGCCCGCAAGCTCGAAGGCAACTACAGCCTGATGGGTAAGGCTTTGGACCTGCTGACCGCCCACATCACCAAGACCCCCACATGGACCGCCATCGAAATAATCGCGCGGACTCTCTCCGCCGCACGGTGGCCCGCGATCGCTGCTGGCGGCGACGACGTCTATCTACACCTCTACGAGCACTTTCTAGGAACGTACGACCCCGAGAAGCGCAAAAAATCCGGTTCGTACTACACCCCGGTCGAAGTGGTGGATGCGATGGTCCGACTCACAGACGACGCTCTGAAAAGTCACCTCGGCAAGCCCGAGGGGTTGCGCAATCCCCACGTCAGCATCATCGACCCCGCGATGGGGACAGGAACATATCCACTGTCTGTGCTCAGGCACGTCGGTGCCGCTGCTGCTCAGCAGTACGGCCCGGGGGCTGCGCCGGAAGCAGTTGCCAGCACCGTTGCACGCTTGTACGGAATCGAACTGCAGTCCGGGCCGTTCTCCGTTGCCGAGCTGCGAGTGTCCGCCGCACTGCGCGATTCAGGGGCGCAGATGCCTGCCTCGGGACTGAATCTCTACGTCGCTGACACCCTCGAAGACCCCTACAGTGCGAGCAAGACGCAACTCTCTTACACACTCCAGCTGATTGCCAAGCAACGACAGCAAGCGAACGCAGTCAAACGCGAGCGCAATATCCAGGTCTGCATCGGCAATCCGCCCTACAAAGACCATGCCGGCGGCATGGGCGGATGGATCGAGACCGGCAGCGATCCAGCTACGAACCTGCCCCCGCTGAATGCGTTCAAACTGGAGGGAAACGGGCGGCACGAGCGGCACCTGAGCAATCTCTATGCCTACTTCTGGCGATGGGCCACATGGAAGGTCTTCGAATCGACGAATCATCCTGATGTTCGCGACGGCGGCAGCGGCGTAGTCTGCTTCATCACTGCTACCGGGTACCTTTCAGGTCCTGGGTTTCGCGGAATGCGACAGTACTTGCGGTCGACTTGTTCTCATGGGTGGATCATCAACGTCACGCCGGAGGGCAAGCAGCCCCCGAGTAAGAACGCCGTGTTCAACATCGAAACCCCTGTGGCCATTGCGATGTTCCTGCGTCGCCCGGATACCGACGCAGACGTACCCGCTGATATCCGATACATCGACGTCAACGGAACTCGAGGCGAAAAGTTCGAGCGCCTCGCAAACCTCCAGCTTTCCGATCCGGGTTGGCAACAAGCTCGCACTGGCTGGACCGACTCGTTCGTCCCGGCAGGCTCCGACACCTGGGACCAATACCCTGCTGTCGATGATCTGATGCCATGGCGTGCCAACGGCGTCCTCGCAGGACGGGGCTGGGTGTACGGACCCAGTAAAGACATTCTCGAAGAACGCCTTCGAGATCTAGTCAACGAATCCGATCCGTCCGTGAAGTCGACCAAATTCGGCGAGGGACGCGACGCGTCACTGACCAAAACGAAAACACCACTGTTCGGTGACGATGTCGAGACCGACACCCTGACACCTTTCAACTCCACAGTCATCATCACGGACCCCAAAATCGTGCGTGTCGGCTATCGGTCCTTCGATCGACAATGGCTGATCGCGGATAAACGGCTGATCATTCAGCCCTCACCGGACTTATGGCACGCACGCATACCGGGCCAGATTTTTACGATCGAGCTCCATTCAGAGTTTCCGAAGTCAGGGCCAGGGCTTGTTTTCACGTCGCTCATTCCTGACGTCCACCATTTCCGCGGCAGTGGTGGAGGCCGGGCGCTTCCGATGCTGCATCCTGACGGAACGCCTAACCTGGCCGCAGGTTTGGTCGAGGCATTGCGAGCCCAATTCGATCTGGGCGTCGCCCCCGCCGATGTTGTGTACTACCTCGCTGCAGTCTGCTCGCACCCCGGGTTCGTCGAGCGTTTTGCCGCCGATCTCAAGACCCCGGGCGTGCGAGTCCCCATTACAACGAACCCAGAACTATGGACCCGAGCCATTCAACTCGGAAGGCACATCGTCTGGCTTCACACGTACGGGGATCAGGGCGAACACCCCTCAGGAAAGATCTCGGTTCAGGAGGGAGTCCAGCCAGGAGCCGCACACCCGGTCTACGCGACATCTGTCGGCAACTCGATGCCGTCGTCCGTTGATTACGACCCCGAGTCAGAAATCCTACGACTAGGCGAAGGCCGATGGACTGGAGTGACCCAGGAGGTCCGCGACTACACCGTCGGCGGCGCGAACATCATCGATTCGTGGACCGGTTACCGGCTCGCAAGGCCCAAGGGAAAAAGAAGATCGCCCCTCGATAGCGTCAATGTCACAACGTGGCCCGCCGAATGGTCGATCGAGTTCTCCGACCTATTGAGTGTCTTGACACAACTGATCGACCTCGAACCGGCTCAGCAATCTCTGCTCGAGGACATTCTCGACGGCGAGGTGCTTACGGCCGACGAGTTGGCAACTATGGGAGTGCGATGGCCTGCCCAAACAGGAGACAAGGATCGCCAGCCCCGCAAGGCTGCTCGTGGTGGTCTACTCGATGAGAGCTAAGTCCGCGAGGACCAACGACCGTGGTGCGAGCCGCTTGAGGGAACTCATCGCCTGAACCCCCGGCGAGGATCGCGGGGTTGTTCGCCCAGTCGGGCTGTGAACCAGGTATCGCAAGGGAAAATCTGTAGCCACTGCACGGCAGTGGCGGGGTGATAGAACGCTTCGGCGTCACGATCGTCCATCAGGCCGTCCGAGACGGCATCCCAGTCGCCGTCGTGAGGATGAGCGTCGAGGGCGGCGACGTCTTCGCCGTATTCGGCGTCGGCCAGAGCGGCCGAGGCCTGCAAGATAACGATCATGAGCGCCAGTTGCTCGGCCATCGTGCGGGGACGGGGAAGGCGGCCGGCGTCGAGGTCTTCGGCCAAGTCGTCGAACGATCGGGCCATCTGGCGTCGCCACAGGGCTGATTCGTTGTAGGTGCACTCCGGCAGTCGGTCGAACAGATCCCACCAGTCGGTCGGGTCGACAGGATCGTCTCCGCGTTCTTCGATGTCGTCGTACGCTCCGTCGGCGCACACCCACGCGTGTATCCGCATCAGCTCCCGCTGTCGATCGGTGAGGCAGAACCGCGGCACGAAGTCGATGACATCACCCATGGCCCCCATGCTGCCGGTCCGCAGCGGTTCTACAGACGATTTCCCACCTATCCGAGATGTATCCCCAGGTCCAGCGACTACGCCCACGAACGTTTGTGGTCTGTGTGGCCGTACCTGCCCCGCAGCAATGTCAGGGTGCGCCCCCTGATCGCTTCTCGAGTGCTGCGTGAGCATCCGAGGTCTGCTAAGCGCACCAGATTCGCTTTCTCGGAACGGCACTTTTGTACTGCTTCGATTAGCGCTCCGCTCTGACAGTTGGGCTTAAAGTTACTCCTGCCACATTCCGAAGTTCGGCACACACATTATGAAAGCGTTGCCAGACATCCGGGACATCGTCTTCAGAAAGAACAGCTGGGCCGCCGTCCCAGAATGCGTCTATCGCGCTATGAATTTGCGAAGCTGCATCAGAGAAGGACTCGACTAGGTCTTCCAGCGAGGCGGCTATAGCCTCGTCTCGGACAAGTAGACGAGCATGCTCCAGTGACGCATTCAGATCGCGCATAGCATTCTCAGTGGCTGTTGCCATTTCGGTAGATCTCACGAAGCCAAGTCGCACCCACCTCCACTGGACACTCATGACCTGGCCGTATCGTGAAAACAGGGTCGCGCCGGTAAGCACGACAGCTATGCCAGCTCGTGCATCCTGTCGATACCGATCTTCACGATCCAACCGAGCGCGCTCTAGCTCTCGGCGGGTCGTAGCACGAACGGTCACTAAGACCCCAAATAGCGCAATTCCGGCCGCTAGGAGCGGACCGTACTGCTGCACAATAGACATTGAGTGATCGTCAGTCTGTGGGCTCAGCATCTATCGGCGGCATCGACGAAGCCCTTTCCCTCAAAGTCGAAGCCATTTCCCTCAAAGCCGAAGCGCGTTCCGGATTAGCCTTCTCGATTTCCGCGATTTGCAAATTCTCGGGGCGCTGAAGGAAGGCGATTTGACGGCGACGCCAGTCTGCCTGGTCAGCTCTCCAGTGTATAGAGGTCATGCGCACTCGCCTCTTTTCGATAGGCCAAGTCTTGAGTTTCCTATAGTACGTTGTGCCGCTTCCCCGCGCGCCTCTCTCACTACTAGCCTCCTCATCGCACAGCGTCGACGCTGTGTTCGCCCCGTACGTCGACTTTCAGCACGGCATGTGGCACTGGGGTAGCGACGTCAGCGCTGCGATTCCGTCGGGCGGGGCAGAATCTTGGCTGTACTTACCCTGTGGCCTATCAGCTCGGGACACGTCCGGCGTCGGGCTCGCTTCCGAAGGATGCGAGAGCACGCGGCGATGAGCTAGTCTGATGACGTTCGACCGTCGATGAGGGTCACGGTCGAGCGTCCATCCAGCAACAGCGCTGCACCGCACCTCTTTTCGGGTGCCGGTGTCTTCGAGCTGTGGGCTGGCCGACGCTCCCAGTGAAGGCCCTCCATGTCGACTTCATTCCTGCTCGTGTCGAGCACTTCCGAGAATCAGTCAGGTTTCGACGGCGGTGTCCGTCGATGAGCATCCAACCGTCTACCGCCGAACTCCAGCGTCGCTCGCAGATCGCTGCTGCCGCCTACGAACGCGGTCGCCGCGCCGCTCTGGCTGCCGCACGCCGCCGCAGCTTGCCCGATCGGGCGCACACCCGACGCGAGGAGATTCGCGCGCGCTCGCACTTGTACGAACCGCGTAGTGACAGCCGCGCATTCGGTCTGCTCGATTCCGACCTCTCGCTGGCGCGGGCTGCGGCATTTCTCGCCGCGACCGGTGTCGCACACGAGCTGATCGCCAGCCAGACCTTCACCGACCCCGTCCAACAAGACTGGGCCGACGCCACAGCCGATCGCACGGCAGTCCACGAGGATGCGTGGCGGCAGCGGCTTGTCGACAACGGCATCGACGACGCGGTACTGCGCCCAGGTCTATCGCTGGACGTCCTCGAGTTGCCCGCCGAGCTCGACGGCCTCGACTTCGACGACATTGCCGAACGCACCCTCGATGTGTCCTCCACCGCTGCGGACGTCGAACCGATCCGTCTGGCCGATCTGATGCTCGAGGCACCACGACAGAACCGCCCGTCGGAGTCGGTCATCGACATCACCGACCGAGTCGCGAACGTCATCGAGATCGACCGCGGCGTCGACACCTCCACCGGGGCTGGTGTGGACGCATGGTGACCAAGAAGCCGACCTCCAAGGGAGCCGGGACATCGTCGTCGATGTTCCCGCTGATCGCCGTCTCGGTGGTGATCATGCTGATCGCGCTCGGTTACGGCTCACTGTGGCTCGGGCACGTATTCGTCGACACCGGTGAAGATATCCCCGTCAACCCGTTCGGGGCGCTGTTCTCGGTCGCCGGCGGGAAGCTGACCTGGCCGACGGTCTCGACATGGATATTCGTGATCGCGGTGATCATCGTCTCCGGTCTCACCGGCGTCGCCGCAGCAGCCCGCGCGACGGGCAGCAGCAAGAACGACGTCGACGCCAAGGCCCGCCTGATGGGACCGACGTCGAAGCTGACCGGGGTGACCGGCAAGCAGGCACGCGAACGAGCGAAGTCGCTACGATCCGATCTTGCCGAGTTGGACACCCTCGACGACTCCGACATCGGAGTCGTCGTCGGACGCACCGTCCAGGGCAATCAGAAGGTGTTCATGTCGTGGGAGGACATGCTCTTCGCCCTCGCCGGACCTCGTATGGGCAAGACCGCGGCGCTGGCGATCGACGCACTGTGCGCCGCGCCCGGCGCGGCGCTGTTCACCTCGAACAAGCGCGACGGACACGACTTCACTCGCGGTGTCCGCGAGCAGCTCGGCACAGTGTGGCGCTACGACCTGCAGGGGATCGCCGAAGGTCCGCTCACCACCGGCGACGGGTTCTGGTGGAATCCGCTGCGCGGAATCGACACCATCGTCGCCGCCCGCAAGCTCGCCTCGTACTTCGCTGCCGCCTCGCGCGATGACTCGGCCAAAGTCGATGCCTACTTCGACGGCGGCGCACAGGAACTGCTCGCGCAGATGATGTTCGCGGCAGCGTGCGGCGGCGGAGATCTCCTGCACGTCTACGGCTGGCTGTCCGACGAGGCGAACGAGCTCCCCCAGAAGCTGCTGCTGGAACACGGGCACGCCATCGTCGCGATGCGCCTGAAATCGACGAGCGATCTCAACCCGCGCCAGCGAGACGGCCTGTACGACATGGCTCGCCGGTTCATCGGCCTGCTGGAAGAGAAGTCGTACGCGATGTCGATCCTGCCGCCGAACCGAGCCGACCTCGGGGTCGAGGACACTCCGGACACCACGATCGGTGCCGGAGTGAGATATCCGCACGCGATGACGGAGTTCGTCGTGGAGAAGTTCGTCACCAGCACCGACACCCTCTACGCGCTGTCGAAGGAAGGCCCTGATTCCTCCTCGGCGCTGACCACCGCGCTGATCGGGTCGATCATCGACGCCGCACAGCGCGTCGCACGACGTAGCCCGCGCGGCCGGCTACCGGTGCCGATGCTGTGCATCCTCGACGAGGCCGCGAACGTGTGCCGCCTCCCCGAACTCCCGGCCTGGTACTCCCACCTCGGATCGCAAGGGATCTGCGTGATGACGATCGTGCAGAACCTGTCCCAGGCCCAGAAGGTGTGGGGACAAGACGGGGTCAAGCAGCTCCTCGATGCCGCGAACTTCCTCTGGTACGGCGGCGGACTCAAGGACAAGACCACCCTGTCCGAGCTGTCCGCGCTCGTCGGTGACCACGACGTCGAACGCTGGTCCAACTCCCGCAGTGGCGGCATGTTCGACAGCGGCTCGTCCTCGAAGTCGCAGTCCTGGTCGAAAGAGCCGATCCTGACCGTCGACGACCTCGGAGCGATCCCGAAAACCCGTGCACTGGTGCTGATTTCCGGTAACCGGCCGGTGTTGGTGGTGAAGGTGTACTGGTCCGACGGACCGAACGCCAACGGCATCAACTCCTCGTTCGCCCGCTACGGCATCCCCGAAAAGGACCTGATCCAGATCGAGCGAACAGCAGCCCCGACCGCCGAGACAGTCACGGCCATCAGCGACGAGGAGCCGTACCGATGACCGAATACGACGAGACCAGTTTCGACGAGACCGAATTCGACGAGACCGGACACGACGAGACCGGACACGACGAGACCGGACACGACGAGATCCCCTCGTTCGCCAAGGAAAAGCCCCGACGATTTCCCACGTTCGACGCTTGGTTCGATGCGTGGTTCTCGGCGATCGTGTCCCGCAAACTGTCGTCCTCGCCCGGCAAGAACCAGGTGTTCTGCCCGAGTTGGTGGGAGCACCCCGAAGTCGTGGTGCGGCTGCACTCGTTGTGGACCGCATGGGAGTCCGCGACGTCCGCCGATGACGACGGGGCGGCGATGTCGGGGTGGTGGGTCCATCACGCCGACCCACAGTTGCGCACGATGCTCGACGCCGAACACGGCCCGATGTATCGGTGCAGCCGCGATTCCCATCAGAACACCCCGGCGCTGCGCAACGAGTTCGTCGCTGCACCGCCCGGATGGTTCGACGACTTGGGCGTCTGATCGCGAAAACCTGACACAACCCCTGACCGAAGTAGCCAGAGGCCCTGGTGGGTGGCTAGACCCACCAGGGCCGATGTGGCCGGAGAGTGCGTCTCCGACCGACGACGACGGTAGCGACCGCCTCCCACCACAGCAGGTGCGGGTCGCATACGCCCGTCTCGCCCGACTCCAGGAGCGCACCCACCATGGCCAGAGATTCCGACGATTTCCAGCTCGATTTGTTCGCCGAGACAGAGGACAGTGACACCCATGATCGACCCGATAACGCAAGAAATAATGAAGCTGTATCTCGAGCACCAGGGGCTGCCGCCGGAGTTGAACCCGGACGATCAGCAGGAGTTCCTCGAGCGCGAGAGCGAGCGGATAGCGGAGCGGATCGACAACATGAAGGTCCACATGCAGAGCCAGGTCCTGGAGAGGTATCTGCGGGAGAACGGGGAGCCGGCCCCGTTCATGGAGCAGGTGGGCTTGATCAACCAGGCGTGGGCGCAGGCGACGGACTTCGTGATCAACGAGGAGATCTACAACCAGCTCCCGGTGGAGATGGAGGCCTATCCGCCGGATCAGGAGAGCCCGGAAGCGGAAGCAGAACGGGACCGGGCACGGATCCAGGTGCACCGGAGCGATCCGGAACGGTGGCGCGATCCGCTGAACTGCGCGGATCCGATCCAGTCGACGTTGTGGCTGACGGACGCACTGTGGAAAGACAAGCCGGTGCAGTTCCGGTACTACGCGATGCATCTGCTGCAGGCGAGGATCGAGGACGACCTGCCCTACCCGACGTCGCAGAGCCACCCGCTGTTTCCGTCGTTCACGAGCCTGCTCGACGAGAGGGTGGCCGAGCACGCGGCAAGCGGAAAGTAACCCGCCGCAGCGAATCCGACGCCCAACTGGACCTGTTCGCGTTCGACGCCGACGGTGCCGCACCGATCGACCCGAATGCCGCCGACATCGGCGGGACACCGCTCCCCGACCCGGTCGATCCCGACATCCTCGCCGCCGACACCGAACCGGACGTTGCCGTACAGATCGCGGCACCGACACCGACGGAACTCGTGCGCGATGCCTACGGACGGCTGGCGCGCGAGGATGAGGCGTATGTGCGGCTGGCGCGGATCCGCACCGACCTCGACGGGACACTGACCGCCGAGCAGGTCACCGACGCACTGATGGAGCTTCGGCGTGCAGGCGATGTGTCGTTGATCCCCGAAGAGAATCAGAAGACCCTCGGGCCCGACGATCACGCTGCGGCGGTGAGCTACGGCAACCAGAGTCGGCACCTGATCGCCGTCGACGGCCGCCGCGTCGACCAACTCCTCCCCACGCAGAACCCTCCCGCGCCCAGCGTCGAGACCGACTCCCCCACAATCGAACCGACCCCCGATCCCACCCCGAATACCGCAGTCCCTGACACCACCGAAGGGATGGTGGTCGACACGCAGACGGTCGCCGAGCGACTGTGGAACGTCGAGCCCGTCGACTTCCGTCCCGGCACACAGGTCCTGGTTCCGTCCGGCGCGAAAGCCCGTGTGGCAGCGAACATCGAGGCCCTGCGGGTGCTGGCGGCTGTGACTGCGCAGGATCGCTACGCCACCGCCGACGAGCAAGCGGTCCTCGCCCGCTGGTCGAGTTGGGGTGCGACCCCGCAGGTGTTCGACCCGCGCCGCGACGACTGGAACACCGAACGCGAGCAGGTCCGCGCCCTACTCGACGACACCGCGTGGGCTCAGGCACAGCGGACCATCCTCAACGCTCACTACACCGACCCGGCGATCGCTGCCGCGATGTGGAAGGCGACGATCCGGGCCGGGTTCACCGGCGGCCGAGTTCTCGAACCGGGTTGCGGGGCAGGGACGTTCATCGCTCACGCCCCGGCGTCGGCGCAGATGGTCGGGGTGGAGCTCGACGCGACCACCGCCGCGATCGCCGCCGCATTGAATCCGTCGGCGCAGATCCGCGGCGAAGGATTCGAGAAGACCACCGCGCCGGCGTCCTCGTTCACCGCGGCGATCGGCAACGTCCCGTTCGGTGACTATCGGCTCTACGACCCGGTCCACAACCAGGCCAAGCACTCGATCCACAACCACTTCATCGTCAAATCGTTGGCGATGACCGCACCCGGCGGCTACGTCACCGTCCTGACCTCCCGCTACACCCTCGACGCCCAGAACCAGCGGGCGCGCCGCGACATCGCCGCCCTCGGCGACCTCGTCGGGGCAGTGCGGTTGCCGTCCAACGCGTTCCGCCGCGTCGCCGGTACGGAGGTGGTCACCGACATCCTCGTGCTGCGTCGCCGCGCCGACGGGGCGAAACCTGCACAGTTGACCGAGCGGTTCCTGCAGCTCGAGAACGCCACCGCACTCGATGATGCCGGCGAGGACAAAGGTGTGCCGATCAATGCCGTCTACACCGATCACCCGGAATGGGTGCTCGGTGAGCTGCGGGTCGGGCACGGGATGTACGGCAACGAGACTTTGTCGGTCGACGCCCCCGACAGCGACGTCGACCTCCCGGCACTGGTCGAGGATCGGCTCGGAACCATCGTCGACGCCGCGAAAGCTGCCGGTCTCGGACATACCGCATCGTGGCGCGACACCTTCGGCCCGACCCGAGAGGACTTCGAGCGCGGTCTGCTCGCCGCCGGGAACACCCTCGAGGAGTCGGACCTCGCGGTGGGAACCCTTCGGCACGACGCGCAGGCAGAGACCATCGAACGTTGGAACTCCCGCGACTGGGAGCCGGTGAGCACCCGCGGAGCCAAACAGGTCGCCGAATGGGGACAGTTGCTGGCCCTGCGCGACACCACCCGCGCGTTGATCGAGTCGCAGAAGGACGCCGCTACCAGTCCCGGGCAGCGGCAAGCTCTGCGGGAGATCCTGGGTGAGCAGTACGACGCCTACGTCGGCCGCTACGGCCCGATCAACCGGTTCGCGATGACCGTGCCCAAGGACCTCACCGAATCGCGGCACGATGCCGCTCTGGCGAAATTGATCGACACCTGGCGTAAGGACGAAGGCGTCGCCGGAGACCCGTACGCGGGGGAGATCCCTGAAGACGTCTACGACCGGCTCTCCGACGATGCGTGGATCAATCCCCGACAGCCCACCAAGCTGCAGAGCCACCTCGGTAAAGCACTACGCACCGATCCGACGTTCGCGCCGGTCTTCGCGCTCGAACACTTCGACGAGGAGACGATGACCGCCCGCAAGGCGGCTATCTTCCACACCGACGTCCTGCATTCACGTGAGCTGCGGGACTACGCCGAGACCGTCGACGAGGCGATGGCCATCAGCCTCGACGAGCAAGCCCGCCTCGACGTCGGGCGAATCGCGGAGCTACTCGGGACCACCGTCGAGCAGGCCGAAACGCAGATGGAAGGACGGGCCTTCCGCACGCTGACCGATCCGACCCGGTGGGTGTCATCGTCGACGTATCTGTCGGGCAACGTCCGCACCAAACTCGCCGACGCCGAAGAGGTCGCCGCGCTCGATTCCCGCTACCAAGCCAACGTCGACGCCCTGACTGCGGCGATCCCGCCGCGCAAGACCGACGTCGATGTCTCCCTCGGTGCGCCGTGGGTGCCGATCGAGACCTACACCCAGTTCGTCCGGGAAACCTTCGAGGTACCGGCCGATGTGCCGGTCACCATCGAACGGGCGTCGGGGCGCTGGGAGGTCGCCGTCGGCCACTACCCGGGCAGCAGTGAGCAGGACCTCAAGTGGGCGCTGATGCCCAAACGTCACGCATGGTCGACGAAGTTCAACTTCGAGCACCGGCCCGCCGAAGACCGCGGGATCGCCAACGCCGGGATGCGCGCTGGGGACTACACATGGAAAGAGCTTCTCCAAGACCTGCTCAACAGCGACACCGTCGAGATCACCAGCTCGAAGGAGTTCCGTGATCGCGCGGGCGCGGGAGCAATCCACGATGCTGCGACCCGCGCCGCGCAATCGAAGGCCCGGCGGCTCTCACAAGAGTTCGGGCAATGGGCGTTGCACGCCGACGAAGTGCGGCGCGAACAGCTCCTCGACATCTACAACGACAAGTTCAACTCCCTTGTCGCACCGGTGCATTCGGGTGCACATATGTCCTTCCCCGGTCTCGGGGACAAGTACTCGCCGTACCCGTACCAGCGCGACGCCGCCGCTCGGATCGTCTCCGAACCGACAGTGCTGCTCGATCACGTCGTCGGGGCCGGTAAGACCGGCACCATCTTGATGGGTGCGATGGAGCTCAAGCGCCTCGGGCTGGCGAACAAGCCGTGGGTGGTGGTGCCCAACCACATCATCGACCAGGTCGTCCGCGAAGCAGGCCAGTGGTATCCCGGCGCACGGATCCTGTCCGGATCGGCGGCCACCGACGCCGAAGGGCGCCGATTGCTCGTCGCCCAGTCCGCCTCGCAGGACTGGGACATGGTCGTCGTCCCGCGGTCGGTGTTCTCCTCCATAGGGGTCGACCCCGGTACGAAAGCGGAATACATCCGTGGACAGGTCGCCGAGCTGGACGCCGAACTCGGCAACGTCGACGAAGGTCTGACCAAGAAGCGGCTCGAAGCGATGAAAGCCAAGCTCGAAGAAAGACTCGAAACCGCCCTCGAACAGGCCGGGAAGGACCGAGGGCTCACGTTCGAGGCATCGGGGGCGGACTACCTGTTCGTCGACGAAGCGCACGAGTTCAAGAACCTCGCCCGCGCGTCCGGGGTCGCCGAGCTCGCCAATTCCGGCTCGCACCGCGCGACCGACATGGACCTCAAGCTCAACTATCTGCGGTCGATGCGCCGTGAGGAGGCGATCACCAAGGGCATCCCGCCGGAGGAATACATCGAGCGAGTTGCCACGTTCGCCACCGGCACCCCGGTCGCGAACTCCCTCGCCGAACTGTGGGTCATGCAGCACTACTTACGGCCCGACCTCCTCGAGGACGCCGGGGTCGCCTCGATCAACGACTGGGGGGCAACGTTCACCGACACCGTCGAACGAGTCGAGCTGAATTCGTCCGGATCGAGACTGCGGGCAGTGACTCGGGTCGGTGAATTCACCAACGTCGGCGATCTCATCGGCATGACCAGCGTGTACACCGATGCCGTCACCCGCGATCAGGTGCCGGCGAATCTCCCGGTCAAGGACGGTGGCCGCAACACCGACGTCACCTTCACCCCGGCGCTCGAGGTGCAGGACTTCATCGCCGACCTCGGGTATCGCGCCGATAATGCCGACGCCAAGCGGCCTGATATCGACAATGCGCTCAAGGTCGCCAACGACGGCCGCAACGCCACCCTCGACCCGAGGGTCGCGCATCTGGATCCGGCACCGCCGGAGCATTCCCGCGCGCACATCGTCGCGCAGCGAATCCTAAACGTGCACAGAGAATCGAGCGAGAACGTCTACCTCGACTCGTCCGGTGAACCGCACCCGACACCGGGTGCGTTGCAGATCGTGTTCTGCGACCGATCCACCCCGAAAGCCGACGGGTCGTGGTCGATCTACGACGGGATCCGCGCCGAGCTGCTCGCCGGCGGGATGGAGACCGCCCGGATCGCCTACGTCCACGACTACCCGAAGCCGTCGGAGAAGGCCCGCCTGTTCGAGATGTGCCGCACCGGAAAGGTATCGGTGGTGTTCGGATCCACCGAGAAGATGGGCACCGGCACCAACATCCAGGATCGCGCAATCGCCTTGCATCACGTCGACGTGCCATGGCGACCGGCCGACCTCGAACAGCGTGAGGGCCGAATCATCCGGCAGGGCAACCAGAACGCGCATGTCAAGGTGTTCAACTACGTCGCCGAGAAGACCTTCGACACCGTCATGTGGCAGACCGTGCACCGCAAGGCGCACTTCATCGAACAGCTCAAGAGAGCGGACCGGTCGATGCGGCGTGTGGTCGACCTCGACAGCGATTCGCTCGCCGAGAACTCGGCGATGACCAAGGCCCTGGCCACCGGTGACGATCGATATATCCAGCAGATCGAGCTGGACTCCCAGCTTCAGGAGCTCCAGTCCGAAGCGGATTCGCATTTCGCCGAGCAACGCTCCATCGAACGCGACCGCGATCGGTTGCGCCGTGAAGTACCCCGCGCACGCCAGCGGGTCGTCGGATTGAAAGAAGCAGCACCGGTACTCAAGGGCCGGCGCGAGGTCGACCAGTGGCCCGGTATGACCATCCGCGGGGTGTTCTACGACAAGCGCAGCGACGCCGCGAATGCGATGGCCATAGCGTTGCAGGGCACCTACCAGGCCCTCAAGGGCGAAGGGTTGACCAAGACGATGGTGATCGCGGAGATGAGCGGATTCCCGATCGAGGCCTCTCGCCCGGCCCAGGACAGTGCGCTGTATCTCTCGTTCTCCGGTCTCGGGTCGTCGACGAAGGTCATCGAAGCCCACGATCTGTATCCGAGGATCGGGGACGGCGATCGCAGCCAGCATTCACTCGGTCTGCTCACGCGGATGGAGAACATGGCGTACACCGTCGACACCGACCTCGCGAAGGCCGAACGCTCACTCGATCGAGACGAACAACGCCTCGATGACCTCGAACTGGTCGAGCTCTCGGACTTCCCGAAAGCGGTACAGCTCAAGGACCTCTCGAACGAAGTGACGCGGCTGCGGCGGGAGATCAAGGAAGCCGAGACCAGCCCCGAAGCGCTCGCGCGCGACGCCGCCCGCGCGGAACGCGCGGCAGCGAAGGGCCGCGACCCGAAGTGGTCGCTGATGCTCAATCCCACCAAAGCCCTCGTCGAAGAACTCGGCATGGAAAGTGCGGATGAAGTGCGGGCCATGATGCACGCCAAATCCGTTGCTGCTCAACATGCGAGCGCGCAGACCGCAGGAGGAAGCGAACATCTGCAACCGGGCGACACATCGACTCGGCCCGGACACTTCCTCCGCGCAGTAGAAGACGGTCCGGGGCCCGCCAAGCCGTGGAAGGGCAATGAACACGAAGGGCCGGAACCGGGTCACGAACCTGACAACGGGTACGGCCTCGACAGCTAGTCGACGAACCGCACCGCTCGCATCCACGGTCCGTCAACATTTCCTGACGGATCGTGGACGGCCCGGGCTATTGCCTCACCGATCCCATTCCGACCGGACCGCCCGGGCAGCTCGTTACAGGCCGTGGTCGTTATCGAGCTGGCGTTCGGTGACGACAGCGTCGGGCAGCTGCTGCGGACGCGGCGTCTGTTTGCCGCTGCGGGGACGTCCGGGTCCGGGTGCGTCTGCGAGTAGCCGCGCGATGTTCTTCTGCGCGGCAGGGTCGGCGGGCTGAGCATCGGCGGTTCGACGGTTCGTCGTGTCAGTGACTCCGCCGATCGCAGGAGCCTCCACCGTTCGGGCTGTCGCTGAGGAAGCACGGATGCGCTGTTCGGCGGCGTGACGCTCACCGGCCAAGGACACCGCCCGCAGACGGCGGTCACGCTCGGTGATGGCGGTGTCGAATACGGCGGCGGCTGCAAGGTCGGCGGCGCGGCGGTCGGGGTTGCTCGCGCGTGCCGCGATCGCGGGCCATTCGCTGGTCTCGGCCCGCACACGTCCGGCTGCATCGCTGGCCGCCCGCTCTGTGTCGCGGACCTGGCGTGCGAGGCGCTCTTCCCGTAGTCGGGCGTCAGCGACGGCAGGTTCGAGGGTCTTGCGGTCGCGCCGTTTGGCGGTCGACAGTCGATCGGTGAGTGCAGCGTGTTCGGTGCGCGCCGCCTCGTGTTCTGCCCCGATCCGGCGCAGTTCGGCGTCGAGTTCTCGGGCGGCGGCGATCGCTGCAGCTTGCTCGGTGAGGCGGGCGTACAGCTTCTCGGTGTCCGCGACGACGGTCGGTGCGGTGCGCGATCGTCCGGCGCGGTCGACGAACGCGATCAACTCCGCGTCCGGGACGAGCCTGATCGGGTCCTGTTCCATCCTCGCGAGCAAGGCGGCGTCCGCCGGCGAGAGCACAGGTTGCGGATCGGCGGCAGGCTCGGCTGCGTCCTCCACTACCAGCTCTATCGGAGCAAGCGTTTCCTGCTCGAGGTGGTCCGCTGTCTCGACTTCTGGTGCGTCGAGGACCTCGACGGTGGTCTGCGCGTGTGTCGAGGTCACCGCGATACGCCTCGCTGCGTGCTCGGCCCGCAGCAACATGCCGTCGAGGCCGTCCACTTCCTGCTGGAGTTCTGCGAGTGCGGCGAGGTCGATGCTTTCGGCTGTTCCGCGAGCGGTGATGACGTCGGCTGTGGTGACTTCTCCTCCGTCGGCGGCGGTGACGCGCTCGTACTCGGCAGCGGCTTCGTGTGCGCGGGTGCGGGCGGCGGTCGCGGCGTCGTCGGCGAATCCGGCGCGCCAGATCTCCCAGTCGAGACCACGCTGAGCGAGCAGACGAGCGTCGTCGTCCTCGGCGGCTGCGACGTCGGCGGCGACCGCGGGCCGGATGACGGTGTCGATCCGGTGCCAGAGCGCTTCGGCCTCGAATTCGGTGTCCATCCAGTCCTGGCGGGCGTCGAGCATCGCGATCCGGGCGGGGCGTTGCCGGTCCGCGTGTTCCTGCATCTCGGTCAGTGCCGTGCGCAGGTGCAACACCGTCGGACTGGTGCCATCGGCAATTGCTGTGCGCAGCGCGCGGTGGTCGGCCTTCGCCGCCGCGAGATCGCGGGTGAGCAGTCGGACCCGTTCGTCGGCGGTGACCGTCGGGTACGGCAGTGCCAACACGTGTGCGTGTTCGAGCATCGCCGCGTACGGATCGACGTCGGTATCGACGTCCGGATCGTCGGCGGTGACATCGTCGCTGTGACCGTCGTACTCGGGCGGCGGGGCGTCGTCGTACTCCAGCGGCGCATCGAGTGCGTCGAGGGAGGCGAGGTAGTCGGCATCACCGCCCAGCGGGATCGACGGCGCGTCCGCATCGACCGCTGCTGAAACTGTCTGCGTATTGGCCGGTGCCGGGAGGTAGTCCGGATCGGCGAACTCGGCCGGCAGCACGTCGCCGGTCGTGTCGCCGATCGTCTCGTCGAGCGGTGCGAGGGCTTCTTCGTCCTCGATCGAGAGTGGTTCGACGGGCAGTGGGGTGTAGGTGCGGGCGAGGTGGTTCTCGCGCACCAGCATCTCGGCCCGCCACGTCAGCGCGGTGGCGAGTTCGTGGGCGGGCAGGGTGACACCGTGATCGACCGGGTCGATGCCCCCGTGCAGGAACTCGTACGCAGTCCCCAGCAACTCCCCCGGCGTCCACAAGGTGGGGTCGGCGGCGTCGACGGTCGCCACGAGTGAGGGCCACGCCGGGTCGGACATCACGCGGGTGGCGGCGCGCTCGCCGAGCAGTTCGGTCAGCATCGGTGCCCACGACGGCATCAGCGCTGCGGTGTCCGCGGCGTCGGTGTCGAGGGCAGCGGCGGACAGTTCACCGGACAGTCGCCACCACAGTGCGGCAGCGGGCAGCTCGTCGGGTAGCGGCGACGCGGCGAGGGAGTCGCGGACGAGGGTGTGGACTTCGATTCCGGCGCGGGCGGCGGCGGAGAGTCGGTCGGCGAGGATCGGGAAGTACGGATCGCGGGCGATGTGGGTGTCGAGTTCGTCGACGAACGGACGCCACCGAACGACGGCGTCGTTGGTGGTACCGATGATCGTCTCGGCGCGAGTGTCGAGGCGACGCTGCACGATTGCCGACGCGGCCGCGTACTGCTCGGGTCCGGTCGGTCGACGGTCGGCGGGGTCGACGTCGTGCGCGGCGCGGAACACCGCGAGATCGGTGAGCAGGTCGAGGTCGGGTTCGTCGGTGAGCAGTGCCCGCGCCCAGACCGGTGCCGTTGTCGGTGTCCACCCGGCGGCGTCGGCGGCGATGCGTTCACGGTGGACGGCGATCGCGTCGGCGCGGGCATCGAGGTAGCTCGCCCACTCCGGTTCCTTGCGCAGTGCGTCGGGGATGGCAGGCAGCCACGGCAACGGCCCCCGCCCCGATGCTCCACGTGCTGCGGAGTGGCGTCCGGTGGCGTCGAGTCGCCAGTCCAGGACTGCGGCCCGATCTCCCGCGGTGCCGAGTTCGCGTTCGGTGATCGCGGTGTTCAGGGCGGCGACAGGGTCGTCGCCTCCGGCGGCGAGGATCGCGAGATGTCCACGCAGGACCGGCCATGCGGCGTCGTCGGTGAGGCCGGCGATCGCGGCGTCGGCGGCGGTGTCGATCGCGGCCATCACGGTGGGTCCGGCGAGGACTTCGCAGGCGGTGGCGACGGAGTAGTCGTAGGCGTTCGCGGCCGGTGCCAGGTTCACATGCGGGTCGTCGGCAGCAGCGAGGGTCGAGTGCGCGGAGACCTGTGCGCCGTCGCGGCGCAGGATCGCCCGGAAGTCGTCGACGGCGGTCGGGGGAAGCATTCCGCGTTCGGTCATCGCGGTGTGCAGATCACCGTCGGAGGCGGTCGCGAGATACATGTGGTTGTTCAGTCGCCCCCGGGTGAGTGCGACGTAGGCGAGCTGTCGGGTTTCGTCGCCGGTGGCCACGACGTGGCAGGTGTCGGCGGTCGAGCCTTGCGCGGAGTGGACCGTTCCGGCGTAGCCGAGTTCGGTCGATTCCTGGACGTAGTCCGGTGACAGGGTGACGGTGCGTCCGAGTTCGAGATGGCGTACCACCAGTGATCCGTCACGGCCGACTTTCTCGACGGTCCAGCGGTCACCGTTGCGGACCCAGTCGGTCTGCGAGAGCGGGTTGCGGCGATCGTTGGAGCGGGTGCGGACGATGTCCCCGACGCTCGCGCGGAGGCCGTCGGCGAGGACGGCTTCACGTCCGACCTTGGCGTCGGTGGCGGCGAGGCGGTCGGTGCGGGCGCGGGTGTTGAGTTCGGCGACGAGCTCACGGGTCGGTGCGAGCAGCAGTGCGTCCTTGCCGGCGGCGCGGTCGGCGCTCCACGCGCTGTAGGCGTCGTCGGTGACGGTGGCGATGGAGCCGACGTGCAGCCGGGAGTGGTCGATGTAGAAGCCGATCGCTGCGTCGTCGCCGTCGCGCAGTGCGAGAGATGCTGCGCCTTCGGCGGCGCCGGTTGCCTTGTCGCGGAAGCGCACCACCTGCGAGAGCGTGAGCGCGCCCACGCGGTCGTGGATGTCGCGCAGGACACCGCCGGAGGCGACGGACGCGAGCTGCTGATCGTCGCCGATCAGCCGTACCGTTGCGCCGCGTTCGGCGAGGGCGGTGACTGCGTCGTCGAGGTCGAGGGTGCCGGTCATTCCGGCTTCGTCGACGATGACGAGCGTGTCCGGTCCGATGTTGGTGTACCACTCCGGGACGGATACCGGATCGCCATTGCGTAGACGTTTGGTGATGTCGACGAACTTCGCCAACGTATCGGTTGTCGTCAAGATATCTTGACGCAGGACTGCGGCGGCAGCGGCGGTCGGCGCGAACCCGACGACGTGCCCGCCTGCGTTCTGCCACGACCGTGTCAGTGCTGTCATGGCGGTGGTCTTGCCGGTTCCGGCGGGTGCGAGTGCGAGCTGAAGTTTTGCACCGGACGTGGCCATTGCGCGCACGAGTGAGCGTTGTCCGACGTTGAGTTCGCGGCCGTTCGCAGCGGACTCGAGCAGCGCCATCTCCACATGCTCGTCGGCGACTGCAACACCGTCGTTGCGCTGTGCAAGGGCGACGATGCGCGTCTCGGCGTCGAGGACGGCAGTGGTGGTGAACAAGGTTGCTTCGTGGCGGGTGTGCACGTCCCGGCCGTCGCGTCGACGCATCACATTCGGGGCGATGTCTGCGGCGACGTCGTCACTGAGTTCGTCGCCGAGAGTGACGGCGAGGTCGGTGCCGCAGGCGCGGTCGGTGATCGCTTCGACGAGGTCGGTGATGCGATCGGCCGGCGGGTTGGCGGTGCGGACCTGACGGATCGCTTCGGCGCGAATGTTGTGCCGTTGGTAGCGCGAGCGTGCTCGGGAAACGACCTCGACGACGTCGGCGGCGGTGTAGTCGATCCAGCGCGGGTCGTCGATGTCCACGCTCGCCCGGGTGCGCTTCTTGCCGGTCACCTCGGCGACCATCTTCGACAGTGCTTTTGGTGAACCGAGGACGTCGATCGCCTCGGCGCGCCACCCTCCGCGTTGCTCGGCGTGCGAGCGCGGTTCGTGTTTCGCCTGCCGGGTTTCCAGTGTCGCGCGCTGCGCCAACCGGATCGCTTCGATGGCGGTCGGTTCGCGGTGATGCTCGGCCTGGAACTCGCGTGCGAGTTCGGCGGTGCGCACGACGATGGCAGCGTTGCGGGAGGACCAGCGTTCGGCCAACCGTGTGTCCAGGCCGACGATTTCACGGACGGGTCGCTTCGACCGGTCCTCGCTCGGGCGTTCGGCGAAGTCGACTCCGATGCGTTCACGCAGTTGCGCTTCGAGGGCGGTGTTGTAGACCTCGGAGGCGGGAACGTTGTTGCGGTACAACGCAGCCCCGTCGAGCGCAAGCCACTTCGTCGTCCCGTCCGGCAGGGTTGTGGAGACCTTGTTCGAGATCGCGACGTGGGTGTGCAGGTTCGGATCACCGGCGCGCGAATCACGGTGGGTGAACGCTGCGGCGATCAATCCGTTCGCGTCGACTTGCGCGACACCGCCGTTGCCGAGACGGGTGAAGCAGGCGTGCTCTTCGAGGTATTCGAGGGCGGCTGCGATCGCGGCGTCGTGCGCTGCTTCGATCTCCTGCGAGATCTCCCGCGGCGCAACCGCCCACAGCGCCGACACCGACTTGACCGGCGTGAACGTGAGGTCGAACCCGGCGACGGCTTTGGTGTTCTGTCGCCCCGATTTGGCGACCCACCCGGACAGTTCACGCTCGTCGGCCGGGGCGCGTCCGTACTCGCGCTCGAACATCTCACGCGCGACGCGGGTGCGGATCGTCGCGCGCGATTCGGCCTCGATCGGTGCGTTCCATTTCTCGCCGGCCGCGAGGTTGTGCTCGACGAACGCCTTCGCACACGCGACCCGGTAGTCGGAGGCTCCGTTGTCGATCTTGAATGCGCGACCGAGCTTGATCGCCGCCGCCGCTGCTCGCTCTGCGTTCTTCGTCGACGCACCGGCAGCGAGCTCGGCCGCGAACTTCTCCGCGTACATCGTGTCGGCCTCGGGGTGCAGGCCGTCACCGAACAGCGCCTTCATGTGCGCCTCGGACACCTGCTCCCCCGCGCCGATCGTCTCCAGCTCGGCCAGACCGGACCCGGTCCACCGGCCCGGTGACTCCCCCTTCTCGGAGTAGTACTCGGCCAGTGACGCGGCCCCTCGTTCAGTGGAATCTGCCGCTGCAACCTGCCTGGTCAGGTACGTATACCCGTCCCCAGCGGTGAGCTTGTGCAGACCCATCATGGACCGGACCCTACCAGCGAAATCCCCAAAGTGGCCTGAATGCATGAGGTTTGTGGGGTTGGTCTTGGCTTTTGGCTGTAGATCGGTAGGGGTTGAGATTGGTGGCGTGGGGTGGAGTTTCGGTGGTTGTGGATCGGTGATGCGGGAGGAGGTTGTGTCAGGATCTGTGAATTCGAGGGTGCTCGGGGTTAGAGTGGGCGGCATGGCGTCGACTCAGGCTCGGATGACTGCGCGTGCTCGGGCGCGGGCAGCGCAGCAAAAAGTCGTCGCCGACCGCAAAGCGCGCGACGAGAAAAACATGGGCTCGTTGACGGACTACTTCGCGGCCGCTGAGCAGATCGACGCGGCCCGGCTGGCGATGGCCCGCGCGCTCGACGACATCAGGGGCCGGGAAGGAACACTCAGCGCCGCTGCGACACTCGCGGGGATTACGACCGGCGAAGCACGCAAACTTCTGGCACTGCTCGCCGACACCGCAGCGCCGTCGGCGAGCGCGGACACCGGCGACGACACCTCGGACTCCGACTCGGATGCAAACGCAGAGTCGCGTGATGGATCGGCCTTGAACGAGCCGGGTGACTCGACGTCGGCAGGCGATGCAGCGACGAGCAAACCCGCGACCGGCGACAGCGTCCCGGACGCCGATCCCGCGACGGGTCAGGGGTAGCCGGTGACCGCTCCGGTGATGCAACTGGCGTTGTTCGGTGACGACACCGACGCCGCTGAGCCGCAGCCGGTTTCTCGGGTGTGGCGACCGCTGCAAGGGCCGTTGACCGCCAAGACGGTGGCACGGTTCTGGACGAAAGTCGTCAAAACTCCGACATGCTGGTGGTGGCGTTCAGCCGTCAGTTTTCCTGATTCCTATGGGAGGTTCACCTTCACTGACGGCGACACGCCACGCACGTTGTCGGCGCACCGGTTCGCGTTGTTGCTCGAATACGGCGACCTCGGTGACGGGATCGTCGGTGAGCACGACTGCGACGAAACCTTGTGCGTGCGAGTCGCCGACGGGCACCTCAAACGCGGCACCCAATCGGCGAACCTCGCGCACGCCGTCGCTGTCGGCCGACATATCGGCCCGACACCAGCGGGCGGGGATCCGCGCGGACGCTACGGGCGCGCGATCGCGATCCGCGACGCACTCATTGGCGGCTACGACGAACCACGGATGCTGGCCGCGCTAGCCGGACACAGCTTCGACGCACAAGCACCACCAACGCTGTTCTGAAACCGTGCGCGACCGATCAGTGTCGGTGGCGCACGGTACACATTGATCCATCAGGCTTGGGCCGCGACGCCGCACCGGTGAGAGCAGTCCTCACACGACAAGGACGTACACGATGACGCTCTCCTCGCTCTTCACCGACGACGTCGGACCGCTCCCCCTGCTCGCTGTCGCCGGTGCCGGATTCCTGATCTGGTACGTGCGGTACCTCGGTGAGAACGACCCCGGATGGAAGGGGTTCGTCGCGAACATTCTCACCGTCATCGGTGTCGGCGCATACCTCGTCGTTCTCGCTGTCGCGTTCGGCGCGTTCATCGCGGTGATCGGCGCGTTCATCGCGGTGATGCTGTTCATGGTTCCCCTCCTCGCACTCGGCGGTGCCAGCGGAGTCGATGACCGCAGGGCCCGTCGCGGGTACTACCGCAACCAGTACGACAACGACTACTACTGACCGTCCGTGGCGCACGCACCGACGCTTCTGCACGAGTCGCAACGATGACGTGTGCAGCCGATGAAACCGCAATGTGCACGGCTGCAACGCGACGACTGTGCACGTCCGTCTACGCCGACTTGCCGTGCATCCAACTGACGACGTCGAGGACGCGCAGCGCACTGATCTCGTCGGGCAATGCTGCTGCCGCCCTGATTCTCAGCAGTCGAGCGTGCAGCGCACCGTCGTCCGCGCGCAGCGCTTCCCGGATGGGATCACGGTGCACTTTCTCGGTATCGAGAACGCGGCCGACGACCACGTCGTAGATCGGCACCAGGCGGGGACGTTTGCGGGCCATCAGCTTCGTTGCGATGGTGCGGCCGACGTCGGTCACGCCTCGTAGTTCGTTCTCCAGCAGCAGGATCGGTGCGTCGGGCGTGAGCCCGTCCGTCTCGTCGACGAGGTCGCGATCCGGGCCGACGGCGTCGAGCAACTCCGCAAATCGTGCGGCACGGGTGACGAGGAGCTCGCGTGCTGCTCCCGCTTTGACGGCGACCGACAAGAACGTGATCGCGACGAGATCGTCGGCGGTGAACCGGTTGCTGTCGGCGACGCGGTTCTCCGGTGCCCAGCTGTCGAAGAGCGCACCGGTATAGCACCCACTGCCGAGGTAGGTGCTCCCGTAGTACCGCCGCAGCAGATTGACTGCATCGTCGTCGGTGTCGGCGGTCAAGGGCGGGGGGAGAGTGACGCTCATAGCGGTCGATCGTGTCAGACAGCAGTCCGATCGATGCCGGGTTCCGGGCGGGGTTCGATGCGCTCCATGCTGTTGATCACCAGCGCGGTGCGATACGGCGGGCCCGACACACATGCGGTCGCAGCGATCGGGCCGGCCGTCTCGACGCACAATCGACCGGTGCGTGCGAACGCGCGCGCCAACATCCAGAAGTCGATCGAGTCTTTGCCGTCGACGAGACGCCCCATCGCCCACTGACCTGTCTGCTCGTACGTCTTCACTGTGACCGCGTCGAGGGTGCCGTGCACGACGACGTGCGTCCCGTTGGGCACCTTGCCGTCGAGCACCTCTCGCACGCGCACGAGGGGCTGCGGTGTGGTGGCGTTGTCGTCGGTCATGGTCGGCACAGTGCCAGCAGGCACCGACAGGAAACATCCACCTCCGCGCCGGTTGGCTCGCCGCCCAGCGCGCAGATGATCTAGGATCGAGTGAAGTTCGAGCGTCGATGAGGGTCACGTTCGAGCGCGCCCCACCCGTACCGATTCACCCTGCACTGCGTTCACCGCACTGTGGGTTGTGTTGCTCTGTGAGCGATCGGTGCCTGTCCGGTGGGGATTTCCGCGCACCGAATCTGGAAGGCCCTCACATCTGATGTCCATCACACCCACGGTCGACAAAGACACCGTCATCGCGCGCGCACGCGCTGCGATCGAGAACCGCACCAAATACATCGAGTCCCTCTTCGACGCCGCCCAAGCGTCCGCCGCCGCGCGCGAGAAAGTCGCCGAGGCCACTCGCGCCGCCGAACACGCGAACGCCGAACACGCTGCCGCGTACAAAGAAGCGATCGACGCCGGGTGGACCGTTGCCGAACTCACCGGCAGTGGACTGACCGCACCGACACCTGTCGGCAAGAAAACATCCAGGGCATCGAAGCGCGTCACCGGTCGCAGTACGCCGCGCCGCCGAGTCGGTGCCGAGAACACCGCCGGCCCCGACCCACAACACGACGCCGCCTCGTCGACTGCACCCGACGCGCCGACCGAACCGCAGTCCTCGCCTGCCACCGCGCACTGACCGCACTTCCCTCGCACCGCCCGCGCACCGGCACCGGTCGCGGATCCCCGTGCCCTCGCACGCTCGACACATCTTCCCGCGTACGGGCGCACCCACATCATCAGAAGGACCACAGACATGACCCAGCCCGAATTCAACGTCGAAGTAGCCAACATCAACGAGTACGGCGACCCCGGTTTCGTGCTCGCTCGCGGCTCGTTCTACACCTCCCGCTCCGCTGGACAGTTCGCACTCACCCAAGCAGCGGCAGTGGCGGACACCTACGAGCTCGACACCGTCTCGGTCGTCATCGACTCGGTCGCCGAGGGAACCTCACGCCGTGATGTCGAGTTCATCGGCAGCCCCGGCGAGCTCGCGGCCGACCTGACCGCACTCCCGGCCTACAAGAACGGTGTCCTGCGCACCGTCATCCCCGCACCCCGCAACGTCACCGCAGCAGTAGCCGCCGTCGTCGAATCGTCACCACCGCTTCCCGATTCGGCGGTCGAGGGTCCCGACGCAGTCGCGGTTCTGGACGTGGAGGTCTACTCCACCCGACCGGGCCCGATCCCGAACTCGCGCACCGAGGTCGGCGCGTACGTCCCCGACGACGCACACCGCATCGCCGAGCAGCTCGCCGCCGATCTCGGCGGCACCATCGAACCGATGCGCAACGACACCGTGCTCCGCGTCATCCATGAGGCGGACGTCTCCGATACCGACCGCATCGCCGTCGACCGCTTCACACAGGTGCGGTACCTACGCGCGAACATCTCCGTCCTCGACCCGGTCGCCGACGCCGAACACATCACCGCACTCGCCGCCGACCTCGAGGATCTGCAAGCACGGTCGAGGCCGGCCGCACGCCCCGACAACACTGCGGCTGTGTCCGCGTCGGTATCGGCGGCATCGGTGTCGAATGCGGTCGACGCCGAGCGCGCGTCGACGCGGCCACGTGGGTTGGTCACTCCCCCGCCAGGGCGCTCGTCCGGAGCGGCGCGGGTCTCCTCGCCCACGCTGCGCACACCACCGCCCGCGGCGCATACCGCAGCGACATCGCGCGCGGCCGATCACGGACTCGGGTGAGCATCGGACATGGGCGGCACCGGTTACGCCTGGAACCACAGAGCGAGACCAAGCCCGCACATCGCCTGCACGGCGGCGACATTCACTGCCAGGTGACGTTCGTGCCACTGCGGTGGACCGACACTGCGATGACCGGGGAGCTACGACAGATTCGGATGTCGGCGGACGAGATTCACATCGCGGTGCTGCAAACCGATCGACAGAAGGGGGCCTACCCGATGTTCGAGAGCAGCGGCATGGACGATGCCCCACATTTCGTGGACTACGAGATCGACTGGGACGTTGAAGTCGAAGTGCGTGATCGGTAACTGCCACTCACTGGAGCGTAAGAAGGCACCCGCAGGTTCGTGCGCGGGTGCCTTCTTACGTTCAGGCCGGGGTGTGTCGAGAGTTCAGGCGATGCGTCGGCGTCGTTGCTCCATGGCGCTGGCGGGTGATTCCCATCGTCCGGTGTGTCCGTTGTAGGAGTGACCTCGTTCGTCGACCCATCGGGTGTCGCGTTCGTTGCGGGGCCCGGTGCGGGCACGTGGGCTGTCCAGGTCGACGGGGTCACCGTTGTAGTCGTAGGCGATCCCGGCGACCACCATCGACATGGGAGTCACTGCGCCGGCCGCGAGCGCTTCCCGGCACGCGTCGTACACCGGGCACTCGAACCGGCAGGCTCGGACAGCCGTCTTCAACCGATCTTTTGTCGAGGCGTCGAGATCCCAGGCCGACGGGTCGTCGGTGCACGCCGGGATCACGTCGTCGACGGCGGCGGGTCGCTCAATGGTCATGTTTCCTCGCTCGAATCGGTTGTCGGAGATGCGGGTCGTCGGTGGGGATGGGTGTTGGCGTGGCGGTGCGCGCGGACTCGGCACGCGGGCGAGCAGAAGCGTCTCGGGCGACCGGTCGCGGGTTGGGTGAGCACCTTCGCGCAGTCGGCTGCCTGGCACCGGGTTTCGTTACATTCGGTTGCCGTGCCGGGAGTTTCGTTACATGTCGAGCTTGGGGTGTCGGGCGCATCGATGCGTAGCGGCCGGTTCGACCAGAGCACCTCGGTGCGGTGTTCCCACGTTCCGCTCTGGCTGGTGTGGGAGCGCAGTTCGGTGCGGTACCAGTCGCGGTAGAGCTTTCGGTCGTAGAGATCGCTGGCGTAGCCGGAGAGCACCACGCTCGCCTGGCAGGCGTGCAGTCGTTCGGCGAGAGCGTGATGGTCTGTCGTGCTCATCATTTCGGTGCGGTAGTTGCGTGTCCGGACCTCCCCGACGTAGGGCGGGTCGGCGTAGATGACGGTTCGTCGTCCGCCGCCGTAGGCCTCGATCACCTCGAGGGCGTCACGGTGTTCGAGCGAGACGCTGTGAAGCCGGGCAGCGACTGCCTCGATGCGAGCGACGTAACCGGACAGTCGGCGCGGCATGGACGTCGACGCGGAGTCGGAGGTGTCGTATCGCCAACCGGTATTACGCAGCGTGCCGGTGCGACCGGCGGTCAGGCACACCCAGATTCGGCGGGCACGTTCGACGTCGTCGAGGTCGGCGGGGCGCGAGAGTGCTGCTGCGCGTTCCATTCGCGCGTGCGGGGTCAGCGCGCAGGCCCGCACAAGATCGTCGGGACGCTCTCGTAGCACCCGCCAGAAGTGCACGATGTCGCCGTCGAGATCGTTGACGGTCTCCAACCGAGCCGGGGTCTTGGCGAACAGCACAGCGAGCGATCCTGCGTACGGTTCGACGTACTGGGTGTGTTCGGGCAGGGCGGCGGCGATCGCCGGGGCCAGGCGGGTCTTTCCGCCGTAGTACGCGAACGGTGGACGCAGCACAGGCACGCCCGGTATTCGCGTCGACGCAGCGCCCGACGACGCGTCAATATTTCTTGACGCTATCGCGTCGTCAAGGAATGTTGACGATTGGTTCGATACGGGGTGATCCCTCGGAACCGTGTCGGTGGTTGTGTCGATCATGGTCACTGCCTTCCGCGAAAGGCGTTGAGCCGCTGCCACAGTGCACGTTGAGCGCGCCCGTACTCGACGAGATGATCGAACAGGTATTCCTCCGGCAGCCCCTCGGCGGCCTGGACGATCGACGCTGCCACGGTCCGGTAACTGCGCCGGTATGCCTGGGAGAGCACGATGTCGGCGTAGTGGACGGCGGTGAAGCCGTCCGCTCCGGCGGTGATGACCTCGTTCAAGCTGCGGAGTAGGGGCGCGTCCTTGGCTCCGCCGGATCCGGATCGCATGAAGGCTGCGGTGACGCTCGCCGGGTCGTACGGTTCGCCGGCCGCGACGAGACCTGCGATCACGACGAATATTCGCCGGTAGGCGACGCCGTCGAAGTCGTCGGCGGTCACTGTCGCGGCGATCCGCTGGTCCTCGGTGGACACTCCCCCGGTGTGGGCGCTCCACATCAGGGCACACAGCAGCAGCGCCTCGGGGTCGGTGGCGGGGCGGTGAGCTGCGCTCCAGTCGTCGACGGCAGCGACATCGTCGTCCACGGACACCAGGCCCCGCACAGGAATACGAGCGGGTTCGTCGGCGGGTGAGGGAACTGCACTCAGAGGCGTCATCGGAAGACTCGTTTCACGGGCGGGGTGAGCGGGGCGGAGGCGATCGGTCAGGCGGTGGCGGCGAGCTTGTCGAGTGCGTCGATCCGGAAGCCGCTCCAGTGCTCGAGGTGTGTGCCGTCCTCGGTGGCCTCTTCGACGACCACGACGGGCATCTGCCGGTAGCCGAGACGGTCGGTGACGAACGCGCGCGCTGCGGGGTCTTCGGTGACGTCGACGGTCTCGTATTCGAGGCCGCGCTTGTCCAGCCGTCGCTTCGTCTGATCACAGCTGTTGCATTCCGGCTTCGTGTACACGGTGATGGACATGGATAGCTCCTCGGAGGAATTGTTTCGGTAGCCTCAATTCTATATCAATGCACTCGACTTTTCCATAGATAAAGATGGTCATAATTCGCCTAATTCGTTGCAGTGCAGACGTTTACATAAGCTTCTACCCTGACGTCCTGCAGTGCCGAATTTCGAATTACCAATGTCGGTAAAAGAAAGATGCGCGTGACCAATTCTATTTTCATATGGGGGACGTGCGACCGATTCCGGACGGCTCCGAAAAGCAAATGTGACGGGTAAGCAGAACGCCGCCGGAGCAAGGGTGCTCGACGGCGGCGTTGTGGGATACGGCTGGCGGGGGACTGCGTGGAAGCGATGGAGGCTGACGAGGCTCGTCAGTGGTCGAGTTCGTAGCGTCGGTTGCGGTGCGGGATCGGGGACCAACGCATGCCCAGTGGGCCTCTTACGACTATCTGCTGCCGCAAGTGCACCCAACGGCGTAGGAGCTCTGGCGTGGATTCCCGTAGCGCCCTGAGAGAGAGGTCGTACAGTGCGTCCCTCCATTCCCGGACGTGTTTGTTTCTCGTACCTGCGGGCTCCAGTTCAGACGAGAGATAGGCAAGATCGAGTGGGTGCCCTGGAGCAGGTAGTTGTCGAGCAGGCGGCGGTCTCTGTCGATGAGGTCGGCCAGTTGGATCGGGCTGACTACTTTCGGCTTCTGTTTTGGGCTGGTCATGTCAACGGTCGGACGCGCTCGCTCGGCGTTGATCGCCGATGAATTTGGCCCTGTTCGCGGTGGCGACGATCTCTTTCGTGCCTTTCGAGCCCAGGTCGTTGCCGATACGGACAAGAGCGAACACCAATGCCACTGCAAGAGCGGGAAATAAGAGTTCGATGATGCTGACGTCAGATCCGTCGAAGCCCATCTTGACGTTGTACGCGGCTGCGGCGATCCCGAGGATGCCCACCACAACAGCGGCGAATCTGTTGAGCCCGATCCGAAGCCCGTCCATTGTGTTCGCTGACTCGAAGTAGCGTGCCGCATTCTCTTCGCTGTCGTCGGATAGGAATTCCTGGCGGATCCGGCGGTGGTCGCGGAAGGTGCTGAGGGGGTTCATCGGTTGTTCCTGTCGTCGTCGAGGGCGGCTTGGGTGAAGCTGCGTTTCTGGTCGGCGTCGTGTTCGGCGCGGGTGCTGTTGAACTGCCGTGCGCTCAGGTAGCCGAACAGGATGGATCCTGCGATGAGGGCGGCTTTCCATCCCCAGGCGAGGTCTGGATAGGTGAGGGCGAAGACGCTGGCGGCGACTACGGCGAGGCCGATGAGGGCAAGTGCGTTGCTGTGCAGTGCGGTTCGGGACGGTCTGCGTATGTAGACGGTGCCGAGGGCGTAGGCCCCGGTGACGAGTACGACGAACACGATGAAGGCTGTGGTGTTGACGAGGTTCATAGGTGATTGTCCGTTCTGGCCTCTGCCGTGATCGGCTGTTGTGCCTGTCGTTGTGCCGTTGGTGGGCCATGCTGCCAGGTGGTGCCGACAAATGACTGTCTGTCGGCACCACAGCGGCATGACGAGTCAGCTGGTGAGTTGTTTGCGTGTGGTGGTTTCTATGGCGATCCTGGCGCTGGTGTAGATGCGGTCGGGGATGGTGACGATGCCGGCCGCGAGTTCCTCGACGGTGCGGAGCGCTGTCTCGCGTTCCTGCCCGGTGGCCGAGGTGTCGAGGGCGATACCGAGTGCGCTGCGGATCCGGCGCACGGTTCGTTGGTCCTCGACGCTGGTCACGCGCAGCCCCATGGTGCGGGCGTAGCCGTCGGCTCTGCGCCAGGCGGTACGTGCTTTCTGCGCGGCGACGGCGAAGGCCTGCACGCGCTCTGCGGTGTCGGGGCACTGTTCGGGCCGGACATCGTTCATGGTGGCGAAGGCGTCGATGAAGGCTGCGGTGCGCGGCTCGGTGAGGTCGTCGAGCAGGGGCCTGATGAAGATGGAGTAGGGGTCGGCCAGGTAGGCGGCGTAGGCGTCCGCAACCTCGCTGTAGACGGCGTGGGCGGCGGCGTAGTCGGCTTCGAGTGCCTTCCTGGCGTTGCGTCGGTCGACGACATGGCTGCGGGTCCGAACGCTCAGGTACGCGGCCAGCGCGAGGGCAAGCACCGCTACGACGACCCAGACCAGCGGAGTCCAGTCCATCGGAACGTCGGGGACGACAGTCGGCGGTGCCGGGGCGTCCGCGATCATGGGCTGCTCGGCGGACGGCAGGTCCGTCGCCTCCTCGGCAGACACCGGCAAGAGGACCGCTCGGACTGCGGTGGCGGCGACGGCAACGAAGAGCCCTCCCCCGCACATTTGCGGGGCTGTCCTGGCCTCTCCACCTGTCATACGAGACCGGAAGAGCGTGGCTCCGCCGAAGATCATGCCAGCGATACCGAGCGCGGTGCACCCCCACATGACGTGCGACAGGAACATCACGAAATCGGCGGTAGTGATGGGCGTCGTTTGGGGCAGCGGGTTATTCATCGGTGATGGGCCTTTCCAGCTCGGGTGGGGCAGCAGGGTCACGGTTTGCGGGCGAGGTGTGCGGCTGCGGTGGCGGCGGCGACGTCGTAGCCACCCCACGGCGAGCGGTGCGGGACCGAGCGCAGGCCGATGGTGTTGCCGCGTCGGGTGATGACGGGCCATCCGGTGGAGCGCTCACCGATGAGCTCGATGACCTTCGCTGTCCACACCTGGTCCTTCTGCGACGGTGCGCGTTCGGGGATCACGATCGGGAGGTCGTCGATCCAGCCGGGATGGGCGTGATCGAGGGCGTCGCAGACTGCCTCGGCCTCGTCGGCGCGGTTCTCCCCTTCCCACGGGCAGCCGGTACACGCGCCGCGGTAGACGTCGCCGCCGACGCACTGGCAGGCGGTGTCCCTGCTCGTGTCCGGGCAGCAGCAGTCGAGGTCCGCTGCAATGCAGGTCGGTTGGCAGGTGTCAGTGGCTGCGGTGGGGTCGCAGATTCCCGGACGGAACGCGTGGGAGGCGGCGGTCGAGCCGTGCCGTCCCCAGGTGGTCGCCCAGGTCTCGAACTCGGCGATGCGAGCTGCCACCCCTCGGGTGGGGCTGGCGAACAAGGTCGGGATGCCGTGCCGCTGGACGTGCAGCTCCTGTTCATCGGCTTCGGCGGCGGCGAGCACCTCGAAGATGTCGATCTGGCCTGCAGTCTCGGTCATCACCGCACGCCCAGCTCGGGACGGGTGAGGGACTGCACGGCGAGCGAGAGTCGCACGTCGCTGGCGTCGAGAACGACCGGGTAGGTGCGGCTGTACCAGGCACCGGGTGCGTCGAGGATGGCGGTGATCTCGACGCGGCCTGCGGGCGCGGTGCGGTAGCCGAGAATGTCGACGATCGTTCCGTCGAACTGGCTATCGAGCGAGATCAGTTTCATTCCAACTCCTTTGAGGCGGCGACGCGCGGTCGTGGTGGGCGCGGTGAGGGTGGCGGTCATGAGTACTCCCCAGGTCGGTGGAGAAAAGGTGAGCGACAGCGGTCGCGGGCCGTGCGCAGATGTTCAGGACGGCAAGGTTCGGCAGTCGGCGCATTCCCAGCGCCCGGCGGTCGAGGTGCAGGTCCGCCGCTCTTCACAGAGCCAGCAGATCTGGTTGCGCTTTCGGGTCGAAACCTGCTGCGCCGCAGCCACGGTGGCGGCCTGCGCTCGGTACTGCTCGCGGGTGCTCGCGTCACGGGCAGCGAGGTCGGCGCGGACCTGCTCCGAATCGCGGGCCGGGCCATCGGTGCGCACGTTGAGCATGTCCCCGAAAGCCGTGCGGCAGGACTGGCACACCTCCCCCGGTACGGCGACCGGGAGAGCGCAACCGGGCAACGCGCAGTCATCGAACAGCGTTGACTGCCAATCCCATTGGACCGATTCGGTGCGCGTCGAGGTCATACCCCAACCCTACATCCTCACGCTGTAAGGTTGCAAGGGGTACGCCGAAGCATTTACAGCGTGGGGCTGTAAGGTGCGGGTATGTCGACAATCATGCTCGTGCGGGGATCGGAGGAGCCGTGACCGATGCCGAATTGACCCTCTCGGAGGTTCTGACACTGATCGAGGCCTCGACCGGGAAAGCGATCGCGTCCTCGACGTGGCGGTCATACGTCGCTCGTGGCCAGGCCCCGAAACCTGCCCGCCACCTCTCGCGCACTCCGCTGTATTCACGGGAGGACATCGAGGCGTGGATCGCAGGCCGACCCGGCAGTGGTGCACGAACCGACCTGTACCCACGCTGATCGTCGTTCGACGTTCCCGGTTTACCTCTACGCGCGTCAACATATCTTGACGAACTAGAAGGGCCCCGGCCATCGGGCTGATGGTCGGGGCCTTCTTCCTGTCGTGCTGGTTGCGATGCTCTCGCGGATGGTCAGGCGTCGTCGTCGACGGCGGCGTACGCGGCGTCGACGGTGATGTTGCCGATCGCGGCCTGCTCCACCGGGGTCAGGGTGTGCCCGCTGTCGGCGAGGAATGTCAGGTAGCTGTCGATGCCGACCATGCCTCGGTAGTGCTTGGCGGAGAACCGCCAGTAGTCCTTGGCGTCCTGCGGCCCCGTCAGTCGGGCCTCGAACGCGGTGAGCACACGGGCAAGCAGCAGCACCTCGGCGCGAGCGGGCGTGGCACCGGTGGCCTTTCGGTCTACCTCGCGCAGCGGTGAGCCCATGATCTCGCCGTACCGCTCCGAGCACTTGGATTCGGTGAACACATCACCATGGGTCGCCAGGGCGGTGACCATCCATTTGGTGGCGTTCTTCGGGGCGGTCTTGGCCGCGAGCAGGCCGGTGAGGAATGCGCGTCGGGTTTCGGTGGCGGTCGCTCCGGCACGGTTGAGGGCCTTGACTTTTCGGCGCTCTGCGCGTTCGGTCTCGATGCGTTCGGCTTCGGTGCGCGCGGCTTTGCGCTGCGCCGGGGTCAATCCGTCCTCGGTGTCGTCGCCCTCGGCTGCTGCGGCGGCGATCTTCTCGGGGGCGAGTTCGAGGCCGGCCGCAGTCCGCTGGTCGTGGCGCAGGAAGAATTCGTAGCCCCAGGCGGTCACTTTCTCGACAGTGTTGGCGTGCCGTAGCTCCTCGTACGCTTCGGCTTCGTCGTCGTCCTCGGTGTCGAAGTCGATGTCGTCCTCGTCGACTTCCTCGCGGGTGGTCTTGTCGACCCAGACGGTGCCGGTCTCGTAGACGTGGACGTGCCACAGGTGCGGTGCTTGCTCCGGGGCGTCGGCCGGGACTGCCGCGCCGTCGGCGGTGCGCAGGTCCGCGAGGGTGTACCACTCCCCCTCGCTGGTGGACGGTTCGTCGTGGAGCAGGGTGAAGCCGCGCGCGATGTAGTCGGCTGCGGCGGCAGTGGTCTCGGCGCGTTCGTCGATGCGGCGCTGGAGGGTGGCAAGGCGGTACTCGAAGCCGAATCTGTTGTCGAAGATCTGCTGGATGGCCTCGGTGATCCACGGCTCCTTCTCAGCGGCGGTTTCGAGGTCTGCGAGCAGCGCAGCCCCTTCGAGGGTGAGTTGCCGGTCGTCGAGCTGGCGACGGGCGCGCTCGGATCGTCCTGCTCGACCGGCCTTTTCGACGTACGCCTTGGGGACGTGCAGTGCTGTCGCGACCTTCTGCACGTTCAGGCCCAGGTCGAGCAGGCCCGTGACGGCGGCGGCGCGTTGGCCGGTGGTGAGGTCTTCGCGCTGATCGTTGGATACGACCTGCTCGGTGATGCGTTCGATGCCTGCGGCCTTTTCGTCGTCGGACTGCTCACGCACCATCACCGGTATCGAGGTGAGACCGGCTTCGCGGGCCCCGAGTGTTCTGCGCTGTCCGTCATGGACTACCAGGGTTCCGTCGGTGCGGCGGACCGCCGAGACCGCCTGGAGGACACCGTGAGCGGCGATGGATGCGACGAAATCGGGGTCGGCGGTGATGTCTACGCCGTCGCGGACGTTGGCGGTGATGTCAAGGGCGTGCGGGTCGGCGGCGACGAGGGTGTAGCCGGTCGAGGTCGGTGCCGATTGTGCAGCCATGGTGGTGGTCATGATGGTGGTCTCCCTGGTTAGAGTGCGGCGGTGAGGCGCAGGTGGGGGGTAGTGCGAGGGTCAGCGGTCGGCGGTCTTCGCGACGGGTAGTTCCCAGATTGGGTCTTCTGCACAGGGGTCGCTGACGTCGACCCAGCGCCCGGTGACCGCGTATCCGCGGCGTGCGAGCAGCACCTTCGCCATGTCCGGGGTCCAGTCCATCGGCGCGTGCTCCTCGATGCCGGTCGCGTCGATGTACTCGACCTCGATGCCGCCACGTCGGATGGACACTCCCAGGCCGCGTTCGGGGTGTTCGTCGCCGTATTCGGAGGTGACTGCGGTGAGGTTCTGCTCGGATTCTCCCATGCCCCTAACCTTACAGCGTCAAGCTGTATTGTCAAGTCCTGCAACGACTTTCGACACCCACCCGGATGAGCACCGTCACGTTGCGGGGGTCGAGCGTCGGCACCGCGCACACTCGATTCGCCTACAGCAGGAGCCTGCGACTTACGCCGGGTCGGTGCGGCGGGTGGGGTTCTCGATGCGGGGGCGCAGGTTGTAGGTGTCGTACCACTGCTGTGCGGCTTGTTTGCTCATGCCGAGGATCTCGCCGATCTTCGACCACGGCACGGGCCGCTCCCCGCTGCGGAGGCGTCCGATGATGGCGTAGCGGTCGGCGATCATCGTCGAGGCGAGGAAGGCGTTGATTTCGAGTGCGTCGACATCGGAGACCGCGTCATCCATGCGTCGTTGGGCGTTCGCGGTCCACGTCCCGGAGTCCTTGCGTCCCTGTTCACGCACCATATCGGCCAGGTCGACGTCAACGAGAGCCTCCTTGTACTGGACGTAGAGCTCCGTCAGCTCGGTTGCGGTGAGGGCCTTCTCCGATTCCATATCGTCAAGATATCTTGACGCTCTCTATTTCGTCAAGATATGTTGACGATTGGTCGGGTGTCAGTCGACGGGAGTCGCTGCATCGGCAGGGCACCACTGGCCTTCGAGACGAAGAAAGCCTTTACCGTTACCAATGGGGATGTCGAAGCTCAAACGGCAAAGCCACTGTCCCCGTGATGTTTTCACCCACGCTGACAGCAGACCGGGGACCTTGACGTCCATTGCCAAACCTTCGGAACGGATTTTGAGAGGTGTCCCGTCACGGAAAGAGCCGCCTCCGGACGAACCTGCAACGGTGAGCGCAGCGTTGACCAAGACTCTCCGAGGTGGATCGACGATGCGGCGCGTGGGGGGATCGAAGCTCACTGGCCAGTTCTCGTACAGGTCGGGTGTCATTGGGCGACCGCCAATCGGTGCGGCCCATGGTCGGCGACTGCGTCGGCGGCCGCAGGGGTCCAGCGCAAGCCGTGTTCGCCGAACGTGGGGGCGGTGAGGGTGTAGCGGCCTCTGCGCTGGGTGATTCCGCGTCCGTGGACGGTGGTCTCGAGGGTGATCGAGCGGATGCGGCCCCTGCCTTGCTCGATGCCGCCGTAGCCGACGGGCCGAGAGGAAATCGTCAGATCGAGGCCGGGCATTCGACCGTCCGTGATCGCGAATATCCCTGCGTGAGTTCGGTTTCGGGCCAAGAGGGCACGTGCGCGAGTCGGCGGTACGTCGCGACCGTGGACGGTGCTGATGACCAGATCGATCCCATCGATGCAGATATTGGCAGCGTCGAGAGGGTCTGCTTGGCCGGGATCGATCAGGGCGATCTTCGACAAGTCCCCGCCGTGTTCGTGGACGGCGAGGAGCCCGAACTTGGGTTGACCGATCAGGGCGACGTGGTGGCCGGCCGCGGTGGCGGTGGCGACGAGTCCGACGAGAATCGATCCGGCACCGGTGATCGACAGGGCCGTTCCGCGGGCCAACGCGCCGCGTGGGAGCAGTTCTGAGAGCGGCATGGGTACCGGCAGGGTTTTGAGGGTTCGTGAGCGCACGGGGCCGCTCAGGGCTCGCTCATCGCCGTCGGTCGCGACAGCCTGCGCGTTCGGCTGCGAGGGGGCGAATGCGGGCGAGTCGTCGGAGTCGGCTGGTGCGTGGTCGCGGCGTCCGGGGATCGCGGCCATGCTGCGGCGAAGAGCGGCGAGCTGTGCAGCCTTGTCCAGGCTGGTCAGGTCGGGGATCGTGTCGGCGGTACCGGCCATGAGTGCGACCTTTCGCCGAACGGATCAGTGCCCTCAATCTATGCGAACATACGTTCGATGTCGAACTACCTGCGTACGCCCGTAGCTGGCCCTGGTTCGCGAACCCTGGCGGCGTTCACGAGGTGGTCGAGGGAGAGTTCGGGGTCGGCCGTCAGGTGGCGATGTTCGGCGAGCAGACGCCTGACGTGATCGAGGTCCGCGCGCACAGCCGGGTCGTCGGGGTCGTAGCCCTCGTCGATGATGGCCGCGCGTTCGATAGGGTCCATGCCTAGTTCGACGCAGCGGCGTCGGGCGCGGTTCCCGTGTCGTAGATCAGGTCGTCAGAGCAGTCGTAGCGGCAGGCGCGCTGTCCGCTCGGCAGCGTCACCCATCCAGCCTGTCCGTGATCGGGATTCGGATCGAAACTGCGGTCGCTGGTCATGGCATCAGTATCTCGTCCGCCATGCCTGCACGGTTGAGTGGTCAGCTGTTGACGAGTTGGCTGGCGCGCTGAAACGTCACGCCGAGAAGCGATCCGATATCCCGGACGGGTACCTGAGCGGTAGCGAGCTTCTTCGCGAAGGCCTCGGTGCTGGCTTTGACGCGGGCTTCGTCCTCGACCAGACGTGCTCGCTGTGTCGCGATCTCGGCGATGCGGACCGCGAGATCCTCTCCCCCGGGCTCGAGCTCGATATGCTGCTCGATCTCGACATCGGCAAGTGCGACTCCGGTTTCGAGGGCGATCAGTTCTTTCGCCGCGGTGGGGACATCGTCGATGCGACGAGCCTGGGTGAGGGCGTCAAGTTCCGGGACAGCGATCATCCACCACTTACCGTCTCGGGTCACCGACACCGTGTAGGTCTTGCTCACTGCTGCGCCTCCTTCATGGCTGCGAGGATCTTGCGGTAGACGCCGGGCGAGATCGTCCGGTGCCCATCCGGCACAGTCACTTTGACTGCGCCATCGGCCGAGACCCACGTGCTGTGCGAGCCGACCGTGCGGACCGAGGTGAACCCGGCCGCCTTGAGGGCCTTGACCACTTTCCGCGTGGGCTGCTCGGTAACCATGACGTTAGTCTAGTCGATTGGACACTTTCTAGTCAAGTCGACTAGACGAAATATGGTCGAGTAGCGGTGCTGTGGTCGACACGGAGGAAGTGCCTATTCCATATTTCCTCATCTGGTTCATCTGCCTGCGGGTTCGGTCTGGTTAGGGTGGTTGTCGACAGCAGTATGTTTCTATTCGAGAGAGGCCGCTAGAACCGTGGCGAAAAAAGTATTCACTCAATTGGTCGACGATATCGACGGCTCCGTCATCGACGACGAATCAGGCGAGACGATCGAATTCTCCGTCAACGGCGTCGACTACCTCGTAGATCTGAAGGCGAAGAACGCCAACGAGTTTCATCGGAAGATCGGCTACTACATCGAACACGCGACCCCGTGTCGGCGGGCGTAAGCGTCGACACTCCCCCACCTCCACGCCTCCATCTGCTGCGCCCTCGAACAGCGGGGCCACACGTGATCCGGCTCAGACCAGAGCTGTCCGGCAATGGGCCGCAGACAATGGTTATGAGATCAGCGATCGCGGCCGCATTCCCGCTGCGATCGAAGAAGCGTTCAACGCTGCACACTGACGTAATCGGCCCCGTCGGTCGGTTTTCGCCTCTGCCCTACACCAACCGGCCTCCCGCTTTTCTCACGAAACGACTGCGCGAGATCAAAGCCAGGCCGTGCGTGCGCTTCGGGCATGTGTGCCGGGATCCTGTTCTGCGCAGGCAAGACTCTCTGAGCTTTGGTTCGAGTTCGAGTTAGCGGACGGCAGTGGTAACCGGATCGAGAAGGAACAGGCACTGCTGCTCCACGTAGCGGTCGACCTCCGCCGTGACGCCAAGGTTCGTCCCGACGCCAATAGTGTCTGGCACCGAGCCGACCCAGTTGAGGTCGTAGCTGGTGTTCTCATCACGGAACTGGAAACTTGGCCCGGGCTGCGCGAACGTTTCGCTGAAGTCGCCGGCGTTGATGAGGATGTCGTATCTGGTACTCGCGCCCTCGTGAGGTCCCATCGCGACGATGCTGCCCGGGAACGAGATTGTCTGACCTCGATGAGCCGCAGCGAACGCTGCGATGTCAGGCGAGCAAGTGTCGGTCAATGCGAGCAGGGCCGCGAACTCCGGACTGTTCTCCGACGTGAGAACAACGTCATCAGGCAACGGCGATGGTGTAGGCGTCGCCGTGGCCATCGATTCCGGGGACGGTTGCTCGTTCGGGGCCGCTACCTCACTGGGCGCAGGACTGGCAGTTTCCGCAGGGCCGGTATCTCTTTCGCCGATAATGCCGATGGTGAAGATGACCGCGAGCGCAAGCGCGAACACGCCGCCACCGACAATCAAAAGGCCGCGACGAGACTTGGGTGCCGGGCGTCGGAACGTGATCTCCGTCCGGATCTTCGCGGGTACCTGAGAGACAACCTCCCAGCCTTCACTTTCCCACTTTTCGATGGTCCGCGACTCCATGCCGCGAACCGCGCGGACCGTCTTAGTCTCATAAGTGATTTCGGTGTCCGTTGTCATGCGTCAGCTCCAAGATCTTCGCCGGAACGTCACCGGACTCGCGAGGACCCTACCGAACGACAACGCTGAAGTGACCGGCGGCACTGAGGACTCGGTGCAACCGTGTCGAGTGGAATAGGTCTCAGCTTCGCCAGCAGAAGTGTGCGCGTCGCAGTGGCTCGATTCTCGGTCAGCGACTTGAACCTACGAAGTCACGACCGGTGTCCATCGGGGCGTACTCGTCGTCGACTCGGTCGTCCGTGCCCGCTTCATCGATGCCTGGGCTCTGGTCTTGGCCGGGGTCGGTGGTGTGCGTGTGGTTGGCTGCGAGGGGGGTTGCGGTGCTGCGTTCGCTGGCGATGTTCTGCTGGACCTGTGTCCAGGTCTTGATGTGTCGAGAGACGGTCGAGGTGTGCAGCTCGAGGTGGCGGGCGATGTCACTCAACGACCAGTCGGGGTGCGCGAGGTAGAGGTCGACGCTGGTCCACACGGCGGGCTTGAGCAGGCCGTTATCGAGGTCCTCGTCTATCCCGGCGAGCGCCGATCCTGCTGTTGCGCTGTACTGTTCGCTCTCCACGCGATCGATTGGGTATTCGATGCGAACTGTCTCGGTGGCCGTATCGAAGGATTGGGGGGTCTCGATCGTGGTTGCGGCACGGCGGCGGGGTGCGCGGAGCACGACAGCGACGATCTCGCTCATCGTGAGGACCATCGCGGGCGCTAATGCTGCTATTGCCGCTGCGACGGCGGCGTTGAGGACGGTTGCGGTCAGGACGGCGTGATAGGCGTTGCCTGCGATGGACAGGATCGCCGAGACGGTCAGCACTGCCACGACGAGTCGCCGGCCTCTTTTGGTGGCGGCGTCGGTGTGTTGAGAGAGGGCGATCCGGATGACGGCGGCGGCGAGGATCGGGCCGTCGAGAGCGACGGGGATGACCCAGGCATCGGCCGGGTGGATGCCGGCCATGACGGCGAGGTCGAGCAGGGTGGAGAAGGAGAGCTTGAAGGATGCTGCGCCGACGACGATGGCGATGGCCAGGCCGGTGATCAGGGCACCGGTCAGGACGCGGGGGTGGATGTCGAGGGTGTCCTCGCTGGTGGGGTCGTGGTCGGGGGTATTAGCGTTGTTCATTGATCGCAGGTCCGTTCTGTGATCGACCGGCCCCGGCGGTGTTGGAGCACTGTCGGGGCCTTCGCGGTCGGATGATGTAATTCGGTGTGGCCACAGGTGCGCGAGGAGATCGCAGATCTCTGCGCTTCTGTTGCGCGGTCGGGGAAATGGACGTCGCGGCCGAAGTCACTGCATTACAACCGCTTCGGCGGGTGGGGTCTACCGCCTGGGCCGAGCAGGGCCAGCAGCCTTGGCATCGGCGGCGGTCCAGCCGTGCACGCCGGCTGGGCGGCACTCGTCGTGATAGACCGGATCGGCCGGCACCGAATTCGCTGGAGTCTCGGAGTGCCACTGGTCGCACCAGGCGCACTGTGCGACCACCCGTTCGGCGGTCATGAAGTCGCCTCGGCGGCAAGGCCGAACTGAGCGCCACCGGTCGTGTCGGTGGTGTGGCGATTGGCGTGGGTGCTCATTGTGTGTCAGCTCCTGGCGGTTGTGGCGCGGGGTGTGGGTGCTCCGTCGCGTTGCTCGCGGGCCCGAATGAGGGCTGCGTAGACGGCTGATCGGCTCAGGCCGTACAGCTCCATGAGTTTCACGGCACCGAACTCGCCGGATTCGTAGTCCTTGAGGATACGTTCGTGTTGCAGTGCAGTGAGTTTGGGCTTGCGTCCGGTCATCCGGCCCTGCTCTTTGGCGATCGCGACGCCCTCACGGGTGCGTGCGCGAGTCAGGTCGGCCTCGAACTCGGCCATCGCGCCGAGAACAGTGAAGAACATCTTGCTCGACGGATCACCTGGACTGTAGACCTGGCCACCGTAGATCAACCGTGCACCTTTGGCATCGAGCTCGGTGACGATCGCATTGAGGTCGGTCACCGACCGACCGAGTCTGTCGAGCTTGGTGACCACCAAAGTGTCCCCCTCCCCCACTGCCGCGAGAGCTTCGGTGAGACCGGGCCGCTCGCGATTGCGCCCGGTGTATCCGCGGTCGGTGTAGATGTTGCCGGTGTCGACGCCCATCTTGCGAAGGGCTGTGCGCTGCGCTCGTAGATCCTGTCCTCGTGTGGAGCATCGGGCGTACCCGATCAGGTTTTCGTCCACCTGAAGCCCTTCGTCTCGGAATCTGCGATCAAACTGGGATTACTTGCAACACTATCTATCAAGACACCGACAAGCTGGTCCGAGCGTCGACCGATTTGTCAGTTTCAGAAGACGGCTGCACGATGTCAGAAGTGCACTGCAGTGCAACTCCGAGTTCTCGAGCACACGTCCGGCCTTATCCAGTGAGCGCTGCGATCCCTGACTGGATAGCGCATTGATGGTGAAATTTCCCATCAAGTTTTACTGGCCGTCGGTGAGCTGCGGGTCTAGCGCCGCGGCCGGCCATGGACGGCTGTTGTCGCGCGAAGTGCTCGATCGGACACTTGCGGCATGGGCGGCGAGAAAGTTGTCGACGATTTGGATGCAGTCGTCGGCGTGGATGTGGCGCAGTCCTGTGAGGCGAGCGAACACTATCGGTCCGAGGAGCTGAATGAGGGCGAAGGTGGTGTCGATCTCGCCGAGCACAGCGCGAGCGTCAGGCGCCGTCAGGATCTGATCCAGGGACCTGCGGTATTGCTCTATGACACGGGCCCGAAGCGAGACCACCGCGCCAGGATCGAGATCGCGCCGGCTGGCGTCGCCGCTGTTGACGGGCCCCATTGCCAGCCAGGCCAGCGTGGTCATCTGCACCGGAGCTTGGTCGATGAGGTCGGCTTGGGTGGTGAGCAACGAAATCAGACGTTCACGTAGCGGACCGGTATCGATATCGGTGTCGACTGGGGGTAATAGTCGCTCGAAGGTTGCAGCGAGCAGGTCAGTGGTACTTCCGAAATGTCGGTACAGAGTGGCACGTGCAACCTTCGACATGCGGGTGACCGCCTCCACGGTGACCGCCTCCACACCGCCGGTGGACAGCAGCTGACCGGCCGCTTCGAGTAACCGGTTACGTGAGCGCGCCAGCCGGGGGTCGGCCGAGCCCTCGGTTGCAACGAGAGGGTCGACCATGAACGGGCTCCGCTCCATTTGACTGACAAGACATGTCCTCGATTGATCATTCTGTCACACCCGCTGAGTTGTGATACTAATAGTCTCGTACCGAGACGATCAGTCTCGAACTGAGAGGCTGGCCGTTGAACGAACGTAGATCCGACTCTGCCAGCGTCGCTCGATGGAGCGGTGCCCAGTGGTGGATGTTGATTGTGTCGTGCATGGCAGTCGCGTTGGTGGTGGCCGCAATGGCGGCATTGTATTCAGCGTTGCCACAGATCGCGGTCGCGACAGGGGCGACGCAAGCCCAACTGACCTGGATAGTCGACGGTTACACGTTGGTATTGGCGTGCTTCGTGCTGCCTGCCGGTGCGATCGGTGACCGGTACGGTCGCCGGGGGGTGCTCGTGGCGGGGTTGGCGTTGTTCGCTTTCGCGTCGGCATTGCCCTTGTTTCTCGCCGACCCGGCGTGGCTGATCGCTGCTCGCGCGTTGGCTGGGGCGGGTGCGGCGCTGGTCATGCCCTCGACGCTGTCGATACTGACCGCGGGATTTCCACCGTCGCATCGCGGTCGCGCTGTAGGTGTGTGGGCCGGGGTTGCTGGATCCGGGGCGGTCCTGGGCATCCTCGGAGCTGGTGTGCTACTCGAGCAGTGGTCGTGGACCTCGGTGTTCGTCGGGTTGACCGTCGCCGGAACAGTCCTGGCCGGGTTGGCATGCAGTATCGCGGAGTCCCGCCAGCAGGAGCATCCACCGGTCGATTGGGTGGGCGCTGTGACCGTAGTTGTCGCAGTCGGGGCGATCGTCTTCGCTGTGATCGAGGTTCCGGCCCGTGGCTGGTCGGATTCGCTCGTCGCCGTCAGCACTGCGGTGGGCTTGTTCGCGGTTGTGGTGTTCGTCGTCGTAGAACTACGTTCCTCGGCACCGCTACTCGATGTCCGGTTGTTCGCCCGCCGTGGTTTCGGTGCCGGCGCGCTGTCTGTCTGTATCCAATTTTTGGTGACCTTCGGGGTGTTCTTGCTGTTGGTGCAGTATCTGCAGTTGATTCTCGGTTATGGACCGCTCACCGCCGCGTTGGCGTTGACCCCTATGGTCGTGCCGCTCATCGTGATCTCGGTGATTGCACCCTGGCTGTCGAACATTGTTGGGCTGCGGGTGATGACCACTGTAGGTCTGCTCACCATCGCGGCGGGACTGGTGATGGTGAGCAGACTGACCGTCGCGGCGACCTACCCTGACCTGCTGTGGCCCTTGCTCATCATGAGCGCAGGTTTGGGGTTGTGTACCGCCCCTGCGACTTTCGCCATCGTCTCGGACACTCCTGAGGCCAAGCACGGGGTGGCTGCCGCGGTCAACGACGCAGCTCGCGAAATCGGTGCCGCGATTGGGATTGCGGTAGCCGGTAGCGTGCTCGCGGCCGGTTACGTTCAGCACATTCAGCCGGCTCTGCCCCAGCTACCCGAGCCTGCCCGTGGTCCGGTGGCCGATTCTCTGGCCGCCGCGTTGCAGGTCGCCGACCGCGCAGGACCAGCTGGTCAGCCGCTGGCCGAGTTCGCCAGAGCCGCATTCGTACACGGAAGTGGTCAGGCGACGCTGTCGTTGGCGGCCCTGACCGCCGCTGGGGCACTCGTCCTCGCCGTCTTTGCGCCAGGTAGACGCAGCCGTACGACAGCCACCGCGGGTGATGGACGTCGGTGAAGGTCGGCCAGGGTGTCTATTGTTCGGTGTGATTCGTGTCTGTGGCCCGGAGTTGGGCTCGGGCTTGGGACTGCATGAAGTGTTCGACCTCGACCACCACGAACAGGGCAGTAGCGGTGGCTACGGAGCTGCCCTGCGCATCGTCCATCGTGGCCGTGAGATCCAGTTTGCGCCCATCACGAGACCGAACGGCAGCACGCAACACGTAGGGAGTGCCGAGCAGAACCGGCGCTAGGTAGTCGAGCTCGAGACGCCGCGTCACGGCGAGCTCACCCACTGTGTAGAGCAGGAAGCCGAACAGATCGTCGAGAACGGTCGCCACCGCGCCGCCGTGTGCTATCCCGGGTGCCCCGACATGACGTTGATCGAACACGTGGTGAGCCACCACGCCGTTCTCGTCACGCTGGACCGACAGGGCGTGGCCGTGCGGATTCTCCGGCCCACAACCAAGACAGTCGGGGTGGTGGGGCGGCAGATCAGGCGAATCGAAACTCGTGCTCCAGAACGAGCGCGCCCAGTTCTCGACAGCGGGGCCGGCCGACCCGCTGACCTCGTCCGGAATTCTCTTCATGGTCGGACCTCTCTGTCGTGAAAAAAATTGTGCCGAGTCTGTCGCGTCTTCGCGCGCTCGGCCTGCACCGCTGTCAGTTTCAAAAGAACAAACTGCACTATGTCAGAATTCAACTGCACTAAAGGATCGACCAAGCCGACATAGCTTAAAGAGAGAAGTGATCTGCCGCGAGGATTTCGGCGCACTCTTGGCGCTGATCGCGGAGTTGAACCGTCAGATCGGCGACCTCGAAGCCGAACTGACCCGCCATTTTGAAACACACCCGGACGCGGACACGCAACGCCGCCATCTACCTCTCCCCGCCAGGAATCGGTGTCATCCTCGCCGCCCGTGGCTCGGTGAATTCAGCGACGACGTCGACCGCTACACCAACGCCAAGTCTCGCAAGAATTACTCCGGTACGTCACCCCTGACAGTTGCGTCGGGCAAGAAGCGGGCCGTACTGGCTCGACATATCCGCAACCGGCGGCTCTACGATGCCATCGACCGGTGGGCGTTCTGCGCCCTCAGCCAGAGTCCGGCCGCTCGCGCGTTCTACGACCAACACCGTGCTACCGGAGACCCAAGCGCTCCGCGCACTCGCCAACAGACTTGTCGGGCTCCTGCACGGGTGCGTACGCCACTGCACCGAATACGACGAACACACCGCTTGGGCACACCGCACCGCGCAACAACCCGACGCAGCTTGACCAGTTACACTTCTGGGATATCTAGGGTGATTCAGTCCATTTTGTGGCGGGAGGCGAAACCGGGATGGCTGAATGGCAGACTGCGTGAGAAGGCCACGCCTACGGTTGCGGCCGCGCCGTCGATGATTCCCCACGTCGTCTCTGATAGGTGTGCGACGAAGAACGTATCATCCACCCCTTGCTCACGACCGTTGTCGATCCACCACTGAGTCGCAGATAGACCAGAACCCAGAATGGACGCCACGGCCAAGGGAATGACCGAAGTATCTGCGTGAACACGCTGAAGACTTTCAGTGAACCGATCGGCGACGACCTCCATCACCGACCTCAGTTCGTCAGCAACTCCGCCATTTCCCGATCCGGAGTACTGAAACAAGTGATTCGCCATAAGGAATCTGACGACCGTGGGATACCGCCCGACGATCGTGACGTAGCTCTGGACGGACGAGCGAACCATATCGTCAACCGAAAGATAATCTTGGTCGGCGAGAATAGTGACTTTCGCCGAATCCCACATCAACGCACCGAGTTTCGCCGCCACCGCCGCGTTCAAGCCCGCTTTGTCGCCAAAGTAGCGATACAGCTTTGGTTTAGATACACGGGCCTCCGCAGCGATGTCGTCCATGCTGACGCCTGCACCATACCGTTCGATGATCCGTATGGTCGCGTCGACCAGCTGCGCGCGTACCTCGACTCTATGCTCATCCCAGCGGGTGCTACGGGCATCGGCCACTCGACGCTGCACCTGAGATGGAGTAAATGAAACGCGGCGGACGAATGACATTATGGGGTTAACAATACCCGGAAGGGTCCTCTCAAGCGAGTCGGGCTGGAGAGCCGTTCGCTGAAACCACTCGGTTCGCTCGCAGCGGTTCGGCACCCTCCCTCAAGCAGCCGATCGTCCGCCGGATCGCACCGTGTCGATCACATACACCGGCGGCACGACCGGAAAGCCGAAGGGAGCCATCGGCAGGCTTCGGCAATGTTCACGATGACGCAGATTCAACTCTCCGGAGTGAGAATGGCCGGGTACCCCAAATTCTCGTTGTGCACCCCGCTGTTGCGGGGCTGCGTTCTTCGTACCGACCCTGACGAAAGACGGCCCGATGATGGTGCTGCCGAAATTTTATCCGCCGAGGTGCTGCGCACCATCGACGAAAAAAGATCACCGTGGCGATGCCATCGATGCTGTACGCCTCGATGGACCCCTCCCAACTCGGACACGCGCGGCCTGTCGACGATCGTGGCCGTCTCACGAGCTCATGTGTGTCCGGTCGACGGTTCAAAAGCCATCGCCTACCGTGGCTGCGTCCAATCGGGCCGCTGCTTCGTTAAAATAGGTTGGCGCCTCCATGTTGATCATGTGACCGATCTGTGGCAACGCCACGAACTCATGCAACCGGCGGCGCTGCTGCAGTCGGTCGGCGAGATCAATGGAATGAACCGCGGGTGTCAACTTGTCGGCCGAGCCCACGATCACTGTCGTCGGAACCGTAAGTGAGTCGATTCCTTTGCTCACATCGATGGTGGCCAGGACCCTGCCCCACATTCCCCGAACCGCAGGGGGGCACCGCAGTACTATGTCGGAACACTCAGCCACAACGTCTGCTGGCGCGTGTGGACCCATCGTCCCGTATTTCACCAACCGTCGGTTGAAGCGAGTGTCAAGCATCTCCGGTCCCGCGGTGGCGAGCCCGGCTGCGAAGGCCCGCTCCAGTGAGGCGCGGAATCGACGTGGCGACCCAATTAGCGTCGATTTACTCACCAACTGCGAGGGGCCGGTACTCGCCAAGACGGCACCGCGGGATAAGACGGGCACCGACTCCGGGTGCTCGGCAGCCCAACCCATGATGGACATCCCGCCCATACTGTGACCGGTCACCAATGCCTTACGATTAGACGTGACGACAGCGCGCAAGACAGCCTCGAGATCGTCGCCGAGCACCGACGAAGAGAAGGGCGCGCGACCCCGGTCGCTCCAGCCATGCCCTCGTTGGTCATACACCACCACACGGTGTGTGGTGGCGAAGTGCTCGATCTGAGGTCTCCAGAACCGACCTTGGCAAGCCCACCCGTGGCTGAACACCAGCAGCGGCGCATCATCACCGAGCCCGTACTCCTCGACAAACAGCCTCGTGCCGTCACTGGAGAGAACCTCCCGCGACCGCCGCGACAATAGGCCAGCTTTCGAGGAGTCAGAGGTCATCGAAACTCACCGTCACAGCGTCGGTGAGCGGAAGTGCCTGGCACGCGAGTCGCTCGCCGTCCTCAATGTCGTCGTCTACGAGGATGTTGTTCTGCACCATCTCGACATCGCCATCGATGAGCTTGCACACACACGCGCTGCATGCGCCCTCTCGGCACGAGTACGGGGCATTGTGCCCTCGCGAGAGCAGCACATCGAGCAGAGGCGTGTTACGTGGCCACTCCGTGGTGATGCACTCTCCGTTCAGGTAAACCGTGGCCGTAGCTACACCCTCGTCGTCACTGAGTCGACGCAGTGTTGCGGTGTCGAACGGGTCACCCGTCAGCGACTGGAATACCTCTCGATGTACATCCGAATGATCCACTCCGCATGCGGCGGCAGAGCTTTCCACAAGATCCATGAAAGGGGAAGGCCCGCAGGTGAAAATTGCCGATCCCTTGTGTTCACGAATAATCTTTTCTACAGCCTCTGATGTGGGAATCCCGTTCTCCGACTCAAGCCAGTCAACCAAAGTGAACCGCTCGGCGAATTCAGATCTAATCTGCTCAAGCTGGCACTCGTACATGATCGAATCGGAGTCACGGTTTGCGTAGAACAGGACAACTTCCCCACTGCCCGACACCAGAGCCGACTTCACCAGCGACAGAACCGGAGTGATGCCGCTTCCGCCAGCGAAGAAGAGCAAGTCGACGTCGAGGCTCTTAGCGGTAAACTTTCCCGATGGCGTGAGGACGGTCACCTCCATGCCGATGGAAACGTTGTCACACAACCAGTTCGACGCATACCCCCCAGCGGTGCGCTTCACCCCGATCTCGAGGCGGAAGTCATCGACATGAGGCGAACTGCTCAGCGAGTAGCATCGTGCGACGTGGCCCGTCTGGTCGGACGGGATCTTCAACGTAATGAACTGCCCGGGTAGATGCTTGAAATCGTCGACGATCTCGTCAGGCACTTCGAAGGCGATGCTCACGGAGTCCTTGGTCTCCTGCACGACCTCCGACACGGTCAGCGTTCGCGATCGCGCGGTGGTGCCCGGCCGATTCTCCTGTTCGAGGGTCATTTGATGATCCCCCGCTTACGAGCCAAGGCGTAGCCCGCGCGTGTGACAGGCGCAGAGATGTCCTGGTAGCGCGGACCGACAACGCGTGCGACAAAGTCGAAGCCACGTGCGTCTGCGCCGATCAGCACTCGGGGCTTCTTCTTGTCCATTCCCTTGAGGATGGCGCACGCAGCTTTCTCCGGAGTGGTCCTGGCGATGTTGTTGAACATCGAGGCAATGGTGGCGGTATCTGCCCCCATATCGGATACACCACGAGCGTTGTTGACGATATTAGTCTTGACGCCGCCGGGGTGAACGCATGTCACCGTGACCGGATGCCGACTGATTTTCATCTCTTGCCGAAGCGCTTCGGTGAAGCCACGCACACCGAACTTCGCGGCGTTGTAAGCGCTTTGACTGGGGATCCCGACCAGACCGAAGACGCTGGAGGTGTTTACCAGATGACCATCACCAGAGGCGATCAGATAAGGCAGGAACGCCTTGGTCCCGTTGACGACACCACCGAAGTTGATGCCCATCAGCCAGTCGAAATCCTCCCAGGACATGTCAACAACGTCGGCGCCGAGGGCGACGCCGGCATTGTTGAACACCATGTTGACGCGCCCGAAAGACGACTGCACGCTCTCTGCGTAAACCTGGAACGCAGCACGATCTGCCACGTCCAACACCGCGGTCTCCACGGTCGCACGATGCGCGGTACGGCACATGTCCGCCGTCTCCTCGAGATGCACTTCGTCGACGTCGGACAAGGCAAGGCTGGCCCCGCGTTCGGCCAGTTGGAGGGCAAGGGACCGACCGATCCCTGAGGCGGCTCCCGTGACGACTGCGACCTGGGTCGCGTAATTGCCTGCTGTCGAACTACTCACTGTCGGATACTCACTTCTCGATGACCTACGGTTGGATTGTCAGGCGATCTCGTACTCGGCGGGATCGAAGTCTTTCGTCGCTCGCCAGTACTGCCAGGTGAACCCGGGCCATACCGTACGGTTGACACCTTGCGAGTCCAGATACCAACTCGTACATCCGCCGTTGGTCCACACGCCCTTGGCGAGCTTGTGTTGGATGCTCTTGTTGAAGTGTTCTTGAACCTCGGCCCGCACATCAACACGCTCCGCACCTCGACTGTCGACGGCGTCGATGGCCTTCATGATGTACTTGATCTGCTGCTCGATCATGAACACGACAGAGTTGTGCCCAAGACCCGTGTTAGGTCCGAGCAGGAAGAACAGGTTCGGGAAGCCCTCGGTGGTGATGCCGAGGTGGGTATTGATGCCCGTCCGGTGCCAGTGCGACGGCAAGTCCTCGCCCCGAGCGCCCTTGAGCGCGAGTTGATCGAACCCGTCCGTGACATGGAACCCTGTGGCGTAAATGATCACATCCACAGGGTGTGACACGCCGTCAGGGGTGACGATCGAATCGGCAGTGATCTTTTCGATCCGATCGCTGATCACTGTCGTGTTGGGGGCGGCGAGCGCAGGGTAGTAGTCGTTCGATCCCAGGATGCGCTTGCATCCGATGCGGTAGGACGGCATCAGCTTCCGGCGGAGCTCGGGGTCGGTGATAGAACGCTCGATGTTCCATTTCGCCACCTTTTCGATCGGTCGCATAAGGTTGGAGTGGCCGTTAAGCCCGAAGGCCAGGCTCTCTGCGCCCCAGTAGACCGACCACCGAGCGAGGCGGCGAGTAATGGGGATCTTGCTGAGCAGCGTCCGAAGTACCGGCGGCACCGCGAAGTTCTTGCGTGGAAGTACCCAAGCCGGGGTTCGCTGGAAGACCGTGAGTGTGCCGGCGTCCTTCTGCACGAACGGCACGAACTGAATCGCGCTGGCACCGGTGCCAATGACGGCCACCCGCTTGCCCTGGAGATCCACCGTGTGGTCCCACTGTGCCGAATGGAACGCCTGGCCGGCGAACTCGTCGATTCCGGGGATATTCGGAAAATTCGGGATGTGCAGAGCGCCGACACCGGACACGATGTACTGCGCGACGTACTCCCGGCCCGACTCGGTACGCAGGTGCCACCGAGATTCGGACTCGCTCCAGTATCCGGAGACCAACTTCTGCCCGAAGTGGATCTTCTGAGTGACACCACGCTTGTTGGAGATATCTTTCAGGTACTGCTCGATTTCGGGCTGCGAGGACCACACCTTCGACCAGCTACCGCGACTCTCGAACGAGTAGGAGTACATCAGTGACGGTACGTCGCACGCGCATCCCGGATAGGTGTTGTCGCGCCACGTCCCACCGACGGAGTCGGCCTTTTCTAGAACGATGAAATCACTGTACCCGCGTCGTCGGAGCTGGACGGCCATACCGAGGCCAGAGAAGCCGCTGCCGATGATGAGAACTTTGGTAGTGATGGGCTCGGTTATTCCCGGGTCTGTCGCCGTGGCGGCGGACTTGGCGTTGGAGGACGGCATTGTGAAAATCTCCTGATCGAATGCAGAAAACGGACCCGCACGGCGCGCCGTGACGCGTGGCAGGTGTGGGAATGTCATCCGCCCAAGCCCACGAACCGAGGAATCCGGTGGTGGGGTCGAGGAATGGGCTGTGGGACGCGCGGACCGGGCCGGGCGTGTTAGCGCAGATCGTCGGGCAGGCTGCGCGTTGCGCGCCACATCGCCATCGTGAACTTCCCCTCCATCATTCCGGCCTCGTGGAAGAATCGGATCATCGGCTCGGACATGAACTGCAAGTTGACGCGATAGTTCGGGCTCGTCTGCTGCGCCCACAGGCCGCGCAGACGGCTGATTCCGACATCGGGATATACCTTCGGATTGATGAGCAACGGGTATGCAAAGTTCGCAATGGCCGCCAACGTGCCTCTATGCCAGGCGCGCGAGATGCGTCCGCGACGCTGCATCCCTTCCACCATTTCCAGCCGCGCGAACGTGATGTGACGGGCCTCTTCGAGAACGTGGATCTTCATGAGCTGGCGCAGCTGCGGCTGCATTTTCGGGTCATTCATCGCCTCGCGCTGAGCGCGGTCGAGGATCTCCTCGATGAGCAGAGTCGCGCCGGACACGGACGGGCCGAGAGGCACAAAGTGCAAGATCTTCGCGATGCTCAAGAACCCCTTCGGCAACTTGTACGGTGCCAGGCCCGTCTTGTTGATCAGTCGGGCGAACATCGTCGAGTGACGTGCCTCGTCGCCGATCTCGTTAAGGGCGTAGAGGGACCTTTGATCTGTCAGGGCGCCTTTGGCGGATGTTCGGAGCAGCGCCGAGCTGAGCAGATTCTCCGCGTAGATACCGAAGCTGAGGATGCTGACGATTTCGTGGCGCCCGAGTTCCGCCTTTTGCTCATCGCTCATTCTCTCCCACAGCTTGGTGCCGTAGAGCGAGACCCGATGCTCTGGCAGGTAGTACTTTCCTTCCTCCCAGGGTGAGTCCCAATCGATGTCGATCTCCGCGTCATAGAATTTTTCGGCCGCCGCCCGCAGCAGTCGGCCGGCAGATCTCTGCATGTCGACGGGCTTGCGGGCGCTGACACGCGCAGCGCCTTCCGTTGAGACGTCGGGCTTGGTCTCCACATTTTGAACGGTCATGTGACACCTCCGTTGCGTTCCGGGCCGAGCTGAGTCTCGACTTCACCCGTACTCCGGGTACCGGATACTGATAGTGTCAGCGCCAATGCGTTCTTTTGTCAATGTTCGATGTGAAGAAAGTGAGCCTTGCGTGTCTGACGACCACGATCTCGACTACTCCGGCGAGGGCACCTTGGTGTGCCGTGGCAAGGAGATTGCTGTCGGGGTGAAGATCAAAGGCTATTTCCAGCCCCTCAACGGCTTGTACACCTGGTACGGCAGGATCGACAAGAATGATGCGCTCCACGCCGCCCTCTCGGGAAGGCGCACGGTTGCCGTCTTTGCGACACCAGAGGGACGCGCCGAGTGCGTCGTGGGCGACCCTGATTTCTGGGACCGCTATCGCATCTCGGGCACGAGCAGACCGCCGTACCACATCCCCACCACGCTCGAGGAAGTTGAGTCGATAGCAGAGAGTGAACATCAGGGTTGACCGACCCGCTTTGCGCCCTGGGCGTTCCCCAGCATCCAGTCCGATAGCGCCCAGGCGGGTGAAGCAACGCCACCAGACAGCCGATTCTTGACTGCGGTAGGCCTTCTCGAATTCGTCTGGTGTGAGGTAGTCGAGGGTGCTGTGGGAGGCGGCGTTGGTTGAACCAGTCGACCCATCCCATCGTGGCGAACTCGACATCGTCGATGGTCTTGAGCGGGCCGTTCAGGAACGGGCTTCTCTTCGATACTGCCTCGGTCTTGAACAACCCAATTGTGCTCTCGGCCAACGCATTGTCGTACGCATCCCGACACAGCGGATCGATGCCGCAATCCCCTCGCAACGCTGCCACCCGCGACGGCAAGCTCGAGTACCGCACATCAGTGGCGCAATGGAAAGCCGATCTTGCGGCAAGGCGACCCAAGGTAGCCAAACTCGTTGAACACGAACCTCTTCGAGAGTACGTGCAGGAAGTGCTCTCGGGCGTGATCCGCGACGAAAACGGTGAGGTCTGATCATCGGGCTGGGCAGGTCCGCAGTGGGTACGCTTGTCGAACGCACCAGCAGATTCACCACGTTGCTGCATCTGCCACGTAAGGATGGGTACGGGGATGCGCCCCCGGTGAAGAACGGGCCGGCGTTGTCCGGTTACGGATCGGAGTCGGTCCGCGATGCACTCCAGGCTGCGATGACACCGCTGCCGGAGCACCTGCGCAGATCGGTGACCTGGGACCGCGGCGGAGCTTGCACGTCATGCGGAGTTGACCGCAGAAACCGGGATCCGTGTGTACTTCTGCGACCCGTACAGCCCCTGGCCGCGAGGACCGAACGAAAACACCAATGCATTGCTGCGACAATACTTTCCGAAGGGAACCGATCTCGCTCGATACCGCCGAAGTGACGTTCAGGCCGTGACGGATGCACTCAACAACCGCCCGCGCAAAACACATGGGTGGCGAACCCCAGCGGAAGTGCTTGCAGAGCAGATACGCTCGGCTTCACGGCACTGTGTTGCGACGACAGGTTGAATCCGCCCTGACTGCCGGCACCGCTGTGATGGATGAGCCCTGAGCCGACGCGGCGTCCACCGTGATCTCGTCGTCACAACGCCATCTTCAGCGCCGTGGTGACCATCGCTGTGTCTTTGACCGTCGGCACGGCGAGGAGGCCTGCAAAATCCCGACATTCCCGATTATGTCGGTGTTCGACCACTCGCAAACTGACCCGATCGAGTGGCACCCGCAACCCGAAGAGATCACCCAACTCCTCACCGGCGTCGACCCCGCCGACATCTCCGACATCTGCGACCGCGTCGAAGAATGAGTACCGTCCTGCATCTTGCTCTTCGTGGAACTCCTTCTGCGGAGCCGCCGCCTCATTCAGCTGGGCCATAGTCCTGAATTTGCCAGCCCTGGGCGGTTTTCGTCACGACCACCTTCAACAATGTCGGCAGTTCACTCGGTTGTGGATTCTGCACGTTCTGCGTCTTCTGGCTCGCGAAGACCATCACCGTGTATTCTTCGTCGGTGTCACCGGTGTCACCGGTGACGCTGGTGGCCAGAACGCGTCCCGACGCCTGCACCTGGGCCTGCTGGATAATCTGGGTCAGCGTCGGCCGAACCTCGTCATACCGCTTGACTAGAGCCTCACCCGCGTCCTCTTTGACTGCCGCGAAAAAGGCGTCGGTGTTCTGGTAGCTGTAGGTCAGGGATCTGGTCGTGTAATCCGAGGCGGCCTTCGCCGCGGCGGCCCGTTGCGCGGCGTCGTTTTCCAATACCGACTTCGCTTCGTCGGCCTCGAGGTAGAGGTAGGCGAACACGCCGGCCAGCACAGCGAGCACCACGATCACGGCCGAAACCACCACGGCACGTGATCGCGGCGATGCTGACCAGCGGTGCCCACCTGGCGAGGGGGGTTCGACGTCGCTGTCTCCAGCCCCAGCCGTGGCTACGGCGGACGCGGCTGGGGCGTTTTCGTCCATCAGTAGATCGCCATCCGGCGTCGCTGCTGCCGCGCTGTCCTCGACCTCAGTGGGCTCGGGGTGCGGTTTCGTTCGGTCGTCATTTGTCATGTGGGACCTTCTGTGTACTTACGGTGACAGTCGCTTGCGGACGGGGCGTCACCGTAGTGGCGGCGACACGGTGACGGGGACCTCGGCGCGACCTGGTCGCGACGCCGGGAAAGTTCGGCCGAGGAGGTCGCCGATCGACCCGAAGTCGACGTATGTGTCGGCAACTTTCTCGGTCGCCGGTTTCACCGCCCGGGTGATCGTCAGCAGATCCGGCTGCAGGATCTGAATATAGCCGTTGAGCTTTTCCACAAGCTTCAACACGGGAGGCCACTTGTCGTACGAGGTGGTTGTGAACCTGATGAACGCCCGTTGAATCCGCGCCAGCCCGTTCACGGCGTCAGGGGTGCGTACAGATGCCGTAGTGAGGACGTCCCCGGCATTGGACAAGAGGCCGAGCAGGAACTCGGCGTTGTCCGCGGTCACCCGGACGGACCCATCTTTGCCGACGAAATCGACTACACGGTGCATCATGTCGCCGATCGTGTCGAGGTCGTCCTGCCGTCCGGCGACGGCCTCGGCGACGGTCTTGTTGATGGACTCGATCGATTCCGGGTCGAGCCCATCTGCCACTGCAGCCAACTTTGGCAACACCTGGGGAACCGATTGCGACACGTGCACCGCGTCCGCGGGCACCACGTCTCCGTTATCGAAGTACCCACCGGTTGCCGTGCCCGCGGGCACGAAGTTGATGTACTGTTCCCCCGCGAGCGACAGATTCTGGATAGACATCTCGCTGTCCTGGGGGATCTTGTGGTCGGAATCGATCGTCATCTCGACCTTAATTGCCGAATCCGCGACGTTGATCGAGGACACCTTTCCGACGGGTACCCCCCGCACCATCACCGGCGATGTGTCCAGCAGACCGCCTGAGCTGTCGATGATGGCGGTTAACGAGTACTCGGAGCGGGTGGGGTTGATGTGTGCCACGCCGACGACGAGGTAGCCGAGCCCTACGACGAACACGACGGCGAGAGCCAGTATCGATATGAGCGTGCTGCTGCGGTTCACGGCATCATTCCGATTGATCTCAACACGGTTATGAAGGATTCGGCGTCACGCCGCGCTAGGTCCCGACCATCGATGGAGATGTCCGAGAGGTTGATGTCGGGCGACCGCACGAATGGAATGAGTTTGTCGCGGATGACGCTCGTTGCCTGCTCCGTGACGGACTTCGAGTAGATGTCGGAGTTGGCGATCGAATCGATCACCGGGGCGATCCCGGCCACTGACTCCTTGATCCGTAAGTACTCCGGATCCACGATCCTGCCCGCGGACACAGCGAAATCACGCAAGTTGGCGATGAGTAACGCGACCTCGATCAGGGAGTAGCCGAGGCCAGAAAAGTTGCGTCCGCCCTTGGTCAGCATCCGGTCGATTCCCGACGGATCGTCCAAGATCACTTTCAGAGTCTGATCAGCCGACCTCAACACTACGTCGAGTTTGTCGGTATTCGAGGAGACCTCCGAGACGGTCTCCAGCGTTGTCTGATACAGGGCGTCGAATTGCTGCAAGTCCTTGGGGAACGTGGTGTTCAATGTCGAGATCGCGGTGTGGATCTTGTCGAGCTCACCGCCGCCGAGAACATTCGACATCCCGCGCATGACGTCCTCGACATTTGCTGCCGGCTCGGTCCGTGCCAACGGGATCACCGAACCCGACCGCAGCAAGGCACCCGTCGACGGCTCGGCTGGGGGAAGGATGGCAACGTAGATCTCACCAAGGAGAGTGTCCTGACGTAGCTCAGCCCGCGATTCGCCCGGCAGCTGAGTCGTGTTGTCGATGCGAGCTTTCACGACCGCATGCCCGTTCTCGTACGTGACATCTTCGACGAACCCGACGCTGATTCCCCCCGAGAGAACTTTTGCGAGGGCCGGCAAGTTGAGTGCGCTGGTGAACTCCATCTGGATGTCGTAACCGTCCGCGTCGGAGGTCGCTATCGTCGGCGGATTGTCGGCGTTGATCCCACACGATGTCACGAAAACTATCGTTGCCATCAGTGCGACCACCATGGGTCCGAGGCATGCGCGATTTACCGAGATCATCAGGCCCCTCCCCCCATCATCCCTGCGATCGTCCTCGATACATCGCTGGACCCGCAGACTCCGTTTGTCACCGGCGCGGCGCAGCCACCGACCAGGCTTCGCAAAGGCAGCGACACTGCGAACGCCTGCACAATTGACTTGGCATCGGGGTGTTTCACGATGAGGTCTGCCGTGCGGGCTGCGATCGCTACCACCATGTCCGGCTGCTCTCCCATGTCGGCGATGAGCGGAACGGCAGCATCACCGATCGCGAATATCGGGGGACCGAAATCTGTTGCGAACCTCGAGAGGATCGGAACGAACGTCCCCGCGTACTCGACTGCCGCGCCGAAGGTCTGGCCGAACGCGATGATGACCTCGATGGCACCTACGAAGTTGTCGAAGAGGGCGGTCACCTCTTTGTCGTTCTCGGTTGCCACCCCCGTCAGTGCGGCGAGGTTCCCGACGATGCTGCGAATCTGCATATCCCGCTTTGCCGGGTCGTTGATGAGCGTGGCTGAGTCCTTGATGATCCCGGCCACGTCACCCTGCGTTCCTTCTAGATTGCGGGAGACGAGCTCGAGGGACTGCAAGATCGCGTCGGTGTTCCTGCCGTTGTCCTTGACCAGGTCCTCGGACAAGTTGCTGATCGAGTCGAGCGTCTGACTGATTCCCAGCGGGGTTCTCGTCTTACTCAACGGAATGCACTGATCCGTCTCGTATCGGGCTCCATCAGAGTACGGCTTGGTGAACTCGATTTGACGTTCGGTCACGATGGATGTCGACACCAGAGTCGCGCCGACGTCGGCGGGCAGCGGAACGCTCTTGTCGATCCGCATTTCGATCCTTACACCGGACTGATCACTATTCTGGTGCACCCCGACGACGCTGCCTATCTTCTTGCCGAGCATGGCTACTGTGTTGCCTTCGAAGAGGCCCGATGCGTCGGTGAACTCGGCACACAGGGAGCGCGTGTCGTCGGACACCCTCCCCCCTATTTCCACACTAGCGACCACCACAACCACCACGGCGATCAGGAGCAACAGTCTTCGGATCCATGTAGTCAACATTTGTCGTCACCACTCGGAATGCACACACGAACCTCTGGTTCTGTGGTAGTCGACGCACCGACCGGCGCCTGGAGGAGGACGCCGAGGCGCTGAGTGATCTGATCAACCTGGGCCAGGGCATCGGAGTAGCCTGGCAGCTCTGACGACACCTTGTCGAGGAGCGTCTTGTATTGTTGGACAGACGGTTCGATTCCATCGCTGTAAGCCACGAGCGGCCTCGTGAGAAGTTTGAACAGACGACTGAGAAGGTCGAACCCGCCGCGGACGTTCTCGATATCAGGTCCCAGCGTACTGGCAAGGAAGCTGAGTTGACGGAGAAAGTCGACCAGCACCTGTTTTTGATCGGCGAAAGCGTTGACGTATTCATCGGATAGAGCGACCGCTTTGTCGAGCTGACCGTACTGTCGCTCTAAGAGTTCCATCAAACTGCTGGTGTTCCTCAGTGCGTCGGGAATGTTTGTGTTGCCGTCGGAGAACGCATTCTGCAGCAGCGACGCAGTCTGACGGAGATCGACGCCCTTTACATCGCGGAACACCGGCGTCGTCGTCTCGAGCGTGTCCGAAATGTCGTAAGTACTCGATGTCTGAACAAGGGGGATCGCCCCCGACAGCGAGGTCGGTCCTGACCCTGGGTCCAGATCCAGAACTCGCCCGCCGATCGGCGTGATCAGGCGAACCGCTGCGGTGGCATCCGAACGGACTGGCACTGAGTCGTCGAGTCGAAATTCGACTGTGATAAATGTTCCCGCGAGGTCCACCGACGACACCGTTCCCTGTCTTATCCCCGCTATACGCACCTGATCACCCGACTCCAGCCCTCCGGTGTTGACCAGTTGCGCCGAGTACACCTTTTGGCCGGGCGGTGCGATATACACGGTCCCGGCGATTACCAGACCGACCACCACGGTCACCACCACCACAGCGGCGACGATGAGGTCGCGTCTGCGTTCGGACTGGTGATGCGGTCGATTTCGACTGAACAACCTCACTTACACACCACCAATCGTTGCCCCATAAGCGCAATCGTAGCTGTATCCGGCAGGGGCAGAAGGCCTTTCGAACATCGTGCCTCAGTCGGCGTGGAATTCGTCGAAGCGTTCAGCGAGTCCATAAGGGGCTTGAGCAGTACCGCGCCATTCAGTAGCCCCTCCAACTCCCCGGGTTCTCGCGCCAGACGCTGATAGATCGTCGCGAAACTCTGGTCGTACGTTGACTCAAGTTGCTCCCCGGCGATGACAGTTTTCTCCATGGACCGGTTGACCTCGCCCAGCGACTCCCGCAACCGGTCACTCACGCGGCTGAAGGCGTCGACGATCGATCCCAGCTGGTCGACGAGTTCGACCAGCTGCGCCGAGCGGCCTTCGAGTTGGTCGGAGACCTGGCCGAGGCTCGTCACAATATTCGTGATGATCTCAGACCGCTGGTCCCCGTAGGCGGTGATGTTGGCGACCTGCTCCAGAACAGGCGATATACCCCTCCCATCACCTTGAGCAACGCGCAACAAGTTGGACTGCAGTTCATTGATCTCGTCGGCGTTAAGCGTGTCGAACACCGGCTTGAACCCGTTGAACAAGGTGGACACATCAAATGAGGGAACGGTCTTGTCGAGCGCCACCTGTGTAAGCGCCGCCCCCTGTGTCTTTCCCTGTGCCGCACCGATCAATTCGACATATCGCTGTCCGAGAAGATTCTGATAACGCACGGCGGCGGTAGTGCTCGACGTGATCGCGACGTCGTTGTTCAGTTGGAAATGAACGACCGCGGTGGGCCCTTTCAGGCCGATCGCCGTCACATAACCGACCTTTACTCCCGCCAAACGCACACCGTCGCGAGGCTTGAGCCCAGATGCATCGGAGAAGACCGCAGACCGTTCAGAACTCGCTCCGTCCGAGCTGGGTTCGAGGATGGCGATGATCACGTAGGTGAGAACGCCGATGACTGCGGCGAACGCGACGATCTTGACGATGGTGGGAATTAACGACTTGAGCTTCATCTTCTTGGTCCTCCTGCTGCAAGCGCGCTCTGCAGCGCAGGTGACGTCTGCACTACCAGGGCGACCTGAAGTTGTACTCGCTCGCCGACTTGCGGCGTGGCGTTGTCGATGCTGTCCAGGATCTGCGGGATGGTGTAAATGGTCTGCGCGAGTCCCGATGCCGATCTGGCGACCGGCCTCGCCAGATCGAGGCCGACGTCCAGTACCGAACTCAACGCCGGGTAGTTTTCGCTCAACAGTCCTCCCAGTCCCCCGAACAGAACCTCGCCGGTGCTGTTGAGGTTGCCTGTGGCCTGTTTGATGGCCTCGTCGGTGGCGAAGAAGTCAGCGACGTCGACGTTTATGAGGATGCCCGGAACGAACGGCGTCATGAAGTCGGCAACGCCCTGGGACAGGTCTGCCGCGATCGCCAAATCCTGGCCCACTGGCCGCTGTTGAACGTCCCGAGTGAGCTGCGCGATCTGGAACATGAGCTGGCCGGCATCGGCAAACGTTTGGGAATCATCGACGACAAACTTCACCACAGAATTGAACGCCGGCTGATCGAGAGCATCGACCAGCTTCGAGAGTTTTCGAATCAGGGTCGATACCGAAGTGTGTTCGGACTGCAGCTTGCTCACATAGACGCTGCCGCCATCACGGATGAGGACTCCCCGCCCGGGGTCCACAATCTCCAGTGCCGTCGGCCCCAGCGCGCTGGCGGACGTGTAATTCACGGCCATGCCCTGACGCAACCGGATGTCGTCGTTCACTCCGGTGAGCTCGATTTTCACATTTACACTTTGGTCGCGCCCCGACACCGAGGACACCTTGCCCACCGTGAAGCCCCGATACTTCACCTCCGATCCGCCCTTCAACCCGTCACCAACCGCGTCGGTGGTGATCGTCACTGTCGTGTTGTCTTCATATTTTCCGGTCGCGTTGCCCGCCAGAAGATAGCCGGCAACCGTCACTACGACGAGAACCCCGATCCCGCGCAGGGTCAAGTTCGCCAGTGAGGGCGCGCGTCCTGATGGATCTTGAAATACAGCCACTTGAACTCCTAGCCCGAAATCTGGACGCCCGAATCGAAACCCCACATCAACAGGGTTAAGATCATGTCCTCCACGACGATGATGATGAGACTGCTGCGGATCGCTCGACCAGACGCGCGGCCGACGCCTTCTGCCCCGCCGCTGGCGTAGTAACCCTGGTAGCTGTGGATGATGACGACCGACACCACGAAAACGAGGACCTTGATGACTGAGAAAGCCAAATCCTGCGGTTTGAGGAACGCATCGAAATAGAAGTCATAGGTGCCAGCCGACTGGCCGTGTAGAAGGATGACGACCAGCTTGGCCGCGCCGAAACTGAGTATCAGCGTTACGATGTAGAGGGGGATGATGGTAGTGATCGCCGCGACTACACGCGTGCTGACGATGTACGGAATCGGCCGCACCGCCATCGACTCGAGCGCATCGATCTCTTCGGCGATACGCATCGAACCTATTTCCGCAGTGAGGCGACAGCCGGCCTGGGCTGCGAAGCCGATCGCGGCGATCATCGGTGCCAACTCTCGAGTGTTGGCGTATGACGAAATGAATCCCGTAAGAGACCCCATCCCGACCAGGTCTAGCGAGGCGTAGCCCTGGATGCCGATGGACGCCCCGACAGCCATTCCGAGAATCACAAGCACGATCGCGGTACCCCCGCCGACCAGTACAGCGCCTCGTCCCCAGGCAAACTCCTGTATGAATAAAAACGTCTGTCGTCGATAGGTGGTTGCGACGTGCCGAATTCCGGCGACGGTGTCGATGGTGAATGTTGTAATGTGCCCGAGCTGCGCGGGGACCTCAGCGAGGGGTGTCACAGCACGCACGATCGGACGAGTAACAAAAGTATAACGGGTGGATGGTACTGCGGTCACGTGTTCTCCGTCATCCGATGGTCTGCGGGACGAACATGATGGTCAGTTGGGTGATGAACACGTTGATGACGAAGCACGCCACTACCCCTAGGACCACGGTGGCGTTGACAGATGTGGCCACACCTTTGGGGCCACCTTTCGTGGACAGGCCCCGATGACACGCGATTGTCACGACCACGAGACCGAACACCACTGACTTGATCAGCGCTACAAGGATGTCCGCCGATGATGCGAACGATGCGAACGATGCGACGTAGCTCCCCGGCGTGATGCCCTGGACGTTGACGCTAAGGATGTAGCCGGCCACGAGACCGGTAAACACGATGAGCATGCATAACATCGGAGCGACGATGAGAACCGCGACGAATCGAGGTGCGACGAGTCGACGTGTCGAATTTAGTCCGAGCGTCTCCATGGCATCGATTTCTTCACGGACGGTGCGTGCGCCAAGGTCAGAGGCGATGGCCGACCCTGCCGCACCACCGAGCAGGAGCGCGGTGACGATCGGTGCCCCCTGCTGAATGATCCCGAGTCCACCGGCGGCTCCGGCGATAGATGTGGCCCCGACCTGCTGGGTTAGACTTCCGACCTGCACCGAGACGATGACGCCAAACGGAATCGCGACCAGGATCGCTGGCAACGTCGTTACGGTGATGACGAACCACGTCTGTGTGACAAACTCCCGAAACGGAAACCGTCCGGTGACAATATCGCGCACGGCCCACCGCAGTGCCTGGCCGGCGAGGGCAATCGAATTTCCAAAGGTCACAAGACTGGCTGTCGCTCGACCAGCAATTTCTGTATAGATACCGGTCTCCTCTTCTGTCTGCGCAGCTCGTCGCGATAAGGTGTTCGCACAGTATCAGGTACGTGCAGTACCTGATACATGGTTTCGGGAACTTCCGTCGGATTAATCAGCTGACAGGTTGGCGTGTCCCCAAGTGAACGGAGCCATCTCGATTTAGAGCCTTGTTGCCCATGAGCTGGGCGGATAGGACGATGGAAAACATGGCTGGACGGAAACGCAACTCTGTCGAGGGCATCGTGCGCAAGCTGCGCAGTGCCGACGAACTGACCGCTGCGGGCAAGACGCAGGAGGAGATCGCGGCGGCGCTCGAGGTGTCGGCGGCGACGTTGTACAACTGGCGGCGTCAGTACGGCGGGATGGACACCGATGCCGCGAAGGAACTCAAAGAGTTGCGCGAGCAGAACGGCAAGCTCAAACGGTTGCTCGCCAAGGCCGAGCTGGAGAAAGATGCACTGCGGGAGGTAGCGAAAGGGAAGATTCTGAGCCCAGCCGCCAAGCGCAGCGCTGTCGACATGCTCGTGTACACCATGAGTCTGTCGAAACGACTGGGCGTGCGAAGCTGTTGGGCTTACCCGCTCCACCTACGCACGAACACCGATCGCCGACGCAGCCCTGAGGGCCGCGTTGCGGACGTACGCAGGCTCGCATCCACTGCACGGCTTCCGCCGCGCCTGGGCGCATCTGAGGCACGACGAGGGGCTTGTCGGTGAACAAGAAGAAGGTCCACCGGCTCTGGAAGGAGGGTCTGCAGGTTCGAATCTACCATCCCCGCAAACGCGCCGGCATCAGTTCATGACCGCAGGTCGAAGCCGATGCCCCGAAAGTGTTGTGGGCTAAGGACTCTCAGTTCGATTCGACCGTCGATGGTAAGGCGATCAAGATCGCGTCGATGATCGACGAACACACCCGGCAGTCCCTCTTGAATATCGTAGAGCGGTCGATCACCGCACAGCGGCTGACCGGCGAGCTCGACAAGACGTTCGTGCTGTGGGACGGGCCGCCGCAAGTGCTGCGGATGGACAACGGTCCGGAGTTCATTTCCCATGTGCTGCAACATTTCTGCGCGACCGTGTCGGTATCTCCTACATCCAGCCGGGGACGCCGTGGAACAACGGACACATCGAATCCGTCAACAATCGACTACGGAGGGCCTCAACCGCAATCACTGGACGAGCTTGCTCGAAGCGAGGGTGGTGATCGAGGACTTCAAAGACCACCACAACCATCGACACCGGCACTCATCACTCGGATACCTCACGCCGCCCTGGGGGTCCCTCCCGCTTGCGGGGGCGTACGCTGCCCGATGCACCCACAACCACCAACCGGTCGAGGGCTGCGAGGTCGCTGAATCAACTACACCGTGGATCTAGAACACGGTGGCCCGACTTATCGGGGACCTGCCAAGGTCGCCTCGTCGAGCGTTGAAAACGTCGGCGAGGTTGCAGATGAGGGTCATCCACCCCGCAGCCCAGTGGCTGGCGTCGTGATCTGATCGGCCCAGGGATTCGGACACTAGACCCGCTTGGAATAGGGATCTACAAGCATGAGCAGATCGCGTCGATCTTTCAGCACCGAGTTCAAAGACGAACTGTGCCGAGAGGTCATCGACTCTTCCAAGCCGATCAGTGAGGTCGCCAGGGCGTACGGTGTCGGCGACGACAGCTGCAGCACAGTGCGATGCGCCCCGTGTACCGCGCGCCATCGAACGACGGTGGGCATCATCTCGTGATGGCGGACAGCGAGCGTGAAGCAGACTCCAGGGACTCCACCAGGATCAGCTCGAGTTCCGACAGTCTGGCAGCCGACACGGCCACCGCAGCTGCGCGTGTTCGTACATCGAGACCGCGTTGTGTTCCGGCGCGGGCAGTTTCGGTCCAGGCCTGGGCGCAGTGATCGGCGGCCACCGCGAGGTCTGCGGTAGCGGGATCACCGGTCAGACGTGCAATCTCGGTACAGCCGTCGGCGAGAAGCCGACGAAAGAGCCCGCCTCCGGTTCCGGCCTTTTCGATGAAGATACCGAGACTGAACAGCAGCGTCTCGAGGTCATCGGGCGGAAGGTCGACCCAGCTCTTGACGTCGGTTGCCAGCTGGTCGACCGCGGCCAAACCGTCGGCACCGGCTGCTGGTATGTGGTCGGCTATTCCCGGTGTCGATGGGGCGTGCATGCTGGCGGCGGATCGGGCGAAGGCCGCGGCCGCGGCAGTCGACACGGGCGGCAGTGTCTGCGGCCACGTGATTCGGTACGTGCAGTGACGTGTCGGTTGCGGGAACGAGGTGGAAGATCGCGCCCGAGCCAGCGCGTCGAGCGGGATCTTCTGCACGTCGGCCCGATCGTTGTCGACGACCGAGGCAGTCCCCCCGATCTCGTCGTAGCCGATCACCACGATGTCGTGGCGACTCATCTGCAGTTTCACCCGTAAGTAGGGCAGCTCAGCGATATCGGCCCAGACCAGACTGGGTCGTCCCGCATCGATGTCGTCGCGAACCCATGACCATCCCTCACCGGGATCGTCGGTCGTGAGAACCTCGACTTGTCCGCCGAGCCTGCGCGGTAAGTCGATCTCGAAGTCGGCACCGCGGCCGACCAGGTACATCGGTGGGACCAGGTCGTCCGATCGCAGGTAGGACAAACCGAGATCACCACCCAGTGCGAACACCAACCCCTCGTCGGGTGGTCCGTCCCATCCCAGACCGTGCCAATGGAGAAGGTCTCGCATTGCACCTGACCCGCAGTGCCCTCCCATCCGGTGGGGATAGTTCTCGATCAGAGTCGTGTGGGGCACTGTGGCTGCCTTTCGGGTGGTTGGTCGAGCGCGCGTGTCGGCATGCTCAGCTGTTCTGGATTCTGTCGAGATACGTTCGGGGAGCAGTCATGTCGACGTCCGCGAGGAACACCGAATCTGTGTTCAGGGCCGCACCCAGTCCGGTCGCCAGCCGCCGGGGGACGAATTTCACCGCCGCGACCATTGCGCCTGCGAGACGGGTGACGCGGACGAAGGGGCGTGGATTCTCGATCAGATCTGCTGTCGCGCGGGCGATTTCCTCCGGCTCGGCGTTGCGTAATCCCTTTGCGCCGGCGGTTCCGGCGACGAGTTCGGTGTTGGTGAACGTCGGGCGGACTGTGGACAGTCGAACCCCTGACTTGCGGTACTCCAGTCGTGCGGCCTCTGTGAATCCGATGACTGCGAACTTGGTAGCGCAGTAGGTCGCCAAACCAGGTACCGCGAGCTCGCCGGCCAATGACGCAGTGTTGATGATGTGTCCGGTGCGGCGTGGCAGCATTCGCTGAAGAGCCAGTTTGGTCCCGAAGATGACACCCAGGACGTTGATCTCGACTTGCCTCCGGGTTATTGCATCGTCCTCTTCGTGGGCGTGGCCGGTAGGCATGATGCCCGCGTTGTTGATCAGGATGTCGAGGGGTCCGAGTTCACGTTCGACCAGGTCCAGAAACGTTGTGAACGAGTCAGGTTCGGTGACGTCGAGTCGGGTGACGACCTTCACCCCGAGTTCGGCGGCGGCCTCCTTCGCACGTGCCTCGTCGATGTCGCCGATGGCGACCCGGTGGCCTCGTCGAATCAACTCCTTCGCTGTCTGATAGCCGATGCCTCGAGCTCCACCTGTGATCGCTACGGTCCTGGCGGGGGTGTGAGGTGCGTTGTTTGTCATCTGCTGCGCTCCTTGCATAGATGAGAGACATCGGTAGACGCCGTTCGGGCCGCTCTCGCGGTGGTGGCTGCGCACACGAAAGAGGGATATGGGTATCGCGCGGCGTCTCGTGCCCGGGGAGGCGTTCGGATCGGTCGTTCATCGCCCGCAGCCGCAATTCCAGCGGCAGAGCGAGTCTCGTCTGTTCGGTGTAACTTCCGGTGTCGGCCTCAACACGGCCGCGCCGACGAGACAGTCATACGGCACAGCTCTGCCAGCAGGTATCGGCTCACCCGATTCGAAGGTGTCCGAGGTAGTCCGAGTGGTCACGCCGTGGTTGTTCGCGGAGAGAGCTCCGACCGATCGGCAGTCGGCCGCGATACGGGGTTCAAGACGTATGTTCTCACCGCTTGTGTTCATCGAGACTCCCGCGGAAGGTTTCGATCCCCGGGAGTTTCGTCCGGCCGGGTGCGGCCGGTGAAAACATCATCGAGTGGGTGAGCGCCCGTGAAGATCGTGGGGCCGTAGGAGTGCCGAAGCACCGTCAAGATCGCGTTCAAGGGTAGGTCGTCGAAGACTCCTCGTTCGCGGACATACTCCATGTGCTGGGCTCCGTCTGCGGTGAAGGCATGCATGAGAGCATCGCGATCGCCGTCGAATTCCACTGGCGGCACGCCGAAACGAGCGCACAACTCGACATTGAATGCCGGCGTGGCCTTCAACCACCGGCCCTCGATGTAGAGGCGACTGTAGCCGTGGTAGACGAACAGGTCGGTGCCGCCCATCAGCGTGCGCAACGTCTCGGTCTGCAGGTGATTTCGGACGTCGGCGAAGCCGAGCAGTGCTGGGATACCCGCCGCCCGGCACACTGCGGTCAACAGCACCGCCTTCGGGACGCAGTAAGCGCGCCCGGCCTCGAGGACGAAGCTCGCTCGATAGTGGGCCGGATCGTCCGACACGGTGTATGGGTCGTACCAGATTCGGTCGCGGACGGCGGCGAAGAGGCGTCTGGCCTTGTCACGGTCGCTGCTCGCATCTCCGATTGCCGCGGCGGTGAACGCCCGCACGGATTCGTGCTCGATGTCGAGGAAGTCCGTTGCTCCCAGGTATGCGTGTGGTGGCTGCGTAGTATGTGCTCCGGGCGGGCGGTCTGTCATGGTCATCGCTGATGTTCCCTTCTCTGAGCAAACCGGTTGCTGTTGTGTGCACAACGACCGAAGGATCGGTCAGTTGCGCGCGAGTCCGCCGAGCATCAGGTCTTCGCGTTGGACGGGGAGTCGCTGGGCGATCACCCGTTTGCTGTACATGAACTCGCGCGGGCGACCTATGCAGTCGGCGGCAATGAGCTCACCGGCCTGGAGATAGAAGCAACTGAAATCACTGTCGCGGGTGGGGTCACCGCTGAGAACCACTTCGTCGTATCCAGTGTTGAGGCCGGCGATCTGCAGCTTGAAGTGATACTGATCCGACCAGAACCACGGCAACGCTTCGATTTTTCTGGACTTCCCGCAGGCGGTCGACGCAGCGACTTTGGCCTGCTCTCCTGCGCTCGAGACGGACTCCAACCGTAGTCGACGGCCGTAACGGGCCATGTCGTGGCTCGCGCAGTCCCCCGCCGCCATGATGTCGGGGTCGTTGGTCCGAGTGTGATCGTCGATCACGATGCCGTTGTCGATGACAAGACCCGCATCGGCGGCGAGGTCGGTGTTCGGCTCGACGCCGACACCGACGATGACCATATCTGCGGGGATCGATTCTCCGCTGGCCAAGGTGATTTCACGAACCTCACGGTCACCGGACAGGCCCTGAACCATCGCGTTCGTTCTGATGTCGACTCCCTGTTCGCGATGTATCCGCTCGAAGAACGTCGATACCTCGGGAGCAGTGACCCGCTCGAGCACACGCCCAGTTGCCTCGAGGACTGTGACCTGTACGCCCAGTGCGCGCAGCGATGCCGCTGTCTCGAGTCCGATGTAGCCGCCTCCGATGATCACCACCCGCTGGCCAGGGCCGGTGGCCATACGGATCCTCTCGACGTCCGCTGCGGTGCGCAGGTAGTAGACCCCGTGGAGATCGGCCCCGGGAACGGTGAGCCGACGAGGGCGGGCTCCCGTGCACAGCGCGAGCTTGTCGTAGGCCAGCTTCTCCCCGGTGTCGAGAACGACGTTGCCTTCCGACCGAACGATGGTCTCCACCTGCGCGTTCAGGAGCTGAATACCTTGCTTGGAGTAGAAGTCCGTGCTGCGAATGGCGATATCGTCGAGTACGCATTTGCCCGCCAGGTATGCCTTCGACAGCGGGGGGCGTTGATAGGGAGCGGCAGACTCGTTACCGATGAGGACGATGTCGCCTGTCCAACCTTCTTGGCGCAAACTAGCTGCCAGTTGTGCCCCAGCATGGCTTGCGCCGACGATGATCGCCCGTTGCGATGTCATACGCTGGAAGTAGGCGTCAGGCGCACCATCATCTTGCTGATGCCCCGCACGAAATTCGACTGAACATACTCGGGGTCGCCGACGACCTCGATGTTCTCGAAGCGGGGAAGCAACTCCTCCCACAGAATCCGCAGCTGCATTTCGGCCAGCCGATTGCCCATACACCGGTGCACACCGAATCCGAACGCGATGTGATTGCGCGCATTGGCACGATCGATGATGAAATCATCAGGATTCTCGAAAACGCGTTCGTCGCGGTTACCCGAGGCATACCACATCACCAATTTGTCACCCTTGCGGATGAATTGTCCGTTCAGAACGGTGTCGGCTTTGGCGATTCGGCGCATGTACGCCAAGGGTGTTTGCCATCGGATGATTTCCGAGTTCATGTTGGGGATCAAATCGGGATTGGCCTTCAATTTCTCGAACTGGTCGGGGAATTGGTTCAACGCAAGAACGCCACCGCTCATCGAGTTTCGCGTGGTGTCGTTGCCACCGACGATCAGCAGGACGAGGTTGCCCAGAAATTCCATCGGACGATCGATCAGATCCTTGGTGTCCTCGTTGCTCTGCAACATGGTGATCAGATCGAAACCGGACTCTTCCCCTGCAGACCTCCTGGCTGCTTTGTCATGCCAGAGAGCGCTGAGGCCACGGGCCATGTCACGCATGCCTTCGAACACCTCGTCGTTGTCCGAGGGCCCACCGTTGGCTTGCTCCATCGAGGTTGCCAAATCGGACCAGTAGACGAGTTTGCGGCGTTGTTCGTAGGGGAAATCCAGAAGAGTTGCGAGCATCCGAGCTGTCAACTCGATCGAGACATTCTGCACCCAGTCGAACGGCTCGTTCAAGGGGAGGTCGTCCAATACCTCCCGTACGCGCGATCGGATCAGTCCCTCCATCTCCCGGAGGTTCTTCGGTGCGACAACCCCCTGGACGGCAGCGCGCTGCTTGTCGTGGTGTGGTGGGTCCATCGCGATGAACATCTCGATATCGAGAAACCGGGGCGGAACGCCGATGACGATGAACGGTTCGGCCGAGAACACAGCGTGATTCTTGTCGACGGCCACGATATCGGCATGGCGCGTGACCGACCAGAACGGGCCGAACGGACTATTGGGTTGGTAGTGCACCGGTGCCTCGTTCCGCACGCGCTCGAAGTACGACTGCCACCGCCCTTGTCTGTAAAGAAAGGGGTTACTGAGGTCGATGTCGGCGAGCTCGACATCCTCGACCGGTGGGATGGGACTTTCGACGAAGATCTTCTTGCCATTCGTGCCAGTCACCCACCGTCGGGTCTTGTCGTACAAATGAGCGCCCTGGATCTGCAGCCCTATCGGGATGGTCGACTGGACCTTGTCGGCGATCGACTCAGAAACTTTCATGCTGTCGTGCCTGCCTTTCGCACATCACAATTGGAATTCAGGTGTTCGAACGATCAGGCCATCCCACGCTTCCGAGGCCACCATCTGGCACGACAACCGAGACGTGGGTTCACGCTCGGGGTTCATCGCCAGCATCTCCTCCTCGTCGGCGCCGGACAGACCCACCTCTCCTGACCACTGCGGGTCGACGATCACATGGCAGGTGCCACAGGCCGTTTCGCCCCCACAGTCTCCATCGATCCCCGGCACAGCATTGTCGGTTGCAATCTGCATCAGCGAGCGACCTTCGACCAGAGCCGCCTCGTGCTTCTCACCATCGTGGGCGACGAAAATTACAGCTGCCATGTCAACTCCTCGTTTTCCGGCGTGATTGACGAAAGTGTCGTCGCAAACGCGGGTGACGGCTATGTTCGGTGGAGTCATAAACTTGTGAATTCGGGTCAAAGGGGTCACCGTGAAGCTGAGCGACGAGGGCGTGCCACCGCTTGCGTTCGTTCAGTTGCTCGAACGCCGCGCACTCGACCCTGACGCCGCCGCGCGGCTTCGTGTGATCATGCACCGCGAAGGAACCAGTGAAGCGACGCTCATTCAGCATGACGTTCAGGCACCGATACGGTGGTTTCGGGAGGTCTATCCCGAACTCGATATCGCCCAGGCCACTCGACTCGGATTTGCGTTTGCCGAGCAGGCCCAGTTGACATCGTTCGGGCCTCTGAGTTCACCTTTGATCAGCGCTGGTTCGGTCGCCGAGATCGTCGATCTCCTGACATACCTACCATTGATCTCCACGGCGTTGAAGTCGCAGTTCCACACCGGCGACTACGGTCTGATCGTCGGGCTCACTGCGCACACAGGCGATTCCGCACTGGACTGCTTGGTCATCACCTACGGTGGGTCGGCGTTACTACGACTGCTGGACATGCTCGCCGGTGACATATCGCCGGTGACACTCCATCTGAGCTGGCCGGAGCCGGCCGAGGTGAGCCACGACGAAGGTCCGGGGGCGAATCGCCGGTTCTTCGACGCTCCGATTTCCTTCGTCCACGTACCCGAGGAGACCCTCAACAAGGCTTGTCGCTTCTCGGACCCCCTCGCATATCGTCTCGCTATCGCTGATCTGCAGCGAACACTCGCCCAGCGGAGTGGGTCCATGTCATCCGCCGAGAAGGTGAGGCAACAGTTGGAAAAGGACCTCGGACAGCGAACCAACCATGATGTTGCACAAGCATTGTCGATGTCGAGTAGCACGTTGAAACGGCGGCTTGCCGAAGAAGGAACCACCTATAGCAAGGTGCGCCACTCGCTGCTGTACGAGCGCGCGATGCTACGGCTCCTCGACCGATCGGTTTCGGTCAGCGAGATCGCTACCGAACTCGGATACAGCGACCTCGCCAACTTCTCTCACGCCTTCAAACGCTGGACCGGACGCTCTCCGAAAGATTTCCGAAATCCCCGACTCTCAGACGACCCGGATTCGACGTAGACCCCGCAGAACGGGGTCGAGATCGATGCCTCGTTCGTTCGCGGCCTGATCGATCTTCATCTCGGAGATTTCTGAGACGTCACCGCCTCCCTGCCGTGAGAAGAAGAGTGTGTGCAAACCCGAGTACCAACCACTAGTCACTCGACGGTGTCGGCCGGCACGCGTGCGGTCTCCGATTCGAGAAAGTCGACGAGAGCTTCCAACAGGCTGTCCGCGCGGGTTTCGACATCGGCCAGGACAGAGTCCACGTCGTCGAGAAGACCGTGGGCGTGTCTACGCGCAAGCGTTCCGCGTTCGTAGTAGCCGGGGTCGAGTAGAACCCGCGGTACTGGATCCGGTGCCGCGATCTGCTCCGGATGTTGTGACCGCGCAGTGGGCTGCAGGTGGGTGGGTGCCCTTCCGTCCCAGTGCATTCGCACGATGCCCGCTACCGCACGGGCGGTCAGCGGGGTCGCAGCCAACGGGGTGTGGCCCCACCGGTCGATCGCAGTCGACAGCGGATGTTGACCGGCCGGGTCGAAATACCGGTCGTATCCGCCGAGCCCGGTGCCGTCCACGGCATCGAAAGCGTCGGCGAGCATTCGGGTGCTCGGATACCGGGCCTGATGGCCGAGCACCTCACACCAGCGCTGGTACACCGTGCGCGGAGAAATGCCCGTCCCCGCCAGCGCGAGGGAGGTGAGGGTATGAACGCCGCGGCCTGTCTCGATGCGAAGGGCGTCGAGACCCGCATCGGCGGTGACATCGCATGCCCGCAGGGCCGCGATCTGCGTGTACGGCAGACCTGTCGTAGCGAGCGTGAGGATCAGCGCGTCTCTGCGCGCGAACAACGCTGACGGCCAACCGTATTCGGGGAGTCGGGCGATGATTCCGCCGATCACGGCTGCCACCTCCTGCAGGCGCGACGTGCGGGCCCCATCCAGCGCAGCCCGGACGGTCTCAGCGCGCCCTGGAGGAGGTAATAGATGCCGATGATGAGCGGAGTCGATCACCGCGATCCGGCGGCGTTGGGTCGTCGGCGCGGCGGGGTGCGCATACAGGAACCGAGCAAGTGACTCAGGAGAGGCCGCCAATGGGGGTTCGCCATGGGCGGTGCACCAGTCCTCGAACAGTGACCACGTGTGCCGATCCCGCCTCGGTATCGACGTGTTCGTGATGTCCGATGCACGTATCGGACAAGGGCGGTCGTCGTGGTCAGCATCTACCCCTGTCGTCCCGTCGCCGCTCACTGGTTCGGTCGGGTGCCTGGTCATAGGCCGAGCTCGGTGACGGCGTTGCCGACCAGTGGCGCATTCTCGTGAGCGTATGTTTCGACCATTGCGGGTGTGGTGTGCCCGGTTTGGCGCATGATCGCATGCGCGTCGGCAACCGTTGCGGAAGGCCTGCGTGACGAAGCCGGAACGGAGGGAATGCCCGCCGAGCTGGGCGACGGTGTCGGGGCCGTATCCAGCTCGAGTAGCGCGGCGGCGGATCGCCGCGTGCACCGCGGCTCCGGACAGGGCTGTGTCGGAGAGGTTGCCGTTCTTGCGAACGGACCGAAACAGAGGGGACCGTTTCTCGACTACAGGAAGGGTGCCGCGGCAGATATGGGAGTCGAATTCCACTGCGCGGGAAAGTATTCGGATGACAGCAACTCTGCCGCCGGTGTCGAACGCTGCGACGATCTGCAGCCAGCGAACCCACGCGCAGACCGGGCATGATTCGTGGCGGTCGGTGAACGGGAGTGCTTTCACGGTTCCGGTTCCGTCCTGGTCGGTCTTCGAGTGCCGCAGGCGGACATGCGCACCGTCGAGGCGATCGCGGCGGACATCGCGGCATTCGAGCGCTACGAGTTCGCTACGGCGAAATGCGCCGGTGTAGCCCATCAGTAGCAGCGCGCTGTCGCGGCGTTCGAGCACCTCCGATGCCCACCCGGTCACACTGCGACGTGCGTGATCGACGATCGTGGTGATATCGCAGGTCAGCAGCGGTGCACGGGGATTGCGGGGCCGGTCCCCCGCAGATGCGTAGTCGCGACGGATTCCGGCGAGGGTGGCGCGGACCATCTCATGGCCGCACGGGCTCTCGCGTCCAGCGCCGCGGTGGCGGTCGGCGATCGCGGCGACCCACTTCCCCAGCGTCGCCGGCGCGTAGGCCCGTATCCCGTTCGTGGTGACCGTGTCTGCGGCGTTGACGAGGTACGCCGCGACGGTGGCGGGGTGCGCCGGCAGGGGACTGTGGCCGGCGTGTGCGCACCAGGTCTCGAACCGTCGCCATGCCGAATCGTAGGCGCGGCGGGTCCCCGCTGACCGTGCCGAGGCCATCGACCGTTCGATTCGAGCGGCGACCTCGCACGACAGGTCCGGGAACACTGCCGCACCACGCGCCGAGACAACTGAATCCGTGTCCAGGCCCTCATCGAGCTGCCGTTCTGCCATGACAGGGACTGTAGCGAGCCCTCCTGACAGACTTCGCGATTCGAAAACACGCTGAGCAGGGTTTTCGGCAAAGATGGTGCGGGAAGGAAAATTCTCGTCGGTCACCGCACAAATAACGTTGGTGACTATGACCCCGGCGCGAAAACGGGCTCCTCTGCTATCGCCGCGTGTGCGTCGCGTGTGAAGTGACACGCTGGTTGTCCAATTGACAGCCTTTCTGTCCAATCGTGACCAGGGCATGTCCACTCCTGAAGACCGCCCGCATGAAAGCTCCCCACGGCCGCGCTAGCTTCCTTGTCATCGCCGCAGGTCCAGACCCCCTCATCGCCAACACGAGGACGGGCTCCGGCTGGTCTTCACGTTGGACAACTTCACTGACAACACGCGCAGAGACCGAAGATTTTCGATCATTGGACAGGTTATTTGGCACCCGACCAGGCATTCCCCCAGCAACGCGGTGGACAACTACCTGGTCCGATTGGACAACTTCGGTGTCACTTCACATCGCGGACGACCCCGCTCCATCGGGCGAGAGCTATGTCGGCGGATGGTGCAGCGGGATCCCGTGGTCAAGGAACAGTTGCACCGTCTCATCCAGCTCCGCCGCGGTGCGGCACCCCATGCGCAGGAAGTTGTACAACGAACTGGCGGATGCGGGATCGACACGCGCCGCCGCGATGGCGGCCTCGGCCGCAGCGTGCGCGTCAGCCCACAGGTCGCGCTCGGGTGCGGGATAAGACGAGCGCGTCGGAGCTGTCCCGGGATCGACCGGCTCATAGGGTCGTGGGCTCAGCAGAGATGCGTGCGCACCGCCGGCATCGATCTCACCGCTCTCGACCAACGCAATGGCGATCGCCGCGGCCTCGAGGACTTTCGCCTGCTCGTCCCAGTGCAGGTCCTCGAACGGAACCCACGCGGTCCGCAACGGGCGAGAACGACCGGCGGCCTTCCAGATCGCAACGAGCCTCGTCGCCCACCGTCCGGTGCGAACCAGTGGCGAGGACACTTCGTCGACGACGGTGCGCAGAAGCCGGAACCACACTGCGGCATGTACCCGGCCTGGGCCGAGTTCCACCCATCCCGTCGTCAGGGCCTCGGTGCTGCGCCGATCGAGGTCCGTGACCGCCGAGGGAACCGGAACGGGCGAGACCCGTTCGTCCGAACCGAACCGGACCTGATCCCAGAAGATCGCATGACCAGGGAAAACAGAGCAGGGTTCGAGTCGACAACGGTGGTCGAGGCAGCTGCTCAGCACCGGATATTGCTGCAGCAGAGCCATGTTGATACCAGCAGTGGATTCGAGGCTGTCGACACATGCCGGGCATGCCCGACTACGCGGAGTGCTCGCCCACGGCAACCATGCCTCGCTCGTGGGTGTGCGACGTCGTCGATCCTCCCTCGCGAGGTCGGCCGGTAGCAGGATCGAGAACTGGTGGACGTAGGTGTCGAAGTCGCAGCCGGCGGGGTCGGTGCTGTCGAGCAGCCACGGTGTCCACCCCGCCAACGTCATCATCCGCACCCTCTCTACCGGGACTGCACCGCGACCGGCCAGCTCGGCAAGTATCGGCTCCGGTGTGTAGCGGTCGAGATCTTCGACAGCACAATCGATTTCGAGTTCTGCAAGAAGGTCAGAGGGCCTGATGTGCGGATACAGCTCGCATATCCGGGCCAACCATGACGAGAGGACCTCACCTGGCAGTGGCTGCGGGTGCAGCGGCCACGGGCGAACGTACGCATCACCGGGCATCGGTGCGAGCCGCGCGTTCACGCGAGGTGGCGTTCGAACTGGCGGCGTCGCTCCGTGGGGCCGAGGTACGGAGTGCGCGTGAGCACCGATGAGGTCATCGCTTCCTCTCCGCTGTCGACGGCGGTCACTGCTGCGGCAGTGAGCAACGTTGCCAGTTCACCGATGGTGCCCTCGGAGCGAGTAAGGAGGTAGTCGGTCATCTCCAGTGATGTCACGTGCGAGGGTTTGCGGAGGGGGAAGCTCGTGCTGAAGCTGGCCAGCAGTGATCTGGTGTCGGCAGTGTTGGTCCAGACCGGCAAAGTCATGGGATGGAATCGATTCTCCAACTGGGGATCGGTCCGGATGGCGAGGTAAGCATCACGGGTGCCGACAGCGACAAGAGGAATGCGTAGTTCGTTGCCCAAAAACCGCAGCACGTTCAAGAATTCGCGGCGCACGTTGTCGCCGCCGGCGAGAACATTGTGGAGCTCGTCGATGATCAACATCCGTACGCCGGTGACGCGGAGCAGCATCAATGCTTGCTGTTCGAGTTCGTGGACCCGATTGCGGGGCCTGGTCGGTGTTCCCAACGCTGTGAGCAGTGCGAGGTAGAACCGGCCGGGTGACGGGTCCGGGGGCATCTGCATGCACAACACCGGTATCTGCTCGCGATCGGACAAGCTGATCGGCGGATGAGTGCGCCGGAACTTTTCGATGATCATCGACTTGCCGTTGTTCGTCGGACCGAGCAACAGTAGGTTCGGCATACGCTGTCGGTCCGGCCACGACAACAACGTCTCCAGATGGTCGATGACCGTACGGGCCTGCGGATACCCAATCCACCTCTCCGACCGGATCAACCGGATCCTGTCCGCGTCGTCGAGTGCGGCGAGCGGACGAACCGACTCCCGCAGGTGCCCCAAATCCTCACCGGACGACTCGGTGGCTTCGTCGCTGCTTCCTGTCGATGCGGTCATCGGCTCACCATTCCTCGATATCGCTGAAGACCGGCGTTGCGGTGCCGCCGTCCGCTCGAGGCTCCACCGGCGGGTAGATCGCCGGGATCGGCGCAGACGCGGCGCCGGTGAGATGCATGCGGCGGGCACGGTTGCGCCGGGCTTTGCGGGTGGCTTTCTGCGAGCGGTCGGTGACCTCGCGCATCTGCTCGATCATCGAAAACAGTGCGCCCTCATCGACGTTCGACCGACCTTGTTCGCGGAGACGGGTGATAGCAGCTCTGTGCTCCCACAGTGTCACCGCGGGATGTGACATCGTCCGGTACGGCACCTCGACATAGCCGGCACCGTCTGGTTCGAGGACCCAGATTCTGCTCAAATCGCGTGGGTCACGTCGTATCACGAACCGCCCCAGATCCTCTCGCCGCGCAACCCACGGTTTGAGCGCGTTCGAGAAGTAGTGCACGTGATCGAGAACGAAGCCCGTACGCGTCAGACGTCGCCGGATGACGGGAAGAAAGTCCACCAGGAACGCGGTTTCGCCGAGCACCACACGAGGGGCATGACCAACTGCGGCGACCCCGCCGGCCCACACCGCGGCCGGAGTGTTCCCGATCCCTGCGTGAACACTCGCGTGATACGAGGCTATGGCCAGGACCAGCCAGCGTTCCAACTCACGCAATGTCAACGCCGCATGCTTGTCCGAGTCGTAGCTTCCTCGGTCCGCTGGGTTCGAGAAGGTGGTCCCAGGCAGCTCGTGCACCGCCGTCATCGCCGTCCCGATGATGCGTTCGACGATCCCGCCGTAGTGCGGTCGGCCCGGAGGACGGTATTCGAGGGTGATGGCGTGCTGGGCGCATCCACGGCGCAGCGCTTCGCTTTTGAACTCGGAGGCGTTGTCGAGATACAACTGCTTCGGCTTCCCTGCCATCGGCCACTGCACCTGCTCAGCGAGCTCGCATGCCTCCAGCCATGTCTGCTTCTCGCAGCACACGCGGCCCAGGCACAACCCGACCGATATCGACGACGGCGGCTCCAAAGTGACGACGAACCCGAGTACGGAACGGCTGAAGACATCAATGGCGATCGTCAGGTAGGGGCGACCGATCGGTTGCCGCTCGTACTCGTCGACGATCATCACATCGACGACGGTGTGGTCGATCTGGACCTGATCGAGAATCCCCGCAACTGTCGGTGGACTGTCGCCGGCGGACTGACGCGGGCGGGCGGCATCGGGTCCTCCGCGGGACCTGGCCACCGATGCCGGATGGAGGGCGGCGATACGCGCGGTGACGGTGTTTCTGGCCGGCACTGGCAGACCCGCGCGGTGACACGCCAGCGCGATACGTCGATGCAGCGCAGCGACACTCAACTTCTGGCGATGAAGAAAATATCGGGTGAGATGGTCGCCGATCAATTCCTCAACCTCAGCCGCTACTCGGCTGCGGCCACGCCCACCCGACGAGACCTTCGTCAGAAGATCGGTGACTGTCCCCGTCCCGTTCCTGAGCCTGCCGATCAACGTGTAGACCCGCCGCCTGGATAGTCCCAAGCGCTGCGCTGCAGCGTCGACCGCTTCCGAACGCACCGGATGCATCTCCAGCAAGGGAGCCAGGACACCGAAACGGGCCTCGGCCTGGGACCACCGCTCCCCCGACGCTGTCAGCACACCGGTCTCCACGATGGCGAGCTTGTCGGGGTCCATCACAAGCCTCCCCTATCACCGAGAGCCGAACGCGACCGTGCACCGCACTTCTGACATCAGAATGTCAGAAGACACGTGCACTCACCCTCGAAACGCCTGCAAAGAGTGCAGCCGTCTTCTGAAACTGACACGAATCGTGTCAGTTTCAGAAGTCAGCTGCACTTGTTCAGAAGTGGGTGTCATACAGCCATTGTTAAAGGTAGACCTGTAGTCCGTCTCGAGCAGTCGCGGTCTTCCTACACGAAATGCGAACGTTCCCCTTTCGCCCGCGGCGGTGAACCTTCCCATTCATCACCCTCGCATCGATGATTTATACCCCTAGGGGTACTTGCATACCCCCCTAGGTATATGCAACAGTAGGTACACCCCGCCAGGAAGGATTGCCATGTGCTACCCCGTCGCATGCCCGACATGCGGTAAGACCACCTGGGCCGGCTGCGGGCGCCACATCGACAGCGTCATGAAGAATGTCCCACGGCCGCAGCAGTGCACCTGCTCGTCGAGCGAGGCACCCGATCCAGCTAGGCGCACCGGCTTTTTTCACTCCCTGTTTCATCGCTGACACCTCACCTTTAAGTCTTCGAGGAAGCTTTTGGGCCTTCGTGGCCTTGTCATATACCCCCACCCGTATTTAGGAGAATGCTATGTCCGTGCCCGCTACCGCGGCGGCTACCGACCGACACGACCGTGACCGGCCACCTGCACCTGGCGTACTCGGCCGCCTGGGGAGCGCGATGGTCACGCGTCGCCGCTGGGTGTTCGGTATCTGGCTGATCACCCTAATCGCCCTTGGATCAGCTGCACCAACGGTGTTTTCGTCGTTGGCCGGGGCCGGCTGGCAGGCCAACGGATCCGAATCCGTCCAGGTACGCGAACTCGCCCAGCAGCATTTCGGCGGCAACTCCTCTGCAGCAGTGCAGGTCGTCGTTCACTCCGACACCGCCTCGATCGAAGACCCGGCGATGCAGCAGACACTCACCGACGTCGCGGCTGTGTTCGACAGCGACACCCGCTTCGGCGAGATCGTCGCCCCCCAGCCGGGCATGACCATCAGCCCCGACCGTCACACCGGCATCCTCATCGCCGGCGCAGACGCGAGTACCGACGACATGGTCAAAGCCGTCGACGAGGTCAAAGGCGAGCTGACCGCACTGTCCGGCAACGGTATCGAGATCTACCCCACCGGGTCGTCAGCACTGTGGTCGGACTTCAACAAAGCCAACCACGACGCCATGATCCAGGCCGAATTGTTCTCCTGGCCGGTCACTTTGGCGATCATGGTGCTCGCGTTCGGCTCTCTCGTCGCCGCGGGATTGCCGCTGCTACTCACCGTCGCCGGCCTGGTCGCATCCGCAGGCGGACTTGTTCTGCTCAACGGCGTCACGCCGATCTCGGTGTGGGCGATGAACTTCGCGATGATGTTCGCCCTCGCCCTCGGAATCGACTACGCCCTGTTCATCGTCGCCAGGTTCCGCGACGCACTGCGCAACGCCGATCCGCGTGCCGCGGTCGCCGAAACCATGGACACCGCAGGCAAAGCCGTGGTCCTGTCCGGACTGACCGTCCTGGTGAGCCTCTCGGCCGTCCTGCTCGTTCCCGCACCGGCGGTGCGCACCATGGCCGTCGGCATCATGCTCGCAGTGACGTTCGTGCTGATCGCCACCATGACCCTGCTCCCCGCAACCCTGGGTGCACTCGGCTCCAAGGTCAACGCCGCATCCTTGCCCTACGCCAAGCGTCAGCAGCACCGCTCCCCGAAATTCGCAGCCTGGGGTGAACTGCTGCACAAGCACCCCTGGCCGTTCGCTCTGGTGTCCGTGGGCATCCTCATCGCGCTGGCTCTTCCGGTCCTCGGACTGAAAGTGGCAATGCCCTCGATCTCCGTAGTGCCCGAGGACGCACCGGTTCGCCAGGGCTACGAGCTCGTCCAGGCCCAGTTCGGTGACGGCGCGCCCGGCGCACTGCAGATCGTCGTGCCAGCGTCGGATGCGGCCGCGACCGCCACCGCAGCCACTACCGTCGACGGAATCTCGATGGTCACCCCGCCTCAACCTGCGTCCGATGGCTCGAACTATTCACTGCTGCAAGCACTTCCCACTGTGGACCCCTCGGACGAGAGAATGGGCGCCATCCTCGGTGACCTGCGCGCACAGCTGCCGGAGTCGGCGTTGGTCGGCGGTGCGCCGGCGGAGAACCTCGATCTACAGCAAGCACTGAACGACTACCTACCGCTGGTGATCGGCATCATTCTGGCGCTCGGTTTCATCCTGCTGCTCGTTGCGCTCCAAGCACCCCTGATCGCGATCCTCGGCACCGCCGTCAGTCTGCTCTCGACCGCGGCAGCGTTCGGGGTCGCGAAACTGATCTTCCAGGACGGGCACGGTGCGTCACTGCTCGGCTTCACCCCGCAAGGCTTCCTCGACGGCTGGGGTCCGGTGTTCTTCTTCGCGATGATCTTCGCCATCGCCATGGACTACACCGTGTTTTTGCTCGCCACCGCGAAAGAGCACTACGAGAAGACCGGGGACCCGAAGGCAGCTCAGGTCGACGGGCTCGCGCACTCCGGCCGGGTCATCTTCGCCGCCGCCGCGGTGATGGTCGCCGTGTTCTTCACCTTCGCACTGTCCGATCCGCTCCCACCGAAAGAGATGGGCATCATTCTCGGTGTCGCGGTACTGCTCGACGCCTTCCTGATCAGGCTGATCCTGCTGCCGGTCTTGCTGCGTCTGACCGGTCACGCCGCATGGTGGTCACCAGCCTGGCTGCGCAAGGTGCTGCCGTCGATCAGCTTCTCTCACTGACACCCTCACCACACCCAACGGAGCACTGATGATCGACCCGAACACAACCCACTCGGCGGCATTCACAGGATGGCCGATCGAACGTATCGTCCCCGCCCTTGCTGCCGGTGTCACCGCCACCGGTCTGGCACTCGGCGAATTACACGCACCGCAATGGCGACTACTGAGCGCGTTCGCTGCCGCGAACCTCGCCCTCTACGCAGCGGTCGGCTGGTGCCCGGCGAGCGCACTCCTCAGCCGGGTCGGCGTGCCGAGTATTCGTCGGCCCCTGAACGGGTAGACCTACATCACCGCAGTTTGATAATCGAAAGGAATTTCCCTCATGAACATCGCACTCTCGACCACCCTGACCGACACCGACTTCGCCACCGCAGTCGACTCCGTCAAAGCAGCCCTGTCCGATCAGGGATTCGGTGTTCTCACCGAAATCGACATGCAGGCCACGTTGAAGGCCAAACTCGACGAGGACATGGAGCAGTATCTGATCCTCGGTGCCTGCAATCCCACCCTCGCGCACCGCGCCGTCGGAGTCATGCGCCAGATCGGGTTGCTGCTGCCGTGCAATGTCGTCGTCCGCGCCGACACGAGCGCACCCGGATCGATCATCGTCGAAGCCATGAACCCCGACATCATGGTACAAGCGACAGGCGAACCAGCACTCTCCGACGTCGCCGCGGAGGCCACCACCAAGCTCCAGGCCGCTATCGACGCACTCGGTGGCCAGGACACAGCACACAGCTGATGACCCTGACGCTGGCCCTGGTTCTCGGCGTCGCCGTCGGCATCCTGCTCGGTCTCCTCGGCGGCGGTGGGTCGATCGTCGCCGTCCCGGTTCTGGTCTACGCCCTCGACCTGCCCCTGGCGGAGGCGATACCGACCTCGTTGCTGGTGATCGGTGTCGCCTCGGCGACCGGGGCCATCCCCAAGGTGCGGGCGAAGCTCGTCGAGTGGCGACTGGCTGCGATCTTCGCGGCCACCGGTATCGTCGGCACCCTGGTCGGCAGCGCCCTGGGAAGACATCTGCCCGAGGCCGCCGTGATGATCGGCTTCGCGATCGTCATGATCATCGCCGGGGCGCGGATGCTAGGAAGCACCGACGATGTCGGAACTGCCTGCAAAACAGGGAATTCCGGGATCGACTGGCGGCGGTGCGCACCACGGTCCATCCCGACCGGGTTCGGCGTCGGAGTCCTCACCGGACTGTTCGGCGTCGGCGGAGGATTCCTGATCATCCCCGCACTCGTGCTGCTGTTGGGAATCGAGATGAGTGTCGCCGTCGGAACATCGCTGGTGGTCATCGTCGCCAACTCCGCCGCCGGACTGATCGCTCAGGCCGACGGGCTCGGCGGGAACTGGCCGCTGACAGCCGCGTTCGCCGGTGCGGCGATCGCAGGCTCGCTGGTCGCCGGGCGACTGAGCACACGCATCGACACCGACAAGCTGCGCACGTGGTTCGCCTACCTGGTGTTCGCCGTCGCAGGCTACGTACTTGTCGACACACTCTTTCTTTCATGACCGGACGCACACACCGACCCGATGCCCCCAGGGGTAATCTGAAACCACTACCACCCTCACACCATCAGGAGATCGCAATGGTCGGCGACGAAGACAGCATCGCATTGGTACTCAACCGTCTGCGCCGCGCACACGGCCAGCTCGCCGGAGTGATCGGCATGATCGAGAACGGACGCGACTGCAAAGACGTCGTCACCCAACTCGCCGCAGTGTCCCGCGCCCTCGACAAAGCCGGCTTCAAGATCGTCGCCACCGGCCTCCGCGAATGCATGACCGGCGAGACCGCCGACAACAAAGAACCCATGACCGAAGCGGAACTGGAAAAACTCTTCCTCGCACTGGCCTGAACGACACATTTCACGTCAGAAACGAGGCCGACCCGACAACACCGTAGGAGTACCCCATGAGCACGACCGATCCAGATATCGCCATCATCGAAACCTCGAGCCTGGGCGACCGCAGTTACCTGGTCAGCCACGACGGCATCGCCGTTGTGATCGATCCCCAACGTGACATCGACCGCGTCCTGGCATTGGCAGCGGAGAAGAACGCCACCATCACCCACGTACTCGAAACCCACATCCACAACGACTACGTCACCGGCGGCCTCGAACTCGCACGCGCTACCGGAGCCGAATACGTTGTGCCCGAGGGTGACCCGGTCGAATTCGAGCGACGGGCAGTGGGGGACGGCGATGTCGTCGACGCGGGATCGGCGACGTTTCAGGTCATGCACACCCCGGGCCATACACATCATCACGTCAGCTACGTACTGCAACTCGGAGACGAACCGATCGCGATCTTCACCGGCGGCTCGATGCTCTACGGATCCACCGGCCGCACCGACCTACTCGGCTCCGAACACACCGACGAGCTCACCCATGCCCAGTTCCACTCGGTCCGTCGAATCGCCGCCGAACTCCCCGCCGACGTCGAGGTCTACCCCACCCACGGATTCGGTAGCTTCTGCTCCGCGACCCCCACCAGCGGCGACTCGTCGACCATCGGTGAACAGCAACAGTCCAATCCCGCGCTGACCCAGGACGAACAAACCTACGTCGACGAGTTGATCGCAGGACTGTCGGCCTACCCCGCGTACTACGCCCACATGGGCGTCATCAACACCGAAGGCCCCGCACCGATCGACCTGTCGACCCCAGAACCCGTCGACCCCGACGAACTACGCCGCCGCATCGACGACGGACAATGGGTCGTCGACCTCCGCGCACGCACCGCCTTCGCTGCCGGACATCTCGACGGTTCCCTCGGCTTCGAGCTGTCGACGACATTCGTCACCTACCTCGGCTGGCTCTACCAGTGGGGTGCGCCGCTGACCTTGATCGGCGACACATCCGATCAAATCGACGAGGCCACAAGGGAGTTGGCACGTATCGGCATCGACCACCCCTCCGGCTCCGCTGTCGGAGAGATTCATTCGCTCGCCAGCGACGGGCGCGTACGGTCCTACGAAGTGTCCGACTTCGCCGGACTCGCCGCAGAGGACTCGGACATTGCAGTGCTCGACACCCGTCAACAGTCCGAATACGCGGACGGCCACATCCCCGGTGCGATCAACATTCCCCTCCACGAACTGCCGCACCGACTCGCAGAAGTTCCCGACGGCAAAGTGTGGGTGCACTGCGCCTCCGGCTATCGCGCCTCGATCGCGGCCTCACTACTCGACCGGGAACATCGCAGCGTGGTGCTCATCGACGACGACTACAACCGCGCAACAGATCTCGGACTCGACACCTCGAAGACATGACGAAATGCTTCGACGACCGAACGCGACGAGACAGGCGTACCCCCAGGGGGTATATGTTGGTATCATCGGCCGCATGCACTCAGTGAATCGGCACGGTCGACGGGGCACAGCTCCGACGGCAGCTTTACTGATTGCACTGACGGTGTTCGGTGTCCTGTTGATGCATTCGGTGACACCGATGTCGATGCCCGTGACCGGCTCGATGTCCACATCGATGAGCGGCGGCCATGCCTCGTTCGCAGCACCGTCCCACACGGACGCCACGGTTCCGGTGATGACCGGGGAACATGACTGCCCGTCGGGGCACCAGATGATGCATCCCTGCGTCGGCACGACGGTGTCGTGGCCCGCGCTGACGGTCCCGGCGATGAGCGCAGCCCTCGACCTGGCGCCGACATCGGTGAACCGGATCATTGGACGGGCCGACTCCACGCTTGAGCGTGCGCCGCCGTGGACGTTATGGGAGTTGGACAGATCGGTGACCTTGCGAGTGTGACAGGGAGCCCGGCAGACGCGTGTCTGTCGGCGGATCGAACGACATCCAATTCTCTGCACTACCCACTCTTGCAAGGAGTTTCCTCATGCGTACCAAAGTCATTGCCTCGATCGCTGCTGCCGCTGCGAGCGCGTTCCTCGTCGTCGGCTGTAGCGACAACGCGGCCGATTCGTCGATGGACGGCCATGCGATGGGATCGATGTCCTCGGCACCGATGTCCTCGGCCCAAGCAAGCGCGTCCGCAGAGTTCAACGATGCCGACGTGATGTTCGCGCAGATGATGTACCCGCATCACGCCCAAGCAGTCGAGATGGCCGACATGGCGAACGGCCGCACCGACAACCCGGAGGTGCTGTCGCTGGCATCGGCGATCGCCGCCGCGCAACAGCCCGAGATGGACCAGATGACCACCTGGCTCACCGAGTGGGGCCAGCCCATGCCCGACATGGACAGGGGTGACATGGGTGACATGGGTGACATGGGTGACATGGGTGACATGGGCGGGATGGACCACAGCTCCGACAGCGGCATGATGACCGCTCAGGACATGGACGCGTTGATGGCAGCGTCGGGACCCGAATTCGACCGCCAGTGGTTGACGATGATGATCGCCCACCACACCGGCGCCATCGAGATGGCCAACACCGAAATCGCAGACGGTTCCAATCCTGACGCCCTGGAGATGGCCCGCACCATCGTCGCCACCCAGCAGCAGGAAATCGACACCATGCAGCGACTGCTCGGCTGACCCGGCCCGCTATAGACAACGATGGCCGCATCCTCTCCGGCGGAGAAGGTGCGGCCATCAACGTTCCACAATTGTCAGGGCTGCGTTCCCGGTACGAGATCAGCTCTCACAGTGACGGTGTGCGCTGCGACGGAGCATTGGAACTCCCGTCGTTCACCGCTCCGGTGATGGTGTCGGGTGTGAGGTCGAGTCGCCGAAGCAGCTGCGCGTTCGCGGCGACGATGATCGTCGACAGCGACATCAGGATCGCGCCGATCGACATGGGCAGCACGAACCCGACCGGCGCGAGCACTCCTGCCGCGAGCGGAACTGAGATGAGGTTGTATCCCGCTGCCCACCAGAGGTTTTGCTTCATCTTCCGGTACGAGGCGCGCGAGAGTTCGATCACCGACAACACCGACCTCGGGTCGTCGCTGGCGAGGATCACTCCGGCCGACGCGATAGCAACGTCGGTACCCGCGCCGATAGCGATACCGACATCGGCCTGCGCGAGAGCCGGTGCGTCGTTGACTCCGTCACCGACCATCGCCACGGTGCGCCCTTCCTGTTGAAGTTCAGCAACGTTGTGGGACTTGTCTTCCGGTTTCACCCCCGCGAAGTAGCGGTCCACACCGAGCTCGGTGGCGACGGACTGCGCGACGGCTTCGGCATCACCGGTGATCATCACCACCGCGATACCCCGAGCGTGGAGCGCATCGACTGCCGTGCGGGATTCGGGCCGGATCTCGTCGGCGAGCGCGAGGGCACCGATCACGGCCCCGTCGGCGAGGACGTGCAGGATGATCGCCCCGTCGCCCCGCCACCGGTCGGCGACAGCAAGTTCGGATCCGTGTTCCTGCTCGAGCAGCGCGGGCCCGCCGACCTGCACGCGGGTGCCGTCGACGTCGGCTGCGACCCCGACGGCGGGGGACGACTGGAAGTCTGCTGCAGCCGGGACGGTCAGGTTCCGCGCGCGTGCGGCCGCAACGATGGCGCGAGCCAGGGGATGTTCTGAGTCGGCTTCTGCGGCAGCGGCCAGCGCGAGAACGTTGTCGGCGGTGCGCCCGTCTGTCACCTCGATTGCGGTGACGGTGGGTTCACCCTTGGTGAGGGTCCCGGTCTTGTCGAAGAGCACGGTGTCCACCGTGCGCATGGTTTCGAGTGCGAGCCGGTCCTTGACCAGGACACCGCCGCGGGCGGCGCGTTCGGTGGCGATGGAGACCACCAGCGGGATCGCGAGTCCGAGTGCGTGTGGGCAGGCGATGACCAGCACGGTGATGGTGCGGATGACGGCGTCGTCGGGCATCCCGAATAGCGTCCACACGGCGGCGGTGATGATCGCGGCACCGAGAGCGAACCAGAACAGCCAACCGGCGGCCGTGTCGGCGATGCGCTGAGCGCGCGAGGTCGAGTTCTGGGCGTCGGCGACCAAGCGGCCGATGCCGGCGAGGGCGGTGTCCTCCCCTACTGCGGTGACCTGGACGCGCAGACCGGAGTCGGTGGCTACCGTGCCGGCGACGACGTGGTCGCCGTCGCGGCGGCGGACGGTGCGTGATTCGCCGGTGATCATCGATTCGTCCATGCTCGCCGATCCGGAGACGATGGTGCCGTCCGCGGGTACGCGGCCGCCGGGGCGGACGACGACGACATCACCGAGCTGCAGCTCGGCCGGGGACACCTGCACTACGTCGTCGCCGTCGACGCGTTCGGCGGTGTCCGGGAGCAGTGCTGCCAATGAGTCCAGAGCGGTGGTGGTCTGCGCGAGGGATCGCATTTCGATCCAGTGCCCGAGCAGCATGATCACGATCAGCAGGGCCAGTTCCCACCAGAAGTCGAGCTGATGATCGAGCAGGCCGAGGCTCGCTCCCATCGACGCAATGAATGCGACGGTGATCGCGAGGGCGATGAGCAGCATCATTCCCGGTGCACGGGAACGGATTTCGCTGACTGCGCCGGTGAGGAACGGGGACCCGCCCCAGGCGTACATCACGGTGCCCAGCACCGGGGAGACCCAGGCGATCCACGATGAGTCGGGCAGTGAGTATCCGAGGAGCATCGCGAACATGTTCGAGGCAACGATCACCGGAACGGCGAGGACCAGCATGACCCAGAACAGGCGACGAAACATACCGACGTGATCCCCGTGACCGGCATGACCACCGTGACCGGTGTGCCCGCCGTGCTCTGCGTTGTGCCCGCCGTGCTCTGCGTTGTGCCCGCCGGTGTCGTGGTCCGACTGCGGAGTCGCCTTCTCTGCCACGTCCGTGTGCATTTCGGGTCCTTCTTCATGCCCGCTGTGCTGCAGTCTGTTCGGCGGATCCGTCCGCGCGGAGTCGACGTCGGAGTGTGTGTGATCGTTCATCGTGCTGTCCTCTCATCCATCGAGTTCGATATCCATTCATCCCATGAACTCGTGGGTTCTGGTTCGGCTGTGTATTCGGCGTCGAGGGCGACAATGATCTGCGCCTGGACGAGCGTGGCTGTACTGGTGACCGTGAATGTCCCTGCCGCCGCCGATAACGCGACAGTGTCCATTCCGATCACGGCGTTGACGTCGTTGCGGACCGACGACTCACAGTGGCCGTACATCGATACCGGCGTAACTGACAGTGCGTGATGATCATGCGTAGCTTTCGACATCTCGGACAACATATACCCCATAGGGGTATATGTCGATCAAGTCGAACCATACCCCTTCCTGATCTCATTGGGAAGAACCGTCAGGGTGTTGTCAACGCGTGAGCGCCAGTCGGCTGGCCACCAGGTGCACCCGCGGTCGCTGTCATGCTCACGGACGGGCATGGATGTCGATACCGATTCGGTCAAGGGGCGCATGCATCCGCGGCACAGCTGAGCCTTACAGCGACGGGCGTACCTGCACACGCGCGTGGATCATCGGCGTTCGCTGCGATTTCCGTTACGAGTCTTCTCACCGACTGGAGGCAGGGCAGGGCGAATTACGCCGTGTCACGGCGCGCATGGCGAGCCCGCGTGTCGACTCTCGAAGATCGCGGAACTGCTCGTTCGGTCGATCGCTGACGCCGCAGATCGGACGGTGGAGCGATACTGTCTCGTTCACCATGGGGCTGCGGCGACGCCGATGTAGCGTTGAGTAAGTCGTAGATGGGTGTATCACTCACGTTCGGTTCCACTTTCGATCTGATCGTTTCGGTGCGCCTTCGAACGCGCCGACAGTTGCCGCTCACCGGCCCCGGGCGAGCCCTGCCCTACCGGCCAGCCGGCGCGCACCGACATATCCAGTCCGCAAACTCGGTCACATGCGGTGAAAATGCCTGCCCGTCACACCGCAGTTGCTCTTTACCGAGTGTCGGCACGCTTGCGCAGCGCAGCGGTCGCCAATTCTGCGACCGCTGCGCGATAGAAATCTCGATCTATCTCCCCGGCCGCGAATCTACGATCGAGGATTTCCTGCGCGTCCTCCCCCGATTGCGGGCGAGCGGACATCAGCCGAACCGCACCCCAGATCAACAGAGCGATCACGACCAGCCAGAACGCGGCCATTCCTGCCATCATCGTCCATCCGCCACTCATGGTGCCCATATTCATCATTGCTGCTCCTCACTCTCGCACCAGCCACCTGCTGACCTGCGGAGTGTGGTCATCCCGCAGCTCCTACTATAACGCTTAGTAGTTCAGCTACTATCGAGCATAGTAGTTGACTGCTGTCGAGACGCCGTCGCCCGGACAGGCGATGATGGAGGCAACCTGTGGGAAAGAAATCCAGCAAGTCGCGATCGAAAGCGCACAAACGACGAACCACGGCGACACGATCCGGGGGCGGCCCACCGGCTCCCCACCCCGGTGCCATACGTACTGAGCCCCAGCCAAGGCATCCCCTCTCAGCGGTGGCCCCACATTCTGCGGTCAGCGTCGCCGCCGCCGATTATCTTCGAAGCAGGGGCCACTCGCCCGGCAGCGGTGCACTCCATCCCACTGTCGCCCGGGCTTTCGCGCCGGCCTCCACTACCCCACCGCGAGCGTCGGCCCAGGCCGCAGATCCGACGATCGATACTGCAGCGCCGCCGGAGCGCCCACGTGCCCGCACGCCTGAAGCTGTTGCGCCCGCACCGCAGAGTTACGCACCCAAGCGCTCACCAGCCACCAGTTGTACCGATGAGATTTCCCAGGTCGAGCCGCTGGGGCTTGCGGTGACGTACTGGGGTGTCGGCGGGGCCGATGCCGAGCCCAGCCACGACGTGGCGATTCGCTTCACTGGATCGCGGGTGGAAGTCGAGGGCCATGCATCGACCGAGAAGGTCGGTTTCGATCGGACTCTGGTCGTGAAATCACGTCCTGCCGCTGGAGGCCGGTTCGCCGCGACCACCCGTATTCAGGGCATTGCCAGCGGGGAGTGGGAGGTGAGTGCGCGACGCATCGACGGGGGCGCAGACAGTAGCGAACGGCAGCAGAACTCTGTGCTCACCGCGCGCACTGCGCTACTGACATACGGTCCCGCTGTGCGGGTGTGGAGTTGGCCGGCGTTGGTAGCCGCGGGAGCGGTGGTTGCATTGATTGTTCAGGGATTCCTGCTCTCACGCATGGATGCCAATGTTGCTGCTGCTGTTGCAATTTCAGCTCTGAGTTGCATTCTGGGATATATCGGTGCCAAGGTTTGGTACTTGATCTTGCACCGTCGACCGATATCTACTTTCATCCGCGCAGGAGCGTGCATACAAGGCTTCCTCCTCGTTTCGCTCGGCACCTTGGTCATCGGCGGAGCACTCGGGGGTATGGACGTCGGCGCAGTCCTGGATGCAACCACCCCGGGATTGTTTCTCGGCATGGCGATCGGTCGTCCGGGATGCTTCTTGGCGGGCTGCTGTTCGGGGCGTCCGACTCGATCTCGGTGGGGCCTGTTTTCGTCCGATCGCACCCTGGCGACGAGGAGGATTCCGGTTCAGCTCTACGAGGCCGCTGCAGCCCTGTTGATCGCGGGAGTTGCGCTCGCCGCGGTACTTCAGGTCGACCTTCCCGTCGGAGGGCTGGTCTTCCTGGGGAGTATTGCCGCATACACATTGGTCCGGCAAGGCCTGTTTCTGTTTCGAGTGGACGCGCACACTCGTCGAGGCCGACTCACTGTCTCGCTCATCTGCTGCGCGGTCCTCATCGGCGTCCTCGCAGCGTCGCAGGTGCTCTCGTGATCACCGAACGTATTTTTATGCGTGTGCCTTTCGGTGATCACCTCGATGCGATGGCACCGCATTCGGTGTCCCGATCGACGCTCCGTAGTCCGGCATCGATACTGACTGTCCTCGTCCTTGCACTCGCTGGATGTACCGGCGGCGAGGCCACTGAGCCCAGTGCGTCGATGCCCGTCGCTACGCGGGCAGAACTGCTCGATCCCGCTGACTTCGCCGCCGCGATTGCCGATCCCGGCCGAGTCACGATCAACGTCCATACCCCCAACGAGGGCCAGCTCCCTGGAACCGATTCGAGTCTTCCCTTCGACCAGATCCGACAACAGGCCGCGACGTTGCCGCCCGACCGGACCACACCGCTGGCGATCTACTGCCGTACCGGGACAATGAGCGCCACCGCGGCGAAAGACCTGGCCGCTCTCGGCTATACCGATGTCGTCGAACTACAAGGCGGCATGCTCGCGTGGCGACACACCGGACGAACCATCGAAGAATGATCAATCACCTTCCGCAGTGCCGACCCCGGAGGTTGATCACCAGAACGTGTCCGATGAAATCGGATGCCGAGATCGTCTTGTTCGGGGTTCACCAGGTCGGGACCGGACAATTCGCCGATGGTTCCCGCTGCTGCCGGGAAGTAGTCGATATCGGTTTGCCACCGGGCGCAACGGAGTCGAACGGGCCCCCTCCCCGTACCGCCGAATCAGAACCTCTCGCGCATGCTGTCCCGCTCAGCGCTACCAGCGCAGGGATGCCGCCGCTTGCGGAATGCCTTCTCGGCGGTGCTTCGGCTCCGTCGGCCAACTCGCTCACGAGCAATAGCGTGTGGACGTGCAGGCGCGCGATGACAGGCCAAAAACGAGACGGCGGCCGCCGGAGGACGCGGGCGCTCTACACCGAGGCGTACAAGCGTGAGCGCCGCCGTCAAGGTCGGGGTTGGGTGGTCCTGATGGCGGGTGTCGTGATCGGTGCGACCCACGTCGTAATTCATCTCGGGCAGCTTCGGTTTCTTCCGAGCGCCGGATGGCAGGATCTCGCGGTCGGCTATCCGATGGCGATGGTCCTCGCGCTCGTCGGTCTCATGATGATCGCTTCCCGCACCCGAAAGCCGAGGGGCGAGTATTGCGGACTCGCTCCCGTGATCTGTAGTGCCGCGCGGGGCATTTCATCCCACCGCGCAGGATGCCAACGTCATGGCCCCCAGCAGGGCCACTACTGGTAACGCAGGCAGGGCAACGGCGGTGCACGCTACGAACGCCCGCGCCCACCGGAGGGGAGCATGCGGGATCACTCGGTCCACGGCGAGACGATCGAGCCGCACAACGGTGGCATCGGAAACCATACCGAGGGCGGGCAGAGGAACAGGGTGCGGGCGCAGCGAAGTCAGAGCGCGCCGCACGGGGTCTCGTCCGTGCGAGCGGGCTGCGCGGGCGTCCGCGTCGAGTTCGACCAGAGCGCGCACGAGCGAAGGTGACGCTCGCATGATCGGTAGCCACGGAAACGCATAGGCCACCGACTCGGCAATGCCTACGAGCAGATGATGCCGGCCATCGATGTGTGCACGTTCGTGTGCGAGGACCGCCTCGACTTCAGCAGGCGTCAACTGCGTACGCAGCCCCTCGCTGGCCACGACCATCGCCGGTCGTCCCGCGACGCTGTACGCGAGAGGACTGTCCAACGGAAGCCACAAGGTCGACGCGGGTTGATTCGAACCGGAAAACCCGACGCCTCCAGCGATGATGCGCAGCAGATCGATGTGCCGCTCGTACACTCGCCGTCGCTCACACACTGCGCGCCTCAGGTGAATGATCCAGCGGACTGCGCCGCAGCCCAACATCGCAATCCCGACAACCCCGACGATGGCCTCGACGCGGGCAGGTATGTCGCCCTGAAGGGCGAGCCAGCATTGGTGTGCGATGTCGACCAGGGTCGTCACGCCCCCATGACTGGGGATCGCACTGAGCACGACCGGTACCGCAATGCTGACCAAGGTGCCCACAACGAGCGCCGACCACGTCAAGAGCGTGACGTGCGCATCGATACCTCTGTCGATCATCGACCTCATCAGCAATGGCGCGGCAGCCGCAACCAACAGCCCACCGAGGGCCCACAGGAGTACGGCAGTCACCTCTTACGCTCTTTCAGACCGCGGGTGAGCACCTTCGATTCGTCATCGGAAGCGCCGCGGGCGAAGTGCAGCAGCACGCTCGTCGGGTCGCCGGTCGATTCGAGAAGTATTCGCAAGGCGTCGGAGGCGGCTTCTTCCCTGCTTCGGGTGGCTTCGTACCAATATGCCCGTCCGTTGCGTTGTCGGTGTACCCAGCCTTTACGGTGCAAATTGTCGAGCACCGTCTGAATCGTGGTGTACGCCGGTTCTCGACCGTCCTCGAGTTGATCGATGACATCACGAACCCGGACTGCGGCGCTGGTATTCCACACCACGTCCATCACCAGAGCTTCGAGCTCTCCCAAACCCTGCATGAGTGCCTCCTAGGCGCGTGTTCACTCTATCCCGTCGAACGAGCCAGCTACGTGATCCTTCGGTAGCGAGCACCCTGGTCCGAGAGGTTTGCATGCCTCGAATACGAATGCGGCCGTAGGCTCACGCCAGGTAGGACACCGATGTCATCATTCCCGCTTCCCCGTGATAGAGGTTGTGGCAGTGCAGAAGCCACTGGCCGGGATTGTCGGTGTCGAAGTCGACTTCGACAGTTTGGTTCGGCAAGACCAGCGAGGTGTCCTTCCGGGGGCCTGATCCGGCACCGTTGACAACCTCGAAGGTGTGTCCGTGCAGATGCATGGGATGAAACATCGTGGTGGCGTTGACGAAGCGAAGTCGTACTCTTTCGCCTTCGCGAACGTCGAGGGGGGTGTGCTGCTCGTACGTCTCACCGTTGAGCGTCCAGGTGTACCCGCCCATCTCCATCCCGAGAGCGATGTCGTACGTGCGATCCGGCTCGCGTGCGGACAAGCGGACCGTATCGAGCGACCTCAGTCGATCAGCCATCACCGGGGCTGCAGAGAGTTCGGCAGGCCGGACTGAGGACTGCGGCGCGGCGCCTGGCCCGGTACGCAACACAGCGAACCCGCTCCCGTCCTTACCTTCCGCGGCGGCGACAATCGGAAACGCCCCGTCCTGCAAGGTGATGATTGCGTCGTAACGCTCTCCCATCCCTATCAACAAGCATTGCGCCTGCTCGGGCTGAACCGGAAATCCGTCGCTGTGAGTAACAGTGAGAGGATGCCCCCCCACTGCGAAACGGAAGGCCGTGTCGGCAGCTGCGTTGATGATGCGCAGGCGCAGCCGCTGGCCCGGCCGTCCGCCGAGCACGATGGGATCGGCCCCGATCTTGCCATTGATCAGGTAGTACGGGTAGCTCACGTCGCCGGTGTCGCCACCGAGAGGCGACTGGGCGGTGGGCGCGCTCATCGACATGCCGCCCATCGACATGCCCTCGCTGCGCAGCCGTTCGAGTTCTCGATCGGGGTCGCCGGCTACCCCGTCGAGCCAGTCGTCGAGGACCAGGACGGCTTCGAGGTCGTAGTCCGAGCCGTCGGCGGGGTCCTCGACGATCAGCGGTGCATACAGTCCTCTGTCGAGTTGGGTACCGACGTGAGGGTGAAAGAAGTACGTGCCCGCGTCGGGCACGGTGAAGTCGTAGCCGAACGAGTCACCGGAAGCCACAGCCGGCTGAGTCAGGCCCGGCACTCCGTCCATGTCGTTGCGCAAGGCGATTCCGTGCCAATGGATCGTCGTCTCCTGCTCGAGGCGGTTGTCGAGCTGTGCGCGCAACACATCACCTCGGCTCAGGCGAATCTCGGCACCGGGGAGTCTGTCGCCGAAAGTCCAGGTCTGTACCTGCACTCCGCCGAGGTCGACCGTGCTGGGCTGAGCACTCAAGGAAATATCGACTTGTCTGCCGGTAGCCGAGCGGCGCGCGTCCTCGGCCTGTCCCACCACATCGGAGTCCGGTCCGACGACTGCTGTTGCGGACGAGCCATTGCCGCATGCCCCCAACACGACGGCACTCGTTCCGGCCGCGCTCAGCGCGAGAAAGTTGCGGCGCGTGAGCGAGAACGCACCTGCCCGCTGCCCGGTCATACACATCTCCCAATTCTGTAGAAGTCCGTCCGCCGGCGGGCGTTCGATCCTCGCCGCGTTGCTGGTGCTGGTGCTCGTGCTCGTGCTCGTGCTGAGATCAGCGCACAAGCGCTGTTACCGCCTCCCGCACCTGACTCGGGTCGTAGAACACCGGCGTCGAGGTGATGCGCTCGATCGTTCCATCGCTCTGGACCAAGAAACTCAGGGGCAGGACAGGGGGCGCGTCAAGTGTCTGCAACGCCGCGTCGGCCTGATCGAACGAGGGATAGTGCACTCCCAGCTCGGTGAGCAGGCTCAATGCCGCATCGGCATCGTCTTGGACGTTGAGACCGACGACCCGAACCGCATCCGGTTCTGCGGCGTACTGGGCCAGAACCGGAATCTCCTGTCTACACGGACCGCACCACGACGCCCAGACATTGAGCAATGTGGGTTGCCCAGCCAGGGAGGTCCCCAGATCGGATAAGTCCGACGTTCCCAAGCATCGTGCGGACGTACCGACGAGCTCGCCAGTTACGGGGGACGGAACCGGCGACGAGGTCGGGCACGGCTCGAGGGCAGCACGGGTAGCGATCACTGCCGACGGGAGATCCTCGTCCTCGACGTGAGGTGCCGATCCTGCGGACCCCACCGACTGGGTCGAGGGATCTCGAGACCAGAATGCCAGCGCTCCAACAACTGTCACGATGACGATGATCGCAAGTAGGGACCAGCGTGTCGTCACCCGCTGCACCCTGCACCTCTGTCTCGTTCACCTCGACGATGTCTTCCGGTCTGTCAGCGTCATACTACACGATCTACTATCTTCGATAGTAGCAACGTGGATCCTGCACGCCGTCAACGCTTTCGCGGCCCCTTCACCCTCGGGCCTCACAGTGCCAGCACACAGCCCTCCGGCCGTTCGCCGAAGACGACCGTCCCCATCGAGGCGCACGATGAAGGCCGTCCAGCGACGCCGAGTCCTTCTGGCGCAGAAGATATTACGTACATGAACTTCGGCTCCCGAGAAACAACCCGACGATCGAAATGGGTCGCAGGGTGCGAATGTTACCGATGTAATTCACTGTGACTGATGGTGCTTGTGCGGAAAGGGTGTAATAGTGATGCGGCGTGTCGCCTTGACTCGAAGGCGACCTGAATTACTGCCAGGTATGCAGTTGCCGTCCAGGAGGACCACCGACATGAGACCTCTGCCCTCGTCCTCGTACATGGCGCACCGAACTCGGTGGGGCACTCGCATCCTCGTCGGTACCGCGTTCGTGGGAGGCATCCTCGCGCTGGCACCCACGGCGTCTGCAGCCCCGGACGCCGATCCGGCTGCGCCGCCGCCTGCCTTCCCCGCGCAGGCCCAATCGGACCCGCACGTCCAACAGGAGGTCCTCGATCTCGTCGTCGGCGCACTACGCGAGATTCGCGCCAACGGTGCTCTCGACGACCTGGCCGGCCCACAGAGCCGCATCGTCTCCTGCCTCGTGGGCACGATCGGAGCCACCGATACAGCTGACGGACCAACGGGAGCCCTTTCGCGACTGATCCCCTGTCTCGCGCCGATCGACGACATCGACCCCACAGTTCTCCCCCGACTGGTGTCGTCGATGGACGTCGCCACACTTGCATCCACACTCGCGGCCGCCGAGACTCCCCACGATCCGGCCACCCCGCACACCTCGTCGCGCGCACATGCGGCGGTCCCACCCGGCAGGTCGAACGCCGAGCCCTCGACCGAACAACCGACCGCCCAAGGCACCCAGGACACTCAGGACCCCGAGTCGGCCGCCGAGTCGGCCGACTCGGCGACGCCCGAACTGCCCGCGCTCGAACCCGACGCCACTGTGCCTGAAACGTCGGCACCCGGCACGTCATCTGAAACAACGACACCCGAAACCACGACACCCGAGGCGGGCGATCATTCGTCGGCCGCCCCGCAATCCCCTACCGGCACAACAGGGTCGAGCAACGGAAAGTATCGTGCGCCGACAACAGGAACGTTGACCTCGACCTTCGGCGACGGCCGCGCCCATCAAGGAATCGACATCGCCAACTCCACCGGTACACCGATCGTCGCCGTTGCGGACGGCGAGGTGATCAGCGCGGGACCGGCCCAGGGCTTCGGACTCTGGGTGCGTATACGCCACGATGACGGCACCGTAACGACCTACGGGCACAACAACGACAACCTCGTGACCGTAGGTCAACGCGTCACTGCTGGTGAAGAAATTGCGACGGTAGGAAACCGGGGTATCTCCACCGGTCCACATCTGCACTTCGAGGTCGACACACCCGCCGGCAACAAGGTCGACCCCAGACCCTGGCTCGCGGAACGCGGAGCCACCATCACCGGTTCGGATCGTGACTCGTAGCCGAGCCTCGACCGCACGGCCCGCCGATGGGAACGAATTCCGCACTGTTGCACTGACTTCGGATGCGTCTCTGCGGTCTCGTTTTCACCATCAGACCTGAACCCTCGGTGCCTCGACATGTTCAGCGGGAGCGCAGTACGATCGCCCGCATTCCGGTAAGTTCGCCGTACCTACTGCGAGCCCGAGAGGTGAAACGGGGGCCTACGACCGAACAGCCGCGTCGGACAGCGCGACACCCCGAGAGGCGAGCCACTCCTGAGGATCGACCTTGCTCCCCGCCGCGTCGACGACCTCGAAATGCAGGTGAGGCCCGGTCGATTGGCCACGATTGCCGACGGTGGCGATCTGCTCACCGGCTTGTACTCGTTGCCCCACTGTCACCAAGGTTTGATCGATGTGCCCGTAGACCGTTGTCGTTCCATCGTCATGTTGAAGACGTACCCAGAGGCCGAATCCGTCTGCAGGACCGGAGTCGAGCACGGTAGCGTCGGCTGCCGCGTAGACGGGAGTTCCGATAGCGTTGGCGATGTCGAGCCCGGTGTGCGTAGTCCCCCATCGTGGACCGAAATCCGAGGTCAGGGTCCCGGCGACCGGACGAACGACGAGTGGTCGCAGCGCCGCTGCATCACGCGCAGCGCTCTCCTCTGCCCTTCGTTGCCCCTTCGCCAACTGCTCGATCGCATCGTTGATATTGGAGATCTCCGGTATGGCGAGGATCTGAGGCAAGTATTCGGCCACCGGGTCCTGCATCGGTGTCGCTTCGTGCACGGGGACTGCCTGCGCCTGTGCGGGACTCGCATATTGGGCACCCGCCGTGACCAGAGCGCCCGCTGCCACCGCAATACCGACAGCGACACTGCCGCGGCGCTCGGTGGCGCGCGCCCGAGCGCGATGCCGCCCTCTCGGCGTCACCGCCACTCCCTGCACGTCACAGTCCATCAACTGTCGACGTCGGTCGGTCATGCGGGTCATACGGTGTTGTGCCACAGCAGAGTCCTCGGTAATCGAATGGAGCGAGGCGTAATCATCGACGTGCGCACCTCACTGATGTATCGAACGGATCACGACGCGATAACGAAAAGATACACGACGAGTGGGGTAATTACTATCATGGTTAGTAGTTCGATGTCCCCCGCAGTGGTTTCGTGCCTCACAGCGCGGTAGCACCGGACGTCGACGGTCGGAGACCATCGGCCGGCGAACGCTGCCTTCTCCATGCGAGAGCACACCCCACGACAGCAAGAACGACCGCGGCGTACTCCGGAAGCGGTCCCAGCTTTGTCGCCCACGTCGATCTCGTTTCCAGGGCAACATCAGCGACCAACGTCTGCGCAGTGAACAAGCCCGAACGATCTGCGACCTTCCCCTGTGGGTCGATGACGGCACTGACCCCACTGGTCGCCGCAACGAGAACAGTCCTGTTGTGCTCGACCGCCCGCAGCCGCGACATCGCCAACTGCTGGTAGGTCATGTCGGTGCGCCCGAACGTCGCATTGTTGGTGGGGACCGTGATCAGCTGCGCCCCCGCACGCACGGACTCAGTGACCAGGTCATCGAACGCGACCTCGTAACACGTGGCGACGGCCGTCGGAATTCCGGCGATATCGACGACACCGTCGCCCGACCCGGGAACGAAGTTACCGGCCTGCGAGGCGTACGAGGACAACGCCGTCATCACAGATCGCATCGGGAGATACTCTCCGAAAGGAACAAGTTTGCGTTTGTCGTGTCGCTCCCCCGGTCCGAGTACCGGATCCCACACGATCGAGGTATTCGTCGAGGTGCCGTCGTCGTTGCCAAGGACCGCACCGACCAGAATCGGCACCCCGACCGACCGCGCTGCAGCGTCGATCCCGGCAGTGGCGTCGGCATTGCGCAGCGGATCGATATCGGATGCATTCTCCGGCCAGATCACCAGGTCGGGAGCGGGCACACTGCCGACGGTGATGTCGTCCCCGAGTTGCCTTGTTCGCTCGATGTGATTGTCGAGAACTGCTCGACGTTGCGAGTTGAAGTCCAGACCCAACCGCGGAACGTTGCCTTGCACAACGGCGACCGTCGCACGCGCTGCGCCTGCGTCGCCAGCGGGAGTGAGCGCGAAAGCCAGAGCTGGCACGATCACTACAGTGGCCACCGATCCGACTGCGAATCGCGACGTCGGCGAGCGTACCTGGCGGACCACACTTGCCAGTGCCGCGCCGATCACTGCGACTGCGAAAGATACACCGGGCGCACCGGCGAACGCGGCAAGCGAGAGCAGAGGGCCGTCTGCTTGGGCGAAAGCTAATCTCCCCCACGGAAATCCCCCGAACGGAATCCGTGCGCGCAGACCTTCGGTGGCGGTCCAGATCGCGGCGATCCACAGCGCTTCGAAGCGCAACCCGGACACTGCGGCCGCTGCAGCGCAGAACAGTGCCACTGCTATCGCTTGGATCGCCGCGAGCGCCAGCCACGGCGGGGCGCCGACGTAGACGCCCACCCAGGGCAGAAGGGGCAGAAAGAACGCAAGCCCCGACAGATACCCATAGAAGAATGCCGCCCGGATGGAACGGCCGCGGATGACGAGAACAAGAACCCCGATACCCAGCGGCGCGAGGAACCACAGCGACCGAGGTGGAAAGCCCGCGTACAACAGCACACCAGCAGATACCGCGGACGATGACCTGCCTGCTATCGCGGTGAACGCACGACGTCGGGTTCGTCGGTGACGGTTCATTGTTGTTGCGCTGGACTCGATATCGAGCATGCCTGCATGGCTCTTTTCTCATGTACGGCATAGCGCCACCTGACCACCCTCGGTTGCTACTATGCACGATAGTAGTAACAGCGGTGAGCCCGGACCGGCTCCCCCGCCGACACCGCGCCTCTGCGACGTCGATGCATACCCCGGGATATCGACCGCGCACCTTCGCTGTGCCCTTTCTTCTTCGCGGTGCCCTTCGTGGCCGGGCATCGACCGGTGCACGGACCACCCTCGGCTCGCACAAGATGCGTGCTGGACCCCGGGATGGAGACTGGCTTCTACCGCGCCGCAGCACGCCGACATATGCGGGTGCATCTGCTCTGGCGGCCATCATGATCACCGCCCCGATCGTCCTGGCCGTGTTCGACGTGACCAGAAACATGTGGTGCCTGCGGGCGGGCGGTGTGACCGCCCGATTCGGCGGCGCCACATCAGGGGCACCCTGAATGGGTTGGGCCAACCCAGTTTCCGGCTGCTACCGTCGAGGCGTTGTGAGAATCTCTGTGCTGGGCCCGCCGCGCCTGCGGACGGTTATCGCAGTCGCCGCTGTCCTGTATTTGTTGGCTCACACCATCGCTCAATGCGGCATCGCCTGGGAACAGGACCATCACAGCGACGGCGTACACATCGTTTCGTCCTCGTCTCAGGCCGCCGCGGAACTCTCCCCGAACCACGCGCACATCGACGTCGGATCGCCCCACATGGCGCACGATACGAACACCGTCATCGCAATGCCCCGATCCGACAACCCGCCCCGCCCATCGACCATCGCCGCGGTCGCCGCGATGGCCTTCGATGTGGTGTTGGTGGCGATGTCTGCCCCGCGCATTTCGCGAGCCCCACCGGATCTACCCATTCCGATCCGGCACGGCCGAACCGTCTTGAACGAACTCTGTATCAACAGGTGCTGATCAGCAGCCCGCGGGCCATCCGAGGACTCCTCTTCTCATGGCCCAGTTCGTGCTGCCCATCACTCACTTACTGCGCCCTCGCAGGTCACATACAGGGATTACTCATGAACAGTGCTGTTCGCTCCACACTCGTGCCACCGTCCTCCGCCGGCCACATGTTGGCGACCGCCAAGAACTGCCCGGAACCGAGCACGATGGTCGGCAACACTCCTGTTCTGTGGATCGGTGAACCGTTCGCGGACTCCGGCCGCGGTTTCTGGGCGAAACTCGAAGGCAGCAATCCCGGCGGGATGAAAGACCGCCCCGCGCTGCACATGGTCGAGAAAGCAAAGGCCCGCGGCGACCTCGCTCCCGGTTCGATGATCATCGAATCCACCAGCGGCACCCTCGGCCTGGGTTTGGCCCTGGCCGGGATCACCCATCACCACCCCGTCACCCTCGTCACCGACCCGGGACTGGAACCGATCGTGCACCGGATGCTCGCCGCGTACGGTGCCCGCGTCGAACTGGTCACCACACCGCACCCCGACGGCGGCTGGCAGCAGGCCCGGCGTGAGAAGGTCCGTGAGCTCCTCGATACACATCCAGGGTCGTGGTGCCCGGATCAGTACACCAACCCGGACAATGTCGAGGCGTACGAGTCGCTCGCTCACGAACTCATCGCCCAGCTCGGACGCGTCGACACCTTGGTTTGCTCGGTGGGCACCGGAGGGCACTCCGCCGGGGTGGCCCGGGTGCTCCGGCAGTTCTGCCCCGACCTGAAACTGGTCGGTGTCGACACCATCGGATCGACGATCTTCGGGCAACCCGCCAGCACTCGGCTCATGCGCGGGTTGGGTTCGAGCATCTATCCCGACAACATCGACTATCCCGCCTTCGACGAGGTGCACTGGGTGGCCCCGCACGAAGCGGTGTGGTCGTGCCGCACCCTGGCGGCGACGCACCACGCCAGCGGCGGCTGGAGCGTCGGGGCCGTCGCCCTCGCGGCCGGCTGGATCGCTCGCACCAGCCCGCCGGAGACCCGGGTCGCGGCGGTCTTCCCCGACGGACCGCAGCGCTACTTCGACACCATCTACAACGACGACTACTGCACCGAGCACGGCCTGCTCGACGTTGACCCGCCGACCGAGCCGACGACCATCGCCCACCCCACCGATGAGACTGTGACGTCGTGGACGCGGTGCGCCACCGTCGTCGATCCCACCGTCGTCGATCCCACCGAGAGCGTTCGATGAAAACTTTTCTGACCAAGTTCCGTAGCTTCGACCGGCCCAGCCAGGTGTTGATGGTCAACCAGTTCTCCATCAACGTCGGTTTCTACATGCTGATGCCGTACCTGGCCGGGTATCTGGCCGGTTCCCTGGGCCTGGCGGCGTGGGCGGTCGGGCTGGTGCTGGGTATGCGGAACTTCTCCCAGCAAGGGATGTTCCTGCTCGGCGGCACCCTCGCCGACCGCCTCGGATACAAACCCCTGATCGTCGCCGGCTGCCTGCTGCGAGTTGCCGGTTTCGTACTGCTCGCGGCCGTGGAATCGCTGCCGGCGATCCTGCTCGCCTCGGCCGCGACCGGGTTCGCCGGTGCGCTGTTCAACCCGGCCGTGCGGGCGTATCTGGCCGCCGACGCAGGGCCACGGCGGGTCGAGGCGTTCGCGGTGTTCAACGTGTTCTATCAGGCCGGGATTCTGCTGGGCCCGTTGATCGGTCTCGCTCTGACCACCCTCGACTTCCGAGTCACCTCACTGGCAGCGGCCGCGATTTTTGCTGTTCTGACGATCGTGCAGATTTGGACGCTCCCCGCGCACCGGGCCGAGACGACCGGGGCCACGACATCGGTACTCGAGGACTGGCGGGTGGTGATGGCCAACCGACCCTTCGTGCTGTTCGCGCTGGCGATGATCGGATCCTACGTGCTTTCGTTCCAGATCTATCTTGCGCTGCCGCTGCAGGCTGCGGTGGTAGTCGGTAACGGCAGGTCCGACACCGCTCTGGTGACCTCGTTGTTCGTGGTCTCCGGCGTGGTCGCGATCGCCGGGCAGTTCCGGATCACGTCCTGGTTGTCCCGCAGGTGGGGTTCGGGGCGAAGCGTGGTGGTCGGTATGGCAATCATGGCGCTGGCGTTCCTCCCGCTGATCGTGCTGCCGAGCCCGGCCGCGCTGGGCGGGTGGGCCGCCGCCGGTGCCCTGGTGTTCACCGCTGCACTGTTGGCGGTCGGCACCGCCGCGGTGTTTCCGTTCGAGATGGACACGGTGGTGACCCTGTCGGGCGGGAAGCTGGTGGCCACCCATTACGGGTTCTACAACACCATCGTCGGGGTCGGCATCCTGCTCGGCAACCTGGGTACAGGAGCCGTCTTCGGGCTTCTCAGCGACGCGCATCTGGGTGCACTGATCTGGGCGATACTGACCCTGGTCGGGGCGGCATCTGTGGCCGCTCTCTATGCGCTCGATCGATCCGACCGGCTCACCCCACCCCCCACCGAGACCACGGTGACCGAAAGCGGCGAGGTACCGGCCACCGGCTAGCGGCAGTGCACGCCGAGAAGTGGCCTGCATTGCCCACACCCGAGACCTCGACGATGGTTGCCGAACAGAGGGTGTGACGCGGCACCGTTCACGACTATCCACCGACCGGTGGCCCGCATTCACACGAATGCGGGCCACCCACGCCTCAGGCGGGGGTGTTGCGGTGACGTTGGAGGCGACGGACGACGGGGTAACCCGTGACCACCCCGAGGACGATACCGATTTGCATGAGCATCCAGAACGCAGCGTCGGTGGCCGGTGGCATGGTCTCGGTGTAGTACAGCAGCAGCATCCAGCCACCCATCCCGAGGTCGAACGCCAGTACGGTCAGTGCAGCGACGCCGAGCGCAGCCACGACAGAACGCCGAATGGATTGCCTGCGTACCGACTACCGGTGTGATGGCCGAACGCTCGTATACGAAGAGCATGATCGTGGCCAGTATGGCGATGACGATGATCATCACCCAAAGAACACTCTGTCCGCACGAGATTCGACGTCGGCAAGGACGGAAGCGACATCATCGAGAAGATTGTGGGCATCTCTGCGCGCGCGTAATCCGCGTTCGTAGTAGCCGGAGTCGAGGACGCCCGCCGATGCAGGCTCTGGTGCGACGTTCGATTCTGGGTGCCGCTCCCGCATCCGAGGGCGGTGTTCCGGTCAGTGCCCAGGGTCATGCCGTAGCACCGGTGCGGCACATCTCGTTGCATACCGTAGGGGGGTATGGTAAATCTTTAAGTGGGTCGCGACGACCTCGATCACATTCCGAATCGAAGAAAGAAGGGCATCGATGAACACCACCGTCACCGTCACCGGAATGACCTGCGGGCACTGCGTCTCCTCGGTCCGAGAGGAGATCAGCGGCATCCCCGGTGTGACCGCCGTGAATGTCGACCTCGCGAGCGGCCGAGTCGATATCGACTCGGACACCCCGATCGAGCAGACGGCCATCGCCCACGCAGTCGACGAGGCCGGCTACCAGCTCGCCTCCTGATCGACACCAGACCCGGACAGGAGATTCGCACGATGAACGCATCATCGAAGTTCGTCGGATTCACCATCGCCCTAGCCGCGGTCTTCGGGCTCGCCTTCGGAGCCGGGGACGCCTTCGGCCCCGAAGGTGCCGCACCACCCGACACACACGACACCTCGACTCACGACGCCGCCGCGGTGTCCACTGCGGGCGGGCCCGTCGCCAATCAGAGACCTGGAGGATTGATGGTCACCGACAGCAGATACGCCGCGGTGCCCGCCGCCTCGGAGCCGATGCCCGCCGGGCACGGACACTGACACACCACCACACCCCGAGAGGAGCGACGATGAATCCCGTCACGCACCACCCCACCGCCGACGGCCGGGTCGAACTCGACATCGGTGGTATGACCTGCGCCTCCTGCGCGAACCGGATCGAGAAAAAGCTCAACAAGCTCGACGGTGTCACCGCGACGGTGAACTACGCCACCGAAAAAGCACGCGTCGACTACGTCGGTGATGTCTCGACCGAGGATCTCGTGGGCACCGTCGAGCAGGCCGGCTACACCGCCACGGTCCCCGCGCCCGCCGCCTCCTCCACCGACCCCGACGCGGCCGGGCCAGCCGAGATCGACCCCACCGCCTCGCTGCGCCAACGCCTGCTCATATCGCTGGTGCTCAGCGTGCCGGTGATCGCGATGGCCATGGTTCCGGCACTGCAGTTCACCAACTGGCAGTGGCTTTCCCTGACCCTCGCCGCACCCGTGGTGGTGTGGGGGGCATGGCCGTTCCACAAGGCCGCCTTCACCAATCTGCGGCACGCCACCTCAACGATGGACACCCTGATCTCGATGGGCACCATCGCAGCACTGGGGTGGTCGTTGTATGCCCTGTTCTGGGGCACCGCCGGAACGGCCGGCATGACACACCCGTTCGAGCTGACCATCTCCCGCTCCGACGGGGCCGGCAACATCTACCTCGAGGCCGCAGCCGGAGTCACCACCTTCATCCTCGCCGGCCGCTACTTCGAAGCACGCTCCAAGCGACGCGCCGGTGCCGCCCTGCGTGCCCTGCTCGAGCTCGGTGCCAAGGAAGTCTCCGTCCTGCGCGAGGGTGTCGAACAGCGCATCCCCACCGATCAACTCATCGTCGGTGACGAGTTCGTCGTCCGCCCCGGGGAGAAGATCGCCACCGACGGCGTGGTCGCCGACGGCTCTTCCGCGGTCGACAATTCGATGTTGACCGGCGAATCCGTGCCCGTCGAGGTAGGACCCGATGATCTGGTCGTCGGCGCGACGGTCAACGTCGGTGGCCGAATCGTGGTCCGGGCGACCCGCATCGGCTCGGACACCCAGCTCGCACAGATGGCGAAACTCGTCGAAGACGCTCAGACCGGTAAAGCCCAAGCTCAGCGTCTGGCCGACAAGATCTCCGGAGTCTTCGTCCCGATCGTGATCGCCCTTGCCGCGGCGACACTCGGCTTCTGGATCGGCACCGGCGGTGGGATCGCGGCCGCGTTCACCGCAGCCGTCGCCGTCCTGATCATCGCCTGCCCGTGTGCCCTCGGCCTGGCCACCCCGACCGCGCTGATGGTCGGCACCGGCCGCGGCGCTCAGCTCGGCATCCTGATCAAGGGTCCCGAAGTGCTCGAATCGACCCGCCGTGTCGACACCGTGGTACTCGACAAGACCGGCACCGTCACCACCGGCAAGATGACTCTGCTCGACGTGATCACCGCCGACGGCGAGGACACCGCGCAGGTGCTGCGCCTGGCCGGTGCACTCGAAGATTCGTCCGAGCACCCCATCGCCCAGGCCATCGCCAAAGGTGCCCGCGAGAAGGTCGGAGCCCTGCCACCGGTGGAGCAGTTTATAAATATCGAAGGCCTCGGGGTGCAGGGCATAGTCGACGACCACGCAATGATCGTCGGACGGGCCCGCCTCCTCGCCGACCGGGCGCAGCAGCTGCCGGACGAACTCGAAAGTGCGATGCGTGCAGCCGAATCCGAGGGCAAGACCGCCGTCGCAGTCGGTTGGGACGGTCGGGCTCGCGGAGTACTGGTCGTCGCCGACGCGGTCAAACCCACCTCCGCCGAGGCGATCGAGCAGCTGCGGGGCCTGGGTTTGACGCCGATCATGCTCACCGGCGACAACGCAGCCGCCGCGCGTGCCATCGCCGACCAGGTCGGCATCCACGAAGTGATCGCGGAGGTGCTGCCCGCAGACAAGGTGGACGTCGTCAAAAGGCTGCAGGAGCAGGGCAAGGTAGTGGCGATGGTCGGCGACGGCGTGAACGACGCCGCCGCGTTGGCGCAGGCCGACCTCGGTCTGGCGATGGGCACCGGTACCGACGTTGCGATCGAAGCCAGCGATCTGACGTTGGTGCGCGGTGATCTGCGCGCAGCAGCGGATGCTATCCGCCTGTCCCGCCGAACGTTGGGCACCATCAAGGGCAACTTGTTCTGGGCGTTCGCCTACAACGTGGCCGCCCTCCCCTTGGCTGCGGCCGGGCTGCTCAATCCGATGCTGGCCGGTGCAGCGATGGCGTTCTCGTCGGTGTTCGTGGTCAGCAACAGCTTGCGGTTGCGCCGGTTCAAGTCCCTCACCGGATAACCGCGCGGGTAGAACAAGCACCCAAAAGGCTGGGGTGGGCGTGGCATGCAGGCGCGCCACCCCACCCCACCGCTACAACCCCGATGCAGCCTACGAAAGGAGAGGGCCATGTCCTTCGTGACAACGACCTTGGTGCAGATCACCCGGCACCCGGCGACCCGAGCGGTGGCCCGCTGCGCGGTGATGTGCGCTGCGGCGGCGGCCCAGCGACGACTCGACGGACCGACCCTCTCGCGCCATACCCCGGGCGGGCATAATCGAGGATGCTCGGCATGACACTCGGATTCCAGGAGGACACCATGGCCACTCCCGCGGCCGCGCAGGCACCCGCCGAGACCGACGGCCATGATCACGCCGCGCACGGCTACATCACCGAAAAGGACGCCTACCTCAAACGCCTCAAGCGCATCGAAGGCCAGGCCCGAGGACTGCAGCGCATGGTCGAGGAAGACAAGTACTGCATCGACATCCTCACCCAGGTCTCGGCGATGACCAAAGCCTTGCAGGCGGTGGCCATGGGCCTGCTCGAGGCTCACATCAGCCACTGCGTGGTCGACGCCGCCATCGCCGGCGGTCCCCAAGCCGACGCGAAGATCAAAGAGGCCACCGACGCGATCTCACGGCTCGTCCGCTCCTGAGCACCGGCAGTGCGAAGCCATTCCTCGCCGTCCACTCCCGCGTGCTTGTCGGAAACCTCGGCGAGGCGGCGCAGGCAGAGACCGTCATGACCGAAACCGTATCGGCGATTCTGCGCGATCGCCGAGTCCTCGCCACCGTGGCAGCGCTGGCAATACTGGCAGTGGCTGCCGCCCTCGTACCCCGCCCGTCGATCATTGTGGTGCGCGAGTGGGCGGAGTCGATGGGCCCGTCGTTCGTGGTGGTGTTCTTTCTGACCCAGGCGGTGTTGACGATTGCCCCGGTACCGCGCACGGTGTTCACCCTCAGCGCCGGACTGTTGTTCGGTCCCGCCACCGGGGTCGCCGTCACGATCGCCGCCACAACTGTCAGCGCTGTGCTGGCGTTGCTGCTGGTGCGCGCGCTCGGGCGCACCGCGGTGCAGGAGCGGCTGACGAATCCTGCGGTCAAGTCCATCGATGCCCGGTTGGCTCGGCGGGGGTGGCTGGCCGTCGGGTCCTTGCGGCTCATTGCCCCGGCACCGTTCGCCCTGGTCAACTACTGCTCCGGACTCTCCGCGGTGCGCCTGCTGCCCTACACGACGGCCACTGTCGTGGGGATTCTGCCCGGTACGATCGCCGCGGTGCTGTTCGGGGACGCTTTGACCGGGCGAACGAATCCGGCATTGATAGTGGTGACGTCGGCCTGCGTGGCCGCCGGGGTGGCAGGATTGCTGGCCGACGCCCGCCTGCCGGTGTCGCAGGCACAGCCCAACACCGCAGATGGCGCATCGAGAAGCGGTCGCCTTCGTCGTCTGTTGCTGCCGGACCGCGGATAGGACGTGGCGAGAAATCCTACAATTTTGCTGCGCCTGCACCGCCAAAGCCAGCGGAGTTGCCGAACTCCTGACCTACGCGAGAAGTAGGGCACGCGCGTTCCCCGCGGATTCGCAGTCGAAGAGCCCACACCATCACCCCCACCGACATCACTCCGATCACGGGCTGCACGGGTGCCCATAGATCCAGAGCACCGCTCACCCCGACCGCCACCACTACCAGTTTGTTGCATATCGGACATCCGACTGCCAACAACGACAACGCATTCGCACTGACCCCTACACGGGAAGAAACCGACGACGCCAGCCCAGTGCTCACGTATGTCGCAAGAATGAGGCCACTGAGAACTGCGGTGGCAATCCACACCGGATAGTTCCACCACAACACCGGGGTCATTCGAACGTAGAACGCAGTGTGGATGATCCCGGTGGGGATCGCCACGACCAGCGCGGCCACCGTCGCGCCCAGTAACGCGGCCACCCAACGCCGCGCCGGCCAGTCACGCATCGTCACAGTCGTCATCCCTCTCCCGGTCAGCGGATACCACCCCACCATCTACTATGAATGATAGTAGTTTGCAGGTGCGGTGAGTCGGCGTCAATCGACGCCGACTCGCCGCCCATACGGCACAGGCGTCGAGCGTCGACGCGAGCCTCAGTCGACCGTGAGGAACCGTCTACGACTGCCGATACCCGACAATGGTGACCGGCGAGGCCGGACACAGTCCCATGCGGCTCTCGCCGCGCTCCGTTTCCTTCGCTGGTGACGCAGGGAACCCACACCGACCCCAGAGGATTTCTTCTGTGCATTCTTTTTCAGGCCCGACGCGGCGTGTCTGCGCTACCCTGATCGCCTCGATCATCGTTGTTGCCGCGGCATTTTCGGTAAATGCTCCAGCTTCGGCGGACCCTGCTGCACCCCCGGTGAACGCATCCGAAGCCGTACGACAACTCGCTGAACTCAATGCGACCGCCTTCACTCTCACCGAGAGCATGTACGCCGCGCAGGACACCCTCGATCGTCGCCGCGGCGAACTGAGTACCGCAGTTCAATTCGCCCACGAGACCTCGGCGGCGGCTCGGGAAGCCGAAGTGGCCGCATCTGCCAACCGTCGAGCACTGGCCACAGCTGTCGACGCCGCGTACAAAGGTGTACCGCAATCCCCTCTCGGGGCCGTTCTGGTCGCGGACAGCCCACAGCAACTACTCGATCAGATGGTGTTGTTGGACCGGATCCTCGCCGATCGAGCCGCTGCACTCGCCGACTCGACACAGATCGACGACGAAGCGCGAGACCAGCTCGAACAAGCCCGGCAAGCACAGGCGTCCGCTGCGGTAGCCGAGGCGGACGCCGCACGTACACAACGCGACCTCGAGCAACGCCAGACCGACCTGGCCGATCAGATCGCCAAAATCACCGACCAATTCGCCGCCCTCACCGATGCGGATCGAGCTGCCATCGTCAGCCCCGGCACCACGAATCCTTCCGAGCTACCCGCCGCCGTCTCGGCTGCGAGTGGAACATCAGCGGAGGCGATGCGCATCGCCCTCGACCAACTCGGCAAACCCTATTCCTGGGGAGCTACCGGGCCGGGGTCCTTCGATTGCTCCGGACTGATCTACTTCGCCTACAAACAACTGGGACTGACCGTTCCACGCGTGGCCGCAGACCAAGCACGAGCGGGCACACCTGTCTCCCGCGAATCAGTGCAACCGGGTGACTTCATCTCTCTCTACTCACCGATCGGACACATCGGGATCTACATCGGCGACGGGAAATACGTCAACGCCCCCACCGGCGGCGACGTCGTCAAAGTCGCGCCCGTTCCCTGGGATGAAGTGACCGCAATCAACCGGCCCATCGCCACCTGATTCGATGTCCACGGTCCGGACGCCGCGACTGCGAGGAGACCGGATGCCCGTGTGGCAGACCGGTAAGATCGAACCGGTGAGGACTTCAGCCACGGAACCTATGAACCAGAAGTGGCTCCTAGGTGCTGTTTGCGCTTCGATAGTGCTGTTCGGAGTCCTTCTCATGCATTCTGCGCCGATGTCGTTCGCAACGGCGACGAGTATCGGCGAACACTCGATGACCTCGACGGTGAGCGCTCCACCTGCCGTCGACGAGCATTCGGGAGCATCATCTGCGACAGCATCGGAGAGTGGTTCCGCAGCACACTGCGGGAACGGCTGTGGCGATCACAGCTCGGTCATGCATCTGTGTCTGGCTATCATCGGTGCTGTCGCGGCGTTGGCCGTCTTACGGGCAATCGTTGTGGGCTTCGCCGGTTCTCTCGTCCACGCTGCGCGACTGTCGGCAGTTCGTCGTCGAACCGGGCACCCGCCGCCCTGGACCATTTTCACTCTCTCCGAATTGTCTGTGCTTCGGATCTGACAGGTGACTCACCGTTGTGTGAGACACAGATGTCGACGGGTCAGTGTGCCTGTCGATCCGAACCACCCCACCATAATTTCAGGAGTTTGTTATGCGTTCGAATCGATCTACCCGTTTCACGATCGCGATAACGGCGGCTTCCGCTGTCGCCGCCGCAGTTCTCGCTGGCTGCAGCAGTAACGACGGCGAAATGAACATGCCCGGCATGTCGAGCAGCGATACACCGGCCTCGTCGTCCTCCGAGAATTCCGCCGAAGCATCGGCCGAATTCAACGATGCCGATGTCACGTTCGTCGAAGGGATGTACCCCCACCATGCACAAGCGGTGGAGATGGCTTCACTTGTCGACGGCCGAACCGAGAATGCTCAGGTCATCGAGCTGGCCCAGGCCATCGAAGCAGCTCAAGCACCGGAGATGGAGCAGATGAATGCCCTGCTCACCGCATGGGGACAGCCCGCAGCGTCCGCCGACATGGGCGGAATGGACATGGGCGGTATGGACATGGGGAGCGGTGGCATGACCGGCATGATGAGCCAGGAAGACATGGACATGTTGTCGGCCGCTAACGGAGCGGAGTTCGACTCCATGTGGCTCACCATGATGATCGAGCACCACAAGGGGGCAATCGAGATGGCTCAGATCGAGTTGGCCGACGGCTCCAATGCTGATGCCAAGGAGCTTGCCTCCACAATCATCGATGCGCAGCAGAGCGAAATCTCCACAATGGAAAGTTTGCTCGCCCAGTAACTCTCAATTCTGGGAACTATCAACCGTAGGGCGGGGCTCGGCTAATACCGAGCCCCGCCCTTCGGTTTCGAAGGACCTGGCCCTTTTAGCTGCCACACCGATCAACACGGCCCCGGAAACATGCCCTCCCCTGCTGATGCACCCGCCTGCGGGGTTGTCAGTTTCAGGAGTCGCGTTCACTGTGTCAGAAGTCGAATGCACTGAGCGCCAGCAATATGAGGCGGGGTCGGCTCGCCCTCCGGCTCGTCGGCGTTAGTGTTGCCTATGGGCATGTCGAAAGTGGTACCTGCGCTGCCGGTACGAGACATCGACACCGCTGCCGAGATATACGTCCGATCGTTCGGCTTCACGACCCGGTACACCGACCCGACTTTCGCGAGGCTCACCCGCGACGACGTCGAGATCCACTTGTGGGCCGCCGACGACGACAGCTGGGATACCCGTTCAGACCACGCGGCATGGCCGGTGTGCAGCGGAGCCGAGACGTTCCTTGCCGGCACCGCCAGCTGCCGCATCGCCGTGGACGAGATCAACGACCTTTACGCCGAGATGTCCCGCGCGGGGGTGCTTCACCCCGCAGACGTAGGCCGTCCCGTCTCGACAGGCTGGGGAACGACGGAGTTCGCAACTGTCGACATCGACGGCAATCTGATCACGTTCCATACCGAGAAGAGGCAACACGAGCCCAACACTCCAGGCGACGGCGCACCCTGACCCCACCCCCCTCGAGGAGCAACGAGCCCGACGTCCCTCGTGCTGCCGCGGACTCGATGGCGGGCCGGACTCGGCCGGTTTGCCTTCGAGCCGACTCGAACCTTTAGTCTGCGGTCATGTCTGCTCTGTTGATCTCGCAACTGTCCTCGGCAACCGGGGTGCCAGCGACAACGCTGCGCTTCTACGAGAGCGAGGGCCTACTTCCGGCGGACCGAGCCCCGAACGGCTACCGTGTCTACGACGAACGAGCACAGCAGCGATTGGCGTTCATCACCGCCGCGAAGAGCCTGAATCTCACTCTGCCGCAGATCAAGTCGATGCTGCGTGTGTGGGAGAACGATTCGTGCGCCGCGGTGAAGTCCGGGCTGCGACCGGCACTGCGTGAACACATCGCCCGAGCAGAGGAGTCGATCGCGCAGCTGACCGTGCTGCGGGACGCGCTGACCGCCGCGCTGGTTCGTCTCGACGAGACCCCCGACGCGTCGACACCGTGCGACCCGCAATGCAGCTGGTTGGCGTCGACTTTGACCGCACCCGTGAGCGCGTCATGACCGAAACAGCGCGAACGTCGGCGGTGCAATGGTGGGACACCCACCAGATCGGCCTGTATCTACTCGCACTCGTCGCCGGCGCAGGGGTGGGGTTGTCCTTCCCCTCCGCAGCACCGACGTTCGAGCACGCCATCAATCCGGTGCTGATCGTTCTGCTCTACGCGACGTTCCTCGCAGTGCCGTTCGCCGCGATCGGCCGGTCCCTACGTGATGCCCGGTTCACCACCGCGGTGGTCGTTCTGAACTTCGCAGCCGTCCCCATCGTGGTGTTCGCACTGACCCGCATCATCGCCGGGAACGAAGCTGTCCTCGTCGGTGTGGTGCTGGTGCTGCTCGCCCCCTGCATCGACTACGTCATCGTCTTCAGCGGACTGGCCGGCGCGGCGTCGGAACGCCTTCTCGCCGGGGCACCGCTGCTGATGTTGCTGCAGATCGCCCTGCTGCCGTTGTGGCTGTGGTTGTTCGTCGGGGCCGAGACTGTCTCGATCATCGACATCGCCCCCTTTGCCGAGGCGTTCGTTCTACTCATCGTGATCCCGCTGGCGCTGGCTGCGGCGACGCAGCTGTGGGCGCGACGTCGACGTCTGGGCGAGCAAATCATCGAGGCGATGGCAGCAGCGATGGTGCCGGTGATGATGGTGACACTCGCGGTCGTCGTCGCCTCCCAGATCGACTCGATCCGCAGCCGTATCGACCAACTCGCCGCTGCTGCAGCCATCTTCGTGGTGTTTCTGATCGTGATGGCGTTCGTCGGTGTCGGTGCCGGGAAGGTGTTCGGTCAGGACGTGCCGGCGACGCGGGCGCTGGTGTTCTCCGGCGCCACCCGTAACTCGCTGGTCGTGCTGCCACTCGCCCTGGCGCTACCACCGGCGTTGAGCCTGGCCGCCGTGGTGGTCGTGACGCAAACCCTCGTGGAGTTGATCGGAATGGTGCTCTACGTCCGCTACGTGCCGCGTCTGGTGCCGGGCGAGACCACCGCCGCGACAGGACAGTCGACGCAGTGAGGGACGTCATCACACGCGCCGAGCGAGCATCGATGTCATGGACAAGGCGTGTGTCGAGCAACGTCCGGTCGACTGCTTCTACGGCGGGGCAATCGGTGTGCGGCGGTTCGTCCTGCTAGACCCCGACTTCGGCGGCAGAACCCACTCATGCTGATTCACCGTGCACAACACCATCACCACACGAGCGGTGATCGTCCTGAAATACAGGCGTGCAGGACACGTTTACCCGCGCGCAGTCAGGCCACGGTCAGATAGATCAATGCAATGTTGAGTGCGACGACGATTCCCGCGATGAGCCATGCCGCGTATGCCGTGATCCGGTGATTGACATCGCCGCCCATCAGGATGCGGTCCGATGTGAACCGCACCAAGGGAATCAACGCGAACGGGATACCGAACGACAGCACGACCTGCGAGACGACCAGTGCCCGACTGGGGTCGACTCCTGCTGCCAGAATTGCCATTGCGGGAACAAGGGTCACCAGTCGTCGCACCAGAATCGGAATGCGCTTACGTAGTAGGCCGTCCATGATCATCGCGCCGGCGTAGGCCCCGACCGATGTCGATGCAAGGCCCGAGGCCAGCAGGCCCACCGCGAACAGCAGCGCTACGACCGGCCCCAGGGTGTCCCCTACCGCTGCGTGGGCTCCTTCGATGGAATCGACGCCCTCGCGGCCCCCCAACGTCGATGCCGCCAACAGCAGCATCGACATGTTCACTGCCCCGGCCAGCAGCATCGCCAACCCGACATCGATCCGGGTGATCCGCAACAACCGCTGACGGACAGGCCCTGCCTCGGGGTGTCCGTGCCGGTCACGAGCAAGGCCGGAGTGCAGGTACACCGCGTGCGGCATGATCGTCGCACCGAGCATCGCGGCGGCGATCAACACGCTTTCCGCGCCGTCGAACCGCGGAATCAGACCGGCCGCGGCCTCGGTGAACGATGGCGGTTCCACGACGACGCTGGCAAGAAATCCGACGGCGATGACACCGAGTAGCCCGAGAATCACGAACTCGAAGGGCCGTTGGCCCCGCCGATCCTGGACCATCAACAAGATCATCGATACGGCCCCGGTGATGAGGCCGCCGATCAGGAGCGGCAGGTCGAAGAGCAGGTAGAGGGCAATTGCACCGCCGACGATTTCGGCGAGGTCGGTCGCCATGGCGACCACCTCCGCTTGCCCCCAATATGCCAGTCGCACAGTCCTGCTCGACTTCTCGCGGACTACTTCGGGCAGTGTCATTCCGGTGACGATGCCGAGTTTGGCGGAGAGGAACTGGACGAGACCGGCCATCACGTTCGCGGCAACGATCACCCAGACCAGCAGGTATCCGAACTGCGCACCGGCACTGACGTTGGAGGCGACGTTGCCGGGGTCGACGTAGGCGATCGCTGCGACGAACGCCGGGCCGAGCAGAACGAGACCCGACCGAAACCTCGAGGGCGGCCGAGACGATCGGCGCTGCAGCACAGACATGACCACACCCTCCGGCACCAACAGTATGTCAGGACCCTGAAAATATAGTTCGGCTACCCGAACAATGCAATGCGGCGTGGTGGTTCGGCGACATCTCGATCAGATGGGCAGGACCACTGCACTGACGAATTCGTTGCGGATCCAGGCGATGAACAACCCCCACACTCCGGTCAGCAGCGCGATGCCGACGGCGATCATGATGACACCGCCGGCGACCTTGATCTTCTGTGAGTTCCTTCGAAGCCACCCCACCCCGCGCATCGCCGAACTCGAGCCGAACGCGAGGACGACGAACGGTAGGCCGAGTCCCATGCAGTACGCGACGATGAGAGTGACCCCGCGGGCTGCGGTTGCACCTTCGGTTCCTGCTGCAACAGACAGAACGCCGGCGAGGGTGGGGCCCAGACACGGTGTCCAGCCGAGCGCGAACACACCGCCGAGCAGCGGCGCTCCAGCGAGGGACGAGATCTGCTGAGGTGCGAATCGGGTGTCGCGTTGCAGAACGGGTATCAATCCGATGAACGCTGCACCCATGATGATCGTGATGACGCCGCCGACTCGTTGAAGTACTTGCTCGTTGATGCGCAAGGTGCCGATGACTCCGAAGATCGAGGCTGTGGCGAGGACGAAGACGATGGTGAATCCGGCGACGAACAACGACGCTGCGCCGGCCACACGCCAGCGATTCGCCAGCTCCGGCGACGACGTGTCGGTGGTCGAGGTGCCGGTGGTCGAGGTGCGGGGCGATCGGGTCTCGGCTGATTGGGCGTCGGCACCGGCGATTCCTGCCAGGTAGGACAGGTATCCCGGCACCAGCGGCACCACGCACGGGGAGGCGAACGAGACCAACCCGGCGAGCATGCATGCCGCGATCGCGAGCAGCAGGGGTCCGCTCGATGCCGCGTTCTGGAAGGCCGACCCGATGTCCTGGGCGAGAAGAGTCGTCATTCCGCGGCTATCCGTTCGACGACGGGAAGGAGATCGTCGGTGAGCAGGGCGCGCATGAAGACCGCGGCCACGCGGTGCTGACGGTCGAGTACCAGCGTCGAGGGGATCACGCTGGTCGGGTAGTTCCCGCCGAGGGCGATCAGTGTCCGCATCGAAGGGTCGTAGATCGAGGGGTAGGAGACGTCGTTGTCGACGACGAAGTCCTGCGCTTTGTCCTTCTGTGGATCTCTGACGTTGAGACCGAGGAACTGCACGCCGCGCTCGCGGGTGGTCTCGTAGACCTCTTCGAGGTCGTCGGCTTCGCCGCGGCAGGGGCCACACCACTGACCCCAGAGATTGATCACCACCACCTTGCCGTCGTAGTCCGACAGAGCGGTCGTCTTGCCTTCCTCCATCAGATCGGGGCCGGCGAGTTCGCCTATGGTTCCGCGTGTTTCGGGGGGATCGTAGACGATGTCGGTTCGACCGCCGGGGGCGACGAAGTCGAAGCTGCCTCCCGGGGGCGCAGCCTGTGCGCCGTCGGAGCATCCGGAGATCAGTAGTACGAGGGCAAGAATCGATCCCATTGCCGCGGTGGGCGTGCTGCCCTGACGGCGCGCACCGACCCACGCAGGGAGAAAACGTGTCATGAGGTGAAATCCTTTACTGCAGTGCGGATCTGGTCTGTCGTCTCGAACACCGTCGGGTCGGTGACGCGCTCGACCGTTCCGTCCGGGCGGAGGAGAAAGCTCAAGGGAAGGACCGGCGGTGCCGAGAGCGCGTCCAGGACGCTGCCGCCGTCGATGTAGTTCGGATAGCGGACGCCCAGTTGCGTGAGCAGCGCGGCCGCGTCCGCGGGCCGGTCCTCGACGTCGATTCCGATGACTGGGATCGCGTCGAGTTCTCCGGCGTAGGCATCGAGTACCGGCATCTCGGTGCGGCACGGGCCGCACCAGGATGCCCACAGGTTGATCAGCGTCACCTCGCTTCCGAGAACGTCGGCGAGATCGACATCGTCGGCGCTGCCGATGCAGCGCGCTATCACTCCCGCCAGCGGACCGCCTTCGCGCGGTACCGGCGGCGGACACAGCGGTAGCGCTGTTGCTCGTGCCGCGTCATCCGGCGGGCGGGACAATGTGAGTTCGGGTCCGACCGGCGCGACATTGTTGGCAATGGCCTCGGACGGGCCGCCCTCGACGCCACCGGAGCGGGGCCACAGTGCGACGATCGATGCAACGACAACGACGAGCATGACGATCGACCAGCCGCGCGTCATCGCCGTGACCTTCTTTCTCGAGAGAGCGGCAGAGGGGCGAACGGTACGTCGCGGATCATAGGAGCGTGGACCAGTACGACCAGAAACGCTGCGCGATCAGGGCGATGAGGACGAGAAACCACACGGTCAGCGGAATCGAGTGATTGCGAATCAGCGAGTCAAGCCGTAGCCGAAACCATTGCCCAAGAGCGGATTTCGACCTGGCACGGTCGAGGTTGCGCAGCGTGACGTACCAGAAGATCGGTACGGTGACCGCCCACACCGCCATGCAGTACGGGCACAAGGCACCGATGTCGTAGAGGCTCTGCGCTATCAGCCAGTGCACGAAGACTGCGGCAGCAGTGACACCGACCTGCATCGCTCCCCAGAACCACTGCGCGAACATCGCACCGGCGAGAAGGGCAGCACCCACTGCTGCCACGACGGCGAAGCCTGCGATCCCGAGGAGGGAATTGGGAAATCCGAACGCAGACGCCTGCGGGGTGTCCATCACCGGTCCGCAGTTGAGCACCGGGTTGATGCTGCAGGTCGGGGCGTAGGCGGGGTCGAGCGCCAGAGCGAACTTTTCTACCGTGAGCACGAACGCGGCGACCAGTCCGATCAGGCCGCCCACCAGCAGCAGCCAGGGCAGGCTCCGGCCGAACGACCCACCTTGTCGGGTCTCGGCCGCTGGGAGGTCAGCCGAGCGCAGCGTCGAGGGCATCGGCGAGGTCTCCGTACGTGGTGGGTTCGATCTTGGTGCCGTTGAGGAAGAACGTCGGGGTGCCCTGCACGCCGAGCGCGATCCCGTCCGCGACGTCGGCCTCGATGCGCGCGAGCGTCGCAGGGTCGGTGTAGGCGGCATCGAAGGCGCTCATGTCGAGCCCTTGCTCGACGGCGAAGCTGCGGAACAACTCGTCCTGCGGAACCTGCTGTTCGCCCCACTGCGCCTGCGTTTCGTACATGCGTTGATACATTGCCTCGAATCCGCCTTGCTGGGCCGCGGCTTCGACTGCGCGTGCGGCTCGTTCGGCATTGAAGTGGGAGGCGATGGGAAAGTAGCGGGCCACGAAGCTCACCCGGTCGCCGTACTCTTCACGCAATTGTTCGATCGCCGGGTAGGCCGATCGGCAGGCCTCGCACTCGAAGTCGAGGAACTCCACGAACGTGGCCCGGCCGTCGGGCACCGAGTTCAACCGATGACTGTTCTCGCGCACCGCGATCGAGGCAGGGTCGGTCGCGGCCTGCTCGGCGGCGGCAGCATCCGGAGACCCCGATCGATCCACCACCAGAAATACGACCAACGCGGCGGCGAACACGATCACCAGGGACAAGGAAATCTTCAACGCTCGGCTCATACAACTACCTTCTCGATTCGTTCGGACTGATCAATGGGTCCGATATGGGCGTTTCGACTCGTTATGACACTAACAATCGTACGAACGTTCACCGAAGCATTCCCTAACGATCGCATGATTGTTAGATTGTGCCCATGGCCTTGGAACCTCTGGACTCGTGCGACCTGTTGTGTATGGACCTCCCTCACGCCGAGAGGGTGCGCGCCACTCTGCCCGCGCTCGGCGATATCGAACCGGTCGCCGACGCTGCCCGAGCATTCGGCGACCCCACCCGACTGACCATCGCGCTCGCGTTGAACGCCGGCGGGCAGATGTGTGGCTGCGACATCGCGTGGATCGTGGGACAGAGCCAGAAGCTGGTCTCCCACCACCTCCGCAAACTCAAAGCCGCGGACGCCGTCACATCGAACAGAGAGGGAAAGTTGGTCATGTATGCGCTCACCGACCGCGGCACCCGACTGCTCGCGACACTGACCGAGGCACTGCCCACCACCTCGATCGTCGCTGAAGTCACCGGGGTCGATCGTGGCTGACGCGTGCTGCGGACCTACCCCGGCAGCGCCGACCACCGAATCCACTGCTGACGGTGCGGGCACGGGAGGTCCAGCTCCAACCGATGCACTCCCGAGGTTGTGGCAGGTCCGCGAGCTGCAACTCGCCTCGGCCGCCGGGATCATCCTGGGCGCATCGTGGTTGCTCGGTCGAACGGGTGCCGATGCGGTTGCGACCGTCGGCGCTCTGATCGCTGCCGCGATCGCCGCCGTCACCTTCGTTCCCGCGACGGTGAGAAATCTGCGACACGGACGCATCGGTGTCGGCACGCTGATGACGATCGCGCTCCTCGGTGCCATCGCATTGGGCCAGATCCCCGAGGCCGCGATGCTCGGCATCTTGTTCTCCGTCGCCGAGGGGCTCGAGGAATACGCGGTCACCAAGACCCGCCGCGGACTGCGCGCACTTCTGTCGTTGGTGCCGCCGACGGTATCTGTCCTGCGCGGTGGAACCGAGCAGGCCCTGTCCCCCGACGATGTCGTGATCGGGGACATCATGGTGCTGCGGCCGGGTGAGCGAGCTGCCACGGACGGCACCATCGCTCGCGGTTCGACGAATCTGGACGTGTCTGCGATCACCGGCGAGTCCGTGCCCATCGAAGCCGGTGTCGGTGACGAGGTGCATGCCGGTGCCATCAACGGCGGCGGGGCCATCGAGGTCACCGTCACCGCGCCGGCATCGGAGAGTTCGCTTGCTCGCATCGTCCGCATCGTCGAACAGGCCCAGGACCGCAAAGGGGCCGGCCAACGGCTGGCAGACCGGATCGCACGTCCGCTCGTGCCCTCGATCATGATTCTCGCCGTACTCGTCGCCGGCGTCGGTGCGGTGCTCGGTGACCCCATGTTGTGGCTCGAACGCGCACTGGTGGTCCTGGTCGCGGCATCACCGTGCGCGTTGGCCATCTCGGTGCCGCTGTCGGTGGTGGCGGCGATCGGGGCTGCGAGCCGCAACGGGGCATTGATCAAAGGCGGTGCAGCAGTGGAAGAGCTGGGCCGCATTCGCGTCGTCGCCTTGGACAAGACCGGCACCCTCACCGCAGGACGACCGGAGGTCGTCGACGTCGTCACCGCTGAGGGAATCGGCCGCGAGGACGCGCTGGCCGTTGCTGCTGCGCTCGAAGCGCGCAGCGAGCATCCACTCGCCCGCGCCGTACTGGCCTCCGTATCGACCGTCGCGGCAGCCGATGATGTCACTGCCATCGCCGGGCACGGCCTGACCGGCACCCTCGACGGAGCCGCGATCAGGCTCGGGAAACCGAGCTGGTTCGACACACACCCCAGCTCCGAGGAGTTCCGCGCCGACGTCGCTCGTCTGCAGAGCGGCGGTACCACAGTCGTTCTCGTCGAACGCGCCGGAGTTCTGATCGCTGCGATCGCCGTCCGCGACGAACTGCGGCCCGAGGCCGCCGATGCCGTTCGCCAACTCACTGCCCTCGGGATAGACACTGCGATGCTCACCGGCGACAACGCGCTCACTGCGCAGGCTCTGGCGACCCAGGCGGGCATCACCACGGTCCATGCCGAACTTCTGCCCGAGGACAAAGCGGCCCTGCTGACCGACATCGCGGCCGGACGCAAGATTGCCATGGTCGGCGACGGCATCAACGACGCTCCCGCCTTGGCGACCGCAGATGTCGGTATCGCCATGGGCGCGATGGGAACCGACGTTGCCATCGAGACCGCCGATGTTGCCCTCATGGGGGAAGACCTCCGGCATCTACCGCAGGTGCTGGCCCACGCTCGACGCGCCCGGCGCATCATGATCGAGAACATCGCCTTGTCGATTGCCATCATCGGCGTGCTCGTCCCACTGGCTGCTACCGGTGTCCTGGGCTTGGCCACCGTGGTGCTCGTCCACGAACTCGCCGAAGTCCTGGTCATTGCCAATGCGATTCGCGCCGCCCGCACCACGCCCTTGGACGGTTTCGTGCCCCCGCCCGCGGCGTCCGGTGCCCTCAACGTCACGATCGCACCCGCAGCGGCTTTCGAGGATGCCTGCTGCGCTCCGGCTCCGACGCCGAGGAACACCGCACCTCTCGCATCTGGGAACCTACTGGCCTCCACCACCGCACCGTCACCGTCGGCGATCGGAGCAGACGATGGCAGCTCCGGGTGCTCGGATGGATGTACCTGCTGCACATCGACCCCCGCGTACGGCGAACTCTTCCGCGGAAAGAGGTAGAGACCTGTGCGCGGTGATCGAACTGCACGCAGGCTCTACGGGATCGACATGACCGCAGCAGCAGGGGCATCGACAACAGAGGTGCGCTGGTACCACCTCGAACGAGCACACATCCTCTCGCAGCCCTATCCGTGGTTGCATACTCGCAACCACGCCGCGATGTTGAAGCTGCGGTGACAGAACACGATCGGCGCGAATCCTGGGGCCAGTTGATTCGGATCGTGGTCGCTGCTCCAGGATCGTGGTCGCGATACCCGGCCGGTAACACCGGCCGGGTCGAGGCGGGACTGATGTCGCCGATGCCCATTCCGCCGGACCTTGCGGACGCGCTGGAGGGCACGTAGCGGGAGTCATCAGTTCAGGCCTGCGTAGGAGTGCAGGCCGGAGACGACCATGTTGATGATGAACAGGTTGAACAGCATCGCCACGAATCCGGCGATGTTGATCCATGCTGCGCGGGTGTTGCGCCATCCGCTGGTGGCGCGGGCGTGCAGGTACGCGGCGTAGATGATCCACGCGATGAAGGAGACCGTCTCTTTCGGGTCCCAGCCCCAGAACCGGCCCCATGCGGCTTCGGCCCAAATGGCACCGAGGATGACACCGACGCCGAAGAGTGGAAATGCGAAGATGGTGGTCTTGTACGCCAGGATGTCCAGTGTCTGCGCGGAGGGCAGACGGGCGACGATTCGGCTCATTCTGCTCCCCGAGGCCTCGGGATGCTTCATGCGGATCAGGAACAGCGCGCTTGCAACCCCGGAGATCAAGAACACCCCGCTGCCGAGCGAGACGATCGAGACGTGCACCGGCAGCCAGTACGACTGCAGTGCCGGTACCACCGGTGCTGCGTCGGCGTACAGCACGGTGCCGGCGACGAACAGGAGGATCAATGTCGGTACCAGAACGAACAACCACAGGGTGCGCAGTTGCTTGGAGCGCAGCACCACCAGTGCAGCCAGTACACCGGCCGCGCAGGTGACCGAGACGAATTCGTACATGTTGCCCCACGGCGGCCTGCTGGCGGCGATCCCGCGAAGAACGATCGAGCCCACGTGCAGACTCAGTGCCACCATCACCAGCCCGAGTCCGGTACGGCCCAGACGTTCGGACGGAACCCGACGGGGTGCGTCGGGAATGCGACCTGGTGTCGTCGATGTCGCTGCGATCACCCGCGTGCGCAGTCGCTCCATATTGTGCAGCGCCGCGCTACGGGTCGTCGCGAGCTGACCGAGGAATGCGATTGCGGCGAGGAGATAGACCACGAAGGCGGTCTCGAAGCTGATGTCGCTCCAACGGGCGAGGGTGTCGTCGATCGGCATGGTGCTACACCGTTTCTCTGTCGTGGGTCTCGGAGTCGCTCGGGGCTGTCTGCGGCCAGATCTGTGACCGGAGGGTCTGGAATTCGGGTCCCCAGCCGGCGTGATCGGTGCGAGCCAGGCCGCCCATGTCCACTCGCGAGAGGCCGTGTTCGCCAAGGTGGGCCCGGAACCAGACGCGGCGGCGTGTGATCACCAGGGAGATCAGTAGTCCGGTCATCATCGTGATGGCGAACACGAGGACCCACCGCTGCGCGGGGTCGTATCCGACCTGCAGGTTCGCGAATTCCTTGGCACCGTCGAACCGGACGAGAGTGCCGTCGGAGAGGGTTGTCGATTCTCCGGGCCGCAGGTTGACCCGGTCCTGCTTGACCAGCCGGCCCTGGTTGATCATCTCCTGGTCCAGGGAGAAGATCGACTGCGGGATGCCGGTGTCGAGACCGGTGTCGCCCTTGTAGATGTCCACTGCCACAGCGGGATCGACCAATTCCGGGAAGCGGGAGGAGAGCAGATTTCCGTTGAATTGCGCGGTGGGCGCGAAGAGTCCTTCGATGGCGATCTGCCCGCGGCGGCGTTCGTCGGCGGTGGGGTAGGTCCCCCCGGGTGGGTCGAATCGCAGCGCGCCGCTGCTGAGGAACGTGGTGGCGTCGTCGGGGCGGAACTGCAGGGCTTCGGTGCGGGTCTGGCCGTCGGGGAAGGTGACGGTGAACTCGGGGGCATAGCCGTGTCCGGTGAGGTAGATGCGTTCGTCGCCGAGCCGGAGGGGTTCGTTGACTTTGAGCTGATAATCGCGCCAGGTGTCGGCGGCGATGTCGTCGGCGCTCTGGTAGGAGATGTTCGAGGTGAACATCTCGGCCTGACCGTTCTCGAGATAATCGGCGGTGAAGTCCTTGACCCGGATACAGAACGGCTCGAGTCCGGTGCCGTCGGTGCTGTTGCCGGCGCGGAAGGAGTCGTAGACGGCGGGAGAGGTGTTGCAGAAACCGGGTCCGTTGTCGGCGATGACGATGACCGAGCCTTCGTAGCCGAACAGTTTGCCGATGGCGATAGCGGCGAGCAGACCGATCAGCGAGAAGTGGAAGAGCAAGTTCCCGGCCTCGCGGGTATAGCCCTTCTCGGCCGAGAGAGTCAGTGCCCCATCGGGCTCGGGTCGAACGACGGTACGCCACCCTTTCAAGTGCGGCGCGATGTCGGCAAGCACCTTCTCGGGGTCACCGGCGAGGGTGCCCGAATGATGCAACGGTAGTCGAGTGAGATTTCGGGGTACTCGAACAGGTTGTGCGCGAAGAGCTTTGCCGTGCTCGATCAACCGGGGAGTCAGACAGCCGATCAGAGACACGAACAGCAGGACGTAGATCGCGGTGAACCAGGAACTTGCGAACACGTCGAACAATTCCAGTGTGTCCATCACCGGCCCGAGAGCCGGGCGCGCGGCGATGTAGGCATCGACGGCCTGGGTATTGAGATTGCGCTGCGGCAGCAATGCGCCGGGGATTGCTGCGGCGGCGAGGAAAAACAGCAGCACCAGCGCTGTACGCATCGACGTCAGTTGTCGCCACCGGTTGCGCAGCATCGCCACCGTTCTGCGCACCAGTCCCGGCGAGTGCACACCGGGGTGTTCCTCGATCGTCATCTCCGCACGCCCGTCACCGACCACCATCTAAATACTACGCGACATAGTAGTTGATGGGTTCGGTGTGGTGGAGCGTGGTCGGCGCAGCAGCGAGAACGCCAGTGCCGCAACAGCGCCGGTGGCGGCAATCCATTCCGGAACGCTGCCGGTGATCGTCGCCGGGGTGAGCGTGGTGCTCAGTGACACCTCGGTGACGACAGCTGCGGGGGTGAACAGCTCCGTGCGCTCGACGACCTCCCCGCGTGCATCGATGACGGCGCTGACGCCGCTGGTGGCCGAAACGACGACGCTGCGCCCGTGTTCGACCGCTCGTACCCGCGACATGGCGAGTTGTTGGTAGGTCATGTTCGTGCGTCCGAAGGTGGCGTTGTTGGTCGGCACTGCGATCAGCTGGGCACCGGCGCGAACGGAGTCGGTGAGCAATGCATCGAAGGCGACCTCGTAGCAGGTGGCCACCGCGACGGGCACTCCGGCGAGGTCGAGGACGCCGTTGCCCTGACCCGGAACGAAGCGTCCTGCTTGGGCGGCGTAGGGAGAGAGTGCGGTGACGATCGTGCGCATCGGCAGGTATTCGCCGAACGGCACCAGTCGACGTTTGTCGTGCATCTGCCCTGGGCCGGTGACAGGATCCCACACGATCGAGGTGTTGCTCGTGGTGCCATCGTCTCGGCGCAGTACTGTGCCGACGAGTACGGGGACTCCGACGGCGCGGGCTGCGGCGTCGATTCGTGCGGCGGCATCGGGGTTGCGCAGGGGATCGATGTCGGAGGAGTTCTCCGGCCAGACGACCAGATCGGGTGCGCGCACGCGGCCGGAGTCGATGTCGTCGGCGAGCTCGATGGTGCGCTGAACGTGATTGTCGAGCACTGCTCGTCGTTGGGCGTTGAAGTCGAGACCGAGCCGCGGGACGTTGCCTTGCACCAAGGCGACGGTGACCGTGTCCTGCGGCGGCGGAGCGAACAGTGGAGCTACCACCGTGAGCGCCCCTACAGCAGTGGCCGCACCGATGCACGACGCTGCTGCAGTTCTGCGGGTGATGCGATCGGAAGCGATGGCACCGGCCAGAGCGGACCCGATCAGCACCACGACGAACGACAACCCCGGCGCGCCGATCAACGCAGCCAGAGGCAGCAGCGGACCGTCGGATTGACCGAATGCGATGCGGCCCCAGGGGAATCCGCCGAACGGGACACGTGAGCGCGCAGCTTCGATCGCCACCCAGGCGCTCGCCACCCAGACCGGCGCCCACGGCAGTCGGGACATCCGATCCGCTACCGCGCCGAACATCGCCACGAAGAGGGCTTGAACGACGGCCAGCGCCAGCCACGGCACCGATCCGACGTACTCCCCCACCCACGGCAGCAGAGGCACGAAGAACGCCGAGCCGGCGACGAAGCCGGCCCCCGCACGCGTCCCTCGCCCACGCACAGCCAACAGCAGCATTGCAATTGCTACCGGAGCGAGAAACCACAGATCGATGGGAGGGAACGTGGCGTACAACATCAGCCCGGACCACGCGGCGGCGAAGAGCCGGATCCAGGCGCGGACTCCGTTGCTGCCGGTCACCCACCGCGCCCGGCTCGGGTCGTAGACGAGAGGTCGAGGTCCGGGTTCGATGTCGGGAGCCGCCCTCATGACGGCACGCGCGTGCAGCCGGTACCGGAGCAGTCTCTGCCGTTCATCAATTACTATGTTGCATAGTATTTAAAGCTATGGCAACTCTGCGGTGGAGACCGATCCCATGCCGTCGACGCGCAACACCCGTCCGAGGTACACCCGAGAACGAGGATCCGTGAACCGCTCCCCCACCACGTCTCCCACGCGAGTGCGTGCTTACACAGTGACTCTCGTGCTGACATTGGTCGCTACCGCGCTGACCGTCGACTACTGGGCGCAACAAGCGTTGCCCGGCTCTCCGATCGCACTACCGGTCATCGAACTGCGACTCGCCTTCAACCGCGGAATGGCCTTCAGCCTGGGCGATTCGCTGCCTCTATGGGTGATCGTGTCGGTCACGGCGACGATCACCGCCGGGGTCGCGGCCTACGGATGGCACAGCGCTCGGCACGGGGAGCAGTGGACAACGGCAGCGCTGGCACTGATCCTCGCCGGTGCCCTGTCCAACGTTCTCGACCGGCTTGTCGATGGTGCGGTCACGGACTACTTCCACACTGGATGGTGGCCGACGTTCAACCTCGCCGATGTCTACATCACCAGCGGTGTCGTAGTGCTGATCGGTGCGTCGGTGTTCGTGCGGGATACAGCCGAGAGGCAGCCCGGTTCCGATTCGGCGGCCGCGCACACCTGACCGTGGACCTCACCGTCTGCGGCTCCTTCGCCGTGTCGCCGGTGCAGTGCTCCCTACGGACGTCCCTGTGGACCACCGACCGCGCCGCGCAGATCCATCTCACGACCCCGCGTGACCCGAGCCGGCGGGTTCGCACGACCCCGCCTCACCCACTTCGAAGACCTCGACTGCTCCCTGTCACCACGCCACTTCCCGACATCGACCCTCACCACGTCGAGGTTCGACCTGCAGCGTGGCGTGTTCGAGACTGTACTGATCGAGAAGGACCTGTTGAGCGGCAGCGAGCACCGGCGGTGAGGCGGTACCCGGGGTCACGGTCAAATGCGCCGACGCGACCTCCATCCCGGACGTCAGGGTCCAGATGTGCAGGTCGTGCACGTCCTCGACACCCTCGACGGCGGCCAACGACTTCTCGACCGCTGCCACGTCGATGCCCGACGGGGCGTGCTGCAGCAGTATCCGCACGGCGTGACGGCCCAGGTTGAACGCGCGCGGCAGGACGAACACTCCGATGGCGACCGCGATGACCGGATCGGCGTACCGCCATCCGAACAGAACGGTGACCAGCCCGCTGACGAGTACGCCGATCGAGCCGAGCATGTCCGCCATCACCTCGAGATACGCACCCCGAACGTTGAGGCTGTCCTTGGCACCGCTGCGCAGCAGGACGAACGCGATGAGGTTCATCACGAGCCCGAGGGTGGCCACCGCCATCACCGGGACGCCGGGGACCTCGGGCGGATTCGAGATGCGTTGCGCTGCTTCGTAAAGAATCCAACCGGCCACACCGAACAGCAGAAGTGCATTGAACAATGCGGCGAACACCTCGGCTCGGTAGAGCCCGAACGTGCGGGCAGCCTTGGTCGATTGTCGCTGCGCGAGTGTGATCGCCACGATCGCCATCAGTATCCCGAACACGTCGGTGAACACGTGTGCGGAATCGGAGAGCAGGGCCAGCGACGAGGTGGACAGGCCGACCACGACCTGCGTCACGAGGGTGACCGCCCCCAGGCCGACAGCGATCCACAGTCGGCCCAGGTGTTTTCCGGACGCGCTGGCCGGTGAACCCGGCTCGATCCCATGGCCGTGTCCGTGCCCCATCGTTGCTCCTTCGTCGTGTCCGGTCCGTAGAACGACAACATATTGCGATATGCGCATATGTGCAAGTGTTGAAGGATCGTCCGGCGGCGGCTGCCCGGACCCGTACAACTATCATTCGTAGTAGTTCATTGTCGGCGCAGGTCGGACTGCCTCGCGCCCATGCCGGAAACACGATCCACCGGGAAGAGGCGGACACCATGGCCACCGAAGCGGCCCGCTCGACCCGCGGCGCAGTGGATCGACGCTCCGGATCGCAGGTGATGTTGCTGTGCGCGGTGATTGCCGCGGTGGTCGCTGCACTGCTCGCCGCGATGTCGACGTCCCAAGCGCTCGTCCTGTTGGGTCTGCCCGATCCCGGCCCGGTCACCACGTTCGGGATCCCGGCACTGACCGCGATCGGCGAGGTGGCTGCCGTCGTGGCGGCGGGGTCGCTGCTCCTCGCGGCATTTCTCGTTCCGCCTCAGAGGTCGGGTGTGCTCGACATCGACGGGTACGTAGCCGTCCGCACCGCGGCGAAGGCCTCCGCAGTGTGGGCGGCGTGCGCGGCGGCGTTGGTGCCGCTGACGCTCTCGGACGCGTCGGGTCAACCTGTCGGATCCGTTGCGGCGCAACCGGTGCAGTTCCTCGGTGCGATCGGCGATGTCGAAGCCTCCACTGCATGGGCCATCACCTCTGCGGTCGCGGCGATCACCGCCGCAGCATGCGCGGCGGTGTTGCGGCATCGGTGGACCCCCGCCTTGTTCGCCCTGTCGATGCTCGCGTTGATCCCGCGCGCGGTCACCGGCCACTCCTCGACCGGCGGCAATCACGACATCGCGACGAACTCGTTGATTCTGCACATCCTCGCTGCCGCACTGTGGGTGGGCGGACTCCTCGCACTTCTCGCTCATACGCTGCGCGGGGGTGGACACCTTGCCGTCGCGACCCGCCGCTACTCGACGCTCGCTCTGGTTGCGTTCGTGATCATGGCGGTCTCCGGAGTGGTCAACGCTGCCGTGCGAGTACCCTTGACGTCGCTGTGGGATTCGACGTACGGCGCTCTGATACTGGCGAAGATCGCAGCCCTGGCGATCGTGGGGACCCTCGGGTGGATACAGCGACGACGAACGGTCGGCGCTCTGGCTCACGATCCCGAGAACCGCAGATCCCTGATCACGTTGTCGATGATCGAGACCCTCGTTCTCGTCACCACAGTGGGCCTGGCGGTCGCACTCGGCCGCACTCCCCCGCCCCCGCCGCAGGACGCCTCGCTACCTCAGGCGCACGAAGAGGCCTTGGGCTACGTGTTGGACGGCCCGCCCACCGCTGCGCGGTTGGCGTTCGAGTGGCGTTTCGACCTGGTGTTCGGCTCCGCGGCGGTGATCGCGGCCGTCCTCTACCTGGTGGCCGTGCGGCGCCGCCGGCGAGCAGGCCTGCCATGGCGGAGGCGGTGGACAGCGAGCTGGTTGACGGGCACTGCGGTGCTGCTCGTGGCGACCTCGTCCGGGGTCGGGCTCTACAGCCCGGCGATGTTCAGCGTGCACATGGCGGGACTGACCGCGGTCGCCATCGCCGTGCCGCTGCTGTTGGTCCTCGGCCGACCGGCCACCTTGGTCGCCTCGGTCCTGCCGACCGCGCCGGCAGCCGAGGTACCGGGTTCGCGCGAATGGCTCCGGGCTGCATGGCACAGCCGAGCAGCCCGGATCGCGATCCACCCGTGGGTCAGCACCACGGTGTTCCTGAGCAGCTTCTACCTGCTCTACCCCGGCGGAGTGTTCGACACCGTCGCCGACTCGCATGTGGCACACATGGTGATGAAGGGCTGGTTCCTGACCGTCGGGATGGTGATGTTCTGGGGCACGGTCGGCGAAGACCCGGTACCGAGACCGATCGCGGGACTGACGAAGTTGCTCGCGAGTATCACCGCGTTGGCCGGGTTCGCATTCTTCCTCGTCGTGACGATCGATCTCGAGACCGCGCTCGGAGCGAGCTTCTACAGCGGACTGCGTCTGGACTGGAACGCAGACCTGCTGGCCGACCAGCGGCGCGGCGGCACTCTGGCGTGGGGTATCGGCGAGTTGCCGTTGCTCGCTGCCGCGGTTCTCGCCGCGGTCCGGTGGTCGACGGCCGACGAGAGCGCGGCACGGCAACGAGATCGCCGAGTCGACGATCAAGGTGATACCGAACTCGAGGCGTACAACACCATGCTCGGTGGCCTGTCCTCTCGGCGGGACCACCCCTGATACCCGAGGAATCCGTTCTCGGTCAGGGTCGCCGTTGCCCGCGGGATGTCCTCCGAGGACCGTGACCAGCGTTATGGGTGAATCCGGGTCGAGTGGGATGGAAAAACTATGCTTGATAGTAGTAACCTGTGGCCTGACCGTCACCATTTCGTTATCTCGAGCGAGGCCTCGGCCTCGTAGCCACCAAGGATTGTGATCTTGGCCCGACACCGCACACCCGATCCGATCGACGACGACTGCGCAGCGCCGGCGCGCGGCGGCGTGATCTCGATGCCCGTCGGCACCAGGACGCTGGCGCTCACCGATCGCCCCCGTCATCGACGGGCCGAGTTCGCACCCTCGCGTTTCGTGACCGAGTCGCCCGCCGATGCCGGGTACTCCGATAACCGGTCGGAGGACGAGCGCACGCCCTCGGCGCAGACGCCCGCACCGGATGGACCTGCTCACGCGGTCAGCGCCGCCTGGGACACCGCGGGCGCGGACACTACCGCGTCGATGTGGGCGGCGCACGTGGCCGGTCCGGACGAGACGACGCACGGCGAGGGTGACCGCGATGTAGTCCAGCCCGTGTCGCGAAGTGCTCGCCGCGGACTTCGAAGTGCTCGCCGCGGACTTCATCGCCGCCGGGTGCCGAAGCCGGGTGGCCGCGCCATCGCTGCGTCGGTCGCGGTCGGTGCCTTTCTTTCCGCGGCAGCGACGTCTCCGAATACCGGGTCGCAGGACAGTGTGGCACTCAGCGCTGCGAGTATCGATCGACCTCCCGCCGGCGTCCTGCCGCCGAGCCCGGTCGTTGCCTCACCCCCGCAGGTGTTGCAGTTGCCCGATCTCGACGTCGGTCGGGTCGCGCAGCGCATGACCGAGCAACTCGCCGAGGGGGGAGTTCGGGCGGCGGAGCGCGCTGCACGCGATGCCGAGGCGCGGCGCCCGCTCTCGGTGGTGCCGGTGTCGGGAACATTGACCTCCAGTTCTGGGCCACGTTGGGGGACAACGCATTACGGACTCGACATCGCCAATACGATCGGGACGCCGATCGTATCGGTGACCGACGGTGAGGTCATCGAAGCAGGGCCGGCGCAAGGGTTCGGCCTGTGGGTTCGTATTCGTCAGGACGACGGCACGATCGGGGTGTACGGCCACATAGACCAGGCGCTCGTCACCGCCGGTCAACGCGTGAAAGCCGGCGAGCTCATTGCTACGGTAGGCAACCGAGGCCAATCCACCGGACCCCACCTGCATTACGAAGTGTGGCAACCCGACGGTGCCAAGTCCGACCCGGCGGCGTGGCTGTCGGCACGCGGAGTCGATATCACCTGACACGACGAGGAAAGAAGAACTGGCGATGAAAAGGCTCGGTGATCTCGAAGCGGAGGTGATGAACGTGCTCTGGGAATGTGATCGACCGCAGTCGGTCCACGACCTGCGCGAGCGCATGGCCGGCAGAAACCCCGCCTACACCACGATCCTGACCGTCGTGACCCATCTCCACGAGAAAGGGTGGGTCGAGCGGACCAAGCAGTCACGCGCGTACCTCTACTCCCCGGTGCAGTCGCGCGCGGAGGCCACCTCGCAAGCGCTGCGCGAAATCCTCGACACCAGCACCGACTCGGCCGCCGTGCTGATGCATTTCGCGAAAACCGTCACCGACGACGAACTCGACGCCCTGCGGGGGAACCTGCCGGACGTGAACCGGTGATCGTCGCGCTGGTGTTGCTCCTCGCGGCGATCATCGCGGCCGTCGCCCTGCCGCAGCCGCTGACCTCACTCACCCGCACCGTGAGCCCCACTCTCGCCTTGACCGCATGGATCGGCAGCATCGCCGGGGTGCTGTTCCTCGTGGGATCCGCGGTGACCGTGTTGCTCTGGCCCGGCCATGCGCCCGCCGAGGGCATGGTCGAACTTGCCGTCCGCTGCCTGGGATCGCTGCAACACGCGGCCCAGCCGTGGATCGGCGAAGCGGTCGCCGGAGCATCGGTCGTCCTCGCGGTATCGGCGTCGGCGCGCGTCCTGCGCTCGACTCGCCGTCAGCTTCGAGCCCGGTCCAAAGTCCGCGACTATCACCGCGATGTCATCGCCGTCGTCGCGCGCACGGACCCCGGACCCGAACCGATCATGTGGCTCGACCACCCGCTCCCGCTGGCCTACAGCATCGACGGTCGCCCGGGCTACGTCGTGGCCACCGAAGGCCTGCTCGCCCATCTCGATCCCGATCAACAGCGGGCAGTGATCGCACACGAACGTGCCCACCTGCGCGGGCGACACCACCGCATCGTCAACATCTGCGAGATCCTGGCCAAAGCACTTCCTCGCGTTCCCCTGTTCGCCGCAGCACCTGCAGCGGTGCGGGTTCTGGTCGAGGTCGCCGCGGACCGGTCCGCGGCCGCGGTCACCAGCGCCGACACCGTGCGTTCGGCCTTGTCGACGGTCTCGCAGGCGCATTCAGCGCGGCCACTGTGGGCGTTGGGCCTGATCGGGGACTCGACCGCCGCGCGGTTGCACCACCTCGACACGAGCGCGCACACGCCGAGCCGAACCGGAGCAGGCGCGTACGCTGCCGCCGCCGTGCTGCCGCTCGTGGTGCCGGCCGCCATGGCAATCCTCACCCTCAGTGCGGTCTCCGCCGCAGCGTGCGCGGTTCTGCTGACTTGAACCACCCCTAAATACTATGCTGCATAGTATTTAGGCTAAGCTGACGGACGCGTCCTGTAATTCGCGTGCGACACGAAGGTGGTTCCATGACGGCGCTGACATCTCCTCCGGCTGCGCCGGCGGTCCGCCCCTATCCACCCCGCGGGGCCCGCAAGGGATCATTCCTGCGCACCATGGTCACCACCACCGATCCGAAGGTCATCGGACTGATGTACCTGGTGACCTCGTTCGGATTCTTCCTCGTCGGCGGCCTCATGGCCTTGATCATGCGCTCCGAACTCGCGGTCCCGGGAATGCAGTTCCTCTCCAACGAGCAGTACAACCAGCTCTTCACCATGCACGGCACGATCATGCTGCTGCTCTACGCCACCCCGATCGTCTTCGGCTTCGGCAACTACATCCTGCCGCTGCAGATCGGCGCACCCGATGTCGCCTTCCCCAGGCTCAATGCCTTCAGCTACTGGCTGTACCTGTTCGGCGCACTGGTCACCACCGCCGGGTTCATCAGCCCCGGCGGTGCCGCAGACTTCGGCTGGACCGCGTACACCCCGTTGAGCAGCGCCGTCTACTCCCCCGGTATCGGATCCGACCTGTGGATCGTGGGCCTGCTCATCGCAGGCCTGGGCACCATCCTGGGCGGGGTCAACATGGTCACCACCGTGGTGTGCCTGCGCGCACCGGGAATGACGATGTTCCGGCTACCGATCTTCACCTGGAACATACTGGTGACCTCGATCCTGATCCTGCTGGCGTTCCCACTGCTGACCGCAGCACTGATGGGCCTGCTCGCCGACCGCAAACTCGGCACCCACATCTTCGATCCCGCCAACGGCGGAGCGTTGCTCTGGCAGCACCTGTTCTGGTTCTTCGGACACCCCGAGGTCTACATCATCGCGCTACCGTTCTTCGGAATCGTCTCGGAGATCTTCCCGGTCTTCTCCCGCAAACCCATCTTCGGGTACAAGGGCCTGATCTACGCCACCGTCGGCATCGCCGCCTTGTCCATCGCGGTGTGGGCGCACCACATGTACGCCACCGGTGCCGTGCTGCTGCCGTTCTTCTCGTTCATGACCTTCCTCATCGCCGTGCCGACCGGCGTGAAGATCTTCAACTGGATCGGCACCATGTGGCGCGGCCAGGTCACCCTCGAATCCCCCATGCTCTTCTCCATCGGATTCCTCGTCACGTTCGTCTTCGGCGGACTGTCCGGAGTGCTCCTGGCGAGCCCGCCCATCGACTTCAACGTCACCGACACCTACTTCGTCGTCGCGCACTTCCACTACGTTGTGTTCGGAACGGTCGTGTTCGCGACCTACGCCGGCATCTACTTCTGGTTCCCCAAGATGACCGGCCGCATGCTCGACGAACGACTGGGCAAGTGGCACTTCTGGATGACGTTCCTCGGATTCCACGCCACCTTCCTCGTCCAGCACTGGCTCGGAGCGCAAGGAATGCCGCGCCGCTACGCCGACTACCTCCCCTCCGACGGATTCACCACCCTCAACCAGATCTCGACCGTGGGATCGTTCGTCCTCGGGGCCTCGACACTTCCGTTCATCTGGAACGTCTTCAAGAGCTACCGCTACGGCGAAGTGGTCACCGTCGACGACCCCTGGGGATTCGGTAACTCCCTCGAGTGGGCGACCAGTTGCCCACCACCGCGGCACAACTTCACCGAGATGCCCCGGATCCGCTCCGAGCGGCCGGCATTCGAGCTGCACTATCCGCACATGGTCGAACGCATCCGCGCCGAGCAGCACGTCGGTGGCCCGCACGCCGATTCGATCGCGCCTTCGGAAGTGATCACCGAAGCCATCGCCGGGCCGGATATATCGAAACGGCCGGACGTCGACAAGTAACACGGTCGACCGATCCCCGTAGGCTCACACCCCCTTACTACTATTGCGCATAGTAGTAAAGAGAATCAGTACGACCAGAGGAGAACCGAACGTGAAACGATGGATGCTGATCGCCGTGCTCATGTGCGGCACAGCACTGTTCGGGGCGGCCCCGGCGTCGGCGCACAGTGAACTGGTCAGCTCCGACCCGCCCGCCGATGCCACCCTCGACTTCGCGCCTATCGGTGTGGGTCTGGTGTTCAACCAGGACATCAACGAATCGTTCGCGACCATCAGCGTGGTAGGTCCTGGCGATACTCAGTGGACGCAGGGTACGGCCACGGTCGAGGGCCCCGACGTATCGGTCCTGCTCGAGGACGGCCTACCCAACGGGCAGTACACCGTCGGCTACCGCGTCACCTCCGCGGACGGGCACCCGATCACCGGGTCGTACGGCTTTTCGGTCGACGTCGCAGAGACCGCCACCCGCCCGGACGCTGCTGCACAGCAATCGCAGAGCGCTGCACGTTCGACCTCGCCGGCTCCCTCGACCACGCCGACGCAGGCCTACGATCCGAACAACCCGTCCGCCAGCGAAGACCGGCCACCGAAACAGAACACCATGATGCTGCTCTCCATCGTGGGCCTGACTGTCCTCGGTCTCGCTGCCATCGCCCTGACGTTGGTGATCCGAGGCAAGGACAAGCAATGACAGGGTCCCGATGAACATCGCCGCAGTAACTCCCCCGGAAGGCCCGCCGACGCTGGCAGCGTTGCTGAGCTTCGATGTACCGCCGCTCCCGATCCTGCCGATCGCCGGCATCGTCATGGCCGGGCTGTACTGCTGGGGGCTCTACCGGGTCCGCGGTCGAGGTATCGCGTGGTCACGGTGGCGGAGTGCGAGTTTTCTGCTCGGCTGCGCGGCGCTGGTCCTGGTGACCGGACTGCAGGTCGAACGCTACGGTTACAGCCTGTTCAGCGTCTTCATGTTCCAGCATCTGACGTTGTCGATGACCATCCCACCGTTGTTGGTGGTGGGTTCGCCCGGACGACTTTTGTTGCGTGCCACCGCTCATCACGGAACCGGGCGGTGGGTACTGATCGCGGCGCTGACGGGGTTGCGTAGCCGCGCCGGGCGCATCGCGCTTCACCCCGGGCTGACGATTCCGTTGTTCCTCTTCAGCTATTACGGTCTGTATCTGTCGTCGATCTTCGATGTTCTCGCCGTCAGCGAGATCGGGCACGTATCGATGGAGATCTTCTTCTTCGCCAGCGGGCTGCTGTTCATCATCCCTGTGCTCGCCGTCGGCCCCCTCCCTGTTCGGCAGAGCAATCTGGGCCGTATGTTCGACCTGTTCGTCGAGATGCCGCTGCATGTGTTCTTCGGTGTCATCCTGATGATGTCGAGCACCCCCATGCTCGCCACGTTCGCCTCCCCTCCCCCGCAGTGGGGTGTCGATCCGATAGCTGATCAGAAACTCGCCGGGGCGCTGGCATGGTCCTACGGTGAGCCGGTGGCCCTGCTGGTGGTGCTCATCTTCTGCATTCGATGGAACCGAGACGAAAAAGAGGAATCGGCCGTCGCGGATCGCCACGCCGAAGAAGACGGATACAGCGAACTGAACGCCTACAACGATTTCCTCAAGCAGATCGGCACCGAAACCCGGCCCCGCACCCTACGGTGACGCCCGCACAACTACGCACGACAGGACGGCCGATGCCACTGATCCGCACACCCGCAACCCCCCAGGGGCAGCTCGTCTTTCATGTGCTGGCCTACAACGGCGTACGGCTGATACTCGTGTGCGTCGCTGCAGGCGTGATCTTGGCCGTCGACGCGCTGACGACCCTCGACATTCCCTTCGTATTGGTACTACTCGCCGCACTTGCCGCAAGCCTGCCGCTGTCGGCACTGACTCTGAGGAAACGTCGCCGAACCATCAACGCGGACATCGAAGCTGTCGATCGCGCGCGCTCGATCAAGAAGCGAGGTCCCGCGGCGGGATGACCCCGTAGCAGAACTCTCTGACGCCGGCGTACGCATTCACGGCATGGCGGCCGTATCGTTCTTGTCGATCACTGTTCACCCGACCCACTCGATGTGTGGTTGCGCTTCTGGTTTCGGCGCGCCATCGAGCAGTTCGAGGGTGCGTTGCAACAGATTCTCGATCCGATGCTCGAGATCATCGGTTATGTCGGACACATCGGCCAGATCGGTGTGGGCACGGCGGCGGGCATCGATACCGATTCGGTAGTAGTCCGAGTCCAGTGCAGCTGCAACGGGTTGCGGCGGCGAGCCGGTCATGTCCGCTTCCAGCGCGCGATCACCGAGGAGCAGCGACCGAGGCGGTCGTGGGTCGTGTCGAGGCGGCTGCCCAGTGCGATGGGCATCGACGATCCATCCGACCCCTGCCGGGGACATCGACTGTGCGGGGAACGGCATGTGGCCCCACCGGTCGATCGGCACGGCGACGGGACCTGGGTGCACCGACCATCTGGTCATGTCGGGAAAAGCGTTCGCCTGCAAGTGCTCTGAGAAGAACCTGGCCTTCCCGCTGCCCCCAACAGTACGGCATGAAGCGCATTACAGTACACCCGAAATCGGTTATCTCACTGACTATTACGCGACCGACACCTGGATACCGGCGAGGGTGGCGCGCACCATCTCGTGGCCACACGGGGTGTCGTGGCCGAGCCCGCGGTGGGACGAGAGGGCCTCACCTGGCAGTGGCTGCGGATGCAGCGGCCACGGGCGAACGTACGCATCATCGGGCATCGCCGCGAGCCGCGCGTTCACGCGAGGTGGCGCTCGAACTGGCGGCGCCGCTCGGTGGGACCGAGGTACAGAGTGCGCGTGAGCACCGATGAGGTGATCGCTACGGTCATCGACCATCTGGAGACGTTGCTGTCGTGGCCGGACCGACAGCGTATGCCGAACCTACTGTTGCTCGGTCCGACGAACAACGGCAAGTCGATGATCATCGAAAAGTTCCGGCGCACTCATCCGCCGATCAGCTTGTCCGACCGCGAGCAGATACCGGTGTTGTGCATGCAGATGCCCCCGGACCCGTCACCCGGCCGGTTCTACCTCGCACTGCTCACAGCGTTGGGAACACCGACCAGGCCCCGCAATCGGGTCCACGAACTCGAACAGCAAGCATTGATGCTGCTCCGCG
>NZ_NPFL01000024.1:0-724 GCF_002259075.1 Rhodococcus sp. 15-725-2-2b | reverse complement strand
CACCGCCCGCCACATCGCCGCCCGCGCCAAAGCACCGTCCGTGCCGGGCACCTCCGAACCGGTGAAGAACGCCGACGAGATCCTCGCCTTCGCCGACGAGCACGGTCTGCCGATCGCGATCAAAGCCGCGTTCGGTGGCGGCGGACGCGGCATGAAGGTCGCCCGCACCCGCGAGGAGATCCCCGAGTTGTTCGATTCGGCCACCCGCGAAGCGGTCGCGGCGTTCGGTCGGGGGGAATGCTTCGTCGAGCGTTACCTCGACAAGCCCCGCCACGTCGAAGCGCAGGTCATCGCCGACCAACACGGCAACGTCGTCGTTGCAGGCACCCGCGACTGCTCGCTGCAACGCCGCTTCCAGAAACTCGTCGAAGAAGCCCCCGCCCCGTTCCTCACCGACGCCCAACGCAAGGAAATCCATTCGTCGGCGAAAGCGATCTGCCTCGAAGCCGGCTACTACGGTGCCGGGACGGTGGAATACCTCGTCGGACAGGACGGCCTGGTGTCGTTCTTGGAGGTCAACACCCGCCTGCAGGTCGAGCACCCGGTCACCGAGGAAACCTCGGGCATCGATCTGGTGTTGCAGCAGTTCCGGATCGCCAACGGTGAGGAACTGTCGATCACCGAAGATCCCGAACCGCGGGGGCATTCGTTCGAGTTCCGGATCAACGGCGAAGACGCCGGCCGTGGGTTCCTGCCCGCACCGGGCCCGGTCACCACGTTCATT
>NZ_NPFL01000028.1:0-190364 GCF_002259075.1 Rhodococcus sp. 15-725-2-2b | reverse complement strand
GCTCCCCCGTGCACCGCAAGCGCGCGCGCACTTGCCATCCGCACGCGAATCAGCGCCCGATCACCCGGCAATTCCGCTCGCATCCGACGAATGCGCGCGCGTTTGCCTCAGCCCGATCGGCCAGCGAACCGGCCGACCCCCGACTCGTCCCCCGCAGTCAATCCCTACGCGGCGACAGCAGCGCTCCCCAGCCCCTGCCCCGTTCACTCGCAAACGCGCGCGCACTTGCCATCCGCGCGCGAATCAGCGCCCGATCACCCGGCAATTCCGCGCGCACCTGACGAATGCGCGCGCGTTTGCCCGTCGACCGAACCCATCTGTCAGCGCGCGAGCGAATTCCAGAAGTCGCAGTGATGCTCGGCATCGGCGTCGATCACCGAGATGTCGTCGGAGACGAACTGCAGAACGGGGCTGACGTCTGCGGTGGTACGAGGCCACGGCGGTGCATTGTCTGCACTGGGTGTTCCGGTGTGGGCGAACGAGGTGAGGTACGCGATCATCGTTCGGGCGAGATCGTGCTGCGCCGGAGTCTTCAGCAGATCGTGTCCCGCAATGTCGAAGAAGTACGGCATATCCGTCGCATGTGCGGCATCCTGTGGCACGCCGGACGCACCGACGCCACTGACGTCAGCGGTCCCGGTATCGGCGAACTCGTACGAATACACCGGCGCATTCACTGCCAGAGCCCGGTTGTTTCGGTACGTCGGGCACGACCAACCGGCATCGGTGGTCGCCGACGCCCATGCCAGCGCCGCAGACGAAAAGTTCTGCAGCGGATACAGATCGGCGACGCCGGCGGCCTCGGGTCCGAATGCATCGGCGAGGAGTGCGGGATACGAATCGGCTGTCACCGAAGTCGGATCCGCCAACAGCGCCCCACCGACGAACGAATTCTGTTCGGCCCGGTTGCCACCGGAGAACACCGGAACGTTCAGGGCTGCACCGGCTTCGACAGCACGCGCCGGATCGGCGGGTAGCAGCTCGGTACCGTAGGCGAGTTGATTGGAGAAATTCTGTCCCTGCGCTACGAGAGCATCGACGGGCAGCGCACGCAAACATTCGATCGCGCCCGAGCCCGAGCATCCCAGTTGCTGCGCCACTTCGGCTCCGGTGGCCTCGTTGTCGGCCAGCGCAACGTAAGGTCGTTGTTCGGGCACGCCCGGGTAGATCGAGTCGGTCGGAAAGTTCAACGCACACGACCCCGACATGATGGCCACCTTGTCCACCAACCCCTGCGCGGCAGGCGATGTCAGCGCAGCACACGCCGCCATACCGCCTGCGGACTCCCCGAACACGGTGACGTTGTCGGGGTCTCCCCCGAATGCTGCGGCATTGTCGTTCACCCACCGCAGGGACTGAATCTGATCGGCGAATCCGAAGTTGCCGCCCCCGTCCAGGCCGGGGAGCCCCAGGTAACCCAGCATGCCCAGTCGGTAGTTCACCGTCACCACGATGACGTTGCCCTCCGAAGCGATCCGCTGAGCTTCGTATCCGGAGCCCGCTCCAGACGTGAAACCGCCGCCGTGCCACCACACCATGACCGGCAGTGGCTCGTTCGACGTCACCAGCGGCGTCGTCACATTGAGGAAGAGGCAATCTTCGTCCGTCGTCGGTGTTCCACCGGACTCGGCCGAGCTCTGCGGACACTGCGAACCCGGCGCAGTGGCGTCGGCATCGTCGTCGGATGCCGGAAGCGGTTGTGGAGGTGACCATCTCAGATCACCGACCGGAGGCTCCGCATACCTGATGCCGAGAAATTGCCGCGTGTTCTGCGCAGCAACCCCGTGCACGGTAGCTGTGGTCGTGGCGACGTCGAGGGGCGCGCTGTCGGATGGATCCGAGGTAGATGCGCACCCGGCGAGTACCAGGAGCACGGTAGCGAGGGCGACCGGCAACTTCCTCATCGGCCGTCCGATCGTGTTGCGGCATCGAATGTTCGACGCAGCTCGTCGGCCAGCTTCACCGCATCGTCGCCAGCTCCTACTTGCCACACGGCCGCGTCGAGAGCAGCGCGAATCGTCATGGCCATGATCCGGGTGTCGAAGGACCGGAACTCACCAGTCCGCTGCCCCGACTCGAGAAGGCCGTGGACTTCGAGCATCTCGGCTCCGTGCTCGGATCGTTCACCGCGAGCGGGAGCTGTGGCGAAGATTGCCGACAGTGCCTTCATGTGCCGAGGGTAGGCAGCGTAGAACATGACGCTGCCGCCGATGAACTCCAGCAACGCTTCTCGACTCGAACCTGCCGCACGAACGAGAGGTCCGACCTCCTGTTCACCGAGTGCGTAGACGAGCTGGACGACGCCATCGAGGAGTTCCTCGCGGGTGCCGAAATGGTAGGAGATGACGCCGCGACTGATTCCGGCGCGCTCGGCGATGCGGACGAACGACGCCTTCTCCGCCCCCGCTTCCGCGATGACATCGACAGCGCAGTGGATCAGCTGTTCGCGACGGGCGTTCTGAATGAATGTGGGTTCGGGACGGTCCGCCTTGGGCGATGGCATGATCCCAACTTTAGCACTGACGCATTATTTTTCCCATGCATGTCAGAAATTTCGAGCCGTCAGGAGTGACCACGATTCGCATCCGAACACGGGATCCCGCTCGCGAGCAGAAATAGTGGACACACGGGTCACTTGGTCGGCGCGTCTTCCCCCGTCACCGAATCCGGCTCGTCGTAGGTGACCGTGATGTCCTGGAATCCTTTGTTGCGCTGCGCTTCTGCCTGTCCGGTGTAGGAGTTCTTGTCACCCTCGGTGAGTTCGACGTTGTCGGTGAACGGCGTCAACAGCGCCCGTGGGTGCAGGTGGTCGACACGCACGGCATTGATTTCGATACACAGCACGATGAGCACCGACGAGACGTAGAGAAAGCCGAGCAGGCCGAGGACGATCGCAAAGATTCCGTTGCTGGCGCTGGCGTTGCCGACGACATAGCGAATGTAGATCCCGCCGAACGATTGCAGTGCCTGCCAGATCACCGCGGCGATCGCAGCGCCGGGCAGCACCTCACGCACGGTCAGGGCTCGGGCGGTGCCGATACGGAATGCGGCGGTGAAGACCACGACGTTGACGACGACGGCCCCGACGAGCGCCAACGCACCGCCGGCAAAACCGAACACACCCGAGGACGCGACTCCGTTGAGAACGGTCAGTCCGATGATCGCCGTGCCGACGGTGCTCAGCAGCAACAGCCCTCGCAGGCGTCCCTTGATCGGATCCGGTTGTTCGTTTCGCGGGACGGACCACGCGGTGTTCATCGCGTACTGCGCGGCAAGTGACACTCCGAGTCCGCCGTACAACGACCCCACCACGCCGATGACGATGGCGGTCGTTCCGCCGCTGAGGCGGTCCGGCTGACCGAGTTGGTCACCGATGACCGGGATCTGGCTCATCGCGGAATCGATGATTCGACTCTGCAATTCGGGGTCGCCGGCCAGCACGATTCCCAACACGGTGGTGAAGAGCAGCAGCAACGGGAACAACGAGAGAAACGAGTAGTACGCGATGAGAGCCGCGAGATATCCACCTCGATCGTCGAGGAACTTGTACAGAACTGCGAGCGGGAAACCCGCTGACGGGTGCCTGCGCTGAAAGCTGTCCACCTTGCCGACCATCATCGCTCGAATGTATCCGCCGTGCCGCTCCTCGAAACGTCGACCGAGCGCGGCGTTCGATGTGACCCAGATCTCATAGGTTCGGCGTGCGCTTTCCGGTTCGAGCATCGACCAACTACTGACACCGCACGAAACGAGAAAGGGACTCACATGAGCTTCATCGACAAGGCCAAGAACGCAGCAGAAGACGCCATCGGCAAGGCCAAGGAAGTTGTGGGCGACGCCACCAACAACAAGGACCTCGAGGCCGAGGGCAAGAAGGACCAGGGTTCGGCAGGCGTGAAGAAGGTCGGCGAGAACATCAAGGACACCTTCAAGTAAGTCGCACCCGCGAGGGCCGTCGATCTGCGGATCGGCGGCCCTCGCTGCGTTTTCGGGTGCCGCCGCCGATGCTCGACGGTTCTACGTACAACCGTCCCGAAGGCAGCGTATAAAATGCACGGAGCCGACACCGTCGGCCGAATCGAGCGTCCAGCAGAAGGCGCATGATCTCGGATCTCTGCGACGAAGTCCGCAGGGGTCCCATGCGAGAGGACTGTGTGCATGCCGCACTCTTCTATCGAAGGCAACACAGCCGCATCGGCGGACGCCTCGAGCTTGGCCGAATTCGCCCGATCCTTGCGTGAGACTCGGCGCTCGATGCCGCAGACACTCGATGCGATTCTGCGTACTGCCATCACGATGATCCCGGGTGCAGTCACCGGATGCATCACCACGGTGAAAAAGGGCGAGCGGACGGTGGTCGCGTCCACCGATCCGGTCGCGGAGAAGCTGTGTCGCCTGCAGTACGAGCTCGGCGAAGGACCCATTTCCACCGAGGTTCATCACTTCGACGTCGTCGTCGCCGCCGATCTGACCGACGAGGATCGGTGGCCTCGATTCGCTGCCACCGCCGTTGAAGAGGGTTTCAAATCACTTGCTGCGTTCCAGCTCTACAGCAACGCCGACGACCTCGGTGCGCTCGTGCTCTACAGCGACCGACCCGGCGCATTCCACGCCGACGCGGTGACCATCGGTGAAGCGCTTTCTGCCCACGCTGCCATCGCGATGCTCAGCGCCCGTGACCACGAGCAGTTCCGAACCGGTCTGGCCAGTCGAGACATCATCGGTCAGGCCAAGGGCATGATCATGGAACGCTACGACCTCGACGCGGTGCAGGCCTTCGAGCTGTTGGCCAAGCTGTCACAGCAACAGAACCTCCCTCTGCACCTCGTGGCCCGTGATCTGGTGGAGACCGATCATCCGACGGACTCGACCTTCTGACGAGACGACGGGGTTTCGATTCGCCGCTCGCGAGGAATGGCTGTCAGTGGTATCGGCAGGCAACACGCGATACCCGCGGGCGGTTATCTCGTTGAGACAACAGCGATCGACCGCCCGTCGCTATTGCTCCGGTTGACAGCTCGGACACCACCACGTTCGACGCCTGTCCGGGTCACCGTTCACTTCTGCGACCACCCGAATCGATGTTCCGCACCGCAGGCACGGCTTCCCTGCTCGACCGGCGACCCAATGCGTGCTGCCCCGGCGAGTGTCCCCGGTGGTCACCTGCATCGCACCCGGGACCGTCGCCGAGTGACGCATCGCTCGTTCGAGCAACGCGACCAACCGCTGTCCGTCGACGGCGGTCGACGGAGTCCACGGCCACAGCCCGCGCAAAAAGCAGAGCTCGTTCGCCCACAGATTTCCCGGCCCGGCGATCACCCTCTGGTCCAGCAGCGTCGCGATGATCGGCCGCGTTCCCTGAGCGGCAATGTTGGCAACCGCCCGGTCTGCGTCGAACGTCGAGTGCAGTGGGTCCGGTCCCAGATGTGCGATCAGCGCGTTCATGTCCGGTGTGTATCCGTAATCGACGACCGGTAGCAGAATTCCGTAGGCAGTCGGCCCGTCGACCGCGGCGAGCCGCACCCGCACGTCGGGTCGGACACGCTGCGGAATCGAGCGACCGGCCCGCACCACCGTCCACGATCCGCTCATCCGCAGATGCGTGTGCAGCGTCGTGCCGTCGTCGAAATCGGTCAGCAGATGCTTGCCGTGGGTCCGGTGTGCGACGACGGTTCGCCCGGCCAGATTCTCGACTGCATGCGCGGGCACCTGCAGCCTTCCGGCCCGCAACGATGCGCCGTCCAATGCTCGACGCAACCTCGCGGCCAATGCGAACACTGTGTCACCTTCGGGCATGACCTCCGGGTATCCCGCTCGAACGAAACGCAATCCGAACACCGGGCCCGCATCGGCCGGATCTGATCGTCGCTCGCTACGTCGAGGGCGACGCTGTCGGCGACACGCCCCGGCCGACGTGGGCACGACAGAGCTGGTGGACAGACCCAAAACCTACGGCGCGACCGAAGATCGGAGAATTCCCGACGGCGTCGGCCGCAACACCGACGCGAGTTCGGCCAACGGCACCGGTGCCTCGACGAGGGATTCCCACGGATACTTCGCGCCGGTGTCGCGTAGGAAGGCAACGGCCTGATGGAGGTGCCGCGGCTCGTAGTTGTGGATGCCGGTGATGGTCAGCCAGTTCCGGACCACTGCTTCCGGGTCGACGGTGATCGGCGGACCCGGCGCGACGGATCCGGCAAGCACGAGCCGCCCACCGACGTCGAGTCGCCCCAACGCCGACTGCACGGCCTCCGACGATCCGGAGAAGTCGATCGCCACATCTGTTCGTGCACCGTCGTCCTCACCGGCCCCGAATGCACGAGATTGTCTCTGTCGCTCCGGGTCTCGATCGACGACCGTCACCGATGCCCCTCGCTCGCATGCCGCCGGGGCGGCGGTGACCCCCAGCATTCCGGCCCCGACGATCAGTACCCGTCGGCCGTCCAAAGCACCCGCGGCATCGAGAGCCGCCATCACCGTGGCCGTCGCACACGCTGCCGGTGCGGCGACGGCATCGGGCATGGTGTCGGGAACCCGGGCCACTGCGGTCCCGCGAGGAAGCACGATGTGTCGGGCGTAGGAGCCGCTGAGAACCCATGGGCTCTCGGCAGATTCGTGACCCACCTTGCGCACGGACGAGCACTTGGCCGTGAACCCGTGGACGCATCGACTGCATCGGCCGCAGGGCACGGTCACCGACCACACGATCCGATCCCCGACCGCCGCAGGGGATGTGGCATCACCGACGGCGACGACGCGACCGACGGCCTCGTGCCCGAGTACCGACGGGCACGCTCCGTGCCGTCGACCGGACACCGTGTGCAGATCGCTCCCGCACACCGTGGCGAGATCGACGCGCACCAGCAGATCACCCGACTCGAGGGCGGGAATCTCGATGTCCCACATCTCGATCCCGCTCCCTGTCCAGACGGCGGCCGGTGTCAGACCAGCAGTGATCTGATCCATCCGGAGATCCTTTCCACGATGTACACGACGACGAAGATGACGAGAACGATCGCACCGGCGACGTCGAAGTTCAGGGTACGAATCGACTCGAAGAGCAGGAAGCCGATACCGCCCGCACCGACGATACCGAGAATGGTCGAGGTACGAATGTTCACGTCGAGCAGATACAAGCTCGAACCGACCATCGATGGAATGGCCTGAGGGACAACGGCACTCAATGTCCTGTTCCACCAACCGCCACCCACCGACGCCACCGCTTCGAGGGGACCGGGATCGATCTCCTCGATCGCGTCCGCAACGAGTTTGCCGAGAAATCCGACGGATCCGATGGCCAGTGCGCAGGTTCCCGCCACCGGACCCAATCCGAGCGCTGCGACGAACACGACGGCGAGGATGAGTTCGGGCACAGCCCGAACCAACAGAATCCAGGATCGCGCAACCCAGTACACCGCGGGATGCGGAGTTGCGTTGCGCGCAGCCAGAACTCCGACGGGAATCGACAGCACGATGCCGATTGCGGTGGCCACGACTCCGATGGCGACGGTCTGAACGGCGGCGTCGAACAGGTCCGATCCCAAAGCGGAGAAATCCGGTGGGACCATTCGACCGAACACCTCGATCGACGGTCCGATCCAGGTCAGCAGCGAGCGCGGATCCAATTCGAGAACCACGAACGACGCCACGATCGCGAACAAGAGCACAGCCGACGCCCCGAGGCGCATCAGTCGATCGCGCTGCGGGCCGGCCGCAGACGGGACCAGCAGCATGCGGCGCAGAGCCATCGCTACAAATTCCATTGCGGCGATGATCACCAGGATCACCAACACGATTCCGAGAGCACGCGGGTAGATCAGTCCGCGGAGAGCGTCCTGCAGGGCAAAACCGATGCCGCCTGCCCCGACGAAGCCGAGCACGACCGACATGCGCAGATTGATGTCGATTCGATAGACGAAAGCGCCGATCCACGCCGGAACGACCTGCGGAACAACGGCATTGATCATCTCCCGGTAGTAGCCGGCTCCAGCGGCACGGAGCGCCTCTCGCGGTCCGACATCGGTCTCTTCGATGGCGTCGGCGAACAGTTTGCCGAGCATGCCGATGGAATGTAGTGCCAGAGCCAGGATGCCGGGCAGCACACCGATTCCCAACGCCCGGACGAACAGCACCGCGAACAGCAGATCCGGCATCGCCCGGCAGAAGGTGATGACGGCGCGCGCGATGCCGTACAGGGCCGGGTGGGGCGAGGTGTTCCGTGCCGCGAGGAACGCCAGCGGTACCGAGACGACCGCTGCGAGCACGGTGCCCAGCACTGCCATGAGCAAGGTGTCGAGCGCGAGGGAGACGATCCTTCCGGTGTCGTCGACACGCGGCGGCAGCATCCGCTCGAGCAGGTTGCCCACATCCTCGAGACCGTCGATCAAGGTCGTCGGCGCGAAGTCGATGTAGCCCGCCGAGAGCACGGTGAGAACGAGCGCGACGACACCCAGTGCCGGGAACAGCCATCGACGCCGCTGCGGATCCTTCTGCCCTGCAGTGTTCGTGGGCTTCGGTTCGACGGTGACGGTCATGTCGGTGCCACCGTGGTCATGCTCCCGGGGTCGGGCGCGATCCGTTGATAGATCGGCATGATGTCGTCACGCTGGAGACCGGCGGCGGGGCGATCGAGCACCACCCGACCGTCTCGGAGACCCACGAGGCGATGGGCCCAGCCGAGGGCGAGATCGACCTGATGCAACGTGCACACCACGGTCAGTTTCTCCTCGCTGCACACTCGCTGCAACAGATCCATCACCACGCCCGCGTTCTCGGGGTCGAGCGAGGCGACGGGTTCGTCCGCGAGGACGATCCGCGGACGCTGCATCAGGGTGCGTGCGATCGCCACCCGTTGCTGCTGTCCACCCGACAGCGTGTCGGCACGCCGTTCGGCGAAGTCCGCCAACCCGACTCGGTCGAGGCACGCGCGGGCTTCCTCTCGCATCGCTTTCGGGTAGGTGAGTGCGCCGTAGCGCGGAATCGACAGTCGGCCGATGCCTCCCACGAGTACGTTCTCGAGGCAACTCAGCCGGCCCACGAGATTGAAGTGCTGGAAGACGAAGCCGACATCTCGGCGTAGCTCGCGCACACGGCGGCGGTTCGCCAGGTCGACCCGGATGTCGAGTGCAGTGACGCTCCCCGACGTCACGGGCTGCAAGCCGTTGATGCACCGCAACAGCGTCGACTTCCCGGAGCCGGAAAGCCCGAGCAGAACCAACATCTCACTCTGATGCACATCGAGATTCACGTTCTCGAGCGCTGTGGTGGATCCGAATGTCTTGGTGACGTTGCGAACACTGACCACCACGTCGCCCCGGTCCCTCGGTGCGGACATCATCAGCCCTGGCACTTCTCGGAGCCGGTGACCTCGCATACGTGGCGCACGCCGTCGTAATCGCTGTCCTGGGCGGGAACGACGCCCCAGGCGTCCTCGTCGGTGATGCGGCATTCCTCGGCACAGATGCCGTCGGCCACGAAGGCATCCGAGTTCATGCCCTCGCTGAAGACGTCCTGGAGCTTGGCAATGGCGTCGGCACCGAGATCGTTGTTGGCTGCGAAGAGCGATCCGGCGATCATCTCGGACTTCCACACGGTCTTGAGCTCACCGGGTGCAAGTTCACCGTTGTCGATCATCGTGCGGTCGACCATGGTGTCGAACGCGAATCCGGCGTCGCAGTCTCCGGCCTTGACGGCCAGCGCCGATGCATCGTGTCCGCCGGCGTAGATCGGGGTCATCGCGGCGGAGATGTCGGCCTCGGAACCGGAGGAAATGACGTTGTCCTCGATGAGTCCCGCTGTCGGGTAGAGGAATCCGGAGGTGGAGCTCGGGTCGACGAAGCAGACCTTCTTGCCTGCGTAGTCGGCGAGACCGTTCACCGAGGCATTGTCCGAACGAGCGATCCCGTACGACTGGTAGCCGGGAGGAGTTCCCTCGTCCTGGACGACGGCACCCAGCGGTGTCATCTCCGCACCGTTGATGCCCGCGACGACGTACGCGAAGGGGCCGAAGAACGCGATGTCGACGTTGCCTGCGATCAGGCCCTCGACCACGCCGGCGTAGTCCGAGGCCTGGATGAACTCGACGCTCGCTCCGGTCTCGTTCTCCAGCCGCTCGATGACGGGGTCGTAGCTGGCTTTCAGGTCTGTGGAGTTCTCGGCGGGAATGGCTGCGAGTGTGATGGTTTCGGGGAATCCCTGCTCGGTGGTGGCTCCCTCGGATGAGCTCGAACAACCGGCTGCGACGAGAGCCGCGGCAGAGAGCACGGCCGCGGCGGTTCCGGCGCGACGGCGTGAGGTGGTGATCATGGCAGATTTTCCGTTCGGTGAGGTTCGGGCGAAGGAGGTGTTCAGGGCAGAACGATGGGGGGAAGGTCGGCGACGCTGTCGAGCACGTGGGTGGCACCCGCTTCGAGCAGCTGGGTCTCGGAGTGAGCTCCGGTGAGGACGCCGACCAACAGCGCTGCGCCGGCTCGGCGACCGGACAGGATGTCACTCGACGTGTCACCGACGACGGCGACCGCGGAAATGTCGGTCACCTCGGCGAGAAGGGCGGCCGAGAGCACGAGATCGGGGTGGGGACGGCCACGACCGGCACTCCCGGGTGCGAGGAATGCGTCCGGCAGATCCCGCCAGCCGAGCGCGTCGATGATGCGATTCTGGGTGGGTGCAGAGAATCCGGTCGTCAGGACGACGGTGATTCCGGATTCGCGAAGCTTCGTGATCGCCTGGGCCGCACCGGGTACGGGTGAGACCCCGTCGTCGATGCGGGCGTCGTAGGCCGACTCGAAAGCGCGGTTGGCGGCCTGAGCGCGGTCCTCTGTTCCGAACAGTGCGCGGAACACCTCGATCTTGGACCGACCCATCGTGTCGAGCACATAGCGGCGGGCGTCGTCACGTTCCGGACCGGCGTCGGCAAGTCCGACGGCGGTGGCTGCGGCATCGAACGATTCGAGTACCAGACCGTCGTCGGTGACAGTGGTTCCGGCCATGTCGAGGACGACGAGCTCGACGGGGGTGCTGATGTTCGGGCTGGTGGAGTTCGGCATGGGGAAGAGACTGCCGTTTGGTATAGACCATTACGTGGAACGTGAGTGAACGGACCGTGAACGTCGCACGACAATTAGGTCTAGACCAATTGATGCTATGGTTGGTCCATGGCCGTGGACACCGAACCTCGCGTACTCAAGCATCAGATCGTCCGCAGAAGCCTCGACGCGATGCTCGACGGCATGTCTGCGGGCGACGCGTTTCCGTCCGAGCGCGATCTCGCCGATCGATACGACGTGTCCCGCGAGACACTGCGTCAAGCCATCCGAGAACTGTTGGTAGCCGGTCGAATCGAACGTCGCGGCCGGGCGACGGTGGTGGCCGAACCCAAAGTGGTGCTGCCGTTGGCGATCGGCTCCTACACCGAGGCCGCGCGCGAGAAGGGCATGAGCGCCACTCGAATTCTGGTCGGCTGGGAAGTGTTCCGAGCAGACGACGTGCTGGCGGAACTCCTCGCGATCGAGATCGGTTCGGAGGTGGTGCAACTCGAACGCGTCTTCACCACCGGCGACGTGCGAGTCGGACTGGAAACGACCCGCATTCCCGCCTATCGAATCCCGGGGCTACAGGACAGTTTCGATCACCGAACGTCTCTCTATGCCGAATTGGCAGCCCGGGGAGTCACGTTCGGGCGCGTTGTCGACACCATCGAAACCGTCCTCCCCGATGCCAGGGAAGCCGCACTGCTCACCGTCGACACTCGGACACCGATGTTTCTGCTCGGCCGTGTCTCCTACGACACGGACGGTGTTCCCATCGAACACCGACGGTCGCTCTATCGCGGAGACCGGATGACCTTCACCGCCGTCATGGACGCCTGACATGACCTCAGCAGAAAGACTTTCCGTATGACATCGACGTACGACGTCGTGGTCGTCGGGGCCGGGATCGTCGGCCTCGCACACGCGTATCACGCCCATCGGCGCGGACTCACCGTGGCTGTGATCGATCATGCCGATCGTGTCGCAGGTGCCTCCGTCCAGAACTTCGGACACGCCTGCATCACAGCGCAATCCGGGACCGCACTCGAGTACGCGCGAGCAGGCCGCAGTCACTGGCTCGACCTCGCCCGAAGAGCCGACTTCTGGGCAGCGGAATCGGGAACGCACTGCGTCGCCCGGCACGAGGACGAGCTCGCGGTGCTCGAGCAGTTCGCCGAACTACGGGGCGAGGATCAGGTACAGCTGCTGGACCGCAGCGAGGTACTGAACCGACTCCCCCTTGCCGACACCGATGTGGTCGGCGGCATGTACCTGCCTCTGGACGTCCAGGTGGACCCGCGCTCCGCCGCTCCGGCCGTCGCACGCTGGCTCGCCGATTCCGGGGTGGACTTCCACTGGCGCACCGCTGCAACGTCGTTCGCGCCGGGAATCGTTCGCACCTCCCGCGGCGACCTGCATGCCGGTGCCACGTTCGTCACCGTCAACCACGACATCGATCGCCTGTTTCCCGAGAGCGCCGAACGCGGCGGACTGGTGCGGTGCCGACTGCACATGATGCGAGCCACCATGCCGCTGCGTGCACCGCTTCCCTCGCCGCTGTTCACCGGCTGGTCGCTGCTGAGGTACTCGGGCTTCGAGAACCTGCCCGCCGTTGCAGACGTCGCTGCCCGCCTGCAGGCCGAGTATCCCGACTACGTCGAACTCGACCTGCACCAGATGTACACCCCACAACCGGACGGGTCGATCCTGTTGGGCGACACCCACGTTCGCGAGATCACCACCTCGCCGTTCCAGAGCGAAGACGGTTTCGAGGTGTTGCTCGGCGAAGCGAGAACGCTGTTCGGAGTCGACCGCATCGACGTCGTCGAGCGATGGCAGGGAACGTACTGCTCCGCACCGGGTTCGGAATTCCTGCTGGAAGAGCCCATCGACCGTGTGCACATCGTCACCGTCACGACCGGGATCGGCATGACCACCAGCATGGGTCTGGCGTTGACCAACGTGGACAACGCGCCGACGCTCGTCTAGCGCCGACACCCCCGTCCTCGCCTCACCGCACTGTTCGGCTCGCGACACTACTGGGCACACCCCCGTGTCAAGATGTAGTCATGCCGCCGGTCGTTCGCCCCTACCGAGGTGTCGCCGCAGACAAACGTCGCCGCGAGCGCCGCGAGAAACTGCTCGACGCCTGCCTCGACGTCGTTGCGGAGTCCGGTGTCGCCGCCGTCACGGTCGACGGCATCTGTGCGCGCGCCGGCCTGTCCAAGAGGTACTTCTACGAAAGTTTCGGAGACCGCGACGCCATTCTGGTGAGCGCTCTCGACGACGTGATCGACACCGTGGGAACTGCTCTCGAAGAGATTGTGCAGGAACAGGGGTCGACCTCGGACCGCGTCGCCCAGACTGCAGCCGTTCTGGTGCGCGCGCTCACCTCCGATCCACGGTCGTCCCTGCTGTACACCTCGGCGTCGGCCAATCCCGCACTCGAGGCCCGACGCCGACAGATGGTCGACACGTTCACACCACTGCTGATGCGAGCAGTGCTCGACGCCGACCCCGCGAACCCACGGGCCGAGGCAGCGACCGTCCTGATGGTGGCAGGCACGACCGAGCTACTCGACCGGTGGCTTCGCGGCGATCTGGACTTCACCGAAACGGAGTTCGTCGACACATTGACCGCGCTCGGCGTCGCCCTGGCGACCTCTTTCTGAGCGCACCCGTGTGTCGGGCCGTCACTCGAGCAGACTCCGGCCCAGATAGCCGTCGTCGACCACTCCCGGCAGCACGGCGAACACCGCGGACCCGATGGGTGTCGTCCATTCGTTGAGCGCATCGAATTCGTCGAGGCGCCGCTGAATCGGGAGGAACTGGGTGAGCACATCGCGCTGATAGCTCGCGAACAGCAGCCCGGAGTTCGACACCGAACCGGGAGCAGGTGGGTCGTCGTAGTTGTACGCCCGCCGGAAGATTCGCTCGCCGTCGTGAGTGTGCCGCGCCCGAGCGATGTGCGAGGACGGTGGGATGACCGGAATGCCGAATCGATCGGTCACGTCGAAATCGGCCTCGTCGAACTCGTCGGTTCCGGTCAACGGCGCACCGGTGTCGAGAGTTCGCCCCACCGACAACTCGCGGCCGGGTCGGTCCAATTCGTCCCAGGTATCCATCTCGATTCGAATGCGCCGCAACACCATCGACGTTCCGTGCTGCATCCAGGGCTGCTCGCTGCCGTCGTCCCAGACCAGACCGTCGAAGTCCGTACTTCCGGCCGCCGGATTGACCGTGCCGTCGACCTGGCCCATCAGATTGCGCATCGTGTTGCCCGATTCCTCGGTTCCCCGCGAACGGCGGAACCCGCGCTGCATCCAGGCGATCGTCACCAACGATCGAACATTCTTGGTGAGTACCCGCACTGCGTGCGCAACGGTCACAGGATCGTCCGAGCACACCTGCAGCAACAGATCTCCACCGGTGAATCCCGGTTCCAGACGGTCGATTCCGAACGCAGGAAGCGGCGCCAGCCACGTTGGGCGCCGATCCGGCAGACCGATCGCATCGAACACACCGGGGCCGAGTCCGACCGTCACCGTCAGACGCGCCGGCCGAAGTGCCAATTCCGCCTCGGTATCGGCCAGCGCGGGTGCGCCGGCAGTGAGCCGTCCGATGTCCTCGGTCCAGACCTTCAGAATCCCGATCAGCTCGTCGCGTCCGACACGATCCTGCAGATTCAGACCGACGAACGTCGAGTGTGCCTGCGGCGGAACCGTATCGATGCCCGCTTGATGCAGGCCACGCCACGGCACCGTGTCACCTCCGGTGGTCGTCTCGGCCGCATGGTTGCCGAAGACTCCGTAACCGGTCGCTGCTCCCACGCCCGCGACGCCGAGCGCGGCGACGCCTCCACCGAGGAGACGTCGCCGGCTCAGCGAGCGTGGTGACCGGTTGTCGTTGTCAGCCACCGGGTGTCGGGGCAGGGGTTGCCGACCCGTCCGTGTTCATGCCCATGGTGCCGGGCTCGTAGTTCTCCTGGGCCCCGGAGAAGTCCCTGACCTGGGCGGTGAACGTCGCAGTCGACGCATCCTCGAACTCGAGGGTGAACTCTGCGTCGGCTCCTGGCGTCAGCGGAGATGTGACGTCCATGAGCATCAGGTGGTCGCCGCCCGCGGCGAGCACGTGCGTGCCGCCCGCCGGAATGACGAAGCCGCCCTCCTTCGGACGCATCACCATCGCTCCGTCGGCCCCGGTTGCCATCTCGTGCAGTTCCATTGTGCTCGACGCCGGCGACGACGCACCGACCACGTGCACGTCGGCGTCGCCGGTGTTCTGCAATTCGGCGAACGCCGCGGTCATACCGGAGTCGGCGGCTTTGACCCATTGTTCGCGAACGACGACGGAATCGGACTCCTTCGCCGCGGCGGCCGGCTGGGTGCTCGAGCATCCGGTGAGCATCAGGCCGGTGACCGACAGCGCGGTCACCAGCGTCGAGGTGCGACGGGTGATATTCATGCGAGTTCGCTTTCATGTTGGGAAGCAGCGGATTTGGCGGCTCTGGTCCGAGCTCGACGAATCGAGCCGAGCACGACGTCGACAGCGAGGAAGGCCACCAGGCTCAGCCCGAGGAGTGGGACGAACCAGCCGACTGCGACGGCGACGACCGCCAAGACGGCGACGGAGATCGGCGAGATACGGCGAAGACCGCCGCGCAGAGGTGGCCGGCCCGCAGTGAGACCGGTTGCCTTGGTAGGCCGGCGCTTCCACCACATCATGTAGCCGCGCACGATGACCGATGCCAGCGCAACTGAAAGTGCGAGCAGGGCCAGCTGATTGGCCACACCGAACAGCGTTCCCATGTGCAGTTGAATACCCCAGGCAGCCAGCTTGGCCGCGAGCGGCCAGTCGGAGAAGTACAGGGTGTCGACAACCGTGCCGGTGCTGCCGTCGATCGAGATGGAATTGTTCGACATCAGCCAGGGCTGACGGGTTTCGGCGACGACGAACGCTGCGTCGTCCGACGCTGGGATCGACGCCTCCACGGCCCCGTCGATACCGTTGGCCTTCGCGATGTCGAGGACCGAATCGATGCGTCCGACATTGTTGTTCGTCGTCGACGCGTCGGCCGCCATGTCCATCGAATGCCCGCCGTGACCGGAATGATCGGGCGTCGCGGCGTCGGAAGAGCCGATGGTCTCGGTGATGGCGGGTGTGGTCCAGCTCAATGCCGAACGCAGCTCGGTGACGTTCTCCCCCGCGTAGGTGGACCACGTGAGTCCGGTGGCGGAGAGAAATACCAGACCGACGGCGATCCAGATGCCCGCCACACCATGCCAGTTCAAAGACCTGTTGCGGCCTTTGGATTTTCGATCGAAGGTCAGCAGCCTGGTTTTGTCGCGGTTGCGCCGGTAGCGCTCGACCCACAGGTAGAGCCCGCCGAGCGCGATCACCCACAGCCACGATGCGGCGAGTTCGCTGTAGAGCCGACCGGGCTCACCCAGGTGCAGGTGGCGGTGGAGTTCGGAAATCCAGGTGCGTAGAGGTAACGCGCCGGAGGAGCCGTACACCGTCGACTCGCCCACGGACGTCGCGGTCGAGGGATCGACGAAGACGGCCAGCCGCTTCGATTCACCGAGGGAGGGGTCGGTGAACATCACCCGGGTGGTGTCGCCGGAGTCGGTGGCCGGTCGCACTGCGGCGACGGTGAGGTCGGGTTGTTCTGCCTGCGCAGCTCGGATCTGATCCGCCACCGGTACGGCCGGGCCGGTGGGGTCGACGTGCAGGTAGTCCCGATACAGGAGTTGTTCGATGGTCGGTGCGACGGCGTACAGCCCGCCGCTGATGGTGGCGATCAGGATGAACGGTGCGACGAGGATGCCCGCATAGAAGTGCAGCCGCAGGATCAGCGGACGCCAACTGCGGGGGCTGGTCGGACGGGTGGGAGGGGAAGGATCGGCGACGCGTTCCATTTCCGGTGTGGACACGAGGACTTCTTTCGTGAAGGCATGACTGGGCGCGCGGATGTGCGCGAGGTGGCATCGCACGACGGATCGAGCCGTGCGCGGACGGCGCGAATCGACGACAGTGCGAAGTACAGGATCGAATGCGGCAACAACGCACTACCCGACGCCTGACGAGCAGGGCGGGTGTGACGGTGGGTTGTGCTCAGGCAGTTCGAGCCGGTGGCCCGCGGTTTCCGCAGCCAGAAAGGTCGAGAAGTCGCGGTGATCCCGGAATCCGGTACACCGGCAGTGGCGGGGCGATGCGCTTGTCGTCGACGACGAGGGCGGCCAGTAGTGGGAGAGCCCTGCCCAGCGAGGTCACCGCGCGTCGGATGCCGAGTTCTGCACCCCTGATGGCCAGGGCACCGACCAGGATGGCGACCACGTGGGCCGCGAACATCTGCTCGGTGATCATGGGACCGTGATGGTGACTGTCGACGACGGTGAGCAGTAGATGGCCGATCGACTGGGCCGCAGCGAGAACGACCAGCAGTCGAGTGCGCGGTGCAGCCCCCGTCGGTGCCACCGCGGTTGCGTATCCGACGGCCGAGCACACCAGCGCCAGCAGCACGATCGCCGCATCGGACGGGGCCATCCCGCCGCCGACGGTGTGCGCCCAGGCGGTGACCAGCGCCGAGAGTCCGCCCACGGAGGCACCGCGCAGAGGCGCGAATCCTTCCGTCGGCTCGGACATGGACGGGAGCTTACTACCGACTACACCGAGTAGTAGTTCGGGCACGGCAGCGACGCTTCCGTTACACCAAAGCCGGTCCAGCGGTCTTTTTACAGTTGGTTATCCTGATCATCGGTACTCGAACGATCAACGGTCGAGCCGCGAGATCGAGAGTGGTCGCACATGGCAGAGAATTCGGACGCGGCTCAGGCGAGGGTGTTCGCCGACATGCTGACCGCCGAGATCGCGGCCGCGTCGAGTCGCATCGAGGACTCCGAGCAACTCGCCCGCAAAGCCCTGCGCGTCGGCGATTCCCGCAGCCACGTGTGGCACAGCGACGAGGCGCAGACTCAGAAGCAGTCGCTCTACGAGCTGCACCGCCAGCTCGATGCGTTGCGCAACCGATTCCCCGCCGTGCACCGCCCGTAGGAACGGCCGCCGATCGAAACATTCGACGCCTTATCGACACTGATTACCGTATTGGATTAGGGTCCAGCTCCATGGCCGAAGATTCGTTCGATTCCACGGTTGCGCGCGTCCATGATGTGCACCGACGCCTCGTCGATCGCGGCACCGGATCGGGCCTTCCGACCGTCCCCGCAGCCAACGGGACATGTGTTCTGCCGTCGCCGCCGCCACTCCCACCGATGCCGCTCCGCACAGCACTGCGCGACCGCCGGTCGCACTACCGATTCGCGGACATGGACGCGCTGCGGCTCTCGACTCTTCTCCGGTCGGCAGCGGGGCCCGGTCGAACTACCGAGCGGCCGGACGGCAGGCCACACACCTTCCGGATGAATCCGACGGCAGGCGGTCTCGATTCGATCGACCTTCATCTCGTGGTCCTCCGCGGTACAGGTGAGATCGGTCCGGGGACCTACCTTTTCGATCCACATCGACACGTTCTGAGCAGAACCGGCACCGGACCGTGCGTCGACGCACTCGAATCATGCCTCGTGCAGCCACAATTCGCGCAGCGGGCACCCTTCGTCGTGATTCTCGTCGGACGCCTCGACCGAACCCTGATCAAATACAGCGAACGCCACTATCGCACCCTTCACATCGACGCCGGCATCGCCGCACAGAACCTGTATTTGGTCGCGACTGCACTCGAATCGGCGTGCTGTGCAATCTCGGGCTTCTACGACGAAGAGCTCTCGCACTTGCTCCGCCTGGACCGACTGTCCGTTCCGTTACTGGCTTTCGCGCTCGGCTGACTCGGCGAGGACGGCGAGCAACGGTAGCCGCGGCACCCCGAGCCGCAGGGCTACCGCCCCCGCAAGAGCGAGCGCGCCCGCTCCGAGCACGACGGCCGCGGTCACGCCGAACATATCGGCAACGGCGCCGCCTGCCGCAGCTCCGAAGGGAGTTCCACCCATCGCGATCATCCGCGCCGTGGTGTTCACCCGGGACTGCAGGTGGTCGGGCGTGACGGACTGACGAACCACGATGCCGTTGACGACGATCATGGTGTTGGCGGCCTGATAGACGATCAGGAGCAGTAGAGACACAGCGAGTGCGCCCGTGACGGACCACGCCAGCATCGACAGGAAGGCCACCACCAAGCCGAGGCACGTGATCACGCCGGTCCCGAGCACCCGTTGAATTCGTGCACTGACCAGACTGATGAGGAATGCTCCGAGAGCCGTTGCTGCATAAAGTGATCCGATTCTCGCATCCTCGGCGGCGAGACCGAGCTGCCGAACGCCGACGACCACCATCAGTCCCACCACCACACCGTTGGCGATGCTCACCCCGACGCCGACCGCAGTCAGTGCCCGCACCACGCGGTGCCGCCGAATGAATGCCACACCCTCGACGATCGACCTGCCGAGATCGGAACCGCCCCGAGCCGACGCGGCGCTCACGGGTATCGCGATCGTCGAGGTGACCACCGTCGCGACGAGAAAGCACAGTGCGTCGATCGCGATGGCACCCGGCGGCCCCAGCGTCGTCGCGGCGATACCACCGAGCAACGGGCCCGCGATCCCGATCACCGTCCCGACGCTGACCAGTGTGCCTGTCGCGTCCGCGATTCGATGGCGTCCCACCAAGGCCGGTACGACGCCGAAGGACGCTGCATCGAAGAAGACGAACAGCGTCGACACGGCGAACGCAACGATCATCAGGTGTGCAACGGTCACCGACGCGATCATGTGGGCCGCCGGAATACTGGCCAGAGCGAGAGCACTGCCGAGTTGAGCGGCGAGCAGGACTGCGCGCCGGTCGTACCTGTCGGCGAGAGCACCTGCGATCAGTCCGAACATCAGGTAGGGCAACGACTCCACTGCGAAGGCGACACCGGAGAGGAGCGGCGAGCCGCTCAGCTGATAGACCAGCATCGGCACGGCCACCGTGGACATCGCGTTGCCGATCCAGGCGACTGCACGCGCAAGGACGAAGCGTCGAAAGGCGGTCACAGGCTCGGAGGCGGAGCGAGCAGCAGCGTGTTCGGATCGGTCGGGTCGCAATCGGGCGCGTGCCGCCGAGCGATGTCGCGCCATCGGGGTAGCCCGAAGTAGGGAAATGCGGCCGGGGCGTTGGGAATCAAGCCAGAGGCACAGACCCGGGCCACCCTCAGTGGCGTCGACGCCACGTCCGAGGTGGTGATGTCGCAGACGACCACCTCGTGGCCCGCTACCGCGAGCGCGCTCCGGATACCGTCGGCGGTGCCGCGAGGAAGCTCGTCTATCGATACCGTCTCCGCCGGATTCGTGAAGCGGGGAAGATACGCGGCCTGAGTACGGGGGTCGAGCCACACCTGGGCTTGTGCGCCCAGGTCGCGGACGTGTTCACTGCGCGCTCCGGCGGCATCGAGGTAGCTGCGATCGACGCGGTGGTCCAGGTAGAGACCCGGCGACAGCACCCCGGCGCGCATCGACCCGAACACCCAGCCGTCTGCCTCGACCAGCCCTCGGGTGAAGACCCAACTGTGGATCGCTTCGAGAACGGCCTTGCGTGCCGTCTCGACCGGGTCCAGCTTCGCCGAGAAGCCGCCTGCGACGATTCCGAGTTCGAGATCGTGAACAACGGCCGCTACCACCGGAACTCCGAAGTACGATGGCAGCTCGAGGAGATGACACCGCAGTCGTGAATCGCCGAGGTCTGCCGTGAGTCCAGGCACCGATGCCGGATCTATACCCCGCGCAGGCAGGTTCAAGTGCCACCACAGCGACAGCGAATCTCGCTCCACGAGCTCGAGCAGTCCACGTGTGGCCGCGTCGTCGAGCCCCTGTCCGGTGGCGATGCCGGCGTAGTTCAGATGATGAATCCACGGGTCCTTCCTGCGAGATCCGCCGCGCCAGTTGAGGTACACGTACGAGGCCGGAACTGCGACACACGCCCCGTCGTCCGATGTCCCGTCGACCCAGGCGACTCGTGAGTTCTCGGTGAAACGCTCGAACGGAAAGCCTTCAGAGTTCAGCTGCCAGGGCGCGAAGAACTCGAATGTCTCGATCCCCCAATGGCGAACACCCTCGGCGCGCAGTTCTGCGGGAGTTGCGTAGCGCAGCGTGTTCGGTACGTAGTTTCCGCAGTACCGTTCCACTGCCTCGCCGATCGCCGCAATACGGGCCCCTGCGGGATCCGCGAAGGTGGTACCGAGCGACACCAAGTCGCACGGCCACTGTCCGAGCGCACGGGTATCGGCGATCTCCGCCGTCAGTCCGACGTACCGTTCCGGCATCCCGTCGAGCCTCTCGACCGGATGCAGCGCACGGATCAATCCGGTGAAGGGGTCGACCAGATCGTCTACGCGGAAGGAGACATCGCTCATACAGGCATCTCCAACTCGATGCCGCGCACGGTACGTTGCATCGGCACCGCTCGGGTTCCGTACAGATGATCGTCGTCGGTGTGCAGATCGCGGGCATATCGCGGGAAGGCGTGGGCCGAGATCATCAGTGTCAGTTCCTCTCCCTCGTGAATGTGTGTGGACAGCGGCGCGAGATGCACGACGGAGTCGAGGGACATGCCGTGAGTCAGTTGCTCCACCTCGCCGCCGCGCCGGTGGGCGACGAGTATCGCGCCCCAGTGCCGGTCGCAGTCGCCGCTGTCGACGCGCACCACGGGAGTTCCGACAACGGCTCCGGCTCGCCACGGCACCGGACGGGCAAGGCAATCCGAGCGTGTCGCCAGTCCACGAACATCGGTGCCGGGTGTACAGGAAGGGAAGGGCTGCAGAGGATCTGCGACGAAGCTGCCACCGGGCAGCTCGATCGTCGCTCGGGCAGTGGGCCACGTCTCCAGCCGCAACGGACCACCGGGGTGTCCGTACAGCTGCGCTCCGGTCCACGGCCGACCGTCGAGCGCCGCACCCAGCCATGCGCTCATGCGCTCGGCGCGACCCGACCCCCGCATCGAGTGATCCCACGGTCCGAGGGCGAGTGCCGACGGGCCACCCCACGACGACCAGAGGTCGACGGTGTCCTGGCCGAACCAGTCCGCAGTCCCACCCTGCGCCAGCAGCGGACAGTGTAGTGCTGCGGCGTGGTTCCTGCGTTCCGCATCCGACCTGCTGGCCTCCAGGACCGAGAGCCACGAGGGTATCGGGGGGCTCGACGAGCCTCCGATGTCGGACACCGGCAGCGTCTCCAGCAGATCCGCCGATGCCGAACTCTCGCGAGAGTGGGCAGCATCGCCGTGCTCGCACCACCAGCCGAGGCGCGACTGCAGGTAGAAGGCCCGGTCTCGATTTCGCGCCGTCTCCCCCATCCCCAGAGCGGGCACGACGACCGATACGCCGGCAATTCCCTCGACTTCAGCTGCAGCGAGAGCCGTTTCGGTGGCACAGTGCGCTCCGTAGGACGTGCCGTAGAGGAACAGGAAGGGGGCCTGCGACCACCACGCTTGTGCGGTGATCCACTCGATGCAGGCCAAGCCGTCGGCCCCTTCACCGTGATACGGGTGAAACGACCCGGTGGAGCCGTATCGGCCGCGCACGTCCTGGACGACGGTGGTGAATCCGCGCGCGGCCCAGCCCGCAGCCTCGGCGAGGTGAGCTTCGCTGTTGTACGGAGTGCGAATCGACAGCACGGCACGCGGACTCCGCGCCTTCACGACGAAGGTACGAAGTCCCCCGATCATGTACTCGCGCCCCGTCATCGAGGCGGTTCCGGTACAGGCAGAATCGGGTGCCGAGTCACCCGGAGCGTACGGAGGTCGATCGCCGTCACGCAATGGTCGGCCGTGGGATCGATGACCTCCGCCAGAACCTGAGCCGCCACGAATTCGGCCGCCGCGTCGGACACCGGATGGATCGACGAGATCAGACGCAGCCCGCCGGCGCGAGGGGCGTAGCCGTCCTCGATTCGTTGCCTGTTCCGACGGGAGGCGGCGCGCCGCATCGTCACATCGGTCAGCCGGACCCCTTCGGGCACAACGACGTAACGATTACCGTCACGGAAACAAGAGATCGACCCACCGGACCCCAGAAACTCGACGCCGTCGTCACTCACGGAGATCGATCGAGTCGCCGCATGCCCTGTGGACTTACCGACGCGTCCCAGCATTCCCACCAGCGCAGCCGCGACAGAGCCGCAGCCGAGCACCGCAACCTCCTCGGTCGACGAATCGGGAACGACATGGCCTGCGGTGAGTAGCGCGGACAGCGCCGTCTTCGGTTTCGCGGACACCGGTGCCACGGAGCCGGCCAAAGCTTGTGCCAGTTGGTCGAATTCGTCGCGGTCGAGCGCAAGAGCGAAGTGTTCGTCGTCGGCGGTGCGGAGCACGAATCCCGAATCGGATTCGTACAGTTCGGTTCTGGGTGCAAGTTTCATGGCGACGGCCCGGCCGGGGCCCGCACATCGTGGTGTGCAGACCCCACCGAGATCAGTCCTCGGCTTCCTCGAAGGGATTCTCGACCAGGGCGTTGCTGTGGCCCGCGGAGTGCGTCGCCAGGGATACCGGTGACTGGATCGAACGGAACAGCTCGTTGTCGTTCATGGTTCTCCTTCTTCGATGGGCAAATCGGTTGCGGTGCAACCGATCCATGGACTCGACATCGTCGAGGTGTCCAACCCTACGTCAAGTGATAATGATTTTCAATAAGGACTACAAGCTTTCGAGCTCATCGGTCACAGTGGCGAGCACCATGCGCAACGAGATCGTTCCGCGCCCTGTCGCCCATACTCCGGCGTCCACCTCGATCACCCGATCGTTGCGGGCCGCCGCCACACCCGACCACAACGGATTGCTCGCCAGCCGGTCCGAGAGAGGCTCATTGTCGGAGCCCGATGAAAACGCCTGCGCGAACACCACATCTGGATCCACCGACGCGATCTGCTCCACCGATACCGTCGCGAAGGCATCGGTTCCCGCCTGCCACGGATAGTCACTGACCTCCGCGAGAAGCGAGCCGACGGGGGTGTCGACGGAATCGACTCCGAGACTGCCCGGTTCGCCGTACATCGACAGCGTCGTGAGGCCACTCCACTTCCCCGCGGCCGCGTCGACCTCGGCGGTGAACGCCTCTGCAGCGGCGTCCGCCTCCTGCTGCCGGTCCGTCACACGGCCTATGGTGCGAAGGAATTCGACCGAATCCCGCCAGGATGTCGGGTTCACCAGGTACATCGGTGCCACTTCCTCGACGGCACCGCGCAACCCGTCCTGCACTCCCCCGAGTCCGATGACGAGGTCCGGTTCCGAGAGCGCGATGTCCTCGACGCTCTCTTCACCGAATCCGCCCGTGATCTTGCGCATGTCGGCATCCGGGCCGGCATAGCGGGGATCGGCCGCGAGTTCCTCACGGTAGGCGACGGGGGTCATGCCCACCTCCTTCAACGCGTCGACACACATGAGCGTCAGACACGCGATTCGCTCGACGGGTGCATCGAGCTCGATCACCGTCCCGCTGTCGTCGGTGACCGTGACCGCAGATGCCGCGTCGACGTCGCCCGCATCGGCAGTACCGCAGGCTGCGAGCGCGAACACCGAGAGTGCGAGTGCGCCGAACGATCGAGAAGAGCCGGACAACTTGCGCATGGGAACTCCTTTGCAGAATGATGTGTCCGAAATGATAACCATTACCGATAAAGGGGTCCACGCTGCGGGCACCTGCGCCTGCGTCGCCGTGATGGTGCTGGCCCTGTGCCTGGGTGAGCCGACTCTCGATCCGGCGCGCGCGCTGCACGCCGTGCTCGACCCGTCGAATGCCCTCCATCGGCACGTTGCGCTCGTTCGACTGCCGCGTGTGCTGTTGGGCCTGGTGAGCGGTGCGGCCCTCGGCCTGGCTGGCGCATTGATGCAGGATGTACTGCGCAACAGGATTGCCGGTCCGGAGATTCTCGGCGTGTCCTCCGGTGCAGCTGTCGCGATGACGGCCGTTGCCGTGTTTGCCATTCCGTTGCCGCTCACAGCTCTTCCCTATCTGGCATTGTGCGGCGCAGCTGTCGCCGGCATCGCGGTGATCACCACCGTCGGACCGACCAGCGACCCGCACCGAGTGGTACTGCTCGGCGCTGCGGTCAGCGCTCTCGCGTCGGGACTGGTCATCGCGCTGGTCAGCCTGGGCACCGAAGGGAACCTGCCACTGCTCTTTCGGTATCTGCTCGGCAGTCTCGGTGAGCGGGGGTGGACCCATCTCGGTGTCGCGGCACCCTGGCTCGCCGTCTTCATCCCGCTCGCTCTGCTCATGCGGCATCGGGTCGCTGCCCTTGCACTCGGCGACGATGTGGCTGCGGGACTTGGCATCTCCGTGGTACCGACCCGGTTGATCGCACTGGTGTGTGCCGCTGCGCTCACCGCCGCAGTGGCATCGGTGTGCGGTCCGGTTGCCTACGTCGCGTTGCTGTCCCCACATCTGGCTCGGTGGGCTCTGCACACGAGCAGTTCTCGGCGGGTATTTCTGCTCACGCCCGTCATCGGCGCATTCCTGCTCGCTGCCGCCGATCTGGCGTCGCGAATCATGCTGTATCCGATCGAGATTCCCGTAGGCATCACGACGACTCTTCTCGGGGTTCCGGTACTGCTGATCGCTCTGCACAGACAGGCCGCCACGCGATGAAGGCTCGTCACCTCGTGGTGATCGCGATGACGTGCGTCGCCGGCCTGGTGATACTTCACCTCGTCTCGGGGCGCAGCGAACTCGGAGCGGCCGAGGTGATCAGAGTACTGACCGGCACGTCGGAGGTACGGGCACACGAGATCATCGTCCGGAACTACCGCCTTCCACGGGTGCTCGTCGGATTGGTCGCCGGCGCACTCCTGGCACTGGCCGGCGTGTTGCTGCAAGCGGTCATGCGCAATCCCCTGGCCGAACCGTCGACCACGGGCGTGGGATCCGGTGCGGCACTGGGCGTTGTGTTGTCGATTCTGGTGCTACCTGCCTCCGGTGCCGCGCCCCTGGCGTCACTACTCGGTGCCGCAGGCGCCGGACTGGCTCTGTACCTCCTGGGCCGACGCTCCCTGGCGGTCGCGGGAATCCTGATCGGCGCTGTCCTGTCCGCGGTGACGTCACTGCTGCTCGTCGTCGATGCCCAACCGATGGGGGTGGTCCTTCGCTGGCTGATCGGCTCTCTCAATGCCAGGACTATCGACGATTGGAATCGACTGTGGCCCTGGGCAATCGTTTTGATACCGGCCGGGCTTCTATGTGCGTCACTCGCCAATGCGCTCATGCTGGGCGACGCGACGTCCACCGGCCTCGGGATTCGCCCCCACAGGACTCGAATGTTGCTGCTCGCCATCGCGGTACTGGCAACGGCAACGGCCGTCACGGCCGCGGGTGCCGTCGCGTTCGTCGGTTTGATCGCGCCTCACGCCGCGCGGGCCGCGCTCGGCGGCGACCACAGAGTATTGATTCCGGTCAGCGCGATCGGCGGTGCCGTGTTGCTGTCCTCCGCAGACCTACTCGCCTTCAGCGCGTCGATCGACATCCCAGGCAGCGGACCGGATGTATCAGGGCTTCCGGTCGGGGCCGTGACGGCACTCGTAGGCGCTCCCTATCTCATCTGGCTGATCAGAAAGGACGCCCGATGACGGGCTACGTCACCACACCGATTCTCGAGGCCGTCGACCTCGGGCTCGGGTATCGCAATCGGACGGTCTCGGAGCACCTCGACATCGCTATCGAGAAGGGAACGGTCACCGCGTTGGTCGGCCCCAACGGATCGGGCAAGTCGACGTTGCTGATGGGGCCTTGGCCAGGGTCTTGGCTCCTCGGCACGGACAGATACGGCTGGACGGCACCCCTCTTCGTGATCGGTCGTCGATCGAGACAGCCCGACGACTCGCGATCCTGCCCCAGACCGCAATCGCACCGCAGGGGCTGCGTGTCCGAGAGCTCGTCGAACAGGGTCGATACCCGAGGCTCGGTGCCCTGTCGATGCTCAGACGGCACGACGACGAGGCCATGCACACAGCGATGTCCTCGACCGGAATCCTCCACCTCGCCGACCGAACTGTCGATTCGCTCTCCGGCGGGGAGCGTCAACGTACTTGGATAGCAATGGCTTTGGCGCAGGAAACCGAAGTACTGCTACTGGACGAACCCACCACGTACCTCGACGTGCGTCATCAGATCGATGTGATGGAGCTGGTCGTCGATCTGGTCGCGAATCGGGGGAAGACCGTCGTGATGGTGCTACACGATCTCAACCAAGCAGCGCGGTATTGCGATCGAATCGTGGCCATGCGCGATGGTGTCATCGTCGCCGACGGTCATCCGCGCGACATCGTGACACCGACGCTGCTCGAAGTCGTATTCGAGATCCGCGCCCGAGTGGTGGCCGACCCGGTTGTCGGTAGGCCGATGTTCATCGCCGAGTGAGCTGCGGGTCAGAGCTTTCCCACGACGGCGATGATCAACTCGGTCAATTCATCGGTCGCGTCCTCCGGTGCGAGAGTGCCGGATACCGCCGCCTGAGAGAGCGCCTCCGCTGCACCGAAGATAGCGGTGATCGACGGTGCCGAGATACCCCCGGATCCGCTGTACGGGTCGAGAATCGACCGGCATCGTTCGGAGTACGCCCGTTCGGCCGTTCTCTTGACCTGTTCGAGTTCGGGCGAGCCCTCCAGTGCCGCCAGCACACCTGTCAGCTCACGCCCTTGCGCCAACGCGCAGCCGACGTACGAGTCGGCGATGGCCTGTGCACGTCCGTTCAACGAGTCGGGCGCGGATCGGAGCGATTCCTCGAGCATGACCGTTTGTCGGTCGTCGAATTCTGTGAACAGTGCGGCCAACAGTTCTGCACGCGAGGCGAAGTGGCTGTACACCACGGGTTTTGCGACGCCGGCATGTTCGGCGAGTCGGCCGAGCGTCAAAGCGTCGGCCCCCTCCGCTCGCACGAGAGCCCAGGAGACCGCCACCAACTGGTCGTATCGGTCGGAGCGAGACAGTCGCGTCCGGGCCATCGGGCACCTCCTTGCGCTATGTACGAATAGTAACCTACTGTTGGTACATAGCCGTTTCGCCTCGCAGAAGGAACCAGCCATGACCGCACTCGTCGTAGTCTCCCATTCCGACCCCGACTCACTGACCCACCACGTCGTCCGATCCGTGACCGACGCAATCCGCACTGCAGGTGACGCCGTCGAGACGGCCGATCTCGCCGCGGAGAACTTCGACCCACGGTTCGCCGATGGCGACCTCGATCTGTTTCGGGGAAAGGGAAACACGCCCGCGGACGTGCGGGCCGAACAGGACAGAATCGACCGCGCCGATCACCTGGTTCTGGTCTTCCCGATGTACTGGTGGTCCATGCCTGCCCTGCTCAAAGGGTGGATCGATCGCGTCTTCGTCAGCGGATGGGCCTACGATCTCACTGCCGACTACGGCATCGTCAAGAAGCTGGATCGACTCACCGTCCACCTGGTCTCCCTTGCCGGCGACGACGCCGACAGCTTCGAGCGCCACGGCGTGTACGACGCATTCCGCACGCAGATCGAACGCGGTATCGTCGAATACTGCGGTGCCACAGTGGGGTCGACGACTTTCCTGCACGAAACCGATACCAAGACCCCCGACGCTCTCGCTGCGGAGGTCGCCGAACTCGCGACCTCCCTGGCGGCCCGGATTGCCGACCGCGAGAAGGCCCTCACCCACTGAGCAGGGCCGCGCCCGGAGAGCACCACCGACGTGCGGCGCAGTGCACCGTCAGCTCCGAACGATTCGATCCCGTCGAGTGACTCGAGGTCGTTCGGCGGGATCGATGCGCCCGATGCCGTGCCAATCCCAATAGATTCGATGTCTCGAGATGAGGGGTCCGTCGAGCTCCACGATCTCGACGAGATCGAGTTTGTCGCCGTTCGCCGTCTGACGCGGGTGTTCCCAGACCAGACGGTGCCCGTCGAACGTGTAGATGCCCACGCGGTCCGGCGACGGCGATTCGTTCTCGTCGGATCGCCGTCGGGTGGTCTCCTGCAGAAAGCTGTCGAGTGCGATTCGTCCTTCGACTATTCCGGATCGCAGATCGAACAGCACCGGAACCAAGGGGCTTTCGAGAACCGCACCTGCGGCGTACAACTCGGACAGAGCGGGCGCGTCACGATCCCCGATGCGCTTGTGCCACTCACGAAAGACATAGGAGGCTTGCTCCACGGTTGCGGCCACGTCGAATCCTTCTGTGTTGCAGTATTGTCCGCGACGATTTTTCGCGGGTCGACCGAGGGGAAGCACGCCGTCTGGTGCCGGTGCCGGTCACGTTCGGCAGATGATCATGTTTCGCGAGCTGTCGACGAACGGCGCAGACGCCTGCGACACGAACCGACGAAGAGCCGCCACTGTGGCGACACACGTGGTTCCCACGACAATGTGCATATCTCGTCCCCGTCGTCGAGCAGTGCAGTTCGACAAGCATTGTGCACCAACAGAAGCCATTCGGCACCTTCCGGTCCGACGGTCCCGAACCGATATCCGAAACCCGCGAAACCACGGTTATCGCGACAATTCCGGTGCCCCCGGGCATGCGCGGCAGCGGATCCGCTGCGCGGCGACACGGCGTCCACCGAGACCGGCACCCGGAATCAAGCGCAACCACACCGACTGTTCACCTGTAGGTCGACAAAGATTCCGCGGCCGTGAGCCTGTGCCGCGAGCGGACTGGGTCGAACCGAGCGCTTCGCGAGCGCGGCGATCGACATCAGCACCGCGCCCGCACCGGCGTGATCGAGTCAGGCCGGCGTCAACCGAAAGATCGGGAACCGACGACCCTCCGCCGTCTCGACGTATTTCGCGAAGCCCTCGGACGCGTCCAAGAACTTCTGCCAGTTCGCGTCCCACTCGTCGTCGGGGAGTTCCGACACGGTCACCGCGATGGTTCGGACGGCACCGTCGCCGGGAACCTCGACGTCGATGGCGGGGTGTGCACGCAGGTTGTGCACCCACGCAGGATGTTTCGGTGAGCCGGCTGCCGAGCCCACGATCAGCCAGCTGTCGTCCTCCGGAATCGCCATGAGTGGGTTCAACCGGATCTCACCGCTCTTGGCTCCGATGGAGTGCAGCACGACGAGCGCATCACCGAACCCTGCCGTCGACACGTGTCCGCCGTTGCTCCGGAACTCGTCGATGATCATCTGGTTGAAGTCGGCCATAGGACGAGTATGCCGCCCACCACGTCGTTTCGGACCCGATCGAATGCCACGATTTCCATCGGCGCAAGACAAAGGTTAGCCTGTGCTCACACATACCTCGGTGTGTGCCGCCGTCGGGCAATCCCCGGCGGCTCGTTGCTGTCTGAACCCGAAGGACATTCCACGTGCTCAACGTTCGTCGCCGCGCAGGCACCCTCGCTGCCGCCGCCGCCCTGATCGGATCGCTCGTCGCCTGCGGAGCATCCGAGGAGGTCTCCGACGCCACCGCGGAGACCACCGACGGAGGGACGTCGTATCCGCTGACGATCGAGAACTGCGGCGAGTCGGTCACCTTCGACTCCGCCCCGCAGCGAGTGGTGTCACTCGACCAGAACTCCACCGAAATCCTTCTCTCGCTCGGTGTGCAGGATCGGATGGTGGGCACCGCGTCCTGGACCGATCCGGTCCGCGAGAACCTCGCCGACGCGAACGCCTCGGTTCCTCGACTGGCCGACAACGCCCCCACCTACGAGGTCGTGGTCGATACCGAACCCGACCTCGTCACCGCCTCGTTCGGACGCCACTTCGAGCAGGGCGGCGTCGCGCAGCGTTCGCGCTTCACCGAAACCGGTGCCGCCACGTATCTTTCCCCCACCGACTGCGACGCCGGCCGCAGTGTCAACGGAGGCAACACCCGAACGACGCCACTCACGATGGAGTCGCTATACCAGGAGATCACCGAACTCGCGGCGATTTTCGACGTCAACGAGCGCGGTGCCGAATTCGTCGAAGAACTGAAGACCCGCATGGCCGACGCCACCGCGCGAACCGCAAATGCCGATGTGTCCGTGGCCTTCTGGTTCGCGGACACCAAGAGCCCCTACGTCGCAGGCACACGCGGTTCGGCCAACCTCCTGGCCGATTCCGTCGGCACGACAAACGTGTTCACGGAGATCGACGACGACTGGTCCGCAGTCGGGTGGGAAACCGTGGTCGACAAAGACCCGACGGTGCTCGTCCTCGGGGATCTGGCCCGCAACCGTTTTCCCGGTGACCTGCTCGCCGACAAGATCGCATTCCTCGAGTCCGACCCCGTCACCAGCACGATGGCCGCCGTCCGCGACAAGCGCTACATCTCGCTGCACGGCGCGGAGATGAACCCGTCGATCCGGGCCGTAGACGGCGTCGAAAAGGTGTCGGCCGGACTGCGCGACCTGGGACTGTCGTCCTGACCGCGACCATCACCCCGCGGCGGACCGCCCAGCGATCGCACACCGACCTGTGGCGTTGGGGGTTGGCTCTGCTGGGCGGTGTCGTGCTGTGTGTGGTGTCTGTTCTCGTCGCCATCACGCTCGGGCCCGCGAACATCTCGCTGGTCAACGTTCGCGATGTGGTGCTCAACCATCTCGGCGTCACCGATGTGCCGGTGAAAGTGTCGAAGAACGCGATCGTCTGGGAGGAACGGCTCCCCCGAGCACTCGTCGCTGCGGCCAGTGGCGTCGGGCTCGGGATCTGCGGCGTCATCATGCAGTCGCTTCTGCGCAATCCGTTGGCGGATCCATTCGTGCTCGGGGTGTCCTCGGGTGCGTCGACGGGAGCCGTGGTGGTCGGCGTTCTCGGTGTCGGCGGTGCCGCACTCGGTCTGTCGGGCGGCGCGTTCATCGGTGCGCTCGTTGCGTTCGGGCTGGTGCTCTTCCTTGCCCGCATGTCCGGTAGCGGAAACGACCGCGTCATCCTCGCCGGTGTCGCGACCACTCAATTGTTCTCGGCGCTGACATCTTTCGTGATCTTCGCGTTCGCGGACTCCGACGAGACCCGCGGCGTGATGTTTTGGCTCCTCGGATCGTTCGAGGGAGTCCGATGGAACGACGTCGTGCTCTGTGTGACCGTGGCCGGTATCGGCGCAGTGGTCTGTTGCTACTACGCGTACGTGCTCGACGCATTCGCGTTCGGAAACTCGGTGGCGTCCTCGCTCGGCTTCGACGTCAAGAAGGTGCGCCTGGCACTGCTCGTCGGAACCGCCCTGATCACTGCGACACTCGTCAGCGTGGCCGGTGCCATCGGTTTCGTCGGCCTCATTCTTCCGCACGCGGCGCGACTGTTGGTGGGGCCCAACCACAGCCGCCTCGTGCCCACCACTGCCGTCATCGGCGCGATCTTCATGGTGTGGGTCGACGCCGTCTCCCGAGTCGCCTTCGCCCCGACCCCACTGCCGGTCGGCGTCGGAACAGCACTGGTCGGTGTCCCTGCCTTCATCGCAATCATGGCTCGCAAGAGAGGAATTCGATGACACTGCACGCGTCGAACGTCTCCTGGAAGCGCGGCGGCGCACTCGTGGTCGACGGAGTGACGCTGCACCCGGCACCCGGCCGAACGGTGGGCCTGTTGGGGCCCAACGGTTCCGGTAAGTCCTCGCTGCTCCACCTGCTGGCCGGGGCCGCGTCGCCCACCTCAGGCGTCGTCGAGTTGGACGGTGCCGAGCTCGGTTCGCTCAAACGCAAGCACATCGCTCGCGCCGTCGCGGTCGTCGGACAGCACGCGCACACGGACGTCGACGTGACGGTCGGCGATGTCGTGCGTCTGGGACGGATCCCCCATCGCGGGGCGTTCGGCGGTAGCGACCGCGACGACGACGCAGTGGACGACGCGCTCGCGCAGACCGGACTCACCGACAAAGCGGATCGGTTGTGGCGCACGCTCTCCGGTGGTGAGCAGCAGCGGGCGCACATTGCACGCGCACTCGCCCAGCAGCCTCGCGAGATGTTGCTGGACGAGCCGACCAACCACCTCGACATCCATCACCAGCTCGAATTGCTGGCCCTCGTCGCCCGTCTGCCGATCACCAGCATCGTCGCGCTGCACGACCTGAATCTGGCCGCGATGTTCTGCGACGAGGTGCTCGTGCTCCAGTACGGCAAGGTCGTCGCAGGTGGCGCACCTGCGGACGTGCTGACCGAAGAACTCATCGCCGAGGTGTATCGAGTGCGGGCGCGGGTGTCGGTGGACGACGAGAACGGACGGGTTCACATCCGCTTCGATGCGGCGGCCGGGTACGAGACCGTCGATGGGAAGCAGGACACCAGCGTGACAGCGGTTTCTCGCCTCTGATCGGCATCGGATTGCAGTCCCCCGGGGATTGGGTGCCACGATTCGTGGTACCCCTGAACCATGAGCGAATCCATCAGGCCTGAAGTGTCGACCACGAGCCTGCCCGCATTCGGGTTCGAGTCGACGTTGGCCGACGAGGTTCCCGGCGTCACCCTGCCGTGGCAGGGGGCCCACGCACCTGACCCTCGCGTGCTGATTCTCAACGACGGCCTGGCCCGGTCACTCGCGCTCGACCCTGCGTCGCTGCGCACTCCGGACGGGGCCGGCGTGCTGTCCGGATCCGTTTCTCCGACCGAGACCGCCACCGTGGCGATGGCGTACGCGGGTCATCAGTTCGGCAACTACCAGCCCTTGCTGGGGGACGGCCGAGCGCTGCTGCTCGGTGAGCTTCGCGACGATCAGGGCCGTCGGGTCGATCTGCATCTCAAGGGTTCCGGTGCCACGCCGTTCTCGCGCGGTGGTGACGGGCGTGCGGTGGTGGCAGCCATGCTGCGCGAGTACCTGATCAGCGAGGCGATGCATGCGCTGCACATCCCCACCACCCGCTCACTCGCCGTCGTCACGACCGGAGAACAGGTGGTGCGAGAGGGAGGTCCGCAGCCCGGCGCGGTACTGGCCAGGGTCGCGTCGAGCCATCTGCGGGTGGGCACCTTCGAGTTCGCTGCCCGACGAGAGGGACTCGCGCAGACCCTCGCGGACTACGCGATCGCCCGCCACTACCCCGACTTCGTCGAGCGAGCACCCGAGGATCGCTACCTCGCATTCTTCGAGGCCGTCGTCGATGCTCAGGCGTCCCTTGTCGCACAATGGATGTCGGTCGGATTCGTGCACGGCGTCATGAACACCGACAACACGACGATTTCCGGCGAGACCATCGACTACGGGCCGTGTGCCTTTCTGGACGCCTACGATCCCGCCACGGTGTACAGCTCCATCGACCACGGTGGCCGCTACGCCTACGGCAACCAACCCGCCGTTCTCGGGTGGAATCTGGCGAGATTCGGCGAAACACTACTGCCACTGGTGAATTCGACTCCCGATCTCGCGATCACCGCCCTGACCGCGGTCCTGGACACCTACGGGGATCGCTACCGACAGCACTACGGCGCCGCGATGGCCGCCAAACTCGGCCTGGACGAGGGTGCAGTCGATGGCGCTCTCGTCGACGATCTGCATCGGTTGCTCACGGATCACCGCGCCGACTGGACCCTGACTTTCCGCGCCCTCGCCGAGAACCTACGCGGAAACTCGGTGCCGTTCGACTCCCTCGTCCCACCCGACGCCTCCAGGAGTTGGCTCGAGAGTTGGAGGACTGCGGTTTCGGCTCGGGGACAGGACTTTTCATCCGTCGCCGACGGTATGGACCGCGTCAACCCAGCATACATTCCCCGGAACCACCTGGTCGACGCTGCGCTCCAGGCTGCGACGACCGGCGATCTCGGGCCCTTCGAGCGTCTTCTCGAGGTCGTCACATCGCCGTTCGACCGACACGATGACCGGGCGGATTACGCCCTGCCTGCTCCTGAGAACTTCAGTGCCGGTTTTCGGACCTACTGCGGAACCTGACTTCCTGCGCGCACCTGCCTGATCGTCACCGCGGCGGCTCCATGAATTCGATGGTCTCTCCATTCGGGCCCACTGCGTACATGACTCGGGTGCCCACCTTGGTGCCGCCGGCAATCGGTTGTGGAGTTCCCTGCGCCGTCCACCCGAACTCCGCTATGCGCGTCAGGGCCGCATCGATGTCGTCGACCTCGAAAGCAAGGTGGGCGAAACCCGGATCGTAGGGTCGAGACGACCCAGACTCTCCGCGAATATCGCGGTACTCCAGCAGCTCGATCGTCTGACCCGCAACGGTGACCACCGCCATCCGAACTGCCGCTCCGTGTGCTCCGGTGACCTCTCCCAGAAATTCCCCGCCCATCTCCGCCGTCCGTTCGAGGGTTGCTCCGAGACCGTCGATCCAGAATCGAAGGGCGTCATCGAGCGACCCGACAGAGAATCCGACATGGTCGGAGCGAAGAATTCTGAAGGACGTGGCGTCAGTCATGGAAACCAGTATCCCTCCGAGCATTTCCATCGAGCCGAACCGCGCTTACGAGTTACGCTTCTGTTCGGCCCGGATCAGGCCGCCACCGACGATCAGTCGCTGAATTTCGCTCGTGCCCTCGTACAGGCGCAGCAGTCGCACATCCCGATAGATGCGCTCGACCGGAACCTCACGCATGTACCCCGCACCACCGTGGATCTGGACGGCGAGATCGGCCACCTTGCCCACCATCTCGGTGCAGAAGAGTTTCACCGCGGACGGCGCGATACGCCGATCGGTCTCCTGCACCCACGCCCGCGCAGCCTCACGGACCATGGCCCGGCCCGCCATCACACCGACCTGCTGATCGGCGATCATGGCCTGCACCAGTTGGAAGTTCCCGATCGGCTCACCGCCCTGCGTGGACGCCGCGGCATACGAGACCGATTCGTCCAGCGCACGCTGCGCCTGACCGACGGCCAGCGCCGCAATATGTACACGCCCCCGCGCCAACGACGTCATCGCCGCCTTGTAGCCGATATCGATCATGAGTCGTTCCGCAGGCTCCACTCCCGCATCGCTGTTGCCGCCAACCAAGGCGTCGGCCTCGACGCGTACGTCGGTGAAGTTCACGTCGGCCGTGCCGGATCCCTGCTGCCCCATCTTCGCGTCCTTGACACCGACCTCGATTCCCGCAGCGTCGGCGGGAACCAGGAATACCGCAATACCGTTGCCGCTCAGCGGTTTCGGGTCCAGTTTCGCGAAGACGACGAACATGTTCGCGATCGGCGCATTGGTGATGTACCGCTTGCTGCCGTTGATGACCCACCCGGAGCCGTCGACCGTCGCGGTGGTCTTCAGGCCCGCCGGATTGGATCCGGCCCCGTCCTCGGTCAGCGCGAAGGAGGCAACGACGTCACCGGACGCCATGCCCGGCAACCATTTCGCCTTCTGTTCCTCGGTGCCGAATCCCACCAGCACCTGCCCGGCAATTCCGTTGTTGGTGCCGAACATCGATCGCAACGCCAGCGAGGTGTACCCGAGCTCCATCGCGAACTCGACATCCTGAATCAGATTCAGGCCCAGCCCACCCCACTCCTGCGGAAGCGCATAGCCGAACAATCCCATCTCGGCAGCCTGCGTGCGCAGATCCTCCGGGATGGCATCGGTGTTCATGATCTCGAGTTCGCGCGGGACGACACGCGACCGCACGAACTGCGAGACCTGCTTCAACACGTCGGCGAAGACGTCGTCGGGTACATCGGGATTCAGCGTGTCCATCGGACCACTATCTGTCAGAGCAACGTGATTCGTCCACTGCCGTGCGAGGGATCGAACGACTGGAGGGCCCGACGGTCGGGACTACTTCGGCCTCGTCGCGTGCGTACATCGGAGTCCTCGTGACTCTGTTGTCCATCAACGGCTTCCCAGTGCCGGGCCCTCGGTGCGTCCGACGGCCCTGCGGTGGCCGAGTGTGGGAATGTCCAGCGGCTTGGGATGCCGCGTTCCGAAGTGGTCGGACCAGGATCGGTGGGGCCGATGCGGGCGAACGCCCTGAAATGCCAGGTACGCACCGATCGCCGGCGGCACGACATGCCGATGGCCTCGGGACGGCTCGGGCAATCGATGTATCGCACGCAGGTCTTCGGTGAACACCGACAGCAGAATGCCGTCGGCGAAGCGCTTCGTCCGACCGGGGAACCATCGCTCCTGCCAATCGACGAACAATTGATCGACGATCTTGCGGGCACCGTCGGTGTGCTCGTACCGAGACTCGTAGTCGAAGGTCCAGCGCAAGAAGCGCTCTCGCGTCTGCGGAACATCGAGGCCCATGTACTCCCCGACCTGACGCCAGAAGTGAAAACGCGCTTCACGCTCGTTGTCGGTGAAGACGCTCAACCCGAGATGTTCGACGATGCGGTCCGGCTCGAAGGCCAGCGAACCCAATGTGTACAGCTTGTCGTCGTCGGTGATACCGAACCGCGAGTGGATCTGCTCCATGCGGTCGATGATCGATCGGCCGTATTCGCTGGAATGCCCGTGATGGAGCATCTCGCCGAAGAAAAGCAGCGTGTCGTCGTTGCGTCTGCGCACGTCGTGCATCATGTCGCCGGTACCGGTCCGGTACAGAATTCGCGCGATCGACGGAACCGCCACCTGTCGAGCGAATGCCACGGTGTACGCGGCATGGGCGAAAATGGCGTCGCCATAACGCACTTCGAGGCTCAGATGCGTGGCTTCCTCGTTGCCCACAACCGGGTCGAGTTCCTCGATCCGGCGACCGACCGCCCGCCCCGTCACCCACTTCCGAGACATCAGTGCCGCGTTCGTTGCCATGACTTACCTCCACGTTCCGTCATCGGCACCAAACAGGAACGGCACCGTTCTCAGTTCACCATGCAACTAGGAACGTCTTCGTGTCAATATGTCACCGGAGATTTGCGCCTCCGGTGGCAATTCCCCCCGTTCGCGCGCTGTGGGTCAGGACGAGGGGCGACTTTCCTGGCCCGCGGAGCTCATTCGCGGCGAAGGGCCGCACATCGTCGGCGCAGATCCTGCGTGACCGGTCAACGACGGGTTGCGGCGAACACGTCGACCGGGTGCGGCACCCGAAGTCTGCCGTCGGTGCCCGGCACCGAGACCGCGTCGAGATAGGCCCGCACGGTGCCGTACAACTCGGGAGTCAGCCGGGCCTGCACTGCGAAGTCGAGTACCTCGTCGCCGGCAGAGGCGAGGTCTACCAACGCGTCCAGAGTGGCCACGTCGTCCACTGCGATCCCGCCGTCGACGAAGGCTTTCTCGACGTCTGCACTGAACCACTGCCGGTGACCCTCCAGCGGCGGGGCGAGAACGCCCACCAGAGCGTTGAGCGCAGCCGACGGTGCAACGGCCACCCACAGCTCACCGCCGGGCCGCAGCAAGTCGAGAGCGCTTCGCAGCGTCGCCCCCACGTCGGCGACGTAGTACATCGAGTGCACGAACAACACGACGTCGAAAGTCTCGTCGACCGGGGCGTCGCCGAAGGACGCGACGTGCGCATCGACGCTGAGCTCGGCGTTCGTCAGCGCGGCCATCCTGGCGGTGAACAACTCCACACTCCCGGGCCAGGGGTCGATACCCACGTACCGCACCGGTTCGCCGGACAGCCGCTCCACCAGACCGGCGGCGAGCCGGACGTCGAGCGACCCGTCACCGCAGCCCACCGACAGCACCGAAATCGGTCCATCCCCCATCGCTGCCAGCCGGGCGGCGAGGTGCGCGGCGATCAGACCGCGCTGGTCGGACAGTCGCTCGAAAGCGGCGTGGTCTCGGGCGTAGGAGTCGGGCGCGAGACCGGGCAGAGGCCCGGAGTCACGCCGCAGGGCGCGTAACGCGTCGAGGAGCCCGGCTGCAGCGTCGCTCGACGGATACGGAGCTATGTTGGACACCACATCGAGTGAACCACGACGCACCCGGGAATGCGTTGCGGTTGGCTTCCCGAGAGGAGTGCCATGAGCAACGGAGACACGGCCGAGCGCAGTCTCGAGCACTGGAGCGAGGCCGGCCGCACGGGCATGGAGGCCTTCTACGCCCTGGCCACGGAGGACTACCACCAACTGGCACTGGCCGCCGACTGGCCCGCCCTGCTCGCCGAGCACAGCCGCGACGGCTGGTCGCTGCTCGACGTGGCCTGCGGCAGCGGCAAGTTCCCCACCGCTCTACGCCGCTACACCGATCTGTGGACGGTGCCCGAGCTGGCCTACGACCTGCTCGACCCGTCTGCCTTCTCGGTGGCCGAGGCTCGCGGAGCCCTCGGCACACCGTTCGTGCCTCGAGACGACCTGGTGATGACCCTGCAGGACCTGCCGGCGGATCGGACCGGGTACGACATCGTGTGGGCCACCCACGCGCTGTACGCCCTTCCGCCCACAGAATTGGATGCCGCAGCCGAACGATTCGTGGCTGCATTGGCCCCCGGCGGCCTCGGTTTGGTCGCGCAGGCCACGGCGAGCTCCCACTACCTGGCGTTCTACGACGCCTTCCGGGCAGGCGTGCGTGACGCGACCCCGTACACGACGGCCGAGCAGGTGCGCGACGCGCTGATCCGAGCCGGCGCGGATGTGCGCGACCAGCGCGTCACGTACACCACCGGGACATCCGATCGTGTTGTCGCCGAGGGCTTTCTGCAGCGCTGCGCCTTCGACGACTCCGTGTCGCTGGAGGAGATGGAGGCTGCACCGGTGCTGGGCGACTACCTCGCCTCCTGTCGCGACGAGTCGGGTTCCTACACCTTCTCGCACGAGGCGGCCCTGCTGTGGCTCTGAACGAACCTGCGGCTCCGACGAACGAACGGCTCCCCCAGCAGAATCGCGATGGCGGTATCGACCAGGACTGGGCAGGCGACGATCAGGACTGGTGGGATTGGTACGTCACTCTGGCTGCCAACGACCAGGTGCCCGCCGAGTTGGTCGACGGGCCGGGCCTGCCGGACGTCGACGCAGCGTCCGACGAGCAGGTCGAGCGTGAGCTTGCCGAGCCGTACGACCTCGACCCGGCCGCGGTCGGGTCCTTCGCCCGGGAGGCCTTCGTTCGGCTGCCCGCCGTGTTCTCCCCTGCCGTGGTACGACGCCTCGCCGAGCGCCTCGAGGAGCTACTGCGCGCCGAGCACGGCGAGAACGTTGCCGGTCGGTTCACCGCACTGGAGCAGATGTGGCTCCACGACGACCTGATGCGTGCCGTGGCACTCTCGCCCCGGATCGGCGGCCTGGCCGCGGCCTTGCTGGACGAACCGGCCGTGCGGCTCTACCACGACAACGCGCTGTCCAAGGAGCCCGGCTGTGGACGCACGCCCTGGCATCACGACGCGGAGCATTTCCCACTGCAGACCGTCCAGGCGGTCACTGCGTGGATGCCGATGTCGGCCATCCCCGGCCGAATGGGTCCGCTGTCGTTCGCGCGCGGAGCAGACGTGCTCGACGAGGTCGAAGACCTGGAGTTCGACAAGGTCGGCACGTCGTACGACGAGGCCGTCGCCCAGCGCTTCGTCGAGCGCAGCGTCGCGGTGGCATCGGAGCCATTCGAAGTGGGCGACGTGTCGTTCCACTCCGCGCTGTGCTTCCACACCGCCGGGCCGAATCGGACGACACAGCCGCGCCGAGCACTGGCCACCACCTATTTCGCCGACGGGGCTCGGGTCGTGGAATCGCCGACACTGATCAGTGGCACGTGGCGCGAGTTCCTCCCCGGTGTCGAGCCCGGCGGCCTCGCGGCCTCCGAACTGAACCCGGTGGTCGGCCGCCGAGACTGAACCGGACTGCTCGCCCGAGACCCCATGCGATGGGATCGGTCGACGCTGCCGTAGTGGCGCAACAGACCCTGGCACTACCGGCACCGATGCGACCGCTCCCTTCCGAATGAGGTGGGCTGCATCGCAGACGGAGGAACCGTCAAAGTTTCTCGGCGAGTACATCGAGGTAGCTTATTTCAGGCGGCGAGGCGAAGAGTTCGTCCGCCCGTTCGCCGAGAGCCTGGCCGACCGGTCCGTTGAGATGCGTTTCACGGGCGGCGTCGTCCGGGAAAGCATCGACGATGCCGAACGTCGATGGGCCGAACCGTACCGCCAACCAGGGTCGGGTGCCGGGCTCCTGTTCGACGAGCGGTTGGGCCGACCGGAGAAACTCCTCGACTGCATCTTCCTTGCCGGGCTTGGCTTCGAGTCGGACCAGCAGTGCCTTGGTGACCATGACGATTCTCCTGTTCGAAGTGGTGGACACGGCCAAGCATCACACCTCGGACCGGCAAAGGGAAGGGCCTGCAGTCCGCGCGCGATCGAATTTGGTTTTACCCCTGGTAATCTCGCAGCCGAGAGAGGAGACTCGACCGGTAGAGGGAATAAGCACGCCAGGTGCAGCGCCGGCCGAATTTCGGTCACGTCGCGAAACATGTTGATGTGCCAACATTTTGGGTTACCGGTCAGTTCAGTGTGCTGCTTCGAACTGCCCACACCGCGTATCGGCTCGAACATCACGATCTGTTGCACGGATACAGAATATCGAACGACCGACACTGGCCGACGTCGACAGTCGCGACCAGGGATTCAGGCGGTCGACCTCCGTTGTACGGTGAATAATGCTGTCTACCAGCCGCATTCGTTCTCATCCCATCATTTTTCACTGCGGGTGCGTCGGCCACCTTCTCGACCTGCATTTCCCAACAGGCGTGCCGATCTCGACTCGTACCAACCAGTACAACCACCTCACTACGAAGTCTTCGCCGATGTCGGGGTAACGGACGCCGCTGTCCACATGCTCACCGGCCGGACCGATCGAAAGGAACGAGTCATGGCGACTGCTGTGGGTATAGACCTGGGCACCACCAACTCCGTCATCGCCAGCTGGCAAGGCGGCGAGCCGGTGGTGATCTCCAATATCGAGGGAGCGCGGACGACGCCGTCGGTGGTGGCCTTCACCGAGAGCGGAGAACGGCTGGTGGGTCAGCTTGCCCGACGGCAGGCGATCTTGAATCCGAAGGGCACGATCTACTCGGCGAAACGCTTCATCGGACGCCACTACGACGAGATCTCCGATGAGGCAAGAGCGGTCAGCTTCGACATCGTGGCCGGTGACAACGGCGAGGCCCGAATCGATGTGCGGGGCAAGAAGTATGCGCCGGAGGAGATCAGTGCCCTCGTACTGCGCAAGCTCGTCGACGACGCGAGCAAGTTTCTCGGCGAGAAGGTCAAGGAAGCGGTCATCACAGTTCCTGCGTACTTCAACGACGCGCAGCGCAACGCCACCAAGGACGCCGGCCGTATCGCGGGCCTCGAAGTCCTGCGGATCATCAACGAGCCGACCGCTGCGGCGCTGGCGTACGGCATGGACAAGCAGGTCCACGAAACCGTACTGGTCTTCGACCTCGGCGGCGGCACCTTCGATGTGAGCTTGCTCGACGTCGGCGAGGGCGTCGTCGAGGTTCGGTCGACGGCCGGCGACTCTCACCTGGGCGGGGACGACTTCGATCGACGCCTGGTGGACTACCTCGCCGACGACTTCCAGCAGGTGGAGAACATCGATCTGCGCAAGGACGCACAGGCGTTGCAGCGCCTTTTCGAGGCCGCAGAGAAGGCCAAGGTCGAGTTGTCCTCGGTGACCCAGGCCCAGGTCAACCTGCCGTTCGTCACCGCCGATTCGGACGGTCCCAAGCACCTCACGACCACCGTCATGCGATCGAAGTTCGAGGATCTGACGGCGGATCTCGTGGAGCGCTGCCTCGACCCGGTGAAACAGGCAATGAGTGATGCCAAGGTCACCGCCAACGACATAGACGAAGTGATTCTGGTCGGTGGTTCGACGCGCATCCCGGCGGTGCAAGCCCTGGTTCGGCGGCTCACCGGCGGCAAGGACCCCCACATGGGCGTCAATCCGGACGAAGTCGTGGCTCTCGGCGCGGCGGTTCAAGCCGGCGTGCTCAAGGGCGAGGTCTCCGACGTGCTGCTGCTCGACGTCACCCCGCTGTCTCTCGGCGTCGAGACACAGGGCGGGGTGATGACCAAGATCATCGAGCGCAACACGACCATCCCGGCCCGCCGCAGCGAAGTGTTCTCCACCGCGGAGGACGAGCAGTCCGCCGTGGATGTCGTTGTGCTGCAGGGCGAACGCGAGCGGGCCGCCGACAACCGTTCGCTCGGACGTTTCCGTCTGGAAGACATCCGGCCCGCACCGCGCGGCGACGCCCAGGTCGAGGTCACGTTCGATATCGACGCCAACGGCATCCTCAATGTCACGGCCAGGGACAAGGACACCGGCAAGGAACAGAGCATCACGATCAGTGAGCAGAGCAATCTGGACCCGAGCGAGGTCGAACGCATGCTGGCCGAGGCCGAACGGAATCGGGGCGATGACGAGGCGCTGCGCAAAGCTGTCGACGCGCGCAACGAACTCGATTCCGTTGCGTATCAGGTGGAACGGCGACTCGCCGAACTCGGTGACAGCGCGCCACCGCACGACAGGGCACGGGCCGAGATGCTGATCGCCGATGCCAGAAAGGCAGTGAAGGACGGCGCTTCGCCTGCAGATGTACAACCACTCGCCTCCGAGCTCCAACAGCTCCTCTACGGGCTCGTGCCGGTACAGGACGGCGGTGACGGACGTCAGGTCGGTGGCGCGGACGCGGCCTCGACCGATGACGACGACGTGATCGACGCCGAATTCGATCGAAGCTGAGGCACGAGATGGAAAGGGCTGCAGATCATTCGACACCCGAACCAGCGGCCGACGTCACGGAAGGCGATCGAACCGAGACGGTACCGGATCACGCCGCCACGAGTGCCGAGGAGGCTCGACTCGACGACCGCTGGCGCAGAGCCCTTGCCGATCTGGACAACCTGCGCAAGCGGTATGCCAAGGACCTGGAGCGAGAACGGGCCGCGGAGGTGACGAAGGTGTCCGCGGCGTGGCTGCCGGTACTGGACAATCTGGAACTTGCGTTGGCACATGCGGACAGCGATTCGCAGACCGTTGTCGACGGCGTCAAGGCGATCCGCGATCAGGCGGTGCAGGTGCTGTCACGGTTCGGTTTCGAGCGTCACGACGAGGTCGGAGTTCCGTTCTCCCCGCAATTGCACGAAGTGGTCAGCGTGGTGGTCCGGCCCGACCTTCCGTCCGGGACCGTGATCGACGTCGTCCGTCCGGGTTACGGAGAGGACGGACGGCAACTGCGGCCGGCGTCGGTGGTCGTCAGCCGCCCCGAGGGGTGAGCACCGATGGCGCGTGACCACTACGAATCGCTCGGAGTCCCGCGGGGTGCGAGCACCGACGAGATCCAGCAGGCCTACCGCAAGCTGGCTCGCAAGTATCACCCCGACGTGAACAAGGACCCCGCAGCGGAAGACACGTTCAAGGAGATGAACGAGGCCTACCAGGTGTTGTCCGACCCGGACACTCGGAAACGCTACGACCGGTTCGGTGCCGACTTTCGGCGTGTCCCCGAGGATTACGACGAACGGACCCGCACCCACTCGGGTGGATACCGCGGTGGCGGGAACAGTGGCGGAGGATACGACCGCGGGAGCAGACGCGTGCACTTCGGTCCCGGTGGCGACGGTGGTGTCGATCTCGACGACCTCTTCGGGCAGATGTTCGGCGGCGGTGGCGGGTACGGGCCGATTCCCGGTGCCGATCAGGAAGCGGAACTGGCCTTGACGGTCGAGGAGGCGTACCGGGGCGGCACACGCACGCTCGGACTGGACGGACGGCAGTACGACGTCGACATTCCGGCCGGGGTCGTGGACGGCCAGCGAATTCGGTTGGCCGGACAAGGCGGACGGAGCAACGGCGGCGCGCCGCCGGGGGATCTGTACCTCGTGGTGCGGATCGAGCCACATTCCCGGTTCCGAGTACAGGGCCGAGACATTCACGTCGACCTCCCGGTATCGCCATGGGAGGCGGTCCTCGGGGCGACCGTCGCCGTTCCCACCCCGGGTGGCGAGGCGAAAGTGAAAGTGGCTCCGGGCTCGTCGACTGGAAGGAAGCTGCGACTGCGCGGCGAAGGAATGCCGAATCCACGTGGCACCAACGGCAACCTGTACGCCGAGATCAAGGTGATGGTGCCGTCGAAACCGACAGCACGCGAACGCGCACTGTTCGAGCAGTTGGCCGCAGAATCGAACTTCGATCCGAGGACAAAGACATGAGCGACCCGAACCCGGTGGTCCGGTACGTACTGGTTCGACGCACCGAATTGTCGACCGACGCCTTCGCCGAACGTACGGGGCTGCATCCGGAACTTGCACGGAAGCTCGTGGTCCTCGGTCTGCTCGACGCCGATCGCGTCGTAGGTGGCGAAATGTTCTTCGCATCAACCGAAGTGGCCCATGCAGCCCGCATTCGACGACTGCGGACCGGTCTCGGCCTGAACTACTCGGCAATCGGGCTCGTGCTCGACCTGCTGGAACGAATCGAGACACTCGAAGCATCTTCCCGCAGAAGGAGGACAACCACATGGACATCAGCAACCTGACCGAGAAGTCGCGCGAAGCACTGCAGGAGGCCCAGAGCCTTGCGACCAGAATGGGTCACACCGAGGTCGACGGAGAGCACCTACTGCTCGCCTTGGTCGGTCAGCAGGATGGCTTGGTGCCCCGATTGCTCGAGCAGGCCGGTGCCGAGGTCGATGCCCTGCAATCCGATCTGGAACGTGAACTCTCGCGAAGGCCCAAGGTCAGCGGCCCCGGTGCCGGGACCGGTCAGGTGACGATCACCCGACGCTTGTCCGTGCTCCTCGACGCCGCCGATCGAGAGGCGAAGCGGCTCAAGGATTCCTACGTGTCGGTGGAGCATCTCCTGATGGGCCTCGCCGAAGAGGGTTCGGCCACTGCGGCAGGGCGAGTACTCGCCCGTCACGGAATCACCAGGGACTCCTTCCTCACAGCGCTGACGAAGGTGCGCGGCAATCAACGCGTCACCTCGGCCAGCCCGGAAGGTGCGTACGACGCGCTGGAGAAGTACGGACGCGATCTGGTCGCCGAGGGGCGGGCGGGCAAACTCGATCCGGTGATCGGACGAGACGCCGAAATCCGCAGGGTCACGCAGATCCTGAGCCGCAAGACCAAGAACAATCCGGTTCTGATCGGCGACCCCGGCGTCGGGAAGACCGCGATCGTCGAGGGCCTTGCCCAGCGGATCGTCCGCGGCGACGTTCCGGAAGGCCTGCGCGACAGAACGATCTTCTCACTCGACATGGGTTCCCTGGTGGCCGGCGCGAAGTACCGCGGGGAATTCGAGGAGCGTCTGCAGGCGGTGCTGGCCGAGGTGAAGGCAGCCGACGGGCGGATTCTGTTGTTCGTCGACGAGTTGCATACCGTGGTCGGTGCGGGATCAGTGGGCGGTGAGGGGTCTCTCGACGCCGGCAACATGCTCAAGCCGATGCTCGCCCGAGGCGAGCTGCACATGATCGGTGCCACCACGCTCGACGAGTATCGCAAGCACATCGAATCCGATGCGGCACTGGAGCGACGGTTCCAGACCGTCCTCGTCGACGAGCCGAGCGCCGAGGATGCCATCTCGATCCTGCGCGGACTCCGCGAACGCCTCGAGGTGTTTCACGGCGTGAAGATTCAGGACGGCGCTCTCGTCGCTGCCGTCACCCTCTCGCACCGCTACATCACCGACCGCTTTCTCCCGGACAAGGCCATCGATCTGGTCGACGAGGCGTGCGCTCGGTTACGCACCGAAATCGATTCGATGCCGGCCGAACTCGACGAACTCACCCGGAAGGTGACCCGGCTCGAGATCGAAGATGCCGCGCTGTCCAAGGAGACCGACGGAGCGAGCAAGGCACGTCTCGACGAGCTGCGCAAGGAGCTGGCCGATCTGCGGGCCGAGGCCGATGCCCGGCACGCTCAGTGGGAGGCGGAGCGACAGGCGATCCGCCGGGTGCAAGAGCTACGGAGTGAGCTCGAGCGCTTGCGCCACGAGGCCGAGGAGGCGGAGCGCGCCTACGACCTCAATCGGGCCGCCGAGTTGCGCTACGGCGAGATCGTCGAGCTCGAACGCAGGCTCGAGTCGGCAGAGGAGCAGCTGGTCACCAGACAAGGCCGGAGCCCGTTGTTGCGCGAAGTGGTCACCGAGGACGAGATCGCCGAAATCGTGGCTGCGTGGACTTCGATCCCGGTCGCTCGGCTGCAGGAAGGCGAGCGACAGAAGTTGTTGCAGCTCGACGAGATTCTGCACGAGAGGGTCGTGGGTCAGGACGAGGCGGTGCAGCTGGTCGCGGACGCGGTGATCCGGGCGAGGTCCGGCATCCGTGATCCACGCCGGCCGATCGGGTCGTTCATCTTTCTGGGCCCGACGGGCGTGGGAAAGACCGAGCTCGCAAAAACATTGGCCGGCGCTCTCTTCGACAGCGAAGACAACATGGTGCGCCTGGACATGAGCGAGTACCAGGAGCGGCACACGGTGAGCCGGCTCATCGGGGCACCTCCCGGATACGTGGGGTACGACGAGGGCGGACAGCTCACCGAGGCGGTGCGCCGAAAGCCGTACTCGGTTGTGCTTTTCGACGAGATCGAGAAGGCGCACGCAGATGTGTTCAATACCCTGCTACAGGTGCTCGACGACGGCCGGATCACCGATTCACAAGGCAGGCAGGTCGATTTCAGGAACACGGTGATCATCATGACCTCCAACATCGGTTCCCAGCATCTCCTCGAAGGAGTCACACCCGACGGCGAGATCGAGCCGAACGCCCGCGAGCGGGTTCTCGCGGAACTGCGTGGGCATTTCCGTCCCGAGTTCCTCAACCGGGTCGACGACATCGTGCTGTTCACCCCACTCACCCTGCCCCAGATCGAGCACATCGTCGGGTTGCAGCTCACCGATCTTCGAAACCGGTTGTCGGAGCGCAGGATCGATCTGGACATCACCCCGGACGCGCGCAGGCTCGTCGCCGAACGCGGATTCGACCCGGTCTACGGTGCACGGCCATTGCGTCGGTACATCGCCCACGAGGTCGAGACCAAGATCGGTCGCGCGTTACTGCGAGGGGACATCGAACCAGGCGGCACCATCACCGTCACGGTGGTCGACGGAGAACTCGTCGTCGCGTATGCGGAACCCGCCGTCGCGGCGGCCTGAGAGGAGATGTCGCCATGGAATCGGACAAGGTGAAGTGCGCGCACTGCGGCAAGGTCAACAGGGTGCCTGCCGCAGCGGGCGGGACACCCCGGTGCGGGAACTGCCACGAGCCGCTGCCGTGGATCGCCGCAGCACGGGACGAGGACTTCGCGGAGATCGCCGAACACCCCTCGGTGCCCGTACTCGTCGATCTCTGGGCGACCTGGTGCGGACCGTGCCGCATGGTCAGCCCGGCGCTCGAACAGCTCGCCGGAGAACGCGCGGGCCGGATCAAGCTGGTCAAGGTCGACGTGGATGCCGCACCCCTGACGTCCGAACGATTCACCGTCAGGGCCGTGCCGACCCTGCTGGTGATGGATCGAGGTGAGGTCCTCGCTCGGCAGGCCGGTGCAGCCCCGGTACCCCAGCTACGCGCATGGCTCGATCGAGCGCTTTCGGAGAATGCAGGCAAGGAGGCGACATCATGACGTTCGTGCCAGTGGACCCGCACGTCGATGCAATCCGGTCCGTGGTGCCCAGAACTCCGCAGGGCTGCGAAGAATGCCTGCGTCTCGGCACCCCGTGGGTGCACCTGAGGCTGTGCCTGACATGCGGGCACGTCGGGTGTTGCGACTCCTCGCCGGGCAGACACGCGAGCGCGCACGCACATGTCGTCGGTCATCCGATCGTTCGGTCGATGGAACCCGGAGAAGATTGGAGGTGGTGTTATGTCGACCGAAATTTCGTCTGAGGACGCCGGACCAGCGGTCGTCGACGAGACCACGGACGAGCACGGCGCGTTCCCGCGGCTGACGGACGATCAGGTCGCAGTGCTCGAGGTCGGTGGCACACGTCGATCGGTTCGTACCGGAGAAGTGCTGATACGCGAGGGTGCGCCCAGCAATGACTTCTTCGTCGTTCTGTCCGGCAAGGTCGCCGTTCTCGACGAGGGTGACCGGGACGGTGAACGTCGAATACTTCGCGTGCACGGACCCGGCCGCTTCTTGGTTGAGCTCGGACTGCTCGAAGGTCAGGTGGCGTTCTACACCGCCGAAGCGATCGAAGACGGCGAGCTGCTCGTCACTCCCGCCGAACGGGTGCGCGAACTGGTTGCCCACGATCCAGTGCTGAGCGATCTGATCCTGCGGGCTTACCTGCTGCGTCGACACCTGCTGATCGGGCTCGGCTCGGGGTTCCGGATCATCGGGTCCTGCTATTCACCGGACACGTTGCGGCTTCGAGAATTCGCAATGCGAAATCGATTGCCTCACAAATGGATCGATCTGGAGCGGGACGAGCGGGCGGAGCAGCTGTTGCGCAGCCTGGACATCGCCCCCGAGGACGTTCCCGTCGTCATCTGGCACGGCGAGAAGGTACTGCGCAATCCGACGAACACAGAGCTCGCCCGCATCGTCGGACTTTCCGTGCCGAACGCTGCCCAGGACGTGTTCGATCTCGTCGTCGTGGGTGCAGGACCGGCCGGACTGGCCGCATCCGTATACGGAGCGTCGGACGGGTTGAACACGGTGACACTGGAGACGATCGCCGCAGGGGGACAGGCCAGCACCTCCTCCCGAATCGAGAACTATCTGGGATTCCCGGCCGGAATCTCCGGATCCGAATTGGCCGAGCGGGCTGTGATCCAGGCCGACAAGTTCGGTGCCCGCATCCTGGTCTCGGCAGAGGTGACCGGATTGACGTCCGAAGCCGGGTACCACGTGCTCCGGCTCTCTGACGGCGGCACGGTTCGCGGCCGGTCCATCGTGCTCGCCACCGGTGCGCGCTACCGCAAGTTGACCGTTCCCGGTATCGCGGAACTGGAAGGCACGAGTGTGTACTACGCCGCCACTCATCAGGAAGCCCGCATGTGCGGGACCGACCCGGTGGCCATCGTCGGCGGCGGTAACTCCGCAGGCCAGGCGACAGTGTTTCTCGCCGAACATGTTTCGGACGTCCACTTGCTCATCCGCAATGACGATCTCGGAAAGAGCATGTCCCGTTACCTGGTCGACCAGATCGAGCACCACCCGCACGTGACCGTGCACCGCCACACCGAGGTTCGCGAGGTCCGCGGCAAGAAGTACCTCGACGAAGTCGTGGTCGAGAACAACCGCACGGGCGAACAGGCCACGATCAGAGCGCACGCCCTGTTCGTGTTCATCGGAGCGACGCCTTACACGGGGTGGCTTGCCGACGCCATCGCACTCGACGAACACGGGTTCGTCGTCACCGGTACGGACGCAGCTCTCGCTCGTGGAGACGGCGCCCTACAGATCGGAGCAGCGCTGTGCGGGACGCTCGAAACGAGCCGACCCGGCCTGTTCGCCGCGGGCGACGTCCGCAGCGGATCGGTGAAGCGAGTCGCATCCGCAGTCGGTGAAGGAGCGATGTCGGTACGCCAGGTCCACGAGTATTTCGAGCGACGGTGACGTGGGACAACCGCAACCATCGCAGCCCTGACGGATCCAGTGGACACACGTACACTGAATCGAGTGGGGAAGAGAACTCAGCGCACACAGGAGTTGGGTGAACTCGCAGAAATCGCGCTTCGCGAGCTGGCATCGGCCACGGGTGGTGTTCGCGCAGTTCACTCGGCCATTGCACGACGCACATTTGCCGCCGTGAAACTCGGCGTCGGGCCGGCCGCCGTGCCGACGCAGCTGATGCACGACGCGATCGCCGCCGGAACCTACGCGACCATCACAGCCGCCTGCACCGGCGCAGCCACAGCAGTCGGTGCACTGACCGGCAGTTCCGACGTGACCGGCGACGAGGTCACCGAGGACGATGCGCGGCCGTCACCGTCGCACACCACCCGCGGCGCTCAGACCATCGCCGTCCTGCACGGTCTCATCGGCGACGACATGGAGCGCAGTTCCCGGGTCCTCGCCTACCCGATGTCGATACGTGTCGACGGACGCCCGGTAGTTACCAAGTACCGCGCCCTGGCCACGGCGTTTCCCGACGCGGGAGCGCACCTCGTGGTGTTCCTGCACGGGCTCGTGGAGACCGAATCGGCATGGCGGCTCGGTGGGCGACCCACGTACGGGGAGCGCCTGGACTCAGAATCCGGAACGACCTCGATCTTTCTGCGCTACAACACCGGTCGTCGAATTGCCACCAACGGTGCCGACCTGTCGGACCTGTTGGAACAGCTCGTGCTGGCCTGGCCCGTCAGGGTTCACCGCATCACCCTGGTCGGTCATTCCATGGGCGGGCTGGTCTCGCGCAGCGCCGCACACCACGCTGCGGAGAGCGGCCGCCGATGGGTGGAGCTGTTGACGGACGTATTCACCCTGGGGACACCACATCTGGGTGCGCCGCTTGCGCGCGGCGTTCACGTCGCCACGGCAGCGCTGGCAATAGCGCCCGAGACCCGTCCGTTCGCGAACCTGTTGGCGCGTCGAAGCGCCGGAGTCCGCGACCTGATTCACGGATCGATCACCGAGGACGAGGGACATGCCAGCTACGCCGACGGATTCGACGTCGGAGCGGCCGCGGACATCTCGGTTCCGGAGGGGGTGCGGCATCATCACGCGTCCGCCGTCATCACAGGAAACCCGCGACACCCGATCGGAATCTTCGTGGGCGACGGCCTGGTCCGTACGGACAGCGCCGGAGGGCGGAACAAGCTGCGTGACATAGGACTTCGTCCGGACGACGGTCTGGCGATCAACAGCGCACACCACTTCACCCTCCTCAACGACGAGAGAGTGTACGAATGGATGCGACGCGCACTGGTCGGCCCATCTTCCGAATCGTCCCCCTGACTGTCGATTTCGGCCTACTCGGTCCATCGATAGTCGAGGAACTTCCCGTCGAACGTCACCACGACACGATCTCCGTCCTCGTGCGGGCGTCGTTCGATGTTCATCGTGAAGTTGATGGCACTCATGATGCCGTCGCCGAACTCCTCGGCGATCAGTTCTTTGAGCGCAGGGCCGTACACCTGCAGCGCCTCGTGGAATCGGTAGACCGTGGGGTCCGAGGAGATGCCGAGCGACCCGCGATAGGGGGCCAGGGTCAGCTCGAACAACGAACCGTCGGGCATGCCCAGTTTTTCGGCAAGGAGGTCGGCCTGGGCGAGGCTGAGGGGATGCTGTCCGTAGAGTGCCGACACCGTCCATGCCACCGGCATGTCGATGGCCTCGGCCACAGCGGCCCAACTCAATCCGGCTCGAGCTCGTGCAAGCCGAATCTCGCCGATCAATGGCTTACCTGAAAAATCGGTCAACAGCTCTCTCCTTCGTGGCCGTACTGCAGGCGCACACCGAGTGCGCCCCGAGTTCACAGTCTCAGCTCGATGATCCTGCCTCGCAACATCTGGTATCGATCACGCGAGCACGGTCCGATCGCAGATATGGTGGTTGTTTCCGCCACGGCACAACGAAAGTACTGACGACATGACCCAACTCGGTCTCGGCCTTGCCGCCCTCGGACGCCCCGAGTACCTGACGGTCGGGCACTCCGATGCCGTCGACGGGCGATTCGATCCGGCAGCCCTCGAGCAGCTGTGCCACGCAGTACTCGACGCCGCATGGGACAGCGGAATCAGACACTTCGACGTCGCGCGCTCCTACGGCTTTGCCGAGCGCTTCCTCGGCAGCTGGTTGTCGCGACACCCTTCTCGGCGAGACGAGCTGGTGATCGGCTCCAAATGGGGATACGCGTACGTCGCCGATTTCCAGCGGGGTGCCGAGGTGCACGAAGTGAAAGAGCACTCGGTTGCCCGCTTGGCCGAGCAGTGGCCGCAGACTCTGCGCGACCTCGGCGGTGCACCGGACCACTACCTGATCCACAGCGTCACCCCGGACAGTCCAGCCCTGAGCGACACTGCCCTGCTCGACGACCTACGTGCCCTAGCCGAGAGTGGTACCCGAATCGGCATCAGCACCAGCGGGCCACATCAAGCCGACGTGGTGCATGCAGCGCTGGAGATCGGGGTGTTCAGCTCGGTGCAGTCGACGTGGAACCCCCTCGAGCCGTCCGTCGGCCCGGCGTTGGCACGAGCACACGAAGCCGGCTGGTTCGTCGTCGTCAAAGAGGCCATGGCCAACGGCCGACTGGTGGCCGAAGATTCTGCACTCGCCCGCGTCGCGGACTCCGCCGGAATCGGCCGCGACGCACTGGCGCTGGCACGTGCACTCGCCCAACCCTGGGCCGATGTCGTGCTCTCCGGCGCGGCCACAGCGGCACAACTCGAGCAGAATGTCGCTGCTCTGTCGATCGACCGCGAACTGATCGCAGCGAGCGATCCGGATCTTGCAGAATCGCCAGAGATGTACTGGGACAACCGCTCTCGACTGGACTGGACGTGATCGGTTCTGGCACGAGCTGATCGTCCGCTGAATACTCGGATCCACGCCGATGTTCGCGGAGGCCGTCTCTGCGACCGACGACCTCGGATCGGCTCCTCCGTTTCGGATACCCGACTCCGATCGGCGTCGGGTTCACAAGAACGGGGAGCTGATTCGTGACGGCGGTATGGGGAGGGCGGATCGAACCGTCGAACGCTCGCAAGCGGGTGCGATCACACCCGAGCTTGTCGAGCCGGTGTCGAGCGGCATTGCGGCGTTTGGGACGATTCGGGCATGACGACGAACCGGCAGACGCCCTCCGAACATGGTGACAAGGAGCAGGATCGACCCGGACTCGATGACGTTGTCAGGGGGCGGCCGCCGGCGACGGAATTGGCGGCCAACGTCGTTCGCGGCGGTCTGATCGGTCTGGCGGAAACGGTTCCCGGGGTCTCCGGCGGCACGGTCGCCCTGGTCACCGGGATCTACACCAGGGCTATCGCGTCGGCGAAGCATCTGACGGACATCCCCAAGGCCGTGCTCACGCGGTCCGACGTGCGTGCCGAGGTCCGCCAGGTCGATTGGTGGCTGCTCGTCACGGTCGGCGTCGGCATGCTGTTGATGGTGTTCTCGGTGGCGGGGATCATGGCGGATTTCGTCACGGATCAGCCCGTCTACTCGAAGGCACTGTTCATGGGCATGATCGCGATGTCGGTGGCGATCCCGTTCATGGAGATCAGTCGTGGAGCTTTCCCCACCATCAGGTCCCGACTGTCCGCCGTGGTTCTGTTCGTCGTTCTCGCTGTCGCGGTCGTCGTTCTCACGTCGCTACCCGGGGTCGAGGCGTCGAATCCGTCGTTGATTCTGGTGTTCTTCGCCGCGACGATCGCAATATGTGCGCTCGTGCTGCCAGGTGTATCTGGCTCGTTCTTTCTGCTGGTCATCGGCCTGTATGCGCCGACGCTCACGGCCGTCGACGAGCGGAACCTGACGTACCTGGCCGTGTTCGCCCTAGGTGCTCTGGTGGGGTTGGTCAGCTTCGTTCGAGTGCTCGAACGGTTGCTGGCGAACTACCACGACCTGGCGATGGTCGCCGCTGCCGGCCTGCTGTTGGGGTCGTTGCGTGCACTGTGGCCGTGGCAGGGCGAGAACAGAGAACTGCTGGCTGTCGGCAACGAATGGCCCGCCGCCGCGGGCCTCTTCGCCGTCGGAGTTGCGGTCGTGGCTGTGGTCGCCATCGTTCAGCATCGACTGGCCGCCACGCGTACGCCCTGACCGAAACGGTCGGCGTAGCCGGCAATCCACTCCCCTCGTCGGAATTCGCACCTCCTACAGGCACCGTGAATTCCCACGAGGGGCGTATGTGCGCGCGAGCCGTCCGCACCGGCCACCACAGACAAAAACTCCGACCCCAGCAGCGGGATCGGAGCAGTGGAGCCTCCCAACGGGATCGAACCGTTGACCGCTCGCTCACAAGTATGTTGCGAGACAACCGGATACGTCCGCATGGAACCACCACAGAGGCTCTGACCTGTGTCAATCGTCCAGGCAGCACCACCCGAATCCAGGTCCGTTCGTACCGACATGTGACACGCTCGTGACACCGAAGAGCAAGGCATCAGCGACCCCACCCCGCACGCAACTACCGACTCACCCATCGTCAACGTGCCATTAGTGCGAAGGTCAAATCGTCAGGAGGAGCAATGCGCATCGGAGAGCTGGCGAGCACGACAGGCGTCCCGCCGAGAATTCTTCGCTACTACCAAGAACAGGGCCTGATCAGCCCGCGTCGACTCGACAACGGGTACCGAGAATACGACGAGTGTTTGATAGACCGGGTAAAGAAAATTCGCGAACTCATCGACACCCCGGCACCGACCTCAGGAAATGGCGAGTCGCAGACTGCCCAGAACACTTCTGTGGCGGCTTCGGACGATCCTCAGCGTCGTTTTCCGGCGTTACCAATCCTCAGGACCGACGCTCGACACGGATGCAGCCGCGCTCTCGACGTTGCTCAGCGCGCGCAGACCCAATTCGATGGTGTTGGCCGAAAAAGGAATGGTAAGGGCAACTGCAGCAACGATTTCCGAATCTGTAGCGCCATAGCGTCGGGCATTGTCGATGTGAAGCTTCGCACCGGCACCGTACAAGTGGGTGGTCGAGAGATCGGCAACCACCAACGTCAATTCGCGCCACTTCGGTGCGAGCCCGTCCTTTCGCCACAGCACCTTTCCCATCGAGCGATAGGCAGAAAACAGGCGTGGAGTGTGCGTGCTCATCATCCCGTGTACACCGGGAAATGGGGCCTCGAATGCGTCCCAATACCCTCCGCTCGTCGATTCTGGAACACCGTAGTCCTCTGGGTCGAAGGCGAGCGGTAAGCCGATAGCGAGGCTGTGCGTGGAAATCATCGAAAGAAGCTCGAGGACATCGAGTATCTCGCGTCGACTCGCTCCGAGTTGGAGTGCTCTCCGAATTCGCTCGTCGACCCCGTGCTGGTCAAGCACTGTCATCGATGCGTCGTGGGCCAGCAGCAGAAGCTCGCGAATGTGAGGATCGAGCTCAGCGGCCGAGAACGCAGCGTCCAGGTACTCGGCATAGGCCTCGGCGAATACGAGGTCCAGTTCGATCAGCAGTTCCCATTGCCGACTGACGCTCCCGTACACCCGTTCGACTTTGCCGCGGACATCGTCGGCGCTCACAGTGCAGTGACCGGGAGCGGAAGGCCGGTGTGAATGGCAGGGATCGATACGACGGTTCCGCCTTTTGCGATGGTCACGATCATCTGGTCGAGCGCTGCGCCTGCGAAGCACACGCTGGTCACGAGCACGCGGTTGCCGAACAGAATTTCATGACAGATCTCGCCTTGATCATCAACGGCCACAACGTTGTCGCCGGAGCTGCCGGCGATCCAGAGCCAACCGGCGGAATCGACTGCCATGCCGTCCGGGCGGCCTCGCTCAAGGGTAACGGCCCATCCGTCCGGCGTGCATCCTTTCTCGGTGACGTCGTAACGGCGAACGGAGTCGGTTGCCGTTTCGGCGACGTACAACTTGCCACGGGTGCTGTCGAAAGCCAGGCCATTGGGAAACATGAGTCCATCGAACTGCGTTTCGAGATCGCCGGTCTTCGGATCGTATGCGTGCAGCCGCCCGGGCTTGACCTCGCCGATTGCATGCTCGGCGGTGTCGGTGAACCACAGTCGACCATCAGGACCGATAACGCAGTCGCTGGGCGCAGACACCGTTCCCGACAGTTCGACGCTCAGAGTGCCGTTTGCCCATCGCTGCAGCGAAGGCGCGGCCGGGAGTTTCGAGCGCGAAGGCATCGCAGTTCCGCCGTTCTGGGTGATCCACAATTCACCGCTGGGGCCAAGGGCGAGTCCGTTCGGACCACCTCCGGTTTCGCACAACAGTGTGGGCCCGGATCCATCCAAGGGAACCTGATAGACGTGACCGCGATTGATGCTGGTCACCGCAATCGAGGTGTCGTCGATCTTGACCGGTCCTTCGGTGAATCCGACACCGCTTGCGAGCACAATCGCGCCATCGGGAAGTTCGAGCGACGCTGGCGCTTCCTGCATCGTCATCGGGTCCTACTTTCCTTGGGGTCGGTGCCAACCTGGTCGCGCTCGAACCGGACGGCCGTGTGGCCGTCTATGTCCACGAATGCAGCGCGGACACGCATGCCTATCGTCAGTTCCGTGTTGTCCAATCCGACGATGTTGGTGATGAGTTTGGTTCCTTCGTCGAGCTCGACCACGGCCACGTTGTACGGCAGCGGACCGAAATTCGGAAAGTACATTTTGTGAAATACACCGAAAGTCCAGATCGCTCCTCTCCCTGTCGATTCGATCCACTCGAATGAACCGAAAGCCCCGCAACTGCTACAGGCCGCCCGAGGGGGAAACTGGGTCACCCCGCACCCGAAGCAACGAGTGGTCATCAGTTCGTGCCGATCGAGAGCCTCGAAGTACGGTTTCAGCAGTTTGGATGCCGGAGTGAAAGGCACTGTTGGAGAATTCATTCTAATAATCCGATCCGTAGATTATCGAGGAAACGACCGGCGAGGGGCAGACGTACTGGATGATCGAGGTCCGTTCCAATTGACGCGCACCGCACGTCCGCCGTATTTGACGCACTGCCTCGACCGTGAGTCCCCATCCCTGCATATAACTTTCGGAGAGATGGCCGCCGCTGGTGTTGAGAGGTAGCTCGCCTCCGATACCGATTCGGCCGCCCTGGATGTAATCGCCACCTTCGCCCTGTTCGCAGAATCCAAGCCCTTCGAGCGCGAACAACACATTGGGGCTGAAGTTGTCGTACACCATCAATGCATCCACGTCGGCGCGCTTCACATCCGCCATGCGGTAGGTGCGCTCCCCGACGGCTCGGGTGGCATCACACCAATTGTCCCCGGGAGGGAAGTCGGAATTGATCAGCTGCCCTTGCTGTCCATAACCCAGGACATAAGCGGGTGGGTTCGGGTAGTCGGCGGCTTCGTCTGCGGCGCACATGATCAAGGCCACGCCGCCGTCGTTGATGAGGCAATAGTCCATGACGTGCAGGGGTTCGACGATATAGCGGGAATTGTGGTACTCGTCGAGACTGAGCGGCCTCCGCATGACGGCATTCTCGTTCAGTGAGGCATTGTGACGGAATGTCATCGCCACTGTCGCCAGCTGATCGTCGGTGGTGCCGTACAAGTATTTGTGACGCTGGTACATCATGGAGTAGAACGCGCCGGGGGATGTGAAGCCGTACGGGGCAGTCAGATCCGCAGACGTTCCGTAAGCTTCGCCGACAACGCCTCCGTAGGTGGCACCTGCCGACCGCCCGTTGTTGCCGTACACCAACGCAACACGCCTGCACAGACCGGTAGAAATCGCCATGGCTGCCATCTCGATCGACGTGCCGGACATCCTTCCCTCGGATGGGAGTTGAGCCATCCAGCTGGGCTGGATGCCGAGATTGGCGGCGACAGCCTCGTATGAACTCACGCGGTTCACTATGAGTCCATCGATGTCCTTGACCGTCAACGCTGCATCACTGAGCGCTTCGTACAGAGCCCAGCTGCCGAGGTCGTCGGCGGAGTATCCGGGTAGTTTGCCGAAGGGCGTGGTGCCGACGCCAACGATGGCGCTTGTTCCCTTCGGTCCGTTGGCTGATGTCATTTTTCTCGCATCTCTTCTCTCGTAGTCGACCGGACCGACCAAGTGATCACGGAGCTCAGTAAAAATATTATATATAATAATCCCCAGGAGCGTAACCTTTCGAAGCCTGCGGCGAAGCTTTGAGCGATGATCCCTCCTTTTGTATAGAATGCCTCCTGAGCGCGCTTTCGATGGCGCAAGCCCGAAGAATGTGTCGCCGGAGCGCCGAGGAGGCCGAGTGTGAACAGCGAGAAAGTGTCGCCCGCCGCAGCGCAGGTGGGTGGGAGGAAGCAACTCTCCGCCGAGGTCGAGGCCTTCGTGCGCGAGGAGATCATGACCGGGAAATTCGAGGCCGGCCGGTACATTCGAACGGAGACTCTGGCGGCGCACTTGGGTGTCAGTCAAACGCCGGTCAGAGAAGGGCTGCAGGCGCTGCGAGGTCAAGGTTTCCTTCGCCTCGAACCACGGAAGGGCTTCAGGGTATTGGAGCTGCGCCGGTCCGACATCGACGACATCTTCGGCGTGCAAGCGGATCTCGCCGCCGAGCTCGCCAGGCGTGCCGCGACGCGTCTGAGCTGGGAGCAGGTGAACGAACTCGCGCGGGTACACGACGAGCTCGTGGTCGCCGTCGACGCTAGCGACGGGGTCGCAGTGCAACGGCTCAACAGCGACTTCCATCGCCTCATCAACCACAGTGCCGACTCGCCGAAGATCGCCATGCTGCTCGCTGTCGCTCTGTCCTACGTCCCCAACAGGTTCTACGAGACGACCGGACTGTACCCACCGACCGACGAGCGGACCGAAATCCTCGAGGCGATGAAGACCAGGGACCCCGAGCGGGCAGCGGCCGCGATGCGCGTCCACATCGAGCGCTCGGGCGTGGTTCTCCAGAAATTTCTGGACGACAAGGGAATTCTCGGCAGCTGACTTCATGCCGTCTCGGGCGGCCCGATGGTTGTCGACTCGATATGTGACTCGAGCTTCTCAAGGCATTCGGTGCGGTCGAGCGTCGGTGAACTACACAACAGCAAGTCGTTGCCGCTCGGTCCGCCCACCACACAAGCAAGGCAGAGCTGTTGAGTCGGAACACGTTCGAGTAACGTTCCGGCCGCGGTGACGCGTTGGGCTGCATTGCCGAAGACATCGGACACCCAGATACACCCCCACCCGTCCAGGCCGATGCCGTCGGGAGCGAACCCGAGCGGAAGACGCACCCTATCGATCAAAGTCCCGTCGGGCGCAATATCGAACCTGCTCAGTTGCGAACCGAACGACTCGGCGACGAACAGCTGTCGGGTTCGATCATCGATGACGATTCCGTTCGAGAATGCGATTCCGGACGCCGCTTCTCGGTAGCTCCCGTCCAGGTCCACCACGAACACTCGACTGAGGACTGGACATTCGAAGGTGCCTGCCGATACCCGTGCGATGTCGTCGGGGCCGGAGAGATGGTCGTGGGGATCGAATCCTGTTTCGCCGACGTAGCAGCGTCCGGAAGCGTCGACCACCATATCGTTCAGCGTGGTCGGCACGGTGGCCGACAGGTCCGCGTGGATAGCCCAGCCGTCGTTCTCGCGCCGAAGGATCTGCCGTTGCTCCATCATCACCACCAGAAGTCGACCGTCCGGGAGCCAGTCGATCCCACCGGGTGATCCGGGCACCTCGATGACCGTGTGGACACCAGTTCGCACGTCCGCGACAACGATTTGTTCGAGATGCATGTCGACGAACCAGAGTCGGTCTTCGTGCCATCGTGGACACTCGGTGAAGGCGAACCCGCTCACGACGGTGGTGGATGTTGTCGGTGTGTTCACTGTGCGCTACTCCTTTTGTCGGTTGTCGCCGGTACTGCCGAGACCTGTCGGGCAGCGGGCTGCCTGCGGCGGCTCAGCAGGGCGGTGAGGAATGCACCCACGACTCCGAACGCGGCGAATACGAAGAAGCTCGTGGATGTGCTGCTGCCGCTGGCGATCAGAAATCCGATCAGTGTCGGACCGCCCAACGCGCCGATTCTGCCTGCGATCGAGATCCAGGACAATGCTGCGACGCGTGTGGAGTGCGGGTAGTCGGTGGCAACGAATCCTGGCAACAGGAGTTGTGCACCAAGGGTTCCCGCGCCAGCGATGAACACCAAGCAATACACGATCAGAATGGGCATGGGAATCGACAACGCCAGAATGCTGGCCGACGCGGCCAGAAAAACACTGATTATCACGATGCCCGGGCCGGAGATGTCGGCACGTTTTGCGAGCAGGGGTGGCATCACCGCTGCGCCGAGGTTCAGTGCGATGAGAAAGGTGAGGGCGGAACCGAGTTCGTACCCGTTGGCGCGCATCAGTTGCGGAAGCCAGGTGTTCAGTCCATAGGTCAGGATCAGACCCGCTGCACTGACCGCGCCGAACAAGGCGGTACGCAGTCGGACGGTACGGGTGAACAAGCCTGACACCACCGTCGATATGGGCTTGGTTGCGCCGGAGTCGAATTCGCGACTCACGCCGAGAGCTACGTCACCTTTCGGTAGGCGAGCAATCATCAGCGGAACGATCGTCAGCAACGGCAACCCTCCGAGTGCGAACAGGAATCGGGCACCGAGGGGTTCGAGAACGAAATAGCCGATCAGTGCGGCGATGACACCGCCGACAGGGTAGCCGGACCACGCGATCGCACTGTAGCGGTTACCTTTTCCTACAGGCGCGCACTGCACGGCCAGTGCGGCAACCAACGGTACGAACGCCCCTACTCCGAGTCCTACGAAGAATCGCATTCCGCCGAGGACCTGCGCATTCGGTGCGATGGACGATGCAAGCATCCAGATCGAAAACCACACGCAGGAGACGATGGTGAGCCTGCGTCGCCCGAGCATGTCGGACAGAGTGCCCGAGATGATGGATCCGATCAGCATCCCGATCACGGTCATGGTGCCGATCAGTCCGGCCTGTGTCGGGCCGATGTTCCATTCGTCGGATGCAATCAGCTGGGGTAGGACCGTTCCGTACACGACCAGGTCGTAACCCTCGAACGCGAGCCCTAGAAAGCAGATCGCCAGTATTGTCTGCCGTTGTCCACGATTCGTCATGCGATACCGTCCGCTTCGCCGGATTCGATCCGAACACGCCTGGAGTTTGCCCGTGCCGCGGACACCGGCGACGCGGTGAGGTCGTCGTCCAAATGCGAGGGGCGGCCCCCGAGTACCGATATGCATCCGAGGGCGATCACCGACAAAAACGCGATGTACCAGGCAACCGAGGTATTCGATCCGGTTACTCCGAGCAGATACTGCGCCACGAATGGGGCGGTTCCAGCGATAGCAGCGGCTGGAATAGCCTGAGACAGCGCAGTTCCGGTGTATCGCGACAGTGCTGGGAACTGTCCCGCATACAACGCGAACTGTGGTGCATTGACCGGTGCCATAGTGAAGCAGAGGTACACCGACATCGCGACGAACACGCCGATCGGGCCGGCCTCGAACAGCAGGAAGAATGGATACACGAAGACGATCGAGAACGTCAGGCCGAACAGGACAACAGTGCGGGCGCTGGATCTGTCGGCCAGCCAGCCCGCAAAGGGAACGGCGATCGTATAGAGCAGAGCAGCCACGATCAGGGCATTGAGAATCGAGTTTCTGTCGTAACCCAGTGAGCCCGTTGCGTATCCCACGCTGTAGGTGAAGACGGTGTAATAGACGACACCACCGGCTCCGGTGATCCCTGTGGCCAACAGTATTGGCTGCCAATATCGAACGAAGGTGGCGGAGAGGCTCAGGCGGGGCTGCTGTACCGAATCGGTGTTGGACGCGATGAACTGTGGGCTGTCGCTGATGGACCGGCGGAGCCAGAACGACAGACCGAACAGAACGGCACTGAGAAGAAACGGTATGCGCCATCCCCAGTCGAGAAATGCATCGCCGGATATGTGGGAGAAGAACGAGGTTGCAACCGATGACAGGATGAGCCCGAGAGCGCCCATGTGGACGATGCTTCCAAGAAGGTTGCGCGTGGACTTGCCCGAATGCTCGACGAGAAGCAAAGCAACACCTGCCACTTCGCCACCGAGAGCAAAACCCTGAATGAACCGCAGCGTCACCAGGATCAGTGGTGCAGCGATGCCGATGCTCTCGAAACTGGGTATCAGACCGATGGCGACGGTGGCACCGCCCATCATCAGGAGTGTGAGCATGACGGTCTTCTTTCGGCCCACACGGTCCCCGATCCGGCCGAGCACAATGCTGCCGATCGGACGCGCAACAAAGCCGACCGCGAAGGTTGCGAATGCCGCGAGCGTGCCTGTCGCGGGGCTGTAAGACGGAAAGAAGACCTGGTTGAACACGAGCGCGGCCATGGTTCCGTACAGCATGAAGTCGTAGAACTCGATCGTACTTGTTGCTAACCCGGCTACGACCAGTCGACGTCGGTCTGCTGTCGTGGCGGGCGGATTCGGTGGCTGTGATCCCATAGGAGGTCCCCTTGAGCAGGATGGTTCGTGGCAGATGATGCTCGGCTGGCCGAGGTCGAGGAGGGCAGCGGTCCGGAGGTGAATGCCGCTTCGGAGCTACGATTCTATATAGTGGTGTGTATCACTATGCTTGTCAAGCACTGCTTTGAGCGGGACTGGATGAGGTTTATGTCCAAAATGACCTCGCAACTGGTTTTATTATATAGAATCGCTGAGTATGGGAGCCAAGAAGTTTCCCGCAGATTTCCGATGGCCCGGCACGACGCCTCCCGCGCGTGATCCGTTGACCGATCTCTTCAGAAAGATGACGACTATGAACACCGGACACGTCAGCGAGGCGCTGACTCCGTACGAGCTCACGAGGTCGGCGACCCTTCCTGCAGTGCTTGACGCGTATGCGGGGGCGTACCCCGGTCGCACACTGTTGGTGACCAAGGACCGAACCATGACCGCTGCCGAATTCGCCGAGAGCGTCCGCAGCCTGGCCGCGTCGTTCCACGCTTTGGGATTGCCGAGGGGTTCGGCGGTGGGCATCTTGATGCCCAACGGCTGGAAGATGACGGCGGCGATGCTGGCCTTGAATTACGCAGGGCTCGTTGCTGCGCCACTGAACACCTGGTACAAAACCGCGGAGCTCGCGACAGCGCGTCGGAAGGCGAAGTTGACGGCGATCGTGGCGTCACCCGAGTTCTACGGCACCGACTATCGCGGGATGTTGGCCGATGCCGACCTACTCGAAGCCGATGTTTCCCACGGCTGGCTCGGAACATTCTTCTGGACGAAGGGTGAGTTGCCCGACGGGTTCGAGCAGCTCCCGCGCCTGACTCCGGAACATTCGACGCTGGTGTCACCCGGTGATGTATCGATGTACGTGTTCACCAGCGGCAGCAGTGCTGAGCCGAAAGTTGTCGTCGTCAATCATGACGGCCTGGTTGCCAATCCGTATCAGATGGGCCGCCGGTGGACGTTGACGCCCGAAGACAAGATCTGGTTCGCGGCTCCGATGTTCTTCGGGTTCGGATGTGTCAATGCACTGCCGGTGGCGCTGACACACGGAGTGCCGTTGTGTCTGGAGGAGCGGTTCGATGCCGCGGCATCGGCACAGTTCATCGAAGACCACAAATGTACCGTGTACTACGGGCTGGGGCCGATGACCAGGGCCCTCGTCGCCGCGGACGCTCACAACAAATTCGATATCTCTTCGTTGCGGACCGGGCCGGTGGGGTTCAGTGCGGAGGACAAGCGCCTTGCAGTCGAAACTCTGGGCGTCACAGGCGCTTCCAGCGTGTACGGACTCACAGAGTCGTACGGGAACTGCAACGTCACCGAGCCCGGCGATCCTCTGGATGTCGTTCTGCACACTCAGGGCACGATCAACTCCACACACAAGATTCGCTGCATCGATCCCGTGACCGACATGGAGGTGGTGCCGGGTGACTCGCAGCTACTGGGCGAGATCCAACTGTCAGGATGTGTCACGCCAGGCTACCTCGACGACGACGTCGCCAATTCTTCGTCGTTCTCGGCGGACGGGTGGTTCAGAACCGGTGATCTGGGTTGGATCGACAACGATGGTCGCCTGCACTTCGCCGGGAGACTGAAAGAAGTCCTCAAGATCAACGGGATCACCATTTCCCCCGCCGAGGTGGAGGGGTTCGTCGAGAGCCACCCATGGGTCGACGAAGCCTACGCGTTCGGCTGGACCCTGGAGTCGGACAGCGAACAAACCCTCTGCTGCGCAGTCGTTCTGAGCGGGAAAGCTGGAGACTCGGAGGGCGCAGAATCGATGTTGCGGTCTTGGTTGCGCGAACGCGTTTCGTCCTACAAGGTGCCAGGGCTCTTCGTGGTGATGGCACCCGGCGAGGTGCCGTTGACGGCGACCGGCAAGGTGAGCAAACGGTTGATCGGAGAGCGCCATGTCGACAGTCGACAGACCGCCGACCAGTCGCGCTGACATCTGCCTCCCAGCGAGAACATGCCTCCAAGAAGAAATGAAGGGAGAGATGACATGCATGCTGTCGTCATGACCGGTAACGGTGGTCCGGATGTGCTGAGTTATCGCACGGTGGCCGACCCGACTCCCACGCCCGGTCAGGTGGTCGTGCGCGTGTTGGCCTGCGGAGTCTGCGGCCATGACGTGGCCGACCGCGCCGGCTTGACGAAAGTGGGCGCGGGAGTAGTTCTCGGTCACGAAATTGCGGGAGAGGTGGTTGCAACCGGCGCCGCTGTCCGTGGTTTCACTGCCGGTGATCTCGTGGCCGGCAAGCAGCATCATACGTGCCGCACCTGTCGGGAATGCCGCTCCGGAGACGAATTGGCCTGCTCCGAAGCAAATTTCGTCTACGGCGGGTACGCCGAATACGTCGCGCTGGAACAGGACGTCCTGATGAAGGTCCCGGACGGCGTCGATATGGCTGCGGCTGCGGTCTCGGCCTGCGCGGTCGGAAGTTGTGTCCAGGCGCTCGAGGACGTCGCCCGTGTGCAGCCGGGTGAAACAGTCGTGATCACCGGCGCGGGGGGTGGACTGGGCCTGCACGCCATGCAGATCGCACGGCATCTCGGTGCCCGGGTGATTGCAGTGACCTCCTCCCCCGCCAAATCCGACCTACTCACGGCATACGGTGCCGACGACGTGGTGGTCGCGTCTGCCGGTATCGCAGAACAGGTGCTCGAACTCACCGGCGGTGCGGGTGCCGAGGTGGTTCTGGACAACGTCGGACTCGCGAACGTTTTCGACGGCTGCTTCAGGTCATTGCGCCGGCGTGGTCGGTATGTGTTCACCGGGCAACTGGAACGAGAGAAGATTTCGCTGTATCCCGCGTTTGTGTTCTTCAAGGAAGCGGTTGTCACGGGGTCCGCATCTACCACTACGGCGAGCTTCCGTCGGGCACTGGATCTGGTAGCCGCCGGGGCGGTGCGGCCTGTGACCCGAACGTTCGCACTGGCGCAGACCGACGGGGCGCACAGAGCAATCGGGAATTCCGACGTTGTCGGTCGCGCTGTTCTCGTTCCGTTCTGACCTCGGTCGTATCGAGGCGCACTTCCCACGGTAAGCGCTATCGGTGCGGGTTGCTTCGCCGGAGCAACCCGCACCGAAGCGTTATCGGTGTTCGGACCACCGTGACAGCACCGTGTCCACTGTTTCATCGGTTCGTGGCGGCTGTACCGTGCTCGGCGTTCGATCGAACCGGGGAGCGGGTGCCGGTTGCAGTACACCGTCGATCTCGAGGAAAGTACCACGAGCGACGTTGTGCGGATGTGCCGCAGCTTCTTTCATGTCGAACACTCCTGTCGCACAGGCCTGGTGCCCTTGAAAGGCTTCGGTCCATTCTTCGAGGGTTCGTTGTGCAACCGCATTGGCAAAAACGAGCTTCATTGCGGGCCAACGCGATCGATCGAATTGAGGTGAGAGCACCTCGGGGTCTATGTCCAACACTTGCACCAATTCCCGATAGAACTTGGGCTCGACCGAACCGAAGGCCATGTGGCGGTTGTCCTTGGTGGTGTACACCTCGTAGAACGGTGCCCCTGTATCGATGACGTTGGTGCCGGGTGGTTCGACCCATGAACCGCGATTCATCCACCCCATGATCGAGGTCATCAGCAGTGCCGACCCGTCCAGCATCGCGGCGTCGATCGTTTGTCCCATGCCCGATCGGTTTCGTTCGATCAGCGCGGACAGCACCCCGACGGTCAACAGCATTCCGCCGCCCCCGAAATCGGCCAATAGGTTGAGTGGTGGGAGCGGACGCTCGCCCTCGCGAGCGATGTACCGGAGAACCCCGCTGAGGGCCAAGTAGTTCACGTCATGGCCTGCAGCATCCTTCATCGGTCCTGTCTGTCCCCAGCCTGTCATGCGGGCGTAGATCAGGCCTTCGTTGCGAGCATGGCAGTCGTCCGGTCCTATACCCAGCCGTTCCATGACGCCCGGACGAAATCCTTCGAGGATCACGTCGGCGTTCGCTATGAGTTCCATCGCGCGCTCTCGATCGCCAGTGGTCTTGAGGTCGAGTTGAACAGCCGATCTACCGCGCCAGATTGGGGTTTCTTTGTCTCCCATCCACGCGATGTCCTCGGTGTCCCCCGACGGAGGTTGGGTCGGGGGATCGATTCTGACGATGTCCGCGCCCATGTCGGCCATCATCATGGCCGCGAAGGGAACCGGGCCGAGGCCCGCCAACTCCACGATCTTCACACCATCGAGCGTGCCCATCAGCGTTGTCCGTTCATCCATTTTGTCCGATTGTCGTCGAGTCGGTCATCACTGACCGACCATCGCCGAACTGGCGAAGATCGACTTGTATTCGAGGTAGTTGCTCAGCGCTTCGGGACCGAGCTCCCGTCCGATACCGCTGTCTTTCATTCCCCCGAACGGAGCACCCAGATCGAGGCTGTAGTAGTTGATTCCGATCGTTCCGGTACGTACTCGTCGGGCCACGTCGAGGCCACGGCTTTCGTCCGTGGTCCACACCGAGCCCGCAAGCCCGTAGTTGCTGTCGTTGGCGATCTTCACCGCCTCGTCGTCGCCATCGTAGGGAATGATCGCCAGCACAGGACCGAACACTTCCTCCCGAGCCAGCTCGTCGGAGTTCTGCACGTCTGCGAACACGGTCGGCTCCACGAACCAACCGCGGCCATCGCCGCGAGGTGTCCCGCCACCGGTGATCAGACGAGCGTCGCTGGCGATTCCCACGTCGATGAAGTGCCGCACGCGAGCCAATTGCGACTCACTCGCCATCGGCCCACAGGTGACAGCGGGGTCGAGGGGGTTGCCGACGGTCATTGCAGACGCGTAGCCGGCGACGGCATCGACGACCTCTTCGTAGCGGGATCGGGGAGCGAGGATTCTGGACTGCGTGGTGCATGTCTGGCTGTTGTTCATGAACGACGCACCATCCAAGCCCTGCACGAAGGTGCCGAGGTCGGCGTCATCGAGGACGATGGATGCCGACTTACCGCCGAGTTCCAGCGTCACACGGCGGATCAGCCGACCGCACTCAGCTCCGATGACTCGGCCTGCGGCAGTCGAGCCGGTGAAGGCGACCTTGTCGACTCCCGGATGCGATACCAAATAGCTTCCGACTTCTCTGCCTGCCAGCACGATGTTCAGAACGCCGGGTGGCAGCTCCGCTTCGACTGCGGCGTCGGCAAGGAGGTAGGAGTCCAGTGCTGTTTCCGGGGAAGGCTTCAGGACGACCGTGCAGCCGGCTGCCAGCGCGGGGGCAATCTTTGTCATGGCCAGGATCTGAGGATAATTCCACGGTGTGATCGCGGCGACGACGCCAACAGGTTCACGCCGGACGATCGTCGAACCGGCTGCACTCACCCGAACTTCCTCGAGCGGAAAGTCGGTGATCCAACCGGCGTACATCCGCAGAAGTCCCGCGGGCGCTGCGCCATTGAACGCCGAGGACAGTGCGATCGGCATTCCATTCTCGCGGCTGACGAGGGCGCTGATCTGATCGGCACGTGCATCGAGTGCGTCTGCAAATCGATTCATCGCAGCGGCCCGCTCTGCAGCGCTGGTTCTACACCATGGACCGTTGTCCAAGGCTGCTCGCGCCGCGCCGACGGCTGCGTCCATATCGGATTCTGTTCCGAGACTTGCCGTTCCCAAGGCATCGCCGGTAGCGGCCTCGATAGCGACGTGCGACCGGTCCGACGCCGGCGAGGCCCACTGGCCGTCGATGAAGAATGCGGTGCGATCCGTCTCGACAGTCGAGTCGAACGTTGCGGACATGGTTCCTCCTGTGTGGGATTTTCGGGAGTTGTATAGAAACTAGACAACACGCTCACCCTCTGCGGGGTTAGAGCTGGCACTTCCAGGGTTGCGAGGGCTAGATTCTATATGATTGTATCATTCTAGTAGTGATTCAAGACACAGTGCCGTCGTTGACTTCACGGACCGATTTGTCGGTACGGGTCACACGACTGGCACATGCCGTTTCCGCGTGGACGCCGCTGATGGAAGGCCGGGCCGATAAATGAACGAATTGCACGCCGACAATTGCCTGCTGGAAGGGCTCGAAATCATCGAGCTCGGAGAGGGGCTCGCAAGTTCGCTCTGCGGTCGAATACTGGTGGATCTAGGAGCGAGAGTGGTGAAGATCGAACCTCCGCAGGGAGATTGGCTTCGCCGATTCGAGCCACGTCACGAAGATGTGTCATTGGCCCACCGCCACTGCTCGATGGGCAAGGAGATCGTGACGACGCGGTCGGAAGTCGAGTACCAGAATGCTGTCACAGCGGCAACGGCCACTGCGGATGCTGTGTTCGACCATCCGCAGTCCCATCAGGATCCGACATCGCTCGCGTGGCTTCGCAGCCGTGAGGATCTGGTGCTGTGCGACATCCACGATGGCGCATTCGGGGAAACGACGAGACTGGGAGAGAACGGAATACAGGCGACAACCGGCCTGTGCGGGTACTTGGGTTCGGTGGAGGACTCCCCCCGCAGCGTACGTGCAGATGTCGCCTCGCTGGCGGTGGCGTCGTTCGCCGCCCAGGCCATCCTCGCCGCGCTGTTCGCGCGAGAGCGGACCGGAGTCAGAACCGTCGTCGACGTGTCCGCTACCCGATCGATCGCGTCGATCAAATCGTTGACGTGGGCAGCACAACATTGTCCCGACGCGTGGACCGGATTTCACTGCAACGCAGAGACGGGACCGGTGCAAGTTCCGTATCGAGCCGCTGATGGTCCGATCTCGTTCGATCTGGGCGCCGTGTCGATGCCCGCCTACGATCTGCTCGAAGGCGAGCTTGGGCTCGACATCGACATGACCGATCTGACACCGTCGGACATTGCCGGCTTCGGTGACGATGCAACTCGATACCGGGACGCGATCAACGCTGCCATAGGGACGATGAGTGCACACGACGTGGGTCTGGCGGTCCAGCGGGCAAGGGGTATCTCGGTTCCGTATACCCAGCTCTCTCACATTCCCGATGTTGCGCAAGTACAGTGCCTGAAGCCTTTTCACACAACGACCGACTCAGTGGGCGTGGCCGTCAAGACGCCGATTCGCAGCGCTTGCGCGACGGCACCGGTTGAATCCGGCAGACACACGAGTTCCGAGCCACTCGATTCGGCGGGGGCCGGGGGGCCTCTTGCCGGCGTGAAGGTCATCGATCTCGGCATTGCGGGCGTGGGCCCTTGGGGTGCCACGCTGCTCGCGTACCTGGGTGCAGATGTGGTCAAGATCGAGTCCCCGTCCGGTGACATGATTCAGCAGGTCGAACCCGACCAAAACGGGCGCCGCACCACCTACGCTGCGCTCAATCTCGGCAAACGAGTACGAGTTCTCGACCTCAAGACGGCCGACGGCCTGGCGGCACTCGAAAGCGCCATAAGGGAATCCGATGTCATCACCGAGAATTTCAGGCCAGGTGTCATGGCGAGGTTCGGTCTGACCCCGGCCGACATCGTGGCCTTGAATCCTCGGATCGTCACCTTCAGCTCTACCGGCTACGGCACCGAGGGACCATTCACCGAGCGGCGGGCAACGGACGGCCACATTCAAGCGCTCAGCGGATTCGCAGCGGCGAACGGACGCGGATCCACGCCGGAAGTGCTGCGCTACAACGGCTTTCTCGATCTATTGACGTCAACGATGAACGCGGTGGCAATGATCGCGGGATTGGTTCACAGCGCCCGCACCGGCAATGGCACCACGGTGTCCAACACCATGCTCGGTACCGCACTGTTCGCCGAGCAGGTCGCCATGGCCTCGGCGCTCGCGGGTGCCGAGGAACCGACGAATCTCAGCGAGCGAGCCGAGTACGCCCCCGCAGGGGCATACCGGACCAAGGATGGGTGGGTGGCGCTCGACGTGCGGAACGATCACGAGTGGGCCGCACTGCAATCCGTGCTGGAACCTCACGGGAACTCGGCGGCCCCCATCGAATTCGTCACCAATGCCGAACGAACGGCGAATCGGGATTTACTGCGACGATGGATCGAGGATCGCACACGTCGTCTCCCCACTCGTGCATGGACACTGATGTTCCATCGATCCGGAGTACCGGGTGCGGCGTACATCCGCGATGCGGAGAACCTCTGCCGCGCCGAGGCGGGTGACATCAGCCTGATCACCTCTACCCGAGGAGATGGGCACGATCCACTGTTCGTCGGAGCCTCACCGTGGGCCTTCGCTGCGTTCGGTTGCCCGGTGCCACCACCACCGCAGGCATATGAGACTGACGAAGACACAGTCGGTGTCCTTCGATGAGCGTCGACGTTGCTCGAGACGTAGAAGCGATCGATGCGCTGACGGCAACCCTGCCGGCCGGCCGCGTCATCGACGATGCCGACGTGATGAACGCCTACGCGCACGACGAAGCACAGTGGGCACCGTTCGTGACACCGTTGGCAGTGGTTCGCCCGCACACCGAACTCGAAGTACAGCAGGCGGTGAAAGTGTGTCTGCAGTACTCGATTTCCATCGTGCCGCGTGGGGGAGGAACGGGTTTGTCCGGTGGCGCGAACGCCACACCGGGATGCATCGTGCTGGTCCTGGACAAACTCGACGACATCAAAGAGATCAACGTCGACGAGCGACTGGCCGTAGTGGGTCCCGGAGTTATCAACAACGATCTACGTCGAGCATGTCTCGAGCAAGGTCTGTGGTACCCGCCGGACCCGGCGAGTGCCGCCTGGTCGAACATCGGCGGTAATGTCGCGACCAACGCCGGCGGGATCTGCTGCGTCAAATACGGAGTCACCCGTGACTACGTTCTCAGTCTTCGAATGGTCACAGGTACAGGTGATGTGGTCAGCGTCGGTAGACGAACAGCGAAAGGCGTTGCCGGGTACGACCTGGTGGGTTTGCTGGTGGGGTCGGAGGGGACGCTCGGCATCATCACCGAGGTGACGGTCCGGCTGTTGCCGGCTCCTCCTCCCTCTCGCACCGTTGCGGGGTACTTCGATTCACTGGTCGACGCAGGACGCGCAGTCGCTGCCATTGCGACTTCAGGGCTGACGCCGGCGGCGCTCGAACTGATCGACCGCCAATGCCTGGTCGCCGTCGACGAGTGGAAGAAGATGGGATTGTCCACCGAGACAAACGCTATCCTGTTGGGCCGCAGCGACACTCCCGGAGTCGAAGGAGACCAGGAGGCACAGGCGATACTCGAGTGCTTCGAGAAGTCCGGTGCGACCTGGGCAGCGGTGTCCACCGATCCCAACGAAGCCGAGGCGCTGTTCGAGGCGCGGCGGCTCGCGTACCCGGCGATGGAACGGTTGGGGCGTGTGATGACCGAGGATGTGTGCGTCCCGAAAATGGCGTTGCCCGACATGTTGGCGAGGATCGAAGCGATCGCACAGCGACATGACACCGTCATCGCGAACGTCGCCCATGCGGGCGACGGAAACCTTCATCCGATGCTGTTGGTTCGGCACGGTGACGAACACGGGAGGACCCGCGCCGAAGCCGCGTTCTCCGACATCATCACCGAAGCGCTCGAGCTCGGGGGTACCGTAACCGGTGAACACGGCGTCGGGCTGTTGAAGAAGGACGGTTTGGCGCAGGAGCTGCCCGGCCCAGTGATGGACATTCATCGCGCGATCAAAACCGCCATGGATCCCCTCGGACTTTTCAATCCGGGCAAAGTCTTCTGATCCGATCTCTTCGGCATCGAGCCCGCTTGCTGCTCACAGCGAGCGGGCTCGATGCCGGAAAGTACATCTCAGCCGGCGGCGAGAGCGGCCAGAGCAGGGACGGAAGTTGAGAGCGACGTGAGCAGTTCTGCGCGGGCGCTTCGGTAACGCGCGACATTGTCGGTCTTGATGCTTTCATATCCGCGCACCATGTCCGGCAACTCGGCGATCGCGACCGCAGTGGCCAACGATTCTGGGGTGAGATGACGAGCAAGCTCGAGCACGGTGTCGGTGTACTCGACAACGAGTTCACGTTCGAGCCGCCGAACGTGTGCGTAGCCGAACACATCGAGCTTGGTTCCTCTGACGCGTCGCAGTGCGACGAGCGTTCGCAGTGCCGGGCGGAAGTTGCGTCCGAGAGAGAGTTTGTTCTTCATTCCCAGGGCACGAAGAACGGGCGGGTGCAGCCTGATGGCGGCCTTGTTGCCACGCCCGAAACCGGCAGCAAGCTCGGCATCGAACTGTGGATCCAGTGCCAGGCGCGCCACCTCGTACTCGTCCTTGTACGCCATCAGCTTGTACAGGTAGCGGGCGACGGCCCGGGTCAGATCTTCCGAGCCAGACACGGCCGCGTTCTCCAGGGTGCGTACCTGCGCAATCGTTGTGCAGTAACGAGTTGCGTAGTCATGGTTCTGGAATGCCACGAGATCATCGACACGGGCCTCCAGAAGATCGACCAGTGGACCCGTTCGTTCCTGCGTGATCGAGCCGATCGCCTCGAGGGCGAAATTCGACAACGCCATCGGGATGCTCGAAGCCGCGCTGTGCGTGCGAGCATCGAGATCACGGCGCAGAGCATCCGGATCGGCAACGGCTTGCCGTCCCCGCCGAAACGCCTGCAGATTGACCGCGACCGATGCACCGTTGAGGGTGATCGCCTGTTCCACGGCCTCGGTGCTCAACGGCATCGTGCTTGCTTGAAATGCTGCACCGACAGCAATCATGTTGGAGTACTGCTCGTCGTCGAAGAGCTCGATTGCGAGTGTGCCTGGATCGAGGTAGAACGTTCGCGCACAGGCATTCTCGATTGTCGACCGAATGGTCGACTGCTCCGGAAACGACACCAACGTGTCTACGATCATCTTACCGGTGGGGATCTCGGTGGTGGAGACCACGGCCGATGTTCGCAGCCGCGACGCCACTTTGAGATTTCCCGGTTCGGTTCCGACAAGAGAATCGCACACCAGATACAGGTCGCACGATTCCGCACCGACTTTGTTGGAGCGTTCGTGCGCCGTCGCCGACATCTTGATGTCCGAGATCACCGCACCACCTTTCTGCGCCAAACCCGTCTGATCGAGGCTCCGCACATCGAGCCCGTCCAGCACGGCTGCAGTGGCCAGAATCTGGGCCACGGTGATGACGCCCGTTCCACCGACGCCCATAATGCGCATGTCGAATTCGTCGATTTTCTCTTTGCGCTCGGGTGAAGGAAGGTGGCCTGCATCGAGGTCGGCCACCGGTGCTTTCTGTTCGGCCACACCCGGAACGACGGTGACGAACGATGGGCAATCACCGTCCAAGCAGGAGAAGTCGAGATTGCAGGACGACTGGTGAATCTCGGTCTTGCGGCCGAACTCGGTGGCAATCGGTCGAACGGACAGGCAGTTGGACTTCGCGCCGCAGTCGCCGCAGCCCTCGCAGATCCGTTCGTTGATGACGACGCGTTCCGCCGGGGTGTCGATGGTCCCACGCTTACGCTTACGGCGCTTTTCAGCAGCGCATTCCTGATCGTGAATAAGTACGGACACACCGCTGACCGTCGCCAATTCGCGTTGGACCTCGGCGAGATCGTCTCGATCGCGAACACCGACGTCCTTGGGTAGCTTGAAGGATTTCACTCGGCGTCGATCTTCGGTTGTCACGACGATTTTCGACACGCCCTCGGCCTTAAGCAACTGGACCAAACGATCCAGCGGCATACCACCGGTGGGGTCCTGACCTCCGGTCATGGCGACGGTGGCGTTGAACAGAATCTTGTAGGTGACATTCACTCCGGATGCGACAGCGGCGCGAAGCGCAAGGCTTCCCGAGTGCATGAAGGTACCGTCACCGACGTTCTGAACGAAGTGATCCTCTTCCAGGAAGGGTGCCATCCCTATCCATTGGGCACCCTCGCCACCCATCTGGGTGACTCCGAGAACGTCGCCCGCCTGGCTCTCGTCCATGACCAGAACCATTGCATGACAACCGATTCCGCCACCGACAATGGTGTTTTCATTGACTTTGGTCGACGAGTTGTGTGGGCACCCCGAACAGAAGTACGGCGTCCGGTTCATGATCGGCAGCATGATCCTGCGGTTCCGTGGTCTGTCCCGCCACTTCGATACCGGCTCGATCTCGTACTGTTTGCCGAGCCTTCGGGCGAGTCCGGTGGTCACCGAGTCGACATCGAGTTCACCATTGGCAGGGAAGAGGGTGAGACCGGAGGAATCGATCTTGCCGGTGATGGCGGGCGCGTTCACGCGACCGTAGAGAATCTCTTTGACGCCCGTTTCGATGAAGGACCGCTTCTCCTCCACCACGATTATTTCGTCGAGACCGTCGGCGAACTCGCTGACCACTCGAGGATCGAGTGGGTAGATCATGCCCAATTTTAGAATGCGAATACCGAACTTGTTCAGAGCCCCATCGTCGAGACCGAGTATTGTCAGTGCATCGCGCACATCGAGGTACGTTTTGCCGCTGGCAATGATGCCGATTCGGTCCGAGGCACCTTTCACGACGACACGATTGAGGTCGTTCAGACGCGCGTACTCGACTGCTCGGGGCAATCTGGTCGAGATCTGACTCTCTTCCAGAGCCGCGAGGTTTGTGCCCATGAGCTTGGCCGATGGGACATGGGTGCTCGCACCGAGTTCGCCGAAGGTGGGGTCGAGTCGAAGCGGATGTACATCTGCAGTACTGGCACCGTCTGCCACCGCAGTGGCAACTTTCAGCGCCGACCACAGGCCGGTGAACCGAGAGAGAAACACCGAGTGCACGGCGAGGTCCAGCATGTCCTGGGAATCAGCCGCATACAGCGTAGGGATGTACAGATCCGCAAGAGCAGATTCGGACGAGCAGGGATAGGTGGACGACTTCGCTGCCGGATCGTCGCCGACGAGCGCGACCACGCCGCCTTTCGAATCGGTCCCGATCAAGTTCGCGTGGCGAATGGCATCGCTGGCGCGATCGAGCCCGGGCGCTTTCCCGTACCAATATCCGGTGACGGAGTCGACTTTCAACGTACCGGCTTGTCGTGCAAGTTGGCTTCCGGCGACGGATGTCGCCGCCAGCTCTTCGTTCACGGCCGGTCGATGCACCACTCGCGAGTCGGCGAGGAACTTCTGTCGTCGCATGATCTCGAGGTCGTATCCGGCCAGAGGTGAGCCCTCGTACCCGGAAACGAAGCTCGAGGACACCAGGCCGCGCCGACTGTCGAGTAGTGCACGGTCGCGAAGTGTGCGTACGAGAGCTTGGATTCCGGTGAGGTAGATACCTCCTTCCTGGCGAAGATAGCGATCGTCGAGGGAGAACTGGCGCATGGTGTCGGTAGGCATTGTCAAAGTTCCTGATCTTGTATGGGTCGGAGCGCGAGAGCGCTGGGCAAGTTACTTCGACCCGGGTCGAGTCGTATGTTCAGGACCGAACTGATCGACGACGCTTTCGATGATCGCGTTCGCAGATTCTCCTGCCCTGGTCGACAGGTCGTTGAAGACGCCGAAGATGGGATCCCAAGGCACTACCGTCAAATTCGCCACCTGTCCGCGTATCACGTACGGGTCGGTCCGAAGCAATCGATCGAGGGCTTCTTCGTCCTCGCTGCGAAACAGCAACGCGGCAGTGCGGGACGAATCATCGTCCGGCGGTGTCGGCCCCGACGCCAGAACAGTTCCCTCGCTGACTTGTTCGGCTATCCACTCCAGATGTGGAGCGAGATGTTGTCGCCAGCCCTCTGGGTCGGGGTGCGCGTACGTGACTATGAACAGCGTCAAGGAAATCTCCTTCTGGTCGACTCGAGAACGCAACGGTACTGTACGACATTGTATAGAATCGTACTGAGGTTTCGAGGCAGATGAGTCGCCTCCTCCGTCCAAATGACCGTCGAACCACAGCCAGACAGCGGGTCTCGATGTCTGAGCAAATTATATTTTCTGTTGAAAGGGTCACCAATGTTCACGTTGAATGCCGAGGAATCCGCCTTGGTCAAGACCGTCAAGGACTTCGTCGAGAAGCAGGTCAAGCCCACTGCGCATGACCTGGAGCACGCCAACGAGTACCCGGAAGAACTCATCGACACGATGAAGGCGATCGGTATCTTCGGTCTCGCGATCCCCGAACCGTACGGCTACGGCACAGTGTCGATGCCCTGCTACGTGCAGGTCACCGAGGAACTCGCCAGAGGGTGGATGAGCCTGGCGGGCGCAATGGGTGGACACACTGTTGTGGCCAAGCTGATCGTGCAGTTCGGGACCGAGGAACAGAAGCAGAAGTATCTGCCGCGCATGGCAACTGGGGAATTGCGAGCCACGATGGCGCTCACCGAGCCGAGCGGAGGATCGGACCTGCAGGCGATGCGTACCGTCGCCAGACCCGAGGGTGACGGCTACGTCGTCAACGGAAGCAAGACATGGATCACCAATGCCCGTCGCGCCGGCTTGATCGCCCTGTTGTGCAAGACCGATCCGTCGGCCGAACCGGCGCACCGAGGAGTTTCCATTCTGCTGGTCGAGAAGGTTCCCGGCTTGACCGTCTCCAAGGACCTTCCCAAGCTGGGCTACAAGGGCGTGGAGAGCTGCGAGGTGAACTTCACCGACTGCAGGGTGCCTGCCGACGCGCTCCTCGGCAGCGAAGAAGGCAAGGGCTTCGCCCAGATGATGAAAGGTCTCGAGGTTGGCCGGATGCAGGTAGCAGCGCGTGCAACCGGCGTGGCACGCGCAGCGTTCGAGGATGCGCTTCGATATGCGCAGGAACGCGAAAGCTTCGGAAAGCCCATCTGGCAGCATCAGTCGGTCGGAAACCTTTTGGCCGATATGGGAACCAAATTGTATGCCGCACGCAGCCTCCTCTTCGATGCCGCCGAACGTGTGGACTCCGGCGAGCGCTGCGACATGGAAGCCGGCATGGCCAAGCTGTTCGCGTCCGAAACCGCCATGGAGATTGCGCTCGGCGCCGTTCGCGTTCACGGTGGATACGGCTACTCGACCGAGTACGACGTCGAACGATACTTTCGGGACGCGCCGTTGATGATCGTCGGAGAGGGAACCAACGAGATTCAGCAGGGTGTCATCGCAAAGCAGCTCGTCAGGCGTGGCGGACTCGCGATCTGATCACGTCCTCACCCCCCCCCACGACTGCCGACGATCGGCAGAAGTGGGGGGTCACGGACGCGGTTCGTGCTCGAATACTTTCAGGGACAGACACTTCCGCCCACCTTGGGACGCCGTGACGGTAACGGAACCGGCCTCGCGTCCGTCGATCTGGAAGTCGATCCGCTGACCGCAGTATGCGGGCGCGAGGAGCCGATAGCTGCTGAAGACGACATGACTTCCACTGTCGCGACGGGCAACTTCCAATCCCATCAGAGCGATCAGCGGACCGTGAACTACAAGTTCGGGATGCCCTTCCACCTCGGTCGTGTAGGTCCGGTCGTAATGAATGCGGTGGACGTTGTAGGTGAGCGCGCTGAACATGAACAGCAACCGCTCGTCGGGCAACAAACCTATCGACGCCTCCGGCGCAGGAACGCTGCGCGGGACAGTGGCAGTGCCTGCTTCGACGCCGGCAGGCAACCGGTACACGATGTCGCGTTCGTCGGTCACGCACAGCTGTCCGTCGACAAACAGCTGATGCCGTTCCGTCACCAGAAGCATCCAGCCGGAGCGCCCCTCGCGGATCTTCATCGAGTCGATCTCGCTGACGCGACGAACGCTGTCGCCGATCCTGATCGAACCTGTCACGGCGATGCGCCCGCCGCCGAACATCCTGCGGCGATTGGCGATATCGGGAACCAACATGTCCTGAGCAGGGTGGCCGTCGGGACCGAGTTCCGCGGCAGTGAGTGCCGGTCGCAAATAGACCTCGTGCCACAACGGCGGGAGGACGTCGCCCTCTCCTACCGAAGGAGACCCCAGGAGTGCCGCCAGTGCCACCGCCGGCCAGGGACCGAGGACGCCATCGATCACGACTGGTTTCGGCTCCCAGGAACCGACCACTTTCCGAAAAACCGACGGGGCTTCACTCGTCGTCATGTTCACAATCCCTCGTTGGTTAGGCACCTACCACTGATAAAAATATAGTATATAGAATAGGATCAACCGTGACCGCCGACTGAGGAACCGACCCCACGCATGAACGACTCGACAATCAGTGACGCACGCACCCTCCTGTTCGTACCCGGCGACAAACCGGAGCGTTTCGACAAGGCCGTCCACTCGGGTGCGGATCTGACCGTTCTCGACCTCGAAGATGCAGTGGGATCCACCGACAAAGCGTCGGCCAGAGTCAACACCGTCCGCTACTCGTCCGGTGGGATCCACGTGGCTATTCGAATCAACGACGCGTCGACTCCGCACTTTCGCGACGACATGGACGCTGTCATGGCGCTCGAGTGCACCGTTGTTTTGGCCAAGTCGACCGCCGAGTCGGTGACCACCCTGACGAAAGCGCTTCCGACACACCGGGTCATTGCCCTGATCGAGACCGCCCGAGGCGTCCTGGACGCGGGTGCCATCGCCGAGACAGCCGGCGTCGCTCGACTCGCACTCGGTGCTATCGACCTCGCTGCCGAACTCGGCGTCGATCCGAACCGATCACCGCTGATCGACCGAGCGCGAAGCGACCTCGCATACGCCTCCGCCGCCGCGGGACTCCCAGGCCCGATCGACGGTGTCACACCCTCCATCGGCGACGATGCAGCCCTCGATCATGACATCGCGCGCGCGCAGGAATTCGGATTCACGGGCAAGCTGTGCATCCACCCACGCCAAATCGAGGCGACCCATTCCGCTATGGCTCCGACCGATGCCGAGGTGGCATGGGCACGTCGAATACTCGGCGAAGCGGCCGACCCGAGCAACGGATCGGTGTTCACCGTGGATGGATGCATGGTCGACAAACCGGTGATGGACCGCGCACGAGCGATCGCCGCACGAGCAGGAAGAACACGATGACCAAAACATCGCCATGACCTGTGAGATCCAGCAGACGACTGCGCTGGCATCACTCTCAGTCGGCGGCGACCGTGATTGTACGCGTTGATGTTTCGGACTCTCACATCGGATTCATCCGCCAGGGCCGTAGCCGTAAACCGCATGTGCGACCAGTTTGTCACCATCGTGAGCGACGTCGTGGGCGTCTCCGACGCCCCAGCGCTGCGCAGCCATCCTCCTGACCGGCGCACACGGAGTGCCTCGTCCGCTACCTGCCTCCTGCAATATCCCGGCTTACTTTCCTCGCTCGAGACGTTCAGACAGCACTGAGGCCCACCCAATCCGTCCGAGGTTCCCCGGATGGTGGACTCCGAGATAGCGAAACCGAGGGTTCCGTTGGAAGGATGCCTCATGTCCCGCACACGCAGGTCGTTCACGACCGAGTGCACGGTCGAGTCCGCCCGTAGAGTGATCGATTCCGGCCACACCATCGCCGAGGTCGCCCGTGAACTGGGCACTAACGAAGCTTCACTCTCAGCCCGGCCATCACCCGCCCAGTCCGAGCGCATCCACCTGCGTCCACACGAATGCTCACCGATGAGTTAGCAACGAGTTGTGACAGCTTGTGACATCGAGCAACATATCCTGCCCACGACCCGGCAAATCCCCAGGTCACAAGCGACACATAAACCCAGGTGGACGAACCGAGCTCGCACAAGAAACGAGCGGCCACAACAGGCCAAAAAGAGACGGCCCCAACCGTTTTCGCTGGTCAGAGCCGTCCGAAAGAGCCTCCTAACGGGATTGAACCGTTGACCGCTCGCTTACAAGGCGAGTGCTCTACCGCTGAGCTAAGGAGGCAGTGAAGCGAGGCAATCATATCCGTTCATCGGACGCTCAGTGTCAACAGGTACCTTGTCGGTGGATCACCCCAGCAACGTGTAAAGACGGTCATGACTTTCCTGCAAGACCTGACGGCTTCGCTGAGCCGTCTCACCGGTGAGCGTCGGGCCACCATCGATACACCGACCGCAGCACCGTCGCCCCTTCGTCCGATCGATCTGACCGACGATGCGTCGGTTGCGGAGGTCCTCGATCTCGCGGTTCGCGTCGGCGAAGTTCTGTTGGCCTCGGGCACGGCAGCGATGGATACGGCGACTCAGGTGCAGTTCATCGCCGCGACGTACGGCCTCGCTCGGTGCGATGTGGACGTCACGTACAACTCGATCACCCTCAGTGCGCACCGCGGCCCGACGCGTCCCCCGGCGTCGACGATGCGCATCGTGCATTACCGGTCGATGGATTTCACGCGGCTGGCCGAGGTCGACCGTCTCATCCGCGCCGTGCGCGTGAAGATGGTGCCGCCTAGTGCGGCGCTCGAGCGGCTCGACGAGATCACCAAGGCTCCGCACCCGTACAACCGGTGGATTGCGACTCTGGCGTGGTCTGGGATGGCCGCGGCCATCAGTGTGCTGCTCGGCGGTGGCGCGCTGGTTGCTGTGGTCAGCTTCCTGACGACGATGGTGATCGACCGCATCGGACGCGTACTCAACCGCGCGGGCCTGCCGTTCTTCTTCCAGCAGGTCGTCGGAGGCTTCGTGGCTGCGACACCGGCGATCACCCTCTACAACTTCCAGGACCAACTGAACATCGACATCTCGCCGTCGCAGATCATCGCGGCCGGTGTGATCGTGCTGCTCTCGGGTCTCTCGCTCGTCGGCTCGGTGCAGGACGCGATCACCGGCGCCCCGATCACCGCGGTGTCCAGATTCTTCGAGGTACTGATGATGACCGGCGGCATCATCGCCGGCGTCGCGACATCTCTGCGGTTGGCTGCGCTGATCGGCAGCGATCTACCGCAGATCAGCAATCTGGCCCCACCGGACATCCTGCAGGTCCCCACCAAGGTGATCGCCGGCGCGGCAGCGTCACTGTTCTATGCATTGGCCTGCTACGCAGAACGTCGTGCGCTGACGGCTGCATTCATGGGCGGCTTCGCGGGCTCGCTGGTGTATCTGCTCTCGCAGACTCTCAATGTGGGACCGATCATCGCCTCGGCCATCGCCGCTACCGTCGTCGGATTCGCAGGTGGTCTGTTGGCACGTCGTGCGCTGATTCCGCCGCTGATCGTCGCCGTCGCGGGCATCACTCCACTGCTCCCCGGCCTGGCGTTGTATCGCGGTCTGTACGCGATCCTCAACGACCAGCTACTGCTCGGCATCAGCTCGTTGTTCGCAGCGTTCGGCGTCGGCTGCGGTTTGGCCGCGGGTGTGACACTCGGTGAGTGGGGTGCCCGAACCCTGCGTCGACCACGCATTCTCGCGCGCACCGAGGAACTACTGCGCCCGACGCTTCGCCGCACAGAAGAACCGCGCCGACCGACAGTTCGTCGGCGGCGCGGTACGAGTCCTTCGTAGAAGGCGGAACTCAGGCCTCGGTGCTAGGGGTTCCCTCAGCGGATGCGCGTGCAGCAGCGTCGGCCTCCATGGCCTCACGCAGGCTGCGCGGACGCATGTCGGTCCAGTTCTTCTCGACGTACTCCAGGCACGCGGCGCGGGTGTCTTCACCGAAGACGACACGCCATCCCTGAGGGACCTCGGAGAACGTCGGCCACAGCGAATGCTGGTCTTCGTCGTTGACCAGCACGAAGAAGCGTCCGTCTTCGTCATCGAACGGGTTGGTACTCATCTCGCCTCACTCGTCGCGAACGTTTGGTTGGTAAGTCTGCACCGTGAGGTGCCACACGACCCTAGCAACGCAGGTCGGGCCGTGGTGCCGTCAGGCCTTCAAGAAGCCGAGCAGTTCGGCGTTGACGGCCTCGGGACGCTCGAGATATCCGTAGTGCCCGGCGTCCGCGATCTCCACGTACCGGGCACCGGGGATGGCGTCGGCCAACTCCTTGCCCAAGTAGGGCGGGATCATCCGATCGTCGGCGAATCCGACCGACAGACACGGCACTGCCACCCCGCGATAGGCGGCAGTTCGATCGAAATCGTCGTCCATTCCCAGCTGAGCGCGCACTCCGGCGGACGGTGAGGAGGCAGAGAACTCGAACAGGTCCAGCCAGTCACGCGCCCCGCGAGAATCGCGCAACGTCGCAGGCGACAGGTTCATCACCGCGGTCACCGCGGCCGAGTAGGTGCCGGGAAGCTCCACGCGCTTGTCGTAGAGGGCTCGTTCACCCTGTGCAAGTGTTTTCTGGAACTCGTCGACCCGCGCGTGGCCGGCGAGGAACACCGCTTTGCGAACCAGGTCGGGCCTGCTCAGCGCGAGCTCCTGCGCGACGCGTGACCCCATCGACGTTCCGACGACGTAGGCCTTCTCGTCACCATTGCGGACGAGCTCGATCAGACCGGCGGTGTCGGCGACCATGTCCTTCATGGTGATGCCGTGTGTGCTCTCCGACGAGGGAGCGATGCCGCGATTGTCGAACGTGCACACCCGGTAACCCGCTGCTGTGAGCGCCGGCACCTGATGCAGCTCCCACACACGACCGGGGCTGCCGGTGCCCATGACGAGAACGACCAGGTCTCCACTGCCTTTGACCTGGTAATTGATGTCGATGCCGTTGATCTTGGCGATTGGCATACGTCTCCTTACTGCTGATTCGTCCGTCGGGGATCGTATCGTCCGATACCGACGTGGGGTTACTCGAACAGCCAGTGGGTACCTGGTGTTACATGACTGACGAGAACGTAGCGGGCGAAGCACGCAAGGGACTGCTCGACGGAATCAAGGGCAAGGCCAAAGAGGTCGCGGGTGCGGTGACCGGCAACGACTCGTTGACAGCCGAGGGCCAGTTGCAGGCCGCGCAGGCCCGCGAGCGCAAGGAGGCCAATGCCACGGAGCGGGTCGCCGAGGCGCAGGCCACCGAGGCCGCCGAGGAGCTGGCCGATGTGCGCACTGCAGCGGAGCGCCGTCGGGAAGCCGCAGAAGAGAACGCCGCGGTCACCGAAGCCAACGCCGATCGGGTTCGCCAGACTCAGCTCGCCGCCGCCGAACAGGAGAAGCGTGAGGCAGTGGCGCAGGAGCGCGCTGCAGCCGAGGTCGACGCGACCGCCGAACAGATCGAAGCCGACGAGGACCGTCGCATCGAGCAGGCCGCAGCCGATTCCGACGAGATGGTGGCCGCACAGAAGCACCAGGAAGCACTTCGTCAGGCCGAAGCCGATCGCAAGAAGGCCGAAGAGCTCCGCAACCAGGCCTGAACCACTACCTCATACCAGGAGTTTCGCTTCATGAGCGTTTTAGCCATACCACTGACCATCCTCCGCATCCAGTACAAGATCGCCCGAATTCCGTTGCAGCTCATCGAAACCAACGTCGTCGAGAAGATGAATGCAGAAGCACCCGCGCGCCTGGTGTACGAGCACACGCTCGGATCGCTGGACCGCGCCGTCGGAAACCTGTTGGGAGACAAGAGCCTCGCCGACCGCGGCGAGACCCTCGTCGACAGCACCGAGAACCGCGCCGAGGCAGCCCGTCTCGACGCCGAGGCTCGGGCCAAGAAGGCCGCGGCCGACGACGAACTGAAGGTCGCTCGCGAGACGGCCGAGAAGGATCGCCGCGCAGCCGACGCCGCCGCTCAGGAAGCCGCACGTGACGCCCGCCAGGAGGCCGAGCAGCGCAAGCGCGAGGCCGCTCAGGACGCCGAGCGCAAGGCCGCTGCGGACAAGAAGAAGGCCGACGAGCAGGCCGCTGCCACCGCGAAGGCAGCCGAGGATCGCAAGAAGGCTCAGCAGGCCCAGGTCGACAAGCAGGAGAAGCTGGCCGCTGCGCCGTCCGAGGCCGAATTGGCCGAGGCCGCCGAGCGTTCCGACGAAGCCGCCGCCAAGAAGGACGAGGCGGAGCGCATCGAGAAGCTGTTCATCGCGGAGAAGAACAAGGACTGACTTCGGTCTTGTCGGCGAATGACGTCGGCCGGTCCTATCTCCGACAGGACCTCACACCCTTTTTGCCGACTGCGCGGCCCCTACTCGCATAGAGTAGGGGCGCGCAGTCGTCGATCGGGGCGCGCGGTCCCACCATCAGTTGATCAATCGAGGACGCGAGCGAGAAACGCGGCGATGTTGTCTTCGACTGCTGCGGTTCGCGTCGGGACGTCGAAGTCCTCTTTGAACTGACGGCCCAGCGCCGGGGTCTTCTTCTTGCGTGCGTAGAGCGAGCAGGCGAGGTCCGAGCAGATGTAGGTGCCCACCGTGTTGCCGCGCCTGCCGGATTCGCCTGCTTTCGCGGCAGCCATCAGAGACACTCCGCCGTTGGCGTGCGTGGTGAGGCAGATGCTGCACATCTGCGCTGTGCGCGGACCACCGACTTTGTAGCGCAACGAGATTCCGCGCAGGCGATCCTCCGAAGGAACGACGATGTAGCTCCTCCCGGCGAGCTTGGGATCGACCCAACCGAAGAAGTCGAGATCGTCCCACGGCACAGCGTCGAACATGTCGGGAAGGGAGAGCCGACCGGCGTCGCCCTTGGACGAGTTGACGAACGACGACCTGATGTCGCGTTCGGAGATCGGTTCCATGTCACTGCCTCCAGTGCTGTAAGAGTGTGTCGATTCCGTCGAGGATGCGGACCCAGGACTGCTGCGAGTCGGGGGCACTGTGAGCGAACGAGCCGGCCGCATCGAGGCTCGCGTAGCCGTGAAAGACACTGCCGAGCAATCGAACTGCGTGGACCTGATCCTCTTCGCCGAGGTCGTACCCGCGGAGAATCGCCTTCATCATCGCCGAGTGACGCACGCCCGCACTCGCGAGAGCGGTCTCGTGATCGAGTGGAAACTGCGTCGCTGCATAGCGACCTGGATGTTCGCGCGAATAGTCGAGATACGCGTCGGCGACGGCAACCAGAGCGTCCTTGCCCGCTCGGCCTGCCAGGGCATCGGACACCCGATCGGCCAGTTCCTCCAACGCCAGCAGCGCGATCCCGACGTTCAACTCGTGCGAGTTCTTCAGATGCGAGTACAGGCTCGCAACCTTCACGTCGAAGCGTCTGGCTATCTCGCTGGCAGTCACGCGATCGAAGCCGACCTCATCGGCCAGATCCGCTCCTGCTGCCACGATGCGCTGCGCGGTCAATCCTGCGCGTGCCATGCCGGCCTCCTCGTCGATTCGAGGACACCGTAACCAAAACTAATAGCTTTAGGCAAATCCCTATATCGATCAGCGGCCCTGCCACGCCTCCCACAACTGTGCGTATCGTCCACCGGCCGCGACCAGCTCCTCGTGCGGACCCTGCTCCAGAATCCGGCCGTGCTCCAACACCACCACGCGGTCGGCCGCAGCGGCCTGCGTCAGGCGATGCGCGACGATCAATGTGCTGCGTCCCTTCGTGGCCGCCTCGGCGGCGGCCTCGAGATCGCGAGCACCGGAACTGCCGGCTTCCGCGGTGGCCTCGTCCAGCACCGCGACGGCGGGATCGGCGAGAACCAAACGTGCCAAGGCCAATTGCTGCGATTGTGCCGCGGTCAACTGGTGCCCGCCCTCCCCGACGGCGGTGTCGAGTCCGTTCTCGAGCGCCTCGACCCACCCCCACGCTCCGACGGTGCGCAGCGCGGCTTCGACGTCGTCGCGACCGGCAGCCGGTGCGGCGAGCCGCACGTCGTCGATCAATCGGCCGGCGAACACGTGGACCTCCTGGCTGACGATCGCCACATGTCGTCGTAACCCGTCGCTGCCCAGCGCATCCAGTGATGCTCCGCCGACACGAACCGTCCCCGCCGTCGACGCCATGGAACCGGCCGCGATCGCCGCGATCGTGGATTTGCCTGCACCGGTGGATCCGACGAGTGCGACGGTCTCGCCGTCACCGACCCTCAGGTTCACCCCGTGCAGCACCTCGTGCCCGGACTCGTACTCGTGCCGCAGATCGGTGACGTCCAATGTGGCGTCGGCGGGCACGGAACCGTCGCCGACGGGTCGCTCGTCGGGGATGTCGATGACTCCGACCAGACGCGCCAACGACGCACCGGCGGACTGGATGTCGTCGAACGTGAACAGCAGGGTGCCGATCGGATTGAACAGGCGATGGAACAGCAGTGCCGCGGCCGTCGTCTCGCCTACGGTGACGTAATCGCCTCGTACGAGCAGGAATCCGGCCAGCAGGATCACCGACAGTCCGACGCACTCGGCGCGGTTGCTCCGAGATCCGAAGCGGGTGAACAGGCGGAACACGTCGACGCCGATGTCTCGGGCCTTCGCCGACGCTCTGTCGATCTCGCTCAGGTGCGCCGACTCGAGTCCGTACGCACGAACGGTTTTCGCGCCCTGCATGCTGCTGACGAACGACTGTGCTCGCTCCCCCATCGCGACGCGTTCGGCCGCGTACTTCGGCGCCGAGCGCGGCAGATACCACCGCAGCGCGAGGACGTACATCGGCAGCGCGACGAGCCCCGCCAGGCCGAGCCGCCAATCGATGCCGAGCATCGTGATCATGCTCAGACACACGAGCAGGATCGCACCGACCAGCTGTGGGATCACCTCACCGATCGACTTGGCCATCACAGCGACGTCGTCGCCCACCCGGGAGAGCAAGTCGCCCTTGCCCACTCGCTCCAACGTGGCGACGGGCAGATGCAGCGCGCGGCGCACGACGGCCTCGCGCAGCGACGCCAGAATACTCTCACCGAGAGTGCTGATGAGATAGCCGCTGAAACCGGTGACGATGCCGCCGATCACCGCGGCCACCGAGATCACGACGACGACACCGATGATCGTCGACGTGTCGGCGCCGTCGCGGACACGGTCGACCAGAACACCCAGCACGTAGACGGGTACCAGCGACATGGCCGCGGCAACCGCGCCGAGCAGCAGCGTCACCGCGGTGCGAACTTTCCGCAGACGCAGCTGTTCGAGCAGCCACCGACCTGAGCGAGCACCGGTGGCGATGGGAAGAAGTTCGGGGGTGGTCATCGCAGCACCGCGTCCTTGTACTGCGCGTCCGAGGACGCGAGATGGTGGTGCGTGCCCTCGGCGACGACGCGACCGTCGTCGACGACGAGAACGCGATGGGTCACCGACAGCAACGCGGGGCTCGTGGTGATGAGGATCGTTGTCTGCGAGCCTCGTTCGGTATGTCGAAGTTCGGCGATGCCGCGGGCGATGGCGTGCTCGGTGACGGCGTCGACGGCCGTGGTGGGGTCGTGCAGCACCAGGACCGGGGCGTCGACCGACAGTGCGCGCGCCAACGCCACTCGCTGGCGTTGGCCACCGGACAGGCTGGCTCCGCGGTCGGTGACGGCGTGATCGAGACCGGCCTCGTGCAATTCGACGACGTCGGTGGCCGCGGAGGCGTGCAGCACGACGTCGAGTTCGGCGTCGGGCCGCTCCCGGCCTGCGGTGACGTTGCTGCGGACGGTTCCCGCGAACAGGTCGGTGATGTGGGGTTCGACGAGCACGGTCTCTCGGGCGCGTCGAAGATCGATCTCTCCCGCCGAAATACCGCCGATACGAACCGATCCGGTGTAGTCGGCGTCGGAGATCTGACCGGACAGCAGCGTAGCGAGCGCTTCCCCGTCCTGCGGCCGGTATGTGACCACGCCGAGCATCTCGCCCGGTTCTGTGTGGAACGTGAGACCGTCGAGCGATCGGAACCGAACGTCGTCGACGGCAAGATCTGTGTCTACCGGAACCGTTGACTCGGACTGCGGTAGAACGTGTTCCGCACCGAGTACGAGGGCGAGCCGATCGGCGGATCCGCGCACCATCGCCACCACGCCGGGGATCTTCGACAATCCGGTGAGAGGTTCGATGACGAACTGCGCGAGGCCGATGACGGTGATCAACTCGCCGACCGAGATCCGGCCCTGCAGCGCGAACCACCCGGCGGTACCGGCGATCCCGACGGCCAGCAACGCGTTGACCGTTGCCGACAGGCCCTGATAGACGTTGTTCGCGCGAGCGAGCTTCAGAGTCGCGGCCAACGCTGTTCGACTCGATGTCACGAATCGCTGCGTCGCGGCATCCTCGGCACCGATTCCGCGAAGCGGCCGGACACCGCTGACCAGATCGGTTGCCATACCCGACACCCCGGCCACCTCGGCCTGCTGCGCAGTGGCAGCACGGGTGAGCAACGGAGCGAGTCGTTGCAGCGCGATGAGGATGACCGGTGTCCCGATGACGACGGCGAGACCGAGCGGAACGTCGATCACGATCAGCGCGACGGCGGACGCGACGACCGCCACCGCGGACGCGAAGACCCGTGCGATCAGATCGAGAATCCAGGACTCCTTCTCGGCGTCGGACGTCGAGACCGTCAGCAACTCGCCCGCCGACAACTCGGTACGCACACCCCGCGGATCGAGGACGCGACCGGCGACCTCCACGCGCACCAGGTGCGCCTCCCGCTCGATGGCGACCACGATGATGCGGGCACCGATCCGCCACGCGTACGACAGGGTGACGAACAAGGCCGCCAGACCGACCAACGAGAGCACCATCGCGGTCACATCACCGGTGTCGATGGCCCGCGAGACGATCAGTCCGATCGCCACCGGGACCATCGTTTCGCACAGTTGATGTACCCCGAACAGCAGCGACGAGACGATCAGGCGGGTGCGATGCCGTCGAACGGTGCGACGCAGAATTGCGGAGCCGGTGGCCGGAGAGGGCACCTCCACCACTGTCCGAGCACGGCGGAGCGGCACAGAAACGGTCATTTGCTGCAGCCTAGGGCATCGGGAACTGGCGATGGGGTGCCACATTTACATAGAGTCGGGACCAACGAACACCATGTAAGCCCAGCAGAGAGTACGGAGAACACCATGCCTGCCAAGACCTCCACCGACAACGACATCGCCGACGAAGACATCGTCCCACTCGAATACGAGACGGCCAGCCAGGCTCAGCGCGTCGTCGCGGCCTACGCGACCGATGCCGACGAGTGCCGCATGTTGCTGTCGATGTTGGGTATAGATCCCGTAGCGAAGACCGACTGACGCTCTTCGCAGGACTGTTTACCCAAGGATCTACAAGCGGATTGGACAGTTGTGGCTGACGCCTCGCAGGGTTCGGATTTTGTCGTCGTAGCCAACCGGTTGCCGGTCGATCTGGAAAAGCTCCCGGACGGGAGCACACGATGGAAGCGAAGCCCTGGCGGGTTGGTCACCGCTCTCGAACCGATTCTGCGTGCCAACAAGGGCGCGTGGGTGGGGTGGGTCGGCGTCTCGGACGTCGACGTCGAGCCGTTCGTCGAGGACGACCTGCAGCTGCGGCCGGTGCCGATCAGCGAGAAGGAGTACACCCAGTATTACGAGGGCTTCTCCAACGCGACACTGTGGCCGCTCTACCACGACGTCATCGTCAAGCCGGAGTACGACCGCGACTGGTGGAACGCCTACGTCGAGGTGAACCGTCGCTTCGCCGAGAAGACATCCGAGGCCGCGGCACAGGGCGCGACGGTCTGGATTCAGGACTACCAGCTCCAGCTCGTCCCGAAGATGCTGCGGATGCTGCGCCCCGACCTGACCATCGGATTCTTTCTGCACATCCCGTTCCCGCCGATCGAGCTGTTCATGCAGATGCCGTGGCGCACCGAGATTGTCGAAGGACTGCTCGGTGCAGATCTGATCGGGTTCCACCTGTCCGGCGGTGCCCAGAACTTCCTCTACCTTGCCCGACGCCTCGCCGGGGGAACCACGTCCCGCGGAACCGTCGGAGTGCGGTCGAAGTTGGGCGTCGTGCAGGTCGGCTTCCGGACCGTGCGAGTCGGCGCGTTCCCGATCTCCATCGATTCCGGTGACCTCGACACCAAGTCTCGCTCCAAGGCCGTCCGTGATCGGGCCAAGCAATTGCGCAAGGACCTGGGCAACCCCAAGCGCATCATGCTCGGCGTCGATCGCCTCGACTACACCAAGGGAATCGACGTTCGGCTCAACGCGTTCCGCGAACTGCTCGAAGAGGGCCGCGTCGATCCGGCCGAGAACGTCATCGTGCAGTTGGCGACGCCCAGCCGTGAGCGCGTCGAGAGCTACGTCGCCATGCGCGGTGAGATCGAGCAGCAGGTGGGCCGCATCAACGGCGAGTACGGCCAGGTGGGCCACCCCGTTGTCCACTACCTGCACCGTCCCATCCCCCGCGACGACCTGCTGGCCTACTTCGTCGCCGCCGACGTCATGCTGGTCACCCCATTGCGCGACGGCATGAACCTGGTCGCCAAGGAGTACGTGGCCTGCCGCAGCGATCTCGGTGGGGCACTGGTGCTCAGTGAATTCACCGGTGCCGCAGCCGAATTGCGACAGGCATACCTGTGCAACCCGCACGACCTCGACAGCGTGAAGGACGCGATCATCGGAGCCCTCGAGCAGGACTCGGAGTCGGGCAAGCGTCACATGCGCGCCATGCGCAGGCAGGTTCTCGCCCACGACGTCGATCGCTGGGCGCGCTCGTTCCTCACCGCGCTCGCAGCGCCGGCGGAGGGCACCAACCTCACCCGATAAATTCGCTTTCCTTCGACCCGTCGACGGCTGTAACTTTGCCGTCGACGGTTTCTTTTTGTGTATTCCAACAGTGAGGAGGTGGGCATCGTGGCCACCTGGACGAGCGCACACCCGAGCCCACGTCACTCCTCTCCGGAGGAACCCTCGCATGTCCTCTCTACTTCACTACGGCCTCGATCGGCACTGGCTCGATGAGTTCGAAAAGCATTCTCAGGACGCAGTTCTCGCCCGCATAGTTCGCGTCGACCGCGGCGGATTCGACGCCGCCACCGAGAACGGAATCGCTCGATGTACGGGCGGTGCCGTCTGCACCGGGGATTGGGTGGCACTCGACGGAGAATCGTTCCGGCTGATCGCCATCCTGCCCCGCCGCACGGCCGTCGAACGCGCCTCCGCCGGAACCACATCCGACACACAGGTTCTCGCAGCCAACGTCGATACCGTCGTCGTCACGGTCGCGTCGGACACCGACCTCGACCTCGGTCGCGTCGAGCGCTACATCACCCTCGCCTGGGGCAGCGGCGCTGTTCCCGTCCTCGCGATAACCAAGACCGACAGCGGAAGCGTCGCCGAAGAAGTATTGTCGTCCGCCGCGCCGGGCGTCACCGTGTGCAGCACCAGTGCAGTCTCGGACGGCGGAATCGATTCGCTGGCAGCACATCTGCGCGGCACGGTCGCCCTGATCGGGCCGTCGGGATCGGGCAAGTCGACACTCGGCAACGCTCTGTTGGGCGGTGCGGTTCTCGCCACCGGGGCGACCCGCGAGGGCGACAGCAAAGGCAGGCACACGACGGTGCATCGGGAATTGGTGCCCATCCCGGAGAGAGAACTGGTGCTGCTCGACACGCCTGGACTACGTTCGGTGGGCGTCCAAGGATCGGAAGACGCTGTGGCGAGCGCCTTCTCCGACATCGACGAACTCGCCGCGTCGTGTCGATTCGCTGACTGCGCGCACGAACGCGAACCCGGGTGCGCGGTACTCGCCGCCGTCGACGCGGGCGAGCTCACCGAGAGACGGTTAAGCAACTACCGAAAACTGTTGCGAGAGAACGCCTGGGCCACCTCCAGGCACGATGCACGAGCACGCAGCGAGAAGCTACGCGAGTACAAGCAGATCTCGAAGTCGCTGCGCCAGAAGTACGCCGCCGACGGTAGAGGGCGGTAGGTCAGCTCTCGTCGAACAGTGAGGGGCTGTCGGTCTCCGTCTCGGCCTGCCGAGCCGAACCTTCACTGTTCGACGCCTTCCGCACCACCTCGACCGTGGTAGTGCGTACCGACAACCGATGACCGTCGTGATGCTCGAGCAACGCCAGACCCTGACGGATCTCGAGCACCTTCCACGGGCCGGCATGCCCGGACGCCTGAACCAGGTCGCCTGGTGCGATCTCGGAAGCCACTGTTGTTCTCCATTCAGCGAGCAATCGGGTTCGAGCAAGTCTGTGACACACACCCTATCGGGCCTGCCCGGCCCGCATCTCACTTGCTCGTCGAACAATTTAGGAGTACTCATGTAATAGTTGTAGATATACAAGCATTATCGTGGAGGTGAACGTGGCCGAGTTGACTCGACGACACCGGTATCTCGTGCTCGGCATCTGCTGCCTGAGCCTGTTCCTCGTCAGCACCGACAACACGATCGTCAACGTCGCGCTGCCGTCGATGCGCGCGGATCTGAACGCATCGGTCTCGGGTCTGCAATGGATCATCGACGCATACACGCTGGTCGTGGCATCACTGTTGATGCTCGGCGGCTCGATGGCCGACAAGTACGGCCGCAAGCGCTTCTTCCTGATCGGCACCGGAACGTTCGTCCTCGGCTCCCTGCTGTGCAGCATCGCACCGTCGCTCGGCTGGCTCGTCGCCTTCCGCATGCTCCAGGCAATCGGTGGCTCGATGATGAACCCCGTCGCGATGTCGATCATCACCAACACCTTCACCGATCCGAAAGAACGCGCAGGAGCGATCGGCATGTGGGGTGCCGTCGTCGGCATCTCGATGTCGGCCGGCCCCGCCCTCGGCGGCGTCCTCGTCACCGGTGCCGGTTGGCAGTCGATCTTCTGGATCAACGTCCCGATCGGAATCTTCGCGCTGGCGATGACACTGAAGTTCGTCCCGGAATCCAAAGCCGAACACTCACGCAAATTCGACCCTGCAGGCCAGTTCCTCATCTTCGCGTTCCTCGCGTCCCTCGTGTTCACCATCATCGAAGGTCCCGCGAAGGGTTGGGGATCCCCGCTGATCGTGTTCACCGGCGCCGTCGCCGTCGGCTCTCTCGTCGGACTACTGCTGGTCGAGTCGCGGATCGAGGAACCGCTCATCCAACTGAAGTTCTTCAGGAGCGCACCCTTCAGCGGAGCGACGGTGATCGCCGTGTGCGCGTTCGCATCCCTCGGCGGATTCCTGTTCCTCAACACCCTCTACCTGCAGGACGTGCGCGGATACTCACCACTGCACGCCGGTCTCTACACCCTGCCGATGGCGTTGATGACCTTGATCTTCGCGCCGATCTCCGGTCGCATCGTCGGCACCCTCGGAGCGCGCATTCCGCTGCTCGTCGCCGGAGTCGGCTTCGTGGCCTCGGCACTGATGCTCACCCGACTGACTCCGACGACGTCGTTCGCATGGCTGGCCGTCGCGTACGTGATCTTCGGAATATCCTTCGGCATGGTCAACGCCCCGATCACCAACACCGCGGTGTCCGGAATGCCGCGCAGCCAGGCCGGAGTGGCGTCCGCCATCGCATCGACGAGCAGGCAGGTGGGCCAGTCGCTGGGCGTGGCCGTCGTCGGATCCATCGTCACGGCGAGCATCGTCGGGGAGATCTCCGACGGCTTCACCGCCGCCGCGGTCCCTGCCTGGTTCGTCATCGCAGGCGCAGGCGTGATCGTCACCGCGCTCGCAGTGGTCACAACCGGCCGATGGGCACGCGCAACCGCCGATCGAATCGACCAACCGGTGCTCGTATGACCGGCGATGCAGCACACGTCTGGCGCGAGATGCGCGCACTGATGCTCGAGAAGCACGACACCCGACGAGCCGTCGCCGACGCCACCGGGATGAGTTTCCTGCGAGCAAAGCTGCTGACCAAGTTGCTCACCGGCGATCGGACGATCACCGAGCTGGCCGAGATCCTCGCCTCCGACGCGCCGTATGTCTCGCTCAACGTCCGCGAACTCGAGAAGCGCGAGCTGGTTCTGCGTACCGAAGATCCCGAGGATCGCCGACGCCGCATCATCGGACTCACCGACACCGGACGTCTCCTCGCCGAGAAGGCCCGAGCGATCGCCGACGCCCCGCCGCCGGAATTCACGACAGTCTCTGCCGAAGACCTGGCGCATCTGCGTCGGATTCTGCGACTGCCCTGATTTTCAGAGGACAGTGCTCGAGCGACGGATGGTGTCGAGTGGGGTGCCGATTTCGACGAGCGCACGCACGGTCGCTGCTTCCATACCCGGTGAGCCGCAGACCAGGATCTGGCGATCCGGGAACGGCCCCTGCGTTGCGACGACGTCGGCCACACTGCCCTCCCAGCAATGCTCCGGCTCGAAGAACGATGCGCTGGAACCGATCTCGGCATGAATGCGGTCGTTCCATCGATCCGACGCCCACGGCTCGTGCAACTGATCGACCACGGGTACCACCGTCAACCACCGGAACTCCGCCGCCATCAGCCACAGCATGTCGCCCGCATACAGGTCACGAGGCGACTTACCGCCGACGAAGAGCGTCACGTTCGGCGGCTGCTCGCGACGTGTGAGGTCGAGCAGAATCGCGCGCAACGGAGCGAGACCGGTCCCACCCGCGATCATGACCACATCGCGCCCCGAATCGTCGACATGGAGACCACCCTGCGGATCGCTGATCTGCCACACATGACCGGGCCGCGTCTCGTTGACGATCGATCCGCTCACCCAACCGGCAGGCACGGCTCGAATATGGAATTCCAGCTTGCCGTCTCGAGAAGGCGGCAACGCAGGTGAGTACCGCCGCGTCAGAGCAGTGTTCTGAGGAACCGTGACCGACACCGACTGGCCCGCCCGAAACGGCACCGCGTCGCCCTCGAGTCTGATCACGGCGAGATCGTTCCGAAGACGGTGATACTGAACGACCGTCGAACTCCACGCCTGCATGCCGACCAGAATAGGGGTCGACGCCGGGGGTCTCGCAAACGCGCGCGCGTTTGCGAGACCCCCGGCGTCGACCCCTATTCTGGTCGGCATGCAGGCGTGGAGTTCGACGGTCGTTCAGTATCACCGTCTTCGGAACGATCTCGCCGTGATCAGACTCGAGGGCGACGCGGTGCCGTTTCGGGCGGGCCAGTCGGTGTCGGTCACGGTTCCTCAGAACACTGCTCTGACGCGGCGGTACTCACCTGCGTTGCCGCCTTCTCGAGACGGCAAGCTGGAATTCCATATTCGAGCCGTGCCTGCCGGTTGGGTGAGCGGATCGATCGTCAACGAGACGCGGCCCGGTCATGTGTGGCAGATCAGCGATCCGCAGGGTGGTCTCCATGTCGACGATTCGGGGCGCGATGTGGTCATGATCGCGGGTGGGACCGGTCTCGCTCCGTTGCGCGCGATTCTGCTCGACCTCACACGTCGCGAGCAGCCGCCGAACGTGACGCTCTTCGTCGGCGGTAAGTCGCCTCGTGACCTGTATGCGGGCGACATGCTGTGGCTGATGGCGGCGGAGTTCCGGTGGTTGACGGTGGTACCCGTGGTCGATCAGTTGCACGAGCCGTGGGCGTCGGATCGATGGAACGACCGCATTCATGCCGAGATCGGTTCCAGCGCATCGTTCTTCGAGCCGGAGCATTGCTGGGAGGGCAGTGTGGCCGACGTCGTCGCAACGCAGGGGCCGTTCCCGGATCGCCAGATCCTGGTCTGCGGCTCACCGGGTATGGAAGCAGCGACCGTGCGTGCGCTCGTCGAAATCGGCACCCCACTCGACACCATCCGTCGCTCGAGCACTGTCCTCTGAAAATCAGGGCAGTCGCAGAATCCGACGCAGATGCGCCAGGTCTTCGGCAGAGACTGTCGTGAATTCCGGCGGCGGGGCGTCGGCGATCGCTCGGGCCTTCTCGGCGAGGAGACGTCCGGTGTCGGTGAGTCCGATGATGCGGCGTCGGCGATCCTCGGGATCTTCGGTACGCAGAACCAGCTCGCGCTTCTCGAGTTCGCGGACGTTGAGCGAGACATACGGCGCGTCGGAGGCGAGGATCTCGGCCAGCTCGGTGATCGTCCGATCGCCGGTGAGCAACTTGGTCAGCAGCTTTGCTCGCAGGAAACTCATCCCGGTGGCGTCGGCGACGGCTCGTCGGGTGTCGTGCTTCTCGAGCATCAGTGCGCGCATCTCGCGCCAGACGTGTGCTGCATCGCCGGTCATACGAGCACCGGTTGGTCGATTCGATCGGCGGTTGCGCGTGCCCATCGGCCGGTTGTGACCACTGCGAGCGCGGTGACGATCACGCCTGCGCCTGCGATGACGAACCAGGCAGGGACCGCGGCGGCGGTGAAGCCGTCGGAGATCTCCCCGACGATGCTCGCCGTGACGATGGATCCGACGACGGCCACGCCCAGCGACTGGCCCACCTGCCTGCTCGTCGATGCGATGGCGGACGCCACTCCGGCCTGGCTGCGCGGCATTCCGGACACCGCGGTGTTGGTGATCGGGGCGTTGACCATGCCGAAGGATATTCCGAAGATCACGTACGCGACGGCCAGCCATGCGAACGACGTCGTCGGAGTCAGTCGGGTGAGCATCAGTGCCGAGGCCACGAAGCCGACTCCGGCGACGAGCAGCGGAATGCGCGCTCCGAGGGTGCCGACGATGCGACCGGAGATCGGCGCGAAGATCAAGGTCATCAACGCCATCGGCAGGGTGTAGAGACCGGCGTGCAGTGGTGAGTATCCGCGCACGTCCTGCAGGTAGAGGGTGTTGAGGAACAGGAATCCGCCGAGGGATGCGAACGCGCACACGGCGATCACCGTCGCTCCGCTGAAGGGTGCGCTCCTGAAGAACTTCAGTTGGATGAGCGGTTCCTCGATCCGCGACTCGACCAGCAGTAGTCCGACGAGAGAGCCGACGGCGACGGCGCCGGTGAACACGATCAGCGGGGATCCCCAACCCTTCGCGGGACCTTCGATGATGGTGAACACGAGGGACGCGAGGAACGCGAAGATGAGGAACTGGCCTGCAGGGTCGAATTTGCGTGAGTGTTCGGCTTTGGATTCCGGGACGAACTTCAGTGTCATCGCCAGCGCGAAGATTCCGATCGGGACGTTGATCCAGAAGATCGACTGCCAACCGGCACCGGTGACGAGGACGCCGCCGAGGGCGGGGCCGGCCGACATCGAGATGCCGACGACGGCACCCCACATGCCGATCGCTCCTGCGCGTTCTTTCGGATCGGTGAAGGTGTTGGTGATGATCGACATCGCGACGGGGTTCATCATCGAGCCACCGATTGCCTGGAGCATGCGGAAGGCGACGAGCCAGCCGAGCGACGGTGCGATGCTGCACAGCAGGGAGCCGAGGACGAACGTTCCGGTGCCGATCAGGAAGAAGCGCTTGCGGCCGTACTTGTCGGCCATCGAGCCGCCGAGCATCAACAGTGATGCCACGACCAGCGTGTATGCGTCGATGATCCATTGCAGACCCGAGACCGATGCGTTCAGATCCGCGCGCATCGACGGCAGCGCGACGTTGACGATCGTGTTGTCGGTGCTGACGAGGAACAGGCTCAGGCAGCAGATGCCGAGCACGAGATACCGGTGTCGTCGAGTCAACTCGGCCACGTTCACCTCCACGATAATGCTTGTATATCTACAACTATTACATGAGTACTCCTAAATTGTTCGACGAGCAAGTGAGATGCGGGCCGGGCAGGCCCGATAGGGTGTGTGTCACAGACTTGCTCGAACCCGATTGCTCGCTGAATGGAGAACAACAGTGGCTTCCGAGATCGCACCAGGCGACCTGGTTCAGGCGTCCGGGCATGCCGGCCCGTGGAAGGTGCTCGAGATCCGTCAGGGTCTGGCGTTGCTCGAGCATCACGACGGTCATCGGTTGTCGGTACGCACTACCACGGTCGAGGTGGTGCGGAAGGCGTCGAACAGTGAAGGTTCGGCTCGGCAGGCCGAGACGGAGACCGACAGCCCCTCACTGTTCGACGAGAGCTGACCTACCGCCCTCTACCGTCGGCGGCGTACTTCTGGCGCAGCGACTTCGAGATCTGCTTGTACTCGCGTAGCTTCTCGCTGCGTGCTCGTGCATCGTGCCTGGAGGTGGCCCAGGCGTTCTCTCGCAACAGTTTTCGGTAGTTGCTTAACCGTCTCTCGGTGAGCTCGCCCGCGTCGACGGCGGCGAGTACCGCGCACCCGGGTTCGCGTTCGTGCGCGCAGTCAGCGAATCGACACGACGCGGCGAGTTCGTCGATGTCGGAGAAGGCGCTCGCCACAGCGTCTTCCGATCCTTGGACGCCCACCGAACGTAGTCCAGGCGTGTCGAGCAGCACCAGTTCTCTCTCCGGGATGGGCACCAATTCCCGATGCACCGTCGTGTGCCTGCCTTTGCTGTCGCCCTCGCGGGTCGCCCCGGTGGCGAGAACCGCACCGCCCAACAGAGCGTTGCCGAGTGTCGACTTGCCCGATCCCGACGGCCCGATCAGGGCGACCGTGCCGCGCAGATGTGCTGCCAGCGAATCGATTCCGCCGTCCGAGACTGCACTGGTGCTGCACACGGTGACGCCCGGCGCGGCGGACGACAATACTTCTTCGGCGACGCTTCCGCTGTCGGTCTTGGTTATCGCGAGGACGGGAACAGCGCCGCTGCCCCAGGCGAGGGTGATGTAGCGCTCGACGCGACCGAGGTCGAGGTCGGTGTCCGACGCGACCGTGACGACGACGGTATCGACGTTGGCTGCGAGAACCTGTGTGTCGGATGTGGTTCCGGCGGAGGCGCGTTCGACGGCCGTGCGGCGGGGCAGGATGGCGATCAGCCGGAACGATTCTCCGTCGAGTGCCACCCAATCCCCGGTGCAGACGGCACCGCCCGTACATCGAGCGATTCCGTTCTCGGTGGCGGCGTCGAATCCGCCGCGGTCGACGCGAACTATGCGGGCGAGAACTGCGTCCTGAGAATGCTTTTCGAACTCATCGAGCCAGTGCCGATCGAGGCCGTAGTGAAGTAGAGAGGACATGCGAGGGTTCCTCCGGAGAGGAGTGACGTGGGCTCGGGTGTGCGCTCGTCCAGGTGGCCACGATGCCCACCTCCTCACTGTTGGAATACACAAAAAGAAACCGTCGACGGCAAAGTTACAGCCGTCGACGGGTCGAAGGAAAGCGAATTTATCGGGTGAGGTTGGTGCCCTCCGCCGGCGCTGCGAGCGCGGTGAGGAACGAGCGCGCCCAGCGATCGACGTCGTGGGCGAGAACCTGCCTGCGCATGGCGCGCATGTGACGCTTGCCCGACTCCGAGTCCTGCTCGAGGGCTCCGATGATCGCGTCCTTCACGCTGTCGAGGTCGTGCGGGTTGCACAGGTATGCCTGTCGCAATTCGGCTGCGGCACCGGTGAATTCACTGAGCACCAGTGCCCCACCGAGATCGCTGCGGCAGGCCACGTACTCCTTGGCGACCAGGTTCATGCCGTCGCGCAATGGGGTGACCAGCATGACGTCGGCGGCGACGAAGTAGGCCAGCAGGTCGTCGCGGGGGATGGGACGGTGCAGGTAGTGGACAACGGGGTGGCCCACCTGGCCGTACTCGCCGTTGATGCGGCCCACCTGCTGCTCGATCTCACCGCGCATGGCGACGTAGCTCTCGACGCGCTCACGGCTGGGCGTCGCCAACTGCACGATGACGTTCTCGGCCGGATCGACGCGGCCCTCTTCGAGCAGTTCGCGGAACGCGTTGAGCCGAACGTCGATTCCCTTGGTGTAGTCGAGGCGATCGACGCCGAGCATGATGCGCTTGGGGTTGCCCAGGTCCTTGCGCAATTGCTTGGCCCGATCACGGACGGCCTTGGAGCGAGACTTGGTGTCGAGGTCACCGGAATCGATGGAGATCGGGAACGCGCCGACTCGCACGGTCCGGAAGCCGACCTGCACGACGCCCAACTTCGACCGCACTCCGACGGTTCCGCGGGACGTGGTTCCCCCGGCGAGGCGTCGGGCAAGGTAGAGGAAGTTCTGGGCACCGCCGGACAGGTGGAACCCGATCAGATCTGCACCGAGCAGTCCTTCGACAATCTCGGTGCGCCACGGCATCTGCATGAACAGCTCGATCGGCGGGAACGGGATGTGCAGAAAGAATCCGATGGTCAGGTCGGGGCGCAGCATCCGCAGCATCTTCGGGACGAGCTGGAGCTGGTAGTCCTGAATCCAGACCGTCGCGCCCTGTGCCGCGGCCTCGGATGTCTTCTCGGCGAAGCGACGGTTCACCTCGACGTAGGCGTTCCACCAGTCGCGGTCGTACTCCGGCTTGACGATGACGTCGTGGTAGAGCGGCCACAGTGTCGCGTTGGAGAAGCCCTCGTAATACTGGGTGTACTCCTTCTCGCTGATCGGCACCGGCCGCAGCTGCAGGTCGTCCTCGACGAACGGCTCGACGTCGACGTCCGAGACGCCGACCCACCCCACCCACGCGCCCTTGTTGGCACGCAGAATCGGTTCGAGAGCGGTGACCAACCCGCCAGGGCTTCGCTTCCATCGTGTGCTCCCGTCCGGGAGCTTTTCCAGATCGACCGGCAACCGGTTGGCTACGACGACAAAATCCGAACCCTGCGAGGCGTCAGCCACAACTGTCCAATCCGCTTGTAGATCCTTGGGTAAACAGTCCTGCGAAGAGCGTCAGTCGGTCTTCGCTACGGGATCTATACCCAACATCGACAGCAACATGCGGCACTCGTCGGCATCGGTCGCGTAGGCCGCGACGACGCGCTGAGCCTGGCTGGCCGTCTCGTATTCGAGTGGGACGATGTCTTCGTCGGCGATGTCGTTGTCGGTGGAGGTCTTGGCAGGCATGGTGTTCTCCGTACTCTCTGCTGGGCTTACATGGTGTTCGTTGGTCCCGACTCTATGTAAATGTGGCACCCCATCGCCAGTTCCCGATGCCCTAGGCTGCAGCAAATGACCGTTTCTGTGCCGCTCCGCCGTGCTCGGACAGTGGTGGAGGTGCCCTCTCCGGCCACCGGCTCCGCAATTCTGCGTCGCACCGTTCGACGGCATCGCACCCGCCTGATCGTCTCGTCGCTGCTGTTCGGGGTACATCAACTGTGCGAAACGATGGTCCCGGTGGCGATCGGACTGATCGTCTCGCGGGCCATCGACACCGGTGATGTGACCGCGATGGTGCTCTCGTTGGTCGGTCTGGCGGCCTTGTTCGTCACCCTGTCGTACGCGTGGCGGATCGGTGCCCGCATCATCGTGGTCGCCATCGAGCGGGAGGCGCACCTGGTGCGCGTGGAGGTCGCCGGTCGCGTCCTCGATCCGCGGGGTGTGCGTACCGAGTTGTCGGCGGGCGAGTTGCTGACGGTCTCGACGTCCGACGCCGAGAAGGAGTCCTGGATTCTCGATCTGATCGCACGGGTCTTCGCGTCCGCGGTGGCGGTCGTCGCGTCCGCCGTCGCGCTGATCGTGATCGACGTTCCGCTCGGTCTCGCCGTCGTCATCGGGACACCGGTCATCCTCATCGCGCTGCAACGACTCGCTCCGTTGCTCACCCGTGCTGCCACTGCGCAGCAGGCCGAGGTGGCCGGGGTGTCGGGTATGGCAACCGATCTGGTCAGCGGTGTCCGGCCGCTTCGCGGAATCGGTGCCGAGGATGCCGCGACGCAGCGATTCGTGACATCGAGTCGAACAGCGTTGGCCGCGACTCTGAAGCTCGCTCGCGCGAACAACGTCTATCAGGGCCTGTCGGCAACGGTCAACGCGTTGCTGGCCGTCGGGATCGCCGGTACCGCCGGGTGGTTCGCGCTGCAGGGCCGGATCTCGGTCGGCGAGTTGATCACCGTCATCGGCCTCGCGCAGTTCGTCATCGAACCTCTCACCGGATTGTCGAAGATCCCCGGCGTGGTGGCGATGGTGCGCGGATCCGCCGATCGGCTCGCCCTCGTACTCGGTGCGGAACACGTTCTACCGCAGTCCGAGTCAACGGTTCCGGTAGACACAGATCTTGCCGTCGACGACGTTCGGTTCCGATCGCTCGACGGTCTCACGTTCCACACAGAACCGGGCGAGATGCTCGGCGTGGTCACATACCGGCCGCAGGACGGGGAAGCGCTCGCTACGCTGCTGTCCGGTCAGATCTCCGACGCCGACTACACCGGATCGGTTCGTATCGGCGGTATTTCGGCGGGAGAGATCGATCTTCGACGCGCCCGAGAGACCGTGCTCGTCGAACCCCACATCACCGACCTGTTCGCGGGAACCGTCCGCAGCAACGTCACCGCAGGCCGGGAGCGGCCCGACGCCGAACTCGACGTCGTGCTGCACGCCTCCGCGGCCACCGACGTCGTCGAATTGCACGAGGCCGGTCTCGATCACGCCGTCACCGACCGCGGAGCCAGCCTGTCCGGTGGCCAACGCCAGCGAGTGGCGTTGGCGCGCGCACTGTCGGTCGACGCCCCGGTCCTGGTGCTGCACGACCCCACCACGGCCGTCGACGCCGTCACCGAGCACGCCATCGCCCGCGGCATCGCCGAACTTCGACATACCGAACGAGGCTCGCAGACAACGATCCTCATCACCACGAGCCCCGCGTTGCTGTCGGTGACCCATCGCGTTCTCGTCGTCGACGACGGTCGCGTCGTCGCCGAGGGCACGCACCACCATCTCGCGTCCTCGGACGCGCAGTACAAGGACGCGGTGCTGCGATGACCACCCCCGAACTTCTTCCCATCGCCACCGGTGCTCGCTCAGGTCGGTGGCTGCTCGAACAGCTGCGTCTGCGGAAAGTTCGCACCGCGGTGACGCTGCTGCTCGGCGCGGTTGCCGCGGCCATGTCGCTGGTACCCGTCTACGTGCTGGGTGTTCTGGTCGACCGTGTCCGCGACGGCGCCGACACGTCGACGATCATCGGTGTCGTCGTCGTGATCTCGGTGGCCGCGGTGATCGGCGGCATCGTCACCGGTTTCAGCGGCTATCTCATCAGCACTCTCGGTGAGAGTATTCTGGCGTCGCTGCGCGAGGCCGTCGTGCGCCGCGCGCTGCATCTGCCCGTCGCCACGTTGGAGCGAGTGGGCAAGGGCGACTTGCTCTCCCGGGTGGGCGACGACGTCGCTGTGATGGCCAAGTCGATCGGTGAGGTGATCCCACAGCTGGTCGGTGCGATCCTGCTCGTGTGTCTGAGCATGATCACGATGCTCGGCATCGATTGGCGGCTCGGCCTGGCGGGGCTCGTCGCGCTGCCGATGTACGTCCTCGCGCTGCGGTGGTATCTGCCGCGCTCGGCGCCGAAGTACGCGGCCGAACGCGTCGCGATGGGGGAGCGAGCACAGTCGTTCGTCAGCAGCATGCAGGGCGCGAAAACCGTTCGTGCGTACGGACTCGAGTCGGCGCACCTGAGCGAGATCGACAGAGCGTCGGCGAAGGCCCGAGACATCGGCGTCGACGTGTTCCGCCTGTTCACCCGCTTCGGATCTCGGAGCAACCGCGCCGAGTGCGTCGGACTGTCGGTGATCCTGCTGGCCGGATTCCTGCTCGTACGAGGCGATTACGTCACCGTAGGCGAGACGACGGCCGCGGCACTGCTGTTCCATCGCCTGTTCAATCCGATCGGCACCCTGCTGTTCACGTTCGACGACATCCAGTCCGCCGGTGCGTCGTTGGCGCGTCTGGTCGGAGTCATCGACATCCCCGACGAGCGACCCGTCGGCGACGGTTCCGTGCCCGCCGACGCCACATTGGACGTCACCGATCTGCGGCACGAGTACGAGTCCGGGCACGAGGTGCTGCACGGGGTGAACCTGAGGGTCGGTGACGGCGAGACCGTCGCACTCGTCGGATCCACCGGTGCAGGCAAATCCACGATCGCGGCGATCGCGGCCGGTTCCATGGCGTCGACGGCGGGGACGGTTCGTGTCGGCGGAGCATCACTGGATGCGCTGGGCAGCGACGGGTTACGACGACATGTGGCGATCGTCAGCCAGGAGGTCCACGTGTTCGCCGGCCGATTGATCGACGACGTGCGGCTCGCCGCACCGGCTGCCGGTCGCGACGACGTCGAAGCCGCGCTGCGCACCGTCGGAGCGTGGGGGTGGGTCGAGGCGCTCGAGAACGGACTCGACACCGCCGTCGGGGAGGGCGGGCACCAGTTGACCGCGGCACAATCGCAGCAATTGGCCTTGGCACGTTTGGTTCTCGCCGATCCCGCCGTCGCGGTGCTGGACGAGGCCACCGCGGAAGCCGGCAGTTCCGGTGCTCGCGATCTCGAGGCCGCCGCCGAGGCGGCCACGAAGGGACGCAGCACATTGATCGTCGCGCATCGCCTGACGCAGGCCGCTGCGGCCGACCGCGTGGTGGTGTTGGAGCACGGCCGGATTCTGGAGCAGGGTCCGCACGAGGAGCTGGTCGCGGCCGGTGGACGATACGCACAGTTGTGGGAGGCGTGGCAGGGCCGCTGATCGATATAGGGATTTGCCTAAAGCTATTAGTTTTGGTTACGGTGTCCTCGAATCGACGAGGAGGCCGGCATGGCACGCGCAGGATTGACCGCGCAGCGCATCGTGGCAGCAGGAGCGGATCTGGCCGATGAGGTCGGCTTCGATCGCGTGACTGCCAGCGAGATAGCCAGACGCTTCGACGTGAAGGTTGCGAGCCTGTACTCGCATCTGAAGAACTCGCACGAGTTGAACGTCGGGATCGCGCTGCTGGCGTTGGAGGAACTGGCCGATCGGGTGTCCGATGCCCTGGCAGGCCGAGCGGGCAAGGACGCTCTGGTTGCCGTCGCCGACGCGTATCTCGACTATTCGCGCGAACATCCAGGTCGCTATGCAGCGACGCAGTTTCCACTCGATCACGAGACCGCTCTCGCGAGTGCGGGCGTGCGTCACTCGGCGATGATGAAGGCGATTCTCCGCGGGTACGACCTCGGCGAAGAGGATCAGGTCCACGCAGTTCGATTGCTCGGCAGTGTCTTTCACGGCTACGCGAGCCTCGATGCGGCCGGCTCGTTCGCTCACAGTGCCCCCGACTCGCAGCAGTCCTGGGTCCGCATCCTCGACGGAATCGACACACTCTTACAGCACTGGAGGCAGTGACATGGAACCGATCTCCGAACGCGACATCAGGTCGTCGTTCGTCAACTCGTCCAAGGGCGACGCCGGTCGGCTCTCCCTTCCCGACATGTTCGACGCTGTGCCGTGGGACGATCTCGACTTCTTCGGTTGGGTCGATCCCAAGCTCGCCGGGAGGAGCTACATCGTCGTTCCTTCGGAGGATCGCCTGCGCGGAATCTCGTTGCGCTACAAAGTCGGTGGTCCGCGCACAGCGCAGATGTGCAGCATCTGCCTCACCACGCACGCCAACGGCGGAGTGTCTCTGATGGCTGCCGCGAAAGCAGGCGAATCCGGCAGGCGCGGCAACACGGTGGGCACCTACATCTGCTCGGACCTCGCCTGCTCGCTCTACGCACGCAAGAAGAAGACCCCGGCGCTGGGCCGTCAGTTCAAAGAGGACTTCGACGTCCCGACGCGAACCGCAGCAGTCGAAGACAACATCGCCGCGTTTCTCGCTCGCGTCCTCGATTGATCAACTGATGGTGGGACCGCGCGCCCCGATCGACGACTGCGCGCCCCTACTCTATGCGAGTAGGGGCCGCGCAGTCGGCAAAAAGGGTGTGAGGTCCTGTCGGAGATAGGACCGGCCGACGTCATTCGCCGACAAGACCGAAGTCAGTCCTTGTTCTTCTCCGCGATGAACAGCTTCTCGATGCGCTCCGCCTCGTCCTTCTTGGCGGCGGCTTCGTCGGAACGCTCGGCGGCCTCGGCCAATTCGGCCTCGGACGGCGCAGCGGCCAGCTTCTCCTGCTTGTCGACCTGGGCCTGCTGAGCCTTCTTGCGATCCTCGGCTGCCTTCGCGGTGGCAGCGGCCTGCTCGTCGGCCTTCTTCTTGTCCGCAGCGGCCTTGCGCTCGGCGTCCTGAGCGGCCTCGCGCTTGCGCTGCTCGGCCTCCTGGCGGGCGTCACGTGCGGCTTCCTGAGCGGCGGCGTCGGCTGCGCGGCGATCCTTCTCGGCCGTCTCGCGAGCGACCTTCAGTTCGTCGTCGGCCGCGGCCTTCTTGGCCCGAGCCTCGGCGTCGAGACGGGCTGCCTCGGCGCGGTTCTCGGTGCTGTCGACGAGGGTCTCGCCGCGGTCGGCGAGGCTCTTGTCTCCCAACAGGTTTCCGACGGCGCGGTCCAGCGATCCGAGCGTGTGCTCGTACACCAGGCGCGCGGGTGCTTCTGCATTCATCTTCTCGACGACGTTGGTTTCGATGAGCTGCAACGGAATTCGGGCGATCTTGTACTGGATGCGGAGGATGGTCAGTGGTATGGCTAAAACGCTCATGAAGCGAAACTCCTGGTATGAGGTAGTGGTTCAGGCCTGGTTGCGGAGCTCTTCGGCCTTCTTGCGATCGGCTTCGGCCTGACGAAGTGCTTCCTGGTGCTTCTGTGCGGCCACCATCTCGTCGGAATCGGCTGCGGCCTGCTCGATGCGACGGTCCTCGTCGGCTTCGATCTGTTCGGCGGTCGCGTCGACCTCGGCTGCAGCGCGCTCCTGCGCCACTGCCTCACGCTTCTCCTGTTCGGCGGCGGCGAGCTGAGTCTGGCGAACCCGATCGGCGTTGGCTTCGGTGACCGCGGCGTTCTCTTCTGCGGCTTCCCGACGGCGCTCCGCTGCAGTGCGCACATCGGCCAGCTCCTCGGCGGCCTCGGTGGCCTGCGCCTCGGCGACCCGCTCCGTGGCATTGGCCTCCTTGCGCTCGCGGGCCTGCGCGGCCTGCAACTGGCCCTCGGCTGTCAACGAGTCGTTGCCGGTCACCGCACCCGCGACCTCTTTGGCCTTGCCCTTGATTCCGTCGAGCAGTCCCTTGCGTGCTTCGCCCGCTACGTTCTCGTCAGTCATGTAACACCAGGTACCCACTGGCTGTTCGAGTAACCCCACGTCGGTATCGGACGATACGATCCCCGACGGACGAATCAGCAGTAAGGAGACGTATGCCAATCGCCAAGATCAACGGCATCGACATCAATTACCAGGTCAAAGGCAGTGGAGACCTGGTCGTTCTCGTCATGGGCACCGGCAGCCCCGGTCGTGTGTGGGAGCTGCATCAGGTGCCGGCGCTCACAGCAGCGGGTTACCGGGTGTGCACGTTCGACAATCGCGGCATCGCTCCCTCGTCGGAGAGCACACACGGCATCACCATGAAGGACATGGTCGCCGACACCGCCGGTCTGATCGAGCTCGTCCGCAATGGTGACGAGAAGGCCTACGTCGTCGGAACGTCGATGGGGTCACGCGTCGCGCAGGAGCTCGCGCTGAGCAGGCCCGACCTGGTTCGCAAAGCGGTGTTCCTCGCCGGCCACGCGCGGGTCGACGAGTTCCAGAAAACACTTGCACAGGGTGAACGAGCCCTCTACGACAAGCGCGTGGAGCTTCCCGGCACCTACTCGGCCGCGGTGACCGCGGTGATGAACCTGTCGCCTGCGACGTTGCGCGATTCTCGCGGGGCGCGTGACTGGCTGGACCTGTTCGAGTTCTCTGCCTCCTCACCGTCCGCCGGAGTGCGCGCTCAGCTGGGAATGGACGACGATTTCGATCGAACTGCCGCCTATCGCGGGGTGGCAGTGCCGTGTCTGTCGGTCGGATTCGCCGACGATCGGATGATCCCGCCCTACTTGGGCAAGGAGTTGGCCGACGCCATCCCCGGTGCCCGGTACGTGGAGATCGCGGACGCCGGGCACTACGGATATCTCGAGCGTCCCGAGGCCGTCAACGCCGAACTGCTCGGCTTCTTGAAGGCCTGACGGCACCACGGCCCGACCTGCGTTGCTAGGGTCGTGTGGCACCTCACGGTGCAGACTTACCAACCAAACGTTCGCGACGAGTGAGGCGAGATGAGTACCAACCCGTTCGATGACGAAGACGGACGCTTCTTCGTGCTGGTCAACGACGAAGACCAGCATTCGCTGTGGCCGACGTTCTCCGAGGTCCCTCAGGGATGGCGTGTCGTCTTCGGTGAAGACACCCGCGCCGCGTGCCTGGAGTACGTCGAGAAGAACTGGACCGACATGCGTCCGCGCAGCCTGCGTGAGGCCATGGAGGCCGACGCTGCTGCACGCGCATCCGCTGAGGGAACCCCTAGCACCGAGGCCTGAGTTCCGCCTTCTACGAAGGACTCGTACCGCGCCGCCGACGAACTGTCGGTCGGCGCGGTTCTTCTGTGCGGCGAAGCGTCGGGCGCAGTAGTTCCTCGGTGCGCGCGAGAATGCGTGGTCGACGCAGGGTTCGGGCACCCCACTCACCGAGTGTCACACCCGCGGCCAAACCGCAGCCGACGCCGAACGCTGCGAACAACGAGCTGATGCCGAGCAGTAGCTGGTCGTTGAGGATCGCGTACAGACCGCGATACAACGCCAGGCCGGGGAGCAGTGGAGTGATGCCCGCGACGGCGACGATCAGCGGCGGAATCAGCGCACGACGTGCCAACAGACCACCTGCGAATCCGACGACGGTAGCGGCGATGGCCGAGGCGATGATCGGTCCCACATTGAGAGTCTGCGAGAGCAGATACACCAGCGAGCCCGCGAAGCCGCCCATGAATGCAGCCGTCAGCGCACGACGTTCTGCGTAGCAGGCCAATGCATAGAACAGTGACGCTGCCGCGCCGGCGATCACCTTGGTGGGGACCTGCAGGATGTCCGGTGGGGCCAGATTGCTGATCTGCGGTAGATCGCTGCCGATCAGCGCAGCCAACCGCAGAGATGTCGCGACGCCGGCGATGATGCCGCCGGTCATCATCAGTACCTCGAAGAATCTGGACACCGCGGTGATCGGGGCGCCGGTGATCGCGTCCTGCACCGAGCCGACGAGCGAGAGACCCGAGAGCAGCACGATCACACCGGCCGCGATGATCTGCGACGGCGAGATGTCGATGTTCAGTTGGTCCTGGAAGTTGTAGAGGGTGATCGCCGGTGTCGCAGCCACGAAGCCTCCGACGACCTGCTGGAAGAAGAACGGCAGGCCCGCGCGGTTGAGTACGCGTCCGATGCGGTCGATCACCATCGTCGTCAGGAAGCTGACCACAGCAACCAGCGCGCCACCGCCGAGCAGCACACTGATGGCCGCGGCCATCCCAGACCACGCCAGAGTCGCAATCCACCGGTTGTACGGGTGCGGAGCCTTGGTGATCTCGTCGAGCCGCTCGAGCGCCGCACTAGGCGGCACCATCTTCACGCGCACGGCGCGGATGAGACGGTCGACCTCGGCCAGCCGCGTGAAATCCATCGACCGGTAATGCACGATGCGCATCGTCGACGCCGGGGGACGCGTCGGGCCGCGGTGCGCACTGAGGGTGATCGAGTTGTACGTGACGTCCACATCGCACCGAGCGAGGCCGTACGTCGCGGCGATGAACTGCACCTGAGTCGCCGTATCCATCGCTGCCGTGCCCGAGGCCAACAGAACTTCGCCGACGCGAACCGCGAGATCGAGGACCTCCGCAACCGACGCATCGTCGGTCAGATCGATCGGACGAAGGGGCGACGGTGCTGCGGTCGGTGTATCGATGGTGGCCCGACGCTCACCGGTGAGACGGCTCAGCGAAGCCGTCAGGTCTTGCAGGAAAGTCATGACCGTCTTTACACGTTGCTGGGGTGATCCACCGACAAGGTACCTGTTGACACTGAGCGTCCGATGAACGGATATGATTGCCTCGCTTCACTGCCTCCTTAGCTCAGCGGTAGAGCACTCGCCTTGTAAGCGAGCGGTCAACGGTTCAATCCCGTTAGGAGGCTCTTTCGGACGGCTCTGACCAGCGAAAACGGTTGGGGCCGTCTCTTTTTGGCCTGTTGTGGCCGCTCGTTTCTTGTGCGAGCTCGGTTCGTCCACCTGGGTTTATGTGTCGCTTGTGACCTGGGGATTTGCCGGGTCGTGGGCAGGATATGTTGCTCGATGTCACAAGCTGTCACAACTCGTTGCTAACTCATCGGTGAGCATTCGTGTGGACGCAGGTGGATGCGCTCGGACTGGGCGGGTGATGGCCGGGCTGAGAGTGAAGCTTCGTTAGTGCCCAGTTCACGGGCGACCTCGGCGATGGTGTGGCCGGAATCGATCACTCTACGGGCGGACTCGACCGTGCACTCGGTCGTGAACGACCTGCGTGTGCGGGACATGAGGCATCCTTCCAACGGAACCCTCGGTTTCGCTATCTCGGAGTCCACCATCCGGGGAACCTCGGACGGATTGGGTGGGCCTCAGTGCTGTCTGAACGTCTCGAGCGAGGAAAGTAAGCCGGGATATTGCAGGAGGCAGGTAGCGGACGAGGCACTCCGTGTGCGCCGGTCAGGAGGATGGCTGCGCAGCGCTGGGGCGTCGGAGACGCCCACGACGTCGCTCACGATGGTGACAAACTGGTCGCACATGCGGTTTACGGCTACGGCCCTGGCGGATGAATCCGATGTGAGAGTCCGAAACATCAACGCGTACAATCACGGTCGCCGCCGACTGAGAGTGATGCCAGCGCAGTCGTCTGCTGGATCTCACAGGTCATGGCGATGTTTTGGTCATCGTGTTCTTCCTGCTCGTGCGGCGATCGCTCGTGCGCGGTCCATCACCGGTTTGTCGACCATGCATCCATCCACGGTGAACACCGATCCGTTGCTCGGGTCGGCCGCTTCGCCGAGTATTCGACGTGCCCATGCCACCTCGGCATCGGTCGGAGCCATAGCGGAATGGGTCGCCTCGATTTGGCGTGGGTGGATGCACAGCTTGCCCGTGAATCCGAATTCCTGCGCGCGCGCGATGTCATGATCGAGGGCTGCATCGTCGCCGATGGAGGGTGTGACACCGTCGATCGGGCCTGGGAGTCCCGCGGCGGCGGAGGCGTATGCGAGGTCGCTTCGCGCTCGGTCGATCAGCGGTGATCGGTTCGGATCGACGCCGAGTTCGGCAGCGAGGTCGATAGCACCGAGTGCGAGTCGAGCGACGCCGGCTGTCTCGGCGATGGCACCCGCGTCCAGGACGCCTCGGGCGGTCTCGATCAGGGCAATGACCCGGTGTGTCGGAAGCGCTTTCGTCAGGGTGGTCACCGACTCGGCGGTCGACTTGGCCAAAACAACGGTGCACTCGAGCGCCATGACAGCGTCCATGTCGTCGCGAAAGTGCGGAGTCGACGCGTCGTTGATTCGAATAGCCACGTGGATCCCACCGGACGAGTAGCGGACGGTGTTGACTCTGGCCGACGCTTTGTCGGTGGATCCCACTGCATCTTCGAGGTCGAGAACGGTCAGATCCGCACCCGAGTGGACGGCCTTGTCGAAACGCTCCGGTTTGTCGCCGGGTACGAACAGGAGGGTGCGTGCGTCACTGATTGTCGAGTCGTTCATGCGTGGGGTCGGTTCCTCAGTCGGCGGTCACGGTTGATCCTATTCTATATACTATATTTTTATCAGTGGTAGGTGCCTAACCAACGAGGGATTGTGAACATGACGACGAGTGAAGCCCCGTCGGTTTTTCGGAAAGTGGTCGGTTCCTGGGAGCCGAAACCAGTCGTGATCGATGGCGTCCTCGGTCCCTGGCCGGCGGTGGCACTGGCGGCACTCCTGGGGTCTCCTTCGGTAGGAGAGGGCGACGTCCTCCCGCCGTTGTGGCACGAGGTCTATTTGCGACCGGCACTCACTGCCGCGGAACTCGGTCCCGACGGCCACCCTGCTCAGGACATGTTGGTTCCCGATATCGCCAATCGCCGCAGGATGTTCGGCGGCGGGCGCATCGCCGTGACAGGTTCGATCAGGATCGGCGACAGCGTTCGTCGCGTCAGCGAGATCGACTCGATGAAGATCCGCGAGGGGCGCTCCGGCTGGATGCTTCTGGTGACGGAACGGCATCAGCTGTTTGTCGACGGACAGCTGTGCGTGACCGACGAACGCGACATCGTGTACCGGTTGCCTGCCGGCGTCGAAGCAGGCACTGCCACTGTCCCGCGCAGCGTTCCTGCGCCGGAGGCGTCGATAGGTTTGTTGCCCGACGAGCGGTTGCTGTTCATGTTCAGCGCGCTCACCTACAACGTCCACCGCATTCATTACGACCGGACCTACACGACCGAGGTGGAAGGGCATCCCGAACTTGTAGTTCACGGTCCGCTGATCGCTCTGATGGGATTGGAAGTTGCCCGTCGCGACAGTGGAAGTCATGTCGTCTTCAGCAGCTATCGGCTCCTCGCGCCCGCATACTGCGGTCAGCGGATCGACTTCCAGATCGACGGACGCGAGGCCGGTTCCGTTACCGTCACGGCGTCCCAAGGTGGGCGGAAGTGTCTGTCCCTGAAAGTATTCGAGCACGAACCGCGTCCGTGACCCCCCACTTCTGCCGATCGTCGGCAGTCGTGGGGGGGGGTGAGGACGTGATCAGATCGCGAGTCCGCCACGCCTGACGAGCTGCTTTGCGATGACACCCTGCTGAATCTCGTTGGTTCCCTCTCCGACGATCATCAACGGCGCGTCCCGAAAGTATCGTTCGACGTCGTACTCGGTCGAGTAGCCGTATCCACCGTGAACGCGAACGGCGCCGAGCGCAATCTCCATGGCGGTTTCGGACGCGAACAGCTTGGCCATGCCGGCTTCCATGTCGCAGCGCTCGCCGGAGTCCACACGTTCGGCGGCATCGAAGAGGAGGCTGCGTGCGGCATACAATTTGGTTCCCATATCGGCCAAAAGGTTTCCGACCGACTGATGCTGCCAGATGGGCTTTCCGAAGCTTTCGCGTTCCTGCGCATATCGAAGCGCATCCTCGAACGCTGCGCGTGCCACGCCGGTTGCACGCGCTGCTACCTGCATCCGGCCAACCTCGAGACCTTTCATCATCTGGGCGAAGCCCTTGCCTTCTTCGCTGCCGAGGAGCGCGTCGGCAGGCACCCTGCAGTCGGTGAAGTTCACCTCGCAGCTCTCCACGCCCTTGTAGCCCAGCTTGGGAAGGTCCTTGGAGACGGTCAAGCCGGGAACCTTCTCGACCAGCAGAATGGAAACTCCTCGGTGCGCCGGTTCGGCCGACGGATCGGTCTTGCACAACAGGGCGATCAAGCCGGCGCGACGGGCATTGGTGATCCATGTCTTGCTTCCGTTGACGACGTAGCCGTCACCCTCGGGTCTGGCGACGGTACGCATCGCCTGCAGGTCCGATCCTCCGCTCGGCTCGGTGAGCGCCATCGTGGCTCGCAATTCCCCAGTTGCCATGCGCGGCAGATACTTCTGCTTCTGTTCCTCGGTCCCGAACTGCACGATCAGCTTGGCCACAACAGTGTGTCCACCCATTGCGCCCGCCAGGCTCATCCACCCTCTGGCGAGTTCCTCGGTGACCTGCACGTAGCAGGGCATCGACACTGTGCCGTAGCCGTACGGTTCGGGGATCGCGAGACCGAAGATACCGATCGCCTTCATCGTGTCGATGAGTTCTTCCGGGTACTCGTTGGCGTGCTCCAGGTCATGCGCAGTGGGCTTGACCTGCTTCTCGACGAAGTCCTTGACGGTCTTGACCAAGGCGGATTCCTCGGCATTCAACGTGAACATTGGTGACCCTTTCAACAGAAAATATAATTTGCTCAGACATCGAGACCCGCTGTCTGGCTGTGGTTCGACGGTCATTTGGACGGAGGAGGCGACTCATCTGCCTCGAAACCTCAGTACGATTCTATACAATGTCGTACAGTACCGTTGCGTTCTCGAGTCGACCAGAAGGAGATTTCCTTGACGCTGTTCATAGTCACGTACGCGCACCCCGACCCAGAGGGCTGGCGACAACATCTCGCTCCACATCTGGAGTGGATAGCCGAACAAGTCAGCGAGGGAACTGTTCTGGCGTCGGGGCCGACACCGCCGGACGATGATTCGTCCCGCACTGCCGCGTTGCTGTTTCGCAGCGAGGACGAAGAAGCCCTCGATCGATTGCTTCGGACCGACCCGTACGTGATACGCGGACAGGTGGCGAATTTGACGGTAGTGCCTTGGGATCCCATCTTCGGCGTCTTCAACGACCTGTCGACCAGGGCAGGAGAATCTGCGAACGCGATCATCGAAAGCGTCGTCGATCAGTTCGGTCCTGAACATACGACTCGACCCGGGTCGAAGTAACTTGCCCAGCGCTCTCGCGCTCCGACCCATACAAGATCAGGAACTTTGACAATGCCTACCGACACCATGCGCCAGTTCTCCCTCGACGATCGCTATCTTCGCCAGGAAGGAGGTATCTACCTCACCGGAATCCAAGCTCTCGTACGCACACTTCGCGACCGTGCACTACTCGACAGTCGGCGCGGCCTGGTGTCCTCGAGCTTCGTTTCCGGGTACGAGGGCTCACCTCTGGCCGGATACGACCTCGAGATCATGCGACGACAGAAGTTCCTCGCCGACTCGCGAGTGGTGCATCGACCGGCCGTGAACGAAGAGCTGGCGGCGACATCCGTCGCCGGAAGCCAACTTGCACGACAAGCCGGTACGTTGAAAGTCGACTCCGTCACCGGATATTGGTACGGGAAAGCGCCCGGGCTCGATCGCGCCAGCGATGCCATTCGCCACGCGAACTTGATCGGGACCGATTCGAAAGGCGGCGTGGTCGCGCTCGTCGGCGACGATCCGGCAGCGAAGTCGTCCACCTATCCCTGCTCGTCCGAATCTGCTCTTGCGGATCTGTACATCCCTACGCTGTATGCGGCTGATTCCCAGGACATGCTGGACCTCGCCGTGCACTCGGTGTTTCTCTCTCGGTTCACCGGCCTGTGGTCGGCGCTGAAAGTTGCCACTGCGGTGGCAGACGGTGCCAGTACTGCAGATGTACATCCGCTTCGACTCGACCCCACCTTCGGCGAACTCGGTGCGAGCACCCATGTCCCATCGGCCAAGCTCATGGGCACAAACCTCGCGGCTCTGGAAGAGAGTCAGATCTCGACCAGATTGCCCCGAGCAGTCGAGTACGCGCGTCTGAACGACCTCAATCGTGTCGTCGTGAAAGGTGCCTCGGACCGAATCGGCATCATTGCCAGCGGCAAAACGTACCTCGATGTGCGCGATGCACTGACAATACTCGGTCTCGACGATGGGGCTCTGAACAAGTTCGGTATTCGCATTCTAAAATTGGGCATGATCTACCCACTCGATCCTCGAGTGGTCAGCGAGTTCGCCGACGGTCTCGACGAAATAATCGTGGTGGAGGAGAAGCGGTCCTTCATCGAAACGGGCGTCAAAGAGATTCTCTACGGTCGCGTGAACGCGCCCGCCATCACCGGCAAGATCGATTCCTCCGGTCTCACCCTCTTCCCTGCCAATGGTGAACTCGATGTCGACTCGGTGACCACCGGACTCGCCCGAAGGCTCGGCAAACAGTACGAGATCGAGCCGGTATCGAAGTGGCGGGACAGACCACGGAACCGCAGGATCATGCTGCCGATCATGAACCGGACGCCGTACTTCTGTTCGGGGTGCCCACACAACTCGTCGACCAAAGTCAATGAAAACACCATTGTCGGTGGCGGAATCGGTTGTCATGCAATGGTTCTGGTCATGGACGAGAGCCAGGCGGGCGACGTTCTCGGAGTCACCCAGATGGGTGGCGAGGGTGCCCAATGGATAGGGATGGCACCCTTCCTGGAAGAGGATCACTTCGTTCAGAACGTCGGTGACGGTACCTTCATGCACTCGGGAAGCCTTGCGCTTCGCGCCGCTGTCGCATCCGGAGTGAATGTCACCTACAAGATTCTGTTCAACGCCACCGTCGCCATGACCGGAGGTCAGGACCCCACCGGTGGTATGCCGCTGGATCGTTTGGTCCAGTTGCTTAAGGCCGAGGGCGTGTCGAAAATCGTCGTGACAACCGAAGATCGACGCCGAGTGAAATCCTTCAAGCTACCCAAGGACGTCGGTGTTCGCGATCGAGACGATCTCGCCGAGGTCCAACGCGAATTGGCGACGGTCAGCGGTGTGTCCGTACTTATTCACGATCAGGAATGCGCTGCTGAAAAGCGCCGTAAGCGTAAGCGTGGGACCATCGACACCCCGGCGGAACGCGTCGTCATCAACGAACGGATCTGCGAGGGCTGCGGCGACTGCGGCGCGAAGTCCAACTGCCTGTCCGTTCGACCGATTGCCACCGAGTTCGGCCGCAAGACCGAGATTCACCAGTCGTCCTGCAATCTCGACTTCTCCTGCTTGGACGGTGATTGCCCATCGTTCGTCACCGTCGTTCCGGGTGTGGCCGAACAGAAAGCACCGGTGGCCGACCTCGATGCAGGCCACCTTCCTTCACCCGAGCGCAAAGAGAAAATCGACGAATTCGACATGCGCATTATGGGCGTCGGTGGAACGGGCGTCATCACCGTGGCCCAGATTCTGGCCACTGCAGCCGTGCTGGACGGGCTCGATGTGCGGAGCCTCGATCAGACGGGTTTGGCGCAGAAAGGTGGTGCGGTGATCTCGGACATCAAGATGTCGGCGACGGCGCACGAACGCTCCAACAAAGTCGGTGCGGAATCGTGCGACCTGTATCTGGTGTGCGATTCTCTTGTCGGAACCGAACCGGGAAATCTCAAAGTGGCGTCGCGGCTGCGAACATCGGCCGTGGTCTCCACCACCGAGATCCCCACCGGTAAGATGATCGTAGACACGTTGGTGTCGTTTCCGGAGCAGTCGACCATTCGGTCGACAATCGAGAATGCCTGTGCGCGAACGTTCTACCTCGATCCAGGCACACTCGCAATCGAGCTCTTCGACGACGAGCAGTACTCCAACATGATTGCTGTCGGTGCAGCATTTCAAGCAAGCACGATGCCGTTGAGCACCGAGGCCGTGGAACAGGCGATCACCCTCAACGGTGCATCGGTCGCGGTCAATCTGCAGGCGTTTCGGCGGGGACGGCAAGCCGTTGCCGATCCGGATGCTCTGCGCCGTGATCTCGATGCTCGCACGCACAGCGCGGCTTCGAGCATCCCGATGGCGTTGTCGAATTTCGCCCTCGAGGCGATCGGCTCGATCACGCAGGAACGAACGGGTCCACTGGTCGATCTTCTGGAGGCCCGTGTCGATGATCTCGTGGCATTCCAGAACCATGACTACGCAACTCGTTACTGCACAACGATTGCGCAGGTACGCACCCTGGAGAACGCGGCCGTGTCTGGCTCGGAAGATCTGACCCGGGCCGTCGCCCGCTACCTGTACAAGCTGATGGCGTACAAGGACGAGTACGAGGTGGCGCGCCTGGCACTGGATCCACAGTTCGATGCCGAGCTTGCTGCCGGTTTCGGGCGTGGCAACAAGGCCGCCATCAGGCTGCACCCGCCCGTTCTTCGTGCCCTGGGAATGAAGAACAAACTCTCTCTCGGACGCAACTTCCGCCCGGCACTGCGAACGCTCGTCGCACTGCGACGCGTCAGAGGAACCAAGCTCGATGTGTTCGGCTACGCACACGTTCGGCGGCTCGAACGTGAACTCGTTGTCGAGTACACCGACACCGTGCTCGAGCTTGCTCGTCATCTCACCCCAGAATCGTTGGCCACTGCGGTCGCGATCGCCGAGTTGCCGGACATGGTGCGCGGATATGAAAGCATCAAGACCGACAATGTCGCGCGTTACCGAAGCGCCCGCGCAGAACTGCTCACGTCGCTCTCAACTTCCGTCCCTGCTCTGGCCGCTCTCGCCGCCGGCTGAGATGTACTTTCCGGCATCGAGCCCGCTCGCTGTGAGCAGCAAGCGGGCTCGATGCCGAAGAGATCGGATCAGAAGACTTTGCCCGGATTGAAAAGTCCGAGGGGATCCATGGCGGTTTTGATCGCGCGATGAATGTCCATCACTGGGCCGGGCAGCTCCTGCGCCAAACCGTCCTTCTTCAACAGCCCGACGCCGTGTTCACCGGTTACGGTACCCCCGAGCTCGAGCGCTTCGGTGATGATGTCGGAGAACGCGGCTTCGGCGCGGGTCCTCCCGTGTTCGTCACCGTGCCGAACCAACAGCATCGGATGAAGGTTTCCGTCGCCCGCATGGGCGACGTTCGCGATGACGGTGTCATGTCGCTGTGCGATCGCTTCGATCCTCGCCAACATGTCGGGCAACGCCATTTTCGGGACGCACACATCCTCGGTCATCACACGCCCCAACCGTTCCATCGCCGGGTACGCGAGCCGCCGCGCCTCGAACAGCGCCTCGGCTTCGTTGGGATCGGTGGACACCGCTGCCCAGGTCGCACCGGACTTCTCGAAGCACTCGAGTATCGCCTGTGCCTCCTGGTCTCCTTCGACTCCGGGAGTGTCGCTGCGGCCCAACAGGATAGCGTTTGTCTCGGTGGACAATCCCATCTTCTTCCACTCGTCGACGGCGACCAGGCATTGGCGGTCGATCAGTTCGAGCGCCGCCGGCGTCAGCCCTGAAGTCGCAATGGCAGCGACTGCGCGTCCTGCGTCGACCAGTGAATCGAAGTACCCCGCAACGGTGCGAGAGGGAGGAGGAGCCGGCAACAGCCGGACCGTCACCTCGGTGATGATGCCGAGCGTCCCCTCCGACCCCACCAGCAAACCCACCAGGTCGTACCCGGCAACGCCTTTCGCTGTTCGTCTACCGACGCTGACCACATCACCTGTACCTGTGACCATTCGAAGACTGAGAACGTAGTCACGGGTGACTCCGTATTTGACGCAGCAGATCCCGCCGGCGTTGGTCGCGACATTACCGCCGATGTTCGACCAGGCGGCACTCGCCGGGTCCGGCGGGTACCACAGACCTTGCTCGAGACATGCTCGACGTAGATCGTTGTTGATAACTCCGGGACCCACTACGGCCAGTCGCTCGTCGACGTTGATCTCTTTGATGTCGTCGAGTTTGTCCAGGACCAGCACGATGCATCCCGGTGTGGCGTTCGCGCCACCGGACAAACCCGTTCCTCCCCCACGCGGCACGATGGAAATCGAGTACTGCAGACACACTTTCACCGCCTGCTGTACTTCGAGTTCGGTGTGCGGGCGAACCACTGCCAACGGTGTCACGAACGGTGCCCACTGTGCTTCGTCGTGCGCGTAGGCGTTCATCACGTCGGCATCGTCGATGACGCGGCCGGCCGGCAGGGTTGCCGTCAGCGCATCGATCGCTTCTACGTCTCGAGCAACGTCGACGCTCATCGAAGGACACCGACTGTGTCTTCGTCAGTCTCATATGCCTGCGGTGGTGGTGGCACCGGGCAACCGAACGCAGCGAAGGCCCACGGTGAGGCTCCGACGAACAGTGGATCGTGCCCATCTCCTCGGGTAGAGGTGATCAGGCTGATGTCACCCGCCTCGGCGCGGCAGAGGTTCTCCGCATCGCGGATGTACGCCGCACCCGGTACTCCGGATCGATGGAACATCAGTGTCCATGCACGAGTGGGGAGACGACGTGTGCGATCCTCGATCCATCGTCGCAGTAAATCCCGATTCGCCGTTCGTTCGGCATTGGTGACGAATTCGATGGGGGCCGCCGAGTTCCCGTGAGGTTCCAGCACGGATTGCAGTGCGGCCCACTCGTGATCGTTCCGCACGTCGAGCGCCACCCACCCATCCTTGGTCCGGTATGCCCCTGCGGGGGCGTACTCGGCTCGCTCGCTGAGATTCGTCGGTTCCTCGGCACCCGCGAGCGCCGAGGCCATGGCGACCTGCTCGGCGAACAGTGCGGTACCGAGCATGGTGTTGGACACCGTGGTGCCATTGCCGGTGCGGGCGCTGTGAACCAATCCCGCGATCATTGCCACCGCGTTCATCGTTGACGTCAATAGATCGAGAAAGCCGTTGTAGCGCAGCACTTCCGGCGTGGATCCGCGTCCGTTCGCCGCTGCGAATCCGCTGAGCGCTTGAATGTGGCCGTCCGTTGCCCGCCGCTCGGTGAATGGTCCCTCGGTGCCGTAGCCGGTAGAGCTGAAGGTGACGATCCGAGGATTCAAGGCCACGATGTCGGCCGGGGTCAGACCGAACCTCGCCATGACACCTGGCCTGAAATTCTCGGTGATGACATCGGATTCCCTTATGGCGCTTTCGAGTGCCGCCAGGCCGTCGGCCGTCTTGAGGTCGAGAACTCGTACTCGTTTGCCGAGATTGAGCGCAGCGTAGGTGGTGCGGCGCCCGTTTTGGTCGGGTTCGACCTGCTGAATCATGTCACCGGACGGGGACTCGATCTTGACCACATCTGCACCCAGGTACGCGAGCAGCGTGGCACCCCAAGGGCCCACGCCCGCAATGCCGAGATCGATGACCTTCACGCCGGCAAGAGGCCCCCCGGCCCCCGCCGAATCGAGTGGCTCGGAACTCGTGTGTCTGCCGGATTCAACCGGTGCCGTCGCGCAAGCGCTGCGAATCGGCGTCTTGACGGCCACGCCCACTGAGTCGGTCGTTGTGTGAAAAGGCTTCAGGCACTGTACTTGCGCAACATCGGGAATGTGAGAGAGCTGGGTATACGGAACCGAGATACCCCTTGCCCGCTGGACCGCCAGACCCACGTCGTGTGCACTCATCGTCCCTATGGCAGCGTTGATCGCGTCCCGGTATCGAGTTGCATCGTCACCGAAGCCGGCAATGTCCGACGGTGTCAGATCGGTCATGTCGATGTCGAGCCCAAGCTCGCCTTCGAGCAGATCGTAGGCGGGCATCGACACGGCGCCCAGATCGAACGAGATCGGACCATCAGCGGCTCGATACGGAACTTGCACCGGTCCCGTCTCTGCGTTGCAGTGAAATCCGGTCCACGCGTCGGGACAATGTTGTGCTGCCCACGTCAACGATTTGATCGACGCGATCGATCGGGTAGCGGACACGTCGACGACGGTTCTGACTCCGGTCCGCTCTCGCGCGAACAGCGCGGCGAGGATGGCCTGGGCGGCGAACGACGCCACCGCCAGCGAGGCGACATCTGCACGTACGCTGCGGGGGGAGTCCTCCACCGAACCCAAGTACCCGCACAGGCCGGTTGTCGCCTGTATTCCGTTCTCTCCCAGTCTCGTCGTTTCCCCGAATGCGCCATCGTGGATGTCGCACAGCACCAGATCCTCACGGCTGCGAAGCCACGCGAGCGATGTCGGATCCTGATGGGACTGCGGATGGTCGAACACAGCATCCGCAGTGGCCGTTGCCGCTGTGACAGCATTCTGGTACTCGACTTCCGACCGCGTCGTCACGATCTCCTTGCCCATCGAGCAGTGGCGGTGGGCCAATGACACATCTTCGTGACGTGGCTCGAATCGGCGAAGCCAATCTCCCTGCGGAGGTTCGATCTTCACCACTCTCGCTCCTAGATCCACCAGTATTCGACCGCAGAGCGAACTTGCGAGCCCCTCTCCGAGCTCGATGATTTCGAGCCCTTCCAGCAGGCAATTGTCGGCGTGCAATTCGTTCATTTATCGGCCCGGCCTTCCATCAGCGGCGTCCACGCGGAAACGGCATGTGCCAGTCGTGTGACCCGTACCGACAAATCGGTCCGTGAAGTCAACGACGGCACTGTGTCTTGAATCACTACTAGAATGATACAATCATATAGAATCTAGCCCTCGCAACCCTGGAAGTGCCAGCTCTAACCCCGCAGAGGGTGAGCGTGTTGTCTAGTTTCTATACAACTCCCGAAAATCCCACACAGGAGGAACCATGTCCGCAACGTTCGACTCGACTGTCGAGACGGATCGCACCGCATTCTTCATCGACGGCCAGTGGGCCTCGCCGGCGTCGGACCGGTCGCACGTCGCTATCGAGGCCGCTACCGGCGATGCCTTGGGAACGGCAAGTCTCGGAACAGAATCCGATATGGACGCAGCCGTCGGCGCGGCGCGAGCAGCCTTGGACAACGGTCCATGGTGTAGAACCAGCGCTGCAGAGCGGGCCGCTGCGATGAATCGATTTGCAGACGCACTCGATGCACGTGCCGATCAGATCAGCGCCCTCGTCAGCCGCGAGAATGGAATGCCGATCGCACTGTCCTCGGCGTTCAATGGCGCAGCGCCCGCGGGACTTCTGCGGATGTACGCCGGTTGGATCACCGACTTTCCGCTCGAGGAAGTTCGGGTGAGTGCAGCCGGTTCGACGATCGTCCGGCGTGAACCTGTTGGCGTCGTCGCCGCGATCACACCGTGGAATTATCCTCAGATCCTGGCCATGACAAAGATTGCCCCCGCGCTGGCAGCCGGCTGCACGGTCGTCCTGAAGCCTTCCCCGGAAACAGCACTGGACTCCTACCTCCTTGCCGACGCCGCAGTCGAAGCGGAGCTGCCACCCGGCGTTCTGAACATCGTGCTGGCAGGCAGAGAAGTCGGAAGCTATTTGGTATCGCATCCGGGAGTCGACAAGGTCGCCTTCACCGGCTCGACTGCCGCAGGCCGAGTCATCGGAGCTGAGTGCGGTCGGCTGATCCGCCGTGTGACGCTGGAACTCGGCGGTAAGTCGGCATCCATCGTCCTCGATGACGCCGACCTCGGCACCTTCGTGCAGGGCTTGGATGGTGCGTCGTTCATGAACAACAGCCAGACATGCACCACGCAGTCCAGAATCCTCGCTCCCCGATCCCGCTACGAAGAGGTCGTCGATGCCGTCGCCGGCTACGCGTCTGCAATGACCGTCGGCAACCCCCTCGACCCCGCTGTCACCTGTGGGCCGATGGCGAGTGAGTCGCAATTGGCTCGCGTGCGGCACTTCATCGACGTGGGAATCGCCAGCGACGCTCGTCTGATCACCGGTGGCGGGACACCTCGCGGCGATGGCCGCGGTTGGTTCGTGGAGCCGACCGTGTTCGCAGACGTGCAGAACTCCGACGAGCTGGCTCGGGAGGAAGTGTTCGGTCCTGTGCTGGCGATCATTCCCTACGATGGCGACGACGAGGCGGTGAAGATCGCCAACGACAGCAACTACGGGCTTGCGGGCTCGGTGTGGACCACGGACGAAAGCCGTGGCCTCGACGTGGCCCGACGAGTACGTACCGGAACGATCGGAATCAACTACTACAGCCTCGATCTGGGTGCTCCGTTCGGGGGAATGAAAGACAGCGGTATCGGACGGGAGCTCGGTCCCGAAGCGCTGAGCAACTACCTCGAATACAAGTCGATCTTCGCCAGTTCGGCGATGGTCGGTCAGTGATGACCGACTCGACGACAATCGGACAAAATGGATGAACGGACAACGCTGATGGGCACGCTCGATGGTGTGAAGATCGTGGAGTTGGCGGGCCTCGGCCCGGTTCCCTTCGCGGCCATGATGATGGCCGACATGGGCGCGGACATCGTCAGAATCGATCCCCCGACCCAACCTCCGTCGGGGGACACCGAGGACATCGCGTGGATGGGAGACAAAGAAACCCCAATCTGGCGCGGTAGATCGGCTGTTCAACTCGACCTCAAGACCACTGGCGATCGAGAGCGCGCGATGGAACTCATAGCGAACGCCGACGTGATCCTCGAAGGATTTCGTCCGGGCGTCATGGAACGGCTGGGTATAGGACCGGACGACTGCCATGCTCGCAACGAAGGCCTGATCTACGCCCGCATGACAGGCTGGGGACAGACAGGACCGATGAAGGATGCTGCAGGCCATGACGTGAACTACTTGGCCCTCAGCGGGGTTCTCCGGTACATCGCTCGCGAGGGCGAGCGTCCGCTCCCACCACTCAACCTATTGGCCGATTTCGGGGGCGGCGGAATGCTGTTGACCGTCGGGGTGCTGTCCGCGCTGATCGAACGAAACCGATCGGGCATGGGACAAACGATCGACGCCGCGATGCTGGACGGGTCGGCACTGCTGATGACCTCGATCATGGGGTGGATGAATCGCGGTTCATGGGTCGAACCACCCGGCACCAACGTCATCGATACAGGGGCACCGTTCTACGAGGTGTACACCACCAAGGACAACCGCCACATGGCCTTCGGTTCGGTCGAGCCCAAGTTCTATCGGGAATTGGTGCAAGTGTTGGACATAGACCCCGAGGTGCTCTCACCTCAATTCGATCGATCGCGTTGGCCCGCAATGAAGCTCGTTTTTGCCAATGCGGTTGCACAACGAACCCTCGAAGAATGGACCGAAGCCTTTCAAGGGCACCAGGCCTGTGCGACAGGAGTGTTCGACATGAAAGAAGCTGCGGCACATCCGCACAACGTCGCTCGTGGTACTTTCCTCGAGATCGACGGTGTACTGCAACCGGCACCCGCTCCCCGGTTCGATCGAACGCCGAGCACGGTACAGCCGCCACGAACCGATGAAACAGTGGACACGGTGCTGTCACGGTGGTCCGAACACCGATAACGCTTCGGTGCGGGTTGCTCCGGCGAAGCAACCCGCACCGATAGCGCTTACCGTGGGAAGTGCGCCTCGATACGACCGAGGTCAGAACGGAACGAGAACAGCGCGACCGACAACGTCGGAATTCCCGATTGCTCTGTGCGCCCCGTCGGTCTGCGCCAGTGCGAACGTTCGGGTCACAGGCCGCACCGCCCCGGCGGCTACCAGATCCAGTGCCCGACGGAAGCTCGCCGTAGTGGTAGATGCGGACCCCGTGACAACCGCTTCCTTGAAGAACACAAACGCGGGATACAGCGAAATCTTCTCTCGTTCCAGTTGCCCGGTGAACACATACCGACCACGCCGGCGCAATGACCTGAAGCAGCCGTCGAAAACGTTCGCGAGTCCGACGTTGTCCAGAACCACCTCGGCACCCGCACCGCCGGTGAGTTCGAGCACCTGTTCTGCGATACCGGCAGACGCGACCACCACGTCGTCGGCACCGTATGCCGTGAGTAGGTCGGATTTGGCGGGGGAGGAGGTCACTGCAATCACCCGGGCACCGAGATGCCGTGCGATCTGCATGGCGTGCAGGCCCAGTCCACCCCCCGCGCCGGTGATCACGACTGTTTCACCCGGCTGCACACGGGCGACGTCCTCGAGCGCCTGGACACAACTTCCGACCGCGCAGGCCGAGACCGCAGCCGCAGCCATATCGACGCCGTCCGGGACCTTCATCAGGACGTCCTGTTCCAGCGCGACGTATTCGGCGTACCCGCCGTAGACGAAATTTGCTTCGGAGCAGGCCAATTCGTCTCCGGAGCGGCATTCCCGACAGGTGCGGCACGTATGATGCTGCTTGCCGGCCACGAGATCACCGGCAGTGAAACCACGGACAGCGGCGCCGGTTGCAACCACCTCTCCCGCAATTTCGTGACCGAGAACTACTCCCGCGCCCACTTTCGTCAAGCCGGCGCGGTCGGCCACGTCATGGCCGCAGACTCCGCAGGCCAACACGCGCACGACCACCTGACCGGGCGTGGGAGTCGGGTCGGCCACCGTGCGATAACTCAGCACATCCGGACCACCGTTACCGGTCATGACGACAGCATGCATGTCATCTCTCCCTTCATTTCTTCTTGGAGGCATGTTCTCGCTGGGAGGCAGATGTCAGCGCGACTGGTCGGCGGTCTGTCGACTGTCGACATGGCGCTCTCCGATCAACCGTTTGCTCACCTTGCCGGTCGCCGTCAACGGCACCTCGCCGGGTGCCATCACCACGAAGAGCCCTGGCACCTTGTAGGACGAAACGCGTTCGCGCAACCAAGACCGCAACATCGATTCTGCGCCCTCCGAGTCTCCAGCTTTCCCGCTCAGAACGACTGCGCAGCAGAGGGTTTGTTCGCTGTCCGACTCCAGGGTCCAGCCGAACGCGTAGGCTTCGTCGACCCATGGGTGGCTCTCGACGAACCCCTCCACCTCGGCGGGGGAAATGGTGATCCCGTTGATCTTGAGGACTTCTTTCAGTCTCCCGGCGAAGTGCAGGCGACCATCGTTGTCGATCCAACCCAGATCACCGGTTCTGAACCACCCGTCCGCCGAGAACGACGAAGAATTGGCGACGTCGTCGTCGAGGTAGCCTGGCGTGACACATCCTGACAGTTGGATCTCGCCCAGTAGCTGCGAGTCACCCGGCACCACCTCCATGTCGGTCACGGGATCGATGCAGCGAATCTTGTGTGTGGAGTTGATCGTGCCCTGAGTGTGCAGAACGACATCCAGAGGATCGCCGGGCTCGGTGACGTTGCAGTTCCCGTACGACTCTGTGAGTCCGTACACGCTGGAAGCGCCTGTGACGCCCAGAGTTTCGACTGCAAGGCGCTTGTCCTCCGCACTGAACCCCACCGGCCCGGTCCGCAACGAAGAGATATCGAATTTGTTGTGAGCGTCCGCGGCGACGAGGGCCCTGGTCATCGGCCCCAGCCCGTAGTACACGGTACATTTGTGGTCTTCGATGAACTGTGCCGATGCCGCGGCATCGAACCGCTCCTCCAGACACAACGGCACTCCGTGTGTCAGCGCCACCGGCAGTGCATTGACACATCCGAACCCGAAGAACATCGGAGCCGCGAACCAGATCTTGTCTTCGGGCGTCAACGTCCACCGGCGGCCCATCTGATACGGATTGGCAACCAGGCCGTCATGATTGACGACGACAACTTTCGGCTCAGCACTGCTGCCGCTGGTGAACACGTACATCGATACATCACCGGGTGACACCAGCGTCGAATGTTCCGGAGTCAGGCGCGGGAGCTGCTCGAACCCGTCGGGCAACTCACCCTTCGTCCAGAAGAATGTTCCGAGCCAGCCGTGGGAAACATCGGCTTCGAGTAGGTCGGCATCGGCCAACATCCCGCGATAGTCGGTGCCGTAGAACTCGGGTGACGCCACGATCGCCGTCAACTTCGCCTTCCGACGCGCTGTCGCGAGCTCCGCGGTTTTGTACCAGGTGTTCAGTGGCGCAGCAACGAGCCCTGCGTAATTCAAGGCCAGCATCGCCGCCGTCATCTTCCAGCCGTTGGGCATCAAGATGCCCACCGCCGAACCCCTCGGCAATCCCAAAGCGTGGAACGACGCGGCCAGGCTGCGGACGCTCTCGGCGAATTCGGCAGCGGTCATGGTTCGGTCCTTGGTCACCAACAGTGTGCGACCGGGGTACGCCCCCGCATACGCGTCAAGCACTGCAGGAAGGGTCGCCGACCTCGTGAGCTCGTACGGAGTCAGCGCCTCGCTGACGTGTCCGGTGTTCATAGTCGTCATCTTTCTGAAGAGATCGGTCAACGGATCACGCGCGGGAGGCGTCGTGCCGGGCCATCGGAAATCTGCGGGAAACTTCTTGGCTCCCATACTCAGCGATTCTATATAATAAAACCAGTTGCGAGGTCATTTTGGACATAAACCTCATCCAGTCCCGCTCAAAGCAGTGCTTGACAAGCATAGTGATACACACCACTATATAGAATCGTAGCTCCGAAGCGGCATTCACCTCCGGACCGCTGCCCTCCTCGACCTCGGCCAGCCGAGCATCATCTGCCACGAACCATCCTGCTCAAGGGGACCTCCTATGGGATCACAGCCACCGAATCCGCCCGCCACGACAGCAGACCGACGTCGACTGGTCGTAGCCGGGTTAGCAACAAGTACGATCGAGTTCTACGACTTCATGCTGTACGGAACCATGGCCGCGCTCGTGTTCAACCAGGTCTTCTTTCCGTCTTACAGCCCCGCGACAGGCACGCTCGCGGCATTCGCAACCTTCGCGGTCGGCTTTGTTGCGCGTCCGATCGGCAGCATTGTGCTCGGCCGGATCGGGGACCGTGTGGGCCGAAAGAAGACCGTCATGCTCACACTCCTGATGATGGGCGGTGCCACCGTCGCCATCGGTCTGATACCCAGTTTCGAGAGCATCGGCATCGCTGCACCACTGATCCTGGTGACGCTGCGGTTCATTCAGGGTTTTGCTCTCGGTGGCGAAGTGGCAGGTGTTGCTTTGCTTCTCGTCGAGCATTCGGGCAAGTCCACGCGCAACCTTCTTGGAAGCATCGTCCACATGGGCGCTCTCGGGCTCATCCTGTCATCGGTTGCAACCTCGTTCTTCTCCCACATATCCGGCGATGCATTTCTCGACTGGGGATGGCGCATACCGTTTCTTCTCAGTGCCGTTCTGTTCGGTCTGTCGTTCTGGCTCCGCCGGTCCATCAGCGACAGCCCACAGTTCATCGCGTCCAACACCGATTCGGTACAGCAGCCCCGCCTGAGCCTCTCCGCCACCTTCGTTCGATATTGGCAGCCAATACTGTTGGCCACAGGGATCACCGGAGCCGGTGGTGTCGTCTATTACACCGTCTTCACCTACAGCGTGGGATACGCAACGGGCTCACTGGGTTACGACAGAAACTCGATTCTCAATGCCCTGATCGTGGCTGCTCTGCTCTATACGATCGCCGTTCCCTTTGCGGGCTGGCTGGCCGACAGATCCAGCGCCCGCACTGTTGTCCTGTTCGGCCTGACGTTCTCGATCGTCTTCGTGTATCCATTCTTCCTGCTGTTCGAGGCCGGCCCGATCGGCGTGTTCGTCGCGATGTCGGTGTACCTCTGCTTCACTATGGCACCGGTCAATGCACCACAGTTCGCGTTGTATGCGGGACAGTTCCCAGCACTGTCGCGATACACCGGAACTGCGCTGTCTCAGGCTATTCCAGCCGCTGCTATCGCTGGAACCGCCCCATTCGTGGCGCAGTATCTGCTCGGAGTAACCGGATCGAATACCTCGGTTGCCTGGTACATCGCGTTTTTGTCGGTGATCGCCCTCGGATGCATATCGGTACTCGGGGGCCGCCCCTCGCATTTGGACGACGACCTCACCGCGTCGCCGGTGTCCGCGGCACGGGCAAACTCCAGGCGTGTTCGGATCGAATCCGGCGAAGCGGACGGTATCGCATGACGAATCGTGGACAACGGCAGACAATACTGGCGATCTGCTTTCTAGGGCTCGCGTTCGAGGGTTACGACCTGGTCGTGTACGGAACGGTCCTACCCCAGCTGATTGCATCCGACGAATGGAACATCGGCCCGACACAGGCCGGACTGATCGGCACCATGACCGTGATCGGGATGCTGATCGGATCCATCATCTCGGGCACTCTGTCCGACATGCTCGGGCGACGCAGGCTCACCATCGTCTCCTGCGTGTGGTTTTCGATCTGGATGCTTGCATCGTCCATCGCACCGAATGCGCAGGTCCTCGGCGGAATGCGATTCTTCGTAGGACTCGGAGTAGGGGCGTTCGTACCGTTGGTTGCCGCACTGGCCGTGCAGTGCGCGCCTGTAGGAAAAGGTAACCGCTACAGTGCGATCGCGTGGTCCGGCTACCCTGTCGGCGGTGTCATCGCCGCACTGATCGGCTATTTCGTTCTCGAACCCCTCGGTGCCCGATTCCTGTTCGCACTCGGAGGGTTGCCGTTGCTGACGATCGTTCCGCTGATGATTGCTCGCCTACCGAAAGGTGACGTAGCTCTCGGCGTGAGTCGCGAATTCGACTCCGGCGCAACCAAGCCCATATCGACGGTGGTGTCAGGCTTGTTCACCCGTACCGTCCGACTGCGTACCGCCTTGTTCGGCGCGGTCAGTGCAGCGGGTCTGATCCTGACCTATGGACTGAACACCTGGCTTCCGCAACTGATGCGCGCCAACGGGTACGAACTCGGTTCCGCCCTCACCTTTCTCATCGCACTGAACCTCGGCGCAGCGGTGATGCCACCCCTGCTCGCAAAACGTGCCGACATCTCCGGCCCGGGCATCGTGATAATCAGTGTTTTTCTGGCCGCGTCGGCCAGCATTCTGGCGTTGTCGATTCCCATGCCCATTCTGATCGTGTATTGCTTGGTGTTCATCGCTGGCGCGGGAACCCTTGGTGCACAACTCCTGTTGCCAGGATTCGTTGCCACCGACTACCCGCACTCCACACGCGTCGCAGCATTGTCCTGGATCTCGATCGCAGGCAGAATCGGCGCGTTGGGCGGTCCGACACTGATCGGATTTCTGATCGCCAGCGGCAGCAGCACATCCACGAGCTTCTTCGTATTCGCCGCGTTCGGAGTCGTGGGTGCATTCCTCACCGCCCTGCTGAGCCGCCGCAGGCAGCCCGCTGCCCGACAGGTCTCGGCAGTACCGGCGACAACCGACAAAAGGAGTAGCGCACAGTGAACACACCGACAACATCCACCACCGTCGTGAGCGGGTTCGCCTTCACCGAGTGTCCACGATGGCACGAAGACCGACTCTGGTTCGTCGACATGCATCTCGAACAAATCGTTGTCGCGGACGTGCGAACTGGTGTCCACACGGTCATCGAGGTGCCCGGATCACCCGGTGGGATCGACTGGCTCCCGGACGGTCGACTTCTGGTGGTGATGATGGAGCAACGGCAGATCCTTCGGCGCGAGAACGACGGCTGGGCTATCCACGCGGACCTGTCGGCCACCGTGCCGACCACGCTGAACGATATGGTGGTCGACGCTTCCGGACGCTGCTACGTCGGCGAAACAGGATTCGATCCCCACGACCATCTCTCCGGCCCCGACGACATCGCACGGGTATCGGCAGGCACCTTCGAATGTCCAGTCCTCAGTCGAGTGTTCGTGGTGGACCTGGACGGGAGCTACCGAGAAGCGGCGTCCGGAATCGCATTCTCGAACGGAATCGTCATCGATGATCGAACCCGACAGCTGTTCGTCGCCGAGTCGTTCGGTTCGCAACTGAGCAGGTTCGATATTGCGCCCGACGGGACTTTGATCGATAGGGTGCGTCTTCCGCTCGGGTTCGCTCCCGACGGCATCGGCCTGGACGGGTGGGGGTGTATCTGGGTGTCCGATGTCTTCGGCAATGCAGCCCAACGCGTCACCGCGGCCGGAACGTTACTCGAACGTGTTCCGACTCAACAGCTCTGCCTTGCTTGTGTGGTGGGCGGACCGAGCGGCAACGACTTGCTGTTGTGTAGTTCACCGACGCTCGACCGCACCGAATGCCTTGAGAAGCTCGAGTCACATATCGAGTCGACAACCATCGGGCCGCCCGAGACGGCATGAAGTCAGCTGCCGAGAATTCCCTTGTCGTCCAGAAATTTCTGGAGAACCACGCCCGAGCGCTCGATGTGGACGCGCATCGCGGCCGCTGCCCGCTCGGGGTCCCTGGTCTTCATCGCCTCGAGGATTTCGGTCCGCTCGTCGGTCGGTGGGTACAGTCCGGTCGTCTCGTAGAACCTGTTGGGGACGTAGGACAGAGCGACAGCGAGCAGCATGGCGATCTTCGGCGAGTCGGCACTGTGGTTGATGAGGCGATGGAAGTCGCTGTTGAGCCGTTGCACTGCGACCCCGTCGCTAGCGTCGACGGCGACCACGAGCTCGTCGTGTACCCGCGCGAGTTCGTTCACCTGCTCCCAGCTCAGACGCGTCGCGGCACGCCTGGCGAGCTCGGCGGCGAGATCCGCTTGCACGCCGAAGATGTCGTCGATGTCGGACCGGCGCAGCTCCAATACCCTGAAGCCCTTCCGTGGTTCGAGGCGAAGGAAACCTTGACCTCGCAGCGCCTGCAGCCCTTCTCTGACCGGCGTTTGACTGACACCCAAGTGCGCCGCCAGAGTCTCCGTTCGAATGTACCGGCCGGCCTCGAATTTCCCGGTCATGATCTCCTCGCGCACGAAGGCCTCGACCTCGGCGGAGAGTTGCTTCCTCCCACCCACCTGCGCTGCGGCGGGCGACACTTTCTCGCTGTTCACACTCGGCCTCCTCGGCGCTCCGGCGACACATTCTTCGGGCTTGCGCCATCGAAAGCGCGCTCAGGAGGCATTCTATACAAAAGGAGGGATCATCGCTCAAAGCTTCGCCGCAGGCTTCGAAAGGTTACGCTCCTGGGGATTATTATATATAATATTTTTACTGAGCTCCGTGATCACTTGGTCGGTCCGGTCGACTACGAGAGAAGAGATGCGAGAAAAATGACATCAGCCAACGGACCGAAGGGAACAAGCGCCATCGTTGGCGTCGGCACCACGCCCTTCGGCAAACTACCCGGATACTCCGCCGACGACCTCGGCAGCTGGGCTCTGTACGAAGCGCTCAGTGATGCAGCGTTGACGGTCAAGGACATCGATGGACTCATAGTGAACCGCGTGAGTTCATACGAGGCTGTCGCCGCCAATCTCGGCATCCAGCCCAGCTGGATGGCTCAACTCCCATCCGAGGGAAGGATGTCCGGCACGTCGATCGAGATGGCAGCCATGGCGATTTCTACCGGTCTGTGCAGGCGTGTTGCGTTGGTGTACGGCAACAACGGGCGGTCGGCAGGTGCCACCTACGGAGGCGTTGTCGGCGAAGCTTACGGAACGTCTGCGGATCTGACTGCCCCGTACGGCTTCACATCCCCCGGCGCGTTCTACTCCATGATGTACCAGCGTCACAAATACTTGTACGGCACCACCGACGATCAGCTGGCGACAGTGGCGATGACATTCCGTCACAATGCCTCACTGAACGAGAATGCCGTCATGCGGAGGCCGCTCAGTCTCGACGAGTACCACAATTCCCGCTATATCGTCGAACCCCTGCACGTCATGGACTATTGCCTCATCAACGACGGCGGCGTGGCCTTGATCATGTGCGCCGCAGACGAAGCCGCCGACTACCCGAACCCACCCGCTTATGTCCTGGGTTATGGACAGCAAGGGCAGCTGATCAATTCCGACTTCCCTCCCGGGGACAATTGGTGTGATGCCACCCGAGCCGTCGGGGAGCGCACCTACCGCATGGCGGATGTGAAGCGCGCCGACGTGGATGCATTGATGGTGTACGACAACTTCAGCCCCAATGTGTTGTTCGCGCTCGAAGGGCTTGGATTCTGCGAACAGGGCGAAGGTGGCGATTACATCCAGGGCGGCCGAATCGGTATCGGAGGCGAGCTACCTCTCAACACCAGCGGCGGCCATCTCTCCGAAAGTTATATGCAGGGATGGGGACTCACGGTCGAGGCAGTGCGTCAAATACGGCGGACGTGCGGTGCGCGTCAATTGGAACGGACCTCGATCATCCAGTACGTCTGCCCCTCGCCGGTCGTTTCCTCGATAATCTACGGATCGGATTATTAGAATGAATTCTCCAACAGTGCCTTTCACTCCGGCATCCAAACTGCTGAAACCGTACTTCGAGGCTCTCGATCGGCACGAACTGATGACCACTCGTTGCTTCGGGTGCGGGGTGACCCAGTTTCCCCCTCGGGCGGCCTGTAGCAGTTGCGGGGCTTTCGGTTCATTCGAGTGGATCGAATCGACAGGGAGAGGAGCGATCTGGACTTTCGGTGTATTTCACAAAATGTACTTTCCGAATTTCGGTCCGCTGCCGTACAACGTGGCCGTGGTCGAGCTCGACGAAGGAACCAAACTCATCACCAACATCGTCGGATTGGACAACACGGAACTGACGATAGGCATGCGTGTCCGCGCTGCATTCGTGGACATAGACGGCCACACGGCCGTCCGGTTCGAGCGCGACCAGGTTGGCACCGACCCCAAGGAAAGTAGGACCCGATGACGATGCAGGAAGCGCCAGCGTCGCTCGAACTTCCCGATGGCGCGATTGTGCTCGCAAGCGGTGTCGGATTCACCGAAGGACCGGTCAAGATCGACGACACCTCGATTGCGGTGACCAGCATCAATCGCGGTCACGTCTATCAGGTTCCCTTGGATGGATCCGGGCCCACACTGTTGTGCGAAACCGGAGGTGGTCCGAACGGACTCGCCCTTGGCCCCAGCGGTGAATTGTGGATCACCCAGAACGGCGGAACTGCGATGCCTTCGCGCTCGAAACTCCCGGCCGCGCCTTCGCTGCAGCGATGGGCAAACGGCACTCTGAGCGTCGAACTGTCGGGAACGGTGTCTGCGCCCAGCGACTGCGTTATCGGTCCTGATGGTCGACTGTGGTTCACCGACACCGCCGAGCATGCAATCGGCGAGGTCAAGCCCGGGCGGCTGCACGCATACGATCCGAAGACCGGCGATCTCGAAACGCAGTTCGATGGACTCATGTTTCCCAATGGCCTGGCTTTCGACAGCACCCGTGGCAAGTTGTACGTCGCCGAAACGGCAACCGACTCCGTTCGCCGTTACGACGTCACCGAGAAAGGATGCACGCCGGACGGATGGGCCGTTACCCTTGAGCGAGGCCGCCCGGACGGCATGGCAGTCGATTCCGCCGGTTGGCTCTGGATCGCCGGCAGCTCCGGCGACAACGTTGTGGCCGTTGATGATCAAGGCGAGATCTGTCATGAAATTCTGTTCGGCAACCGCGTGCTCGTGACCAGCGTGTGCTTCGCAGGCGCAGCGCTCGACCAGATGATCGTGACCATCGCAAAAGGCGGAACCGTCGTATCGATCCCTGCCATTCACACCGGCCTTCCGCTCCCGGTCACTGCACTGTGAGCGCCGACGATGTCCGCGGCAAAGTCGAACGGGTGTACGGGAGCGTCAGTCGGCAATGGGAACTGCTGATCGAACTGGACCTCGTATTCGCCGAGGCCTATGCCGAGTACCTGGACGCTGCGTTCTCGGCCGCTGAGCTCGATCCTCACATTCGCGAGCTTCTGCTGCTGGCCCACGACGCATCGATGACAGTGCTTGACCAGCACGGGGTCGACGAGCGAATTCGGAGAGCACTCCAACTCGGAGCGAGTCGACGCGAGATACTCGATGTCCTCGAGCTTCTTTCGATGATTTCCACGCACAGCCTCGCTATCGGCTTACCGCTCGCCTTCGACCCAGAGGACTACGGTGTTCCAGAATCGACGAGCGGAGGGTATTGGGACGCATTCGAGGCCCCATTTCCCGGTGTACACGGGATGATGAGCACGCACACTCCACGCCTGTTTTCTGCCTATCGCTCGATGGGAAAGGTGCTGTGGCGAAAGGACGGGCTCGCACCGAAGTGGCGCGAATTGACGTTGGTGGTTGCCGATCTCTCGACCACCCACTTGTACGGTGCCGGTGCGAAGCTTCACATCGACAATGCCCGACGCTATGGCGCTACAGATTCGGAAATCGTTGCTGCAGTTGCCCTTACCATTCCTTTTTCGGCCAACACCATCGAATTGGGTCTGCGCGCGCTGAGCAACGTCGAGAGCGCGGCTGCATCCGTGTCGAGCGTCGGTCCTGAGGATTGGTAACGCCGGAAAACGACGCTGAGGATCGTCCGAAGCCGCCACAGAAGTGTTCTGGGCAGTCTGCGACTCGCCATTTCCTGAGGTCGGTGCCGGGGTGTCGATGAGTTCGCGAATTTTCTTTACCCGGTCTATCAAACACTCGTCGTATTCTCGGTACCCGTTGTCGAGTCGACGCGGGCTGATCAGGCCCTGTTCTTGGTAGTAGCGAAGAATTCTCGGCGGGACGCCTGTCGTGCTCGCCAGCTCTCCGATGCGCATTGCTCCTCCTGACGATTTGACCTTCGCACTAATGGCACGTTGACGATGGGTGAGTCGGTAGTTGCGTGCGGGGTGGGGTCGCTGATGCCTTGCTCTTCGGTGTCACGAGCGTGTCACATGTCGGTACGAACGGACCTGGATTCGGGTGGTGCTGCCTGGACGATTGACACAGGTCAGAGCCTCTGTGGTGGTTCCATGCGGACGTATCCGGTTGTCTCGCAACATACTTGTGAGCGAGCGGTCAACGGTTCGATCCCGTTGGGAGGCTCCACTGCTCCGATCCCGCTGCTGGGGTCGGAGTTTTTGTCTGTGGTGGCCGGTGCGGACGGCTCGCGCGCACATACGCCCCTCGTGGGAATTCACGGTGCCTGTAGGAGGTGCGAATTCCGACGAGGGGAGTGGATTGCCGGCTACGCCGACCGTTTCGGTCAGGGCGTACGCGTGGCGGCCAGTCGATGCTGAACGATGGCGACCACAGCCACGACCGCAACTCCGACGGCGAAGAGGCCCGCGGCGGCGGGCCATTCGTTGCCGACAGCCAGCAGTTCTCTGTTCTCGCCCTGCCACGGCCACAGTGCACGCAACGACCCCAACAGCAGGCCGGCAGCGGCGACCATCGCCAGGTCGTGGTAGTTCGCCAGCAACCGTTCGAGCACTCGAACGAAGCTGACCAACCCCACCAGAGCACCTAGGGCGAACACGGCCAGGTACGTCAGGTTCCGCTCGTCGACGGCCGTGAGCGTCGGCGCATACAGGCCGATGACCAGCAGAAAGAACGAGCCAGATACACCTGGCAGCACGAGCGCACATATTGCGATCGTCGCGGCGAAGAACACCAGAATCAACGACGGATTCGACGCCTCGACCCCGGGTAGCGACGTGAGAACGACGACCGCGACAGCGAGAACGACGAACAGAACCACGGCGGACAGTCGGGACCTGATGGTGGGGAAAGCTCCACGACTGATCTCCATGAACGGGATCGCCACCGACATCGCGATCATGCCCATGAACAGTGCCTTCGAGTAGACGGGCTGATCCGTGACGAAATCCGCCATGATCCCCGCCACCGAGAACACCATCAACAGCATGCCGACGCCGACCGTGACGAGCAGCCACCAATCGACCTGGCGGACCTCGGCACGCACGTCGGACCGCGTGAGCACGGCCTTGGGGATGTCCGTCAGATGCTTCGCCGACGCGATAGCCCTGGTGTAGATCCCGGTGACCAGGGCGACCGTGCCGCCGGAGACCCCGGGAACCGTTTCCGCCAGACCGATCAGACCGCCGCGAACGACGTTGGCCGCCAATTCCGTCGCCGGCGGCCGCCCCCTGACAACGTCATCGAGTCCGGGTCGATCCTGCTCCTTGTCACCATGTTCGGAGGGCGTCTGCCGGTTCGTCGTCATGCCCGAATCGTCCCAAACGCCGCAATGCCGCTCGACACCGGCTCGACAAGCTCGGGTGTGATCGCACCCGCTTGCGAGCGTTCGACGGTTCGATCCGCCCTCCCCATACCGCCGTCACGAATCAGCTCCCCGTTCTTGTGAACCCGACGCCGATCGGAGTCGGGTATCCGAAACGGAGGAGCCGATCCGAGGTCGTCGGTCGCAGAGACGGCCTCCGCGAACATCGGCGTGGATCCGAGTATTCAGCGGACGATCAGCTCGTGCCAGAACCGATCACGTCCAGTCCAGTCGAGAGCGGTTGTCCCAGTACATCTCTGGCGATTCTGCAAGATCCGGATCGCTCGCTGCGATCAGTTCGCGGTCGATCGACAGAGCAGCGACATTCTGCTCGAGTTGTGCCGCTGTGGCCGCGCCGGAGAGCACGACATCGGCCCAGGGTTGGGCGAGTGCACGTGCCAGCGCCAGTGCGTCGCGGCCGATTCCGGCGGAGTCCGCGACGCGGGCGAGTGCAGAATCTTCGGCCACCAGTCGGCCGTTGGCCATGGCCTCTTTGACGACGACGAACCAGCCGGCTTCGTGTGCTCGTGCCAACGCCGGGCCGACGGACGGCTCGAGGGGGTTCCACGTCGACTGCACCGAGCTGAACACCCCGATCTCCAGCGCTGCATGCACCACGTCGGCTTGATGTGGCCCGCTGGTGCTGATGCCGATTCGGGTACCACTCTCGGCTAGGGCACGTAGGTCGTCGAGCAGGGCAGTGTCGCTCAGGGCTGGACTGTCCGGGGTGACGCTGTGGATCAGGTAGTGGTCCGGTGCACCGCCGAGGTCGCGCAGAGTCTGCGGCCACTGCTCGGCCAAGCGGGCAACCGAGTGCTCTTTCACTTCGTGCACCTCGGCACCCCGCTGGAAATCGGCGACGTACGCGTATCCCCATTTGGAGCCGATCACCAGCTCGTCTCGCCGAGAAGGGTGTCGCGACAACCAGCTGCCGAGGAAGCGCTCGGCAAAGCCGTAGGAGCGCGCGACGTCGAAGTGTCTGATTCCGCTGTCCCATGCGGCGTCGAGTACTGCGTGGCACAGCTGCTCGAGGGCTGCCGGATCGAATCGCCCGTCGACGGCATCGGAGTGCCCGACCGTCAGGTACTCGGGGCGTCCGAGGGCGGCAAGGCCGAGACCGAGTTGGGTCATGTCGTCAGTACTTTCGTTGTGCCGTGGCGGAAACAACCACCATATCTGCGATCGGACCGTGCTCGCGTGATCGATACCAGATGTTGCGAGGCAGGATCATCGAGCTGAGACTGTGAACTCGGGGCGCACTCGGTGTGCGCCTGCAGTACGGCCACGAAGGAGAGAGCTGTTGACCGATTTTTCAGGTAAGCCATTGATCGGCGAGATTCGGCTTGCACGAGCTCGAGCCGGATTGAGTTGGGCCGCTGTGGCCGAGGCCATCGACATGCCGGTGGCATGGACGGTGTCGGCACTCTACGGACAGCATCCCCTCAGCCTCGCCCAGGCCGACCTCCTTGCCGAAAAACTGGGCATGCCCGACGGTTCGTTGTTCGAGCTGACCCTGGCCCCCTATCGCGGGTCGCTCGGCATCTCCTCGGACCCCACGGTCTACCGATTCCACGAGGCGCTGCAGGTGTACGGCCCTGCGCTCAAAGAACTGATCGCCGAGGAGTTCGGCGACGGCATCATGAGTGCCATCAACTTCACGATGAACATCGAACGACGCCCGCACGAGGACGGAGATCGTGTCGTGGTGACGTTCGACGGGAAGTTCCTCGACTATCGATGGACCGAGTAGGCCGAAATCGACAGTCAGGGGGACGATTCGGAAGATGGGCCGACCAGTGCGCGTCGCATCCATTCGTACACTCTCTCGTCGTTGAGGAGGGTGAAGTGGTGTGCGCTGTTGATCGCCAGACCGTCGTCCGGACGAAGTCCTATGTCACGCAGCTTGTTCCGCCCTCCGGCGCTGTCCGTACGGACCAGGCCGTCGCCCACGAAGATTCCGATCGGGTGTCGCGGGTTTCCTGTGATGACGGCGGACGCGTGATGATGCCGCACCCCCTCCGGAACCGAGATGTCCGCGGCCGCTCCGACGTCGAATCCGTCGGCGTAGCTGGCATGTCCCTCGTCCTCGGTGATCGATCCGTGAATCAGGTCGCGGACTCCGGCGCTTCGACGCGCCAACAGGTTCGCGAACGGACGGGTCTCGGGCGCTATTGCCAGCGCTGCCGTGGCGACGTGAACGCCGCGCGCAAGCGGCGCACCCAGATGTGGTGTCCCCAGGGTGAATACGTCCGTCAACAGCTCCACCCATCGGCGGCCGCTCTCCGCAGCGTGGTGTGCGGCGCTGCGCGAGACCAGCCCGCCCATGGAATGACCGACCAGGGTGATGCGGTGAACCCTGACGGGCCAGGCCAGCACGAGCTGTTCCAACAGGTCCGACAGGTCGGCACCGTTGGTGGCAATTCGACGACCGGTGTTGTAGCGCAGAAAGATCGAGGTCGTTCCGGATTCTGAGTCCAGGCGCTCCCCGTACGTGGGTCGCCCACCGAGCCGCCATGCCGATTCGGTCTCCACGAGCCCGTGCAGGAACACCACGAGGTGCGCTCCCGCGTCGGGAAACGCCGTGGCCAGGGCGCGGTACTTGGTAACTACCGGGCGTCCGTCGACACGTATCGACATCGGGTAGGCGAGGACCCGGGAACTGCGCTCCATGTCGTCGCCGATGAGACCGTGCAGGACGGCGATGGTCTGAGCGCCGCGGGTGGTGTGCGACGGTGACGGCCGCGCATCGTCCTCGGTGACCTCGTCGCCGGTCACGTCGGAACTGCCGGTCAGTGCACCGACTGCTGTGGCTGCGCCGGTGCAGGCGGCTGTGATGGTCGCGTAGGTTCCGGCGGCGATCGCGTCGTGCATCAGCTGCGTCGGCACGGCGGCCGGCCCGACGCCGAGTTTCACGGCGGCAAATGTGCGTCGTGCAATGGCCGAGTGAACTGCGCGAACACCACCCGTGGCCGATGCCAGCTCGCGAAGCGCGATTTCTGCGAGTTCACCCAACTCCTGTGTGCGCTGAGTTCTCTTCCCCACTCGATTCAGTGTACGTGTGTCCACTGGATCCGTCAGGGCTGCGATGGTTGCGGTTGTCCCACGTCACCGTCGCTCGAAATACTCGTGGACCTGGCGTACCGACATCGCTCCTTCACCGACTGCGGATGCGACTCGCTTCACCGATCCGCTGCGGACGTCGCCCGCGGCGAACAGGCCGGGTCGGCTCGTTTCGAGCGTCCCGCACAGCGCTGCTCCGATCTGTAGGGCGCCGTCTCCACGAGCGAGAGCTGCGTCCGTACCGGTGACGACGAACCCGTGTTCGTCGAGTGCGATGGCGTCGGCAAGCCACCCCGTGTAAGGCGTCGCTCCGATGAACACGAACAGGGCGTGCGCTCTGATCGTGGCCTGTTCGCCCGTGCGGTTGTTCTCGACCACGACTTCGTCGAGGTACTTCTTGCCGCGGACCTCGCGAACCTCGGTGTGGCGGTGCACGGTCACGTGCGGGTGGTGCTCGATCTGGTCGACCAGGTAACGGGACATGCTCTTTCCGAGATCGTCATTGCGGATGAGCAAGTGGACGTCCGAAACATGTTCGGCGAGAAACACTGTCGCCTGGCCTGCGGAGTTACCGCCGCCGACGATGGCCACCGGGTCGGTCCCGCACATGCGGGCTTCCTGATGAGTGGCGGCGTAGTACACACTCGTGCCTTCCAGTTCCGCGATACCGGGAACGGTCAACTTGCGGTAGCGCGCACCGGTGGCGAGCACGATGGACCGGCCGCGAACCGTGCCGCCGTCAGAGAGCCGGAGCACGTGGTACCCGGCTTCGGACGTCAATCCGGTCACCTCTGCCGAGACCAGGATGCGGGCACCGAACTTGTCGGCCTGGATCACAGCCCGCTCGGCCAATTCGGATCCGGAGATTCCGGCCGGGAATCCCAGATAGTTCTCGATTCGGGAGGAGGTGCTGGCCTGTCCCCCTGCGGCGATCGTCTCCAGTGTCACCGTGTTCAACCCGTCCGACGCTCCGTATACGGATGCGGCCAGTCCGGCCGGTCCTGCACCCACGACGACGAGATCGAACACGTCCTGGGCAGCGTTCGGCACGGAAAGTCCGACGATGCGGGCGAGCTCTGTGTTCGTCGGATTGCGCAGTACCTTCTCGCCGTGCCAGATGACGACGGGAACGTCCTCGGGGGCGATGTCCAGGCTGCGCAACAGCTGCTCCGCCCGCTCGTCCCGCTCCAGATCGATCCATTTGTGAGGCAATCGATTTCGCATTGCGAATTCTCGAAGCCGCAACGTGTCCGGTGAATAGCAGGACCCGATGATCCGGAACCCCGAGCCGAGCCCGATCAGCAGGTGTCGACGCAGCAGGTAAGCCCGCAGGATCAGATCGCTCAGCACTGGATCGTGGGCAACCAGTTCGCGCACCCGTTCGGCGGGAGTGACGAGCAGCTCGCCGTCTTCGATCGCTTCGGCGGTGTAGAACGCCACCTGACCTTCGAGCAGTCCGAGCTCAACCAAGAAGCGGCCGGGTCCGTGCACGCGAAGTATTCGACGTTCACCGTCCCGGTCACCCTCGTCGAGAACGGCGACCTTGCCGGACAGAACGACGAAGAAGTCATTGCTGGGCGCACCCTCGCGTATCAGCACTTCTCCGGTACGAACCGATCGACGTGTGCCACCGACCTCGAGCACTGCGACCTGATCGTCCGTCAGCCGCGGGAACGCGCCGTGCTCGTCCGTGGTCTCGTCGACGACCGCTGGTCCGGCGTCCTCAGACGAAATTTCGGTCGACATAACACCACCTCCAATCTTCTCCGGGTTCCATCGACCGAACGATCGGATGACCGACGACATGTGCGTGCGCGCTCGCGTGTCTGCCCGGCGAGGAGTCGCAACACCCGACGTGCCCGCATGTCAGGCACAGCCTCAGGTGCACCCACGGGGTGCCGAGACGCAGGCATTCTTCGCAGCCCTGCGGAGTTCTGGGCACCACGGACCGGATTGCATCGACGTGCGGGTCCACTGGCACGAACGTCATGATGTCGCCTCCTTGCCTGCATTCTCCGAAAGCGCTCGATCGAGCCATGCGCGTAGCTGGGGTACCGGGGCTGCACCGGCCTGCCGAGCGAGGACCTCACCTCGATCCATCACCAGCAGGGTCGGCACGGCCCTGACGGTGAATCGTTCGGACGTCAGGGGTGCGGCATCCACGTCGACCTTGACCAGCTTGATCCGGCCCGCGCGTTCTCCGGCGAGCTGTTCGAGCGCCGGGCTGACCATGCGGCACGGTCCGCACCAGGTCGCCCAGAGATCGACGAGTACGGGCACCGAGGGGTGTTCGGCGATCTCCGCGAAGTCCTCGTCCCGTGCTGCGGCGATCCACGGCAGCGGCTCGTGGCAGTTCCCGCACCGGGGTGTCCCGCCCGCTGCGGCAGGCACCCTGTTGACCTTGCCGCAGTGCGCGCACTTCACCTTGTCCGATTCCATGGCGACATCTCCTCTCAGGCCGCCGCGACGGCGGGTTCCGCATACGCGACGACGAGTTCTCCGTCGACCACCGTGACGGTGATGGTGCCGCCTGGTTCGATGTCCCCTCGCAGTAACGCGCGACCGATCTTGGTCTCGACCTCGTGGGCGATGTACCGACGCAATGGCCGTGCACCGTAGACCGGGTCGAATCCGCGTTCGGCGACGAGCCTGCGCGCGTCCGGGGTGATGTCCAGATCGATCCTGCGCTCCGACAACCGGTTTCGAAGATCGGTGAGCTGCAACCCGACGATGTGCTCGATCTGGGGCAGGGTGAGTGGGGTGAACAGCACGATGTCGTCGACCCGGTTGAGGAACTCGGGACGGAAATGCCCACGCAGTTCCGCGAGAACCCGCTCGCGGGCGTTCGGCTCGATCTCGCCGTCGGGTGTGACTCCTTCGAGGAGATGCTGGGAACCGATGTTGGAGGTCATGATGATCACCGTGTTCCTGAAATCGACCTGCCTGCCTTGTGAATCGGTGATCCGGCCGTCGTCGAGCACCTGTAGCAGGGTATTGAACACATCTGCGTGCGCCTTCTCGATCTCGTCGAAAAGCACAACCGAGTACGGCTTTCGGCGCACCGCCTCGGTGAGCTGTCCGCCCTCGTCGTACCCCACGTATCCGGGAGGTGCCCCGATGAGCCGGCTCACCGTGTGCCGCTCCTGGTACTCGCTCATGTCCAGGCGCACCATGTTGTCTTCGCTGTCGAAGAGAGCGCCGGCCAATGTTTTTGCGAGCTCGGTCTTTCCCACGCCCGTCGGGCCCAGAAAGATGAACGACCCGATCGGCCGGCGTGGATCACGGATGCCGGACCTCGCCCGGATCACCGCGTCCGCGACCAGCTGCACCGCCTCGTCCTGACCCACGACCCTCTCGTGCAGAATCTCGTCGAGCTGCAACAACTTCTGTCGCTCGCCTTCCTGCAGCCGAGCGACCGGGATCGAAGTCCACGCAGCCACGATTTCGGCGATCTCGTCCTCGGTGACCACTTCGCGCAACAACGGGCTCCGGCCTTGTCTGGTGACCAGCTGCTCCTCTGCCGACTCGAGCCTGCGTTCGAGCTCGACGATCTCGCCGTAGCGCAACTCGGCGGCCCGATTGAGGTCGTAGGCGCGCTCCGCCTCCTCGGCCTCGTGGCGCAAGCGCTCGAGCTCACTCCGTAGCTCTTGCACCCGGCGGATCGCCTGTCGCTCCGCCTCCCACTGAGCGTGCCGGGCATCGGCCTCGGCCCGCAGATCGGCCAGCTCCTTGCGCAGCTCGTCGAGACGTGCCTTGCTCGCTCCGTCGGTCTCCTTGGACAGCGCGGCATCTTCGATCTCGAGCCGGGTCACCTTCCGGGTGAGTTCGTCGAGTTCGGCCGGCATCGAATCGATTTCGGTGCGTAACCGAGCGCACGCCTCGTCGACCAGATCGATGGCCTTGTCCGGGAGAAAGCGGTCGGTGATGTAGCGGTGCGAGAGGGTGACGGCAGCGACGAGAGCGCCGTCCTGAATCTTCACGCCGTGAAACACCTCGAGGCGTTCGCGGAGTCCGCGCAGGATCGAGATGGCATCCTCGGCGCTCGGCTCGTCGACGAGGACGGTCTGGAACCGTCGCTCCAGTGCCGCATCGGATTCGATGTGCTTGCGATACTCGTCGAGCGTGGTGGCACCGATCATGTGCAGCTCGCCTCGGGCGAGCATCGGCTTGAGCATGTTGCCGGCGTCGAGAGACCCCTCACCGCCCACTGATCCCGCACCGACCACGGTATGCAACTCGTCGACGAACAACAGAATCCGCCCGTCGGCTGCCTTCACCTCGGCCAGCACCGCCTGCAGACGCTCCTCGAATTCCCCGCGGTACTTCGCGCCGGCCACCAGGGAACCCATGTCGAGTGAGAAGATCGTTCTGTCGCGCAGGCCTTCCGGAACGTCGCCGCGGACGATCCGCTGGGCAAGGCCCTCGACGATCGCGGTCTTCCCGACGCCGGGGTCGCCGATCAGAACCGGATTGTTCTTGGTCTTGCGGCTCAGGATCTGCGTGACCCTGCGGATTTCGGCGTCTCGTCCGATCACCGGATCGAGTTTGCCCGCCCGCCCCTCGGCGACCAGATCGCGTCCGTACTTCTCCAGCGCGTCGTACGCACCTTCCGGGCTGGCCGAGGTGACGCGTTGATTGCCGCGCACCTTCGTCAGCGCTGTGAGGAAGGAGTCCCTGGTGATTCCGTGACGGGCGAGTACTCGCCCTGCCGCAGTGGCCGAACCCTCTTCGGCGAGGCCCATCAGGAGATGCTCCACCGACACGTAGGAATCCTTGAGCCGCTTCGCCTCTCGATCGGCGGCGTCGAGGAGCACGGACAAGCGTCGGGTGATCGTCACCTGACCGGTCCCGGCACCGGGGCCGCTGACCTTGGGCCTTCGCGAGAGTTCACGTTCCAGATCGGATTGCAGGGCATCGACCTCGGCACCGGCCTGCTCGAGCAATCGGGGCACCAAGCCATCCTGCTGACCGACCAAGGCGAGCAGTAGGTGCTCTCCGTCGACCTCGGTGTGACCCATTCTGGTCGCAAGGCTCTGGGCCTCCTGCAGTGCTTCGCGCGACTTCTCGGTCAGGTTGCTGATGTCCATGTGGTTGTCCTCCTTCTGCGGGAAGATGCTTCGAGTGTCTCGATTCGTTCCAGCAGGTCGAGCACGAGCCCGATTGCCGAGTAGTTCAGGCCGAGACCGGTCCGCAGTCGTCGAATGCGGGCTGCATGGGCCACTTCGGTTGATGCGAAGAACATTTCGCCACCTACGACGCGATCGGCGTCGAGCAGACCGAGGACCACGAGCTTCCGTGCAAGTTCCGGATGCAGCCCCGTACGTTCGGCGAAGGCGTCGGTCGACAATTCGGTGCGTCGAACCAGTACGTACCGGACCACCGGGTTCGGGTCGCTCATGTCTTTGTCCTCGGATCGAAGTTCGATTCTGCGGCCAACTGCTCGAACAGTGCGCGTTCGCGTGCTGTCGGTTTCGACGGCACCATCACCTTGATCTCGGCGTACAGGTTGCCGTTGGTGCCACGTGGATTCGGCATTCCTTCGCCGCGCAGTCGCAGCTTCCTTCCAGTCGACGAGCCCGGAGCCACTTTCACTTTCGCCTCGCCACCCGGGGTGGGAACGGCGACGGTCGCCCCGAGGACCGCCTCCCATGGCGATACCGGGAGGTCGACGTGAATGTCTCGGCCCTGTACTCGGAACCGGGAATGTGGCTCGATCCGCACCACGAGGTACAGATCCCCCGGCGGCGCGCCGCCGTTGCTCCGTCCGCCTTGTCCGGCCAACCGAATTCGCTGGCCGTCCACGACCCCGGCCGGAATGTCGACGTCGTACTGCCGTCCGTCCAGTCCGAGCGTGCGTGTGCCGCCCCGGTACGCCTCCTCGACCGTCAAGGCCAGTTCCGCTTCCTGATCGGCACCGGGAATCGGCCCGTACCCGCCACCGCCGCCGAACATCTGCCCGAAGAGGTCGTCGAGATCGACACCACCGTCGCCACCGGGACCGAAGTGCACGCGTCTGCTCCCGCGGTCGTATCCTCCGCCACTGTTCCCGCCACCGCGGTATCCACCCGAGTGGGTGCGGGTCCGTTCGTCGTAATCCTCGGGGACACGCCGAAAGTCGGCACCGAACCGGTCGTAGCGTTTCCGAGTGTCCGGGTCGGACAACACCTGGTAGGCCTCGTTCATCTCCTTGAACGTGTCTTCCGCTGCGGGGTCCTTGTTCACGTCGGGGTGATACTTGCGAGCCAGCTTGCGGTAGGCCTGCTGGATCTCGTCGGTGCTCGCACCCCGCGGGACTCCGAGCGATTCGTAGTGGTCACGCGCCATCGGTGCTCACCCCTCGGGGCGGCTGACGACCACCGACGCCGGCCGCAGTTGCCGTCCGTCCTCTCCGTAACCCGGACGGACGACGTCGATCACGGTCCCGGACGGAAGGTCGGGCCGGACCACCACGCTGACCACTTCGTGCAATTGCGGGGAGAACGGAACTCCGACCTCGTCGTGACGCTCGAAACCGAACCGTGACAGCACCTGCACCGCCTGATCGCGGATCGCCTTGACGCCGTCGACAACGGTCTGCGAATCGCTGTCCGCATGTGCCAACGCAAGTTCCAGATTGTCCAGTACCGGCAGCCACGCCGCGGACACCTTCGTCACCTCCGCGGCCCGTTCTCGCTCCAGGTCCTTGGCATACCGCTTGCGCAGGTTGTCCAGATCGGCAAGGGCTCTGCGCCAGCGGTCGTCGAGTCGAGCCTCCTCGGCACTCGTGGCGGCGTGATCCGGTACCGTCTCGGTTCGATCGCCTTCCGTGACGTCGGCCGCTGGTTCGGGTGTCGAATGATCTGCAGCCCTTTCCATCTCGTGCCTCAGCTTCGATCGAATTCGGCGTCGATCACGTCGTCGTCATCGGTCGAGGCCGCGTCCGCGCCACCGACCTGACGTCCGTCACCGCCGTCCTGTACCGGCACGAGCCCGTAGAGGAGCTGTTGGAGCTCGGAGGCGAGTGGTTGTACATCTGCAGGCGAAGCGCCGTCCTTCACTGCCTTTCTGGCATCGGCGATCAGCATCTCGGCCCGTGCCCTGTCGTGCGGTGGCGCGCTGTCACCGAGTTCGGCGAGTCGCCGTTCCACCTGATACGCAACGGAATCGAGTTCGTTGCGCGCGTCGACAGCTTTGCGCAGCGCCTCGTCATCGCCCCGATTCCGTTCGGCCTCGGCCAGCATGCGTTCGACCTCGCTCGGGTCCAGATTGCTCTGCTCACTGATCGTGATGCTCTGTTCCTTGCCGGTGTCCTTGTCCCTGGCCGTGACATTGAGGATGCCGTTGGCGTCGATATCGAACGTGACCTCGACCTGGGCGTCGCCGCGCGGTGCGGGCCGGATGTCTTCCAGACGGAAACGTCCGAGCGAACGGTTGTCGGCGGCCCGCTCGCGTTCGCCCTGCAGCACAACGACATCCACGGCGGACTGCTCGTCCTCCGCGGTGGAGAACACTTCGCTGCGGCGGGCCGGGATGGTCGTGTTGCGCTCGATGATCTTGGTCATCACCCCGCCCTGTGTCTCGACGCCGAGAGACAGCGGGGTGACGTCGAGCAGCAGCACGTCGGAGACCTCGCCCTTGAGCACGCCGGCTTGAACCGCCGCGCCGAGAGCCACGACTTCGTCCGGATTGACGCCCATGTGGGGGTCCTTGCCGCCGGTGAGCCGCCGAACCAGGGCTTGCACCGCCGGGATGCGCGTCGAACCACCGACCAGAATCACTTCGTCTATGTCGTTGGCGGTGACCTTGGCATCACTCATTGCCTGTTTCACCGGGTCGAGGCAGCGCTCCACGAGATCCGCCGTCAGATCCTCGAACTTCGATCGCATGACGGTGGTCGTGAGGTGCTTGGGACCGTCCGAATCGGCGGTGACGAACGGCAGGTTGACCTGGGCCTGGGTCACCGAGGACAACTCGACCTTGGCCTTCTCTGCGGCCTCGAAAAGGCGCTGCAACGCCTGTGCGTCCTTGCGCAGATCGATGTTCTCCACCTGCTGGAAGTCGTCGGCGAGGTAGTCCACCAGGCGTCGATCGAAGTCGTCCCCGCCCAGGTGAGAGTCGCCGGCCGTCGACCGAACCTCGACGACGCCCTCGCCGACGTCGAGCAAGCTCACATCGAAGGTGCCGCCGCCGAGGTCGAAGACCAGTACGGTTTCGTGGACCTGCTTGTCCATGCCGTACGCCAGCGCCGCAGCGGTCGGCTCGTTGATGATCCGCAGGACTTCGAGGCCCGCGATACGGCCGGCGTCCTTGGTGGCGTTGCGCTGCGCGTCGTTGAAGTACGCAGGAACTGTGATGACCGCTTCCTTGACCTTCTCGCCGAGAAACTTGCTCGCGTCGTCGACGAGCTTGCGCAGTACGAGGGCACTGATCTCCTCCGGCGCATACTTCTTGCCCCGCACATCGATTCGGGCCTCGCCGTTGTCACCGGCCACGATGTCGAAGCTGACCGCTCTTGCCTCATCGGAGATCTCGTCGTAGTGGCGTCCGATGAAGCGTTTCGCCGAGTAGATCGTGCCCTTCGGATTCAAGATCGCCTGCCGTCGGGCAAGCTGACCCACCAGCCGTTCTCCGCTCTCGGTGAAGGCCACCACCGACGGCGTCGTCCGCGCTCCCTCGATATTGGAGATCACCACCGGCTCGCCGCCTTGCCAGCTGGCGATGACGGAGTTGGTGGTGCCCAGGTCTATACCCACAGCAGTCGCCATGACTCGTTCCTTTCGATCGGTCCGGCCGGTGAGCATGTGGACAGCGGCGTCCGTTACCCCGACATCGGCGAAGACTTCGTAGTGAGGTGGTTGTACTGGTTGGTACGAGTCGAGATCGGCACGCCTGTTGGGAAATGCAGGTCGAGAAGGTGGCCGACGCACCCGCAGTGAAAAATGATGGGATGAGAACGAATGCGGCTGGTAGACAGCATTATTCACCGTACAACGGAGGTCGACCGCCTGAATCCCTGGTCGCGACTGTCGACGTCGGCCAGTGTCGGTCGTTCGATATTCTGTATCCGTGCAACAGATCGTGATGTTCGAGCCGATACGCGGTGTGGGCAGTTCGAAGCAGCACACTGAACTGACCGGTAACCCAAAATGTTGGCACATCAACATGTTTCGCGACGTGACCGAAATTCGGCCGGCGCTGCACCTGGCGTGCTTATTCCCTCTACCGGTCGAGTCTCCTCTCTCGGCTGCGAGATTACCAGGGGTAAAACCAAATTCGATCGCGCGCGGACTGCAGGCCCTTCCCTTTGCCGGTCCGAGGTGTGATGCTTGGCCGTGTCCACCACTTCGAACAGGAGAATCGTCATGGTCACCAAGGCACTGCTGGTCCGACTCGAAGCCAAGCCCGGCAAGGAAGATGCAGTCGAGGAGTTTCTCCGGTCGGCCCAACCGCTCGTCGAACAGGAGCCCGGCACCCGACCCTGGTTGGCGGTACGGTTCGGCCCATCGACGTTCGGCATCGTCGATGCTTTCCCGGACGACGCCGCCCGTGAAACGCATCTCAACGGACCGGTCGGCCAGGCTCTCGGCGAACGGGCGGACGAACTCTTCGCCTCGCCGCCTGAAATAAGCTACCTCGATGTACTCGCCGAGAAACTTTGACGGTTCCTCCGTCTGCGATGCAGCCCACCTCATTCGGAAGGGAGCGGTCGCATCGGTGCCGGTAGTGCCAGGGTCTGTTGCGCCACTACGGCAGCGTCGACCGATCCCATCGCATGGGGTCTCGGGCGAGCAGTCCGGTTCAGTCTCGGCGGCCGACCACCGGGTTCAGTTCGGAGGCCGCGAGGCCGCCGGGCTCGACACCGGGGAGGAACTCGCGCCACGTGCCACTGATCAGTGTCGGCGATTCCACGACCCGAGCCCCGTCGGCGAAATAGGTGGTGGCCAGTGCTCGGCGCGGCTGTGTCGTCCGATTCGGCCCGGCGGTGTGGAAGCACAGCGCGGAGTGGAACGACACGTCGCCCACTTCGAATGGCTCCGATGCCACCGCGACGCTGCGCTCGACGAAGCGCTGGGCGACGGCCTCGTCGTACGACGTGCCGACCTTGTCGAACTCCAGGTCTTCGACCTCGTCGAGCACGTCTGCTCCGCGCGCGAACGACAGCGGACCCATTCGGCCGGGGATGGCCGACATCGGCATCCACGCAGTGACCGCCTGGACGGTCTGCAGTGGGAAATGCTCCGCGTCGTGATGCCAGGGCGTGCGTCCACAGCCGGGCTCCTTGGACAGCGCGTTGTCGTGGTAGAGCCGCACGGCCGGTTCGTCCAGCAAGGCCGCGGCCAGGCCGCCGATCCGGGGCGAGAGTGCCACGGCACGCATCAGGTCGTCGTGGAGCCACATCTGCTCCAGTGCGGTGAACCGACCGGCAACGTTCTCGCCGTGCTCGGCGCGCAGTAGCTCCTCGAGGCGCTCGGCGAGGCGTCGTACCACGGCAGGGGAGAACACGGCGGGCAGCCGAACGAAGGCCTCCCGGGCGAAGGACCCGACCGCGGCCGGGTCGAGGTCGTACGGCTCGGCAAGCTCACGCTCGACCTGCTCGTCGGACGCTGCGTCGACGTCCGGCAGGCCCGGCCCGTCGACCAACTCGGCGGGCACCTGGTCGTTGGCAGCCAGAGTGACGTACCAATCCCACCAGTCCTGATCGTCGCCTGCCCAGTCCTGGTCGATACCGCCATCGCGATTCTGCTGGGGGAGCCGTTCGTTCGTCGGAGCCGCAGGTTCGTTCAGAGCCACAGCAGGGCCGCCTCGTGCGAGAAGGTGTAGGAACCCGACTCGTCGCGACAGGAGGCGAGGTAGTCGCCCAGCACCGGTGCAGCCTCCATCTCCTCCAGCGACACGGAGTCGTCGAAGGCGCAGCGCTGCAGAAAGCCCTCGGCGACAACACGATCGGATGTCCCGGTGGTGTACGTGACGCGCTGGTCGCGCACATCCGCGCCGGCTCGGATCAGCGCGTCGCGCACCTGCTCGGCCGTCGTGTACGGGGTCGCGTCACGCACGCCTGCCCGGAAGGCGTCGTAGAACGCCAGGTAGTGGGAGCTCGCCGTGGCCTGCGCGACCAAACCGAGGCCGCCGGGGGCCAATGCAGCCACGAATCGTTCGGCTGCGGCATCCAATTCTGTGGGCGGAAGGGCGTACAGCGCGTGGGTGGCCCACACGATGTCGTACCCGGTCCGATCCGCCGGCAGGTCCTGCAGGGTCATCACCAGGTCGTCTCGAGGCACGAACGGTGTGCCGAGGGCTCCGCGAGCCTCGGCCACCGAGAAGGCAGACGGGTCGAGCAGGTCGTAGGCCAGCTCGGGCACCGTCCACAGATCGGTGTAGCGGCGTAGAGCGGTGGGGAACTTGCCGCTGCCGCAGGCCACGTCGAGCAGCGACCAGCCGTCGCGGCTGTGCTCGGCGAGCAGGGCGGGCCAGTCGGCGGCCAGTGCCAGTTGGTGGTAGTCCTCCGTGGCCAGGGCGTAGAAGGCCTCCATGCCCGTGCGGCCGGCCTCGCTCCAGTGCTCGAGACTGCGCTCGGCCGTGTCTCCGTTGCTCATGGCACTCCTCTCGGGAAGCCAACCGCAACGCATTCCCGGGTGCGTCGTGGTTCACTCGATGTGGTGTCCAACATAGCTCCGTATCCGTCGAGCGACGCTGCAGCCGGGCTCCTCGACGCGTTACGCGCCCTGCGGCGTGACTCCGGGCCTCTGCCCGGTCTCGCGCCCGACTCCTACGCCCGAGACCACGCCGCTTTCGAGCGACTGTCCGACCAGCGCGGTCTGATCGCCGCGCACCTCGCCGCCCGGCTGGCAGCGATGGGGGATGGACCGATTTCGGTGCTGTCGGTGGGCTGCGGTGACGGGTCGCTCGACGTCCGGCTCGCCGCCGGTCTGGTGGAGCGGCTGTCCGGCGAACCGGTGCGGTACGTGGGTATCGACCCCTGGCCCGGGAGTGTGGAGTTGTTCACCGCCAGGATGGCCGCGCTGACGAACGCCGAGCTCAGCGTCGATGCGCACGTCGCGTCCTTCGGCGACGCCCCGGTCGACGAGACTTTCGACGTCGTGTTGTTCGTGCACTCGATGTACTACGTCGCCGACGTGGGGGCGACGCTGCGAAGCGCTCTCGACTTGCTGCGGCCCGGCGGTGAGCTGTGGGTGGCCGTTGCACCGTCGGCTGCGCTCAACGCTCTGGTGGGCGTTCTCGCCCCGCCGCTGGAGGGTCACCGGCAGTGGTTCAGTGCAGACGTCGAGAAAGCCTTCGTCGACGGCGGGATCGCAGTGGACGACGTGGCCACTCTGGACGCGTTGGTAGACCTCGCCTCTGCCGGCGACGAGGTACTCGACTTCGCAGTGCAGGCCCGGCTGACTCCCGAGTTGTACGGCACCGTGCGGGCCTATCTCGACGCGGTCTCGGTGCCGGGCACCGACGGCAGACTTCGGGTGCCGCACCCGGTCGACGTGTTCGCCGCAACCCGTCGTTGACCGGTCACGCAGGATCTGCGCCGACGATGTGCGGCCCTTCGCCGCGAATGAGCTCCGCGGGCCAGGAAAGTCGCCCCTCGTCCTGACCCACAGCGCGCGAACGGGGGGAATTGCCACCGGAGGCGCAAATCTCCGGTGACATATTGACACGAAGACGTTCCTAGTTGCATGGTGAACTGAGAACGGTGCCGTTCCTGTTTGGTGCCGATGACGGAACGTGGAGGTAAGTCATGGCAACGAACGCGGCACTGATGTCTCGGAAGTGGGTGACGGGGCGGGCGGTCGGTCGCCGGATCGAGGAACTCGACCCGGTTGTGGGCAACGAGGAAGCCACGCATCTGAGCCTCGAAGTGCGTTATGGCGACGCCATTTTCGCCCATGCCGCGTACACCGTGGCATTCGCTCGACAGGTGGCGGTTCCGTCGATCGCGCGAATTCTGTACCGGACCGGTACCGGCGACATGATGCACGACGTGCGCAGACGCAACGACGACACGCTGCTTTTCTTCGGCGAGATGCTCCATCACGGGCATTCCAGCGAATACGGCCGATCGATCATCGACCGCATGGAGCAGATCCACTCGCGGTTCGGTATCACCGACGACGACAAGCTGTACACATTGGGTTCGCTGGCCTTCGAGCCGGACCGCATCGTCGAACATCTCGGGTTGAGCGTCTTCACCGACAACGAGCGTGAAGCGCGTTTTCACTTCTGGCGTCAGGTCGGGGAGTACATGGGCCTCGATGTTCCGCAGACGCGAGAGCGCTTCTTGCGCTGGACCTTCGACTACGAGTCTCGGTACGAGCACACCGACGGTGCCCGCAAGATCGTCGATCAATTGTTCGTCGATTGGCAGGAGCGATGGTTCCCCGGTCGGACGAAGCGCTTCGCCGACGGCATTCTGCTGTCGGTGTTCACCGAAGACCTGCGTGCGATACATCGATTGCCCGAGCCGTCCCGAGGCCATCGGCATGTCGTGCCGCCGGCGATCGGTGCGTACCTGGCATTTCAGGGCGTTCGCCCGCATCGGCCCCACCGATCCTGGTCCGACCACTTCGGAACGCGGCATCCCAAGCCGCTGGACATTCCCACACTCGGCCACCGCAGGGCCGTCGGACGCACCGAGGGCCCGGCACTGGGAAGCCGTTGATGGACAACAGAGTCACGAGGACTCCGATGTACGCACGCGACGAGGCCGAAGTAGTCCCGACCGTCGGGCCCTCCAGTCGTTCGATCCCTCGCACGGCAGTGGACGAATCACGTTGCTCTGACAGATAGTGGTCCGATGGACACGCTGAATCCCGATGTACCCGACGACGTCTTCGCCGACGTGTTGAAGCAGGTCTCGCAGTTCGTGCGGTCGCGTGTCGTCCCGCGCGAACTCGAGATCATGAACACCGATGCCATCCCGGAGGATCTGCGCACGCAGGCTGCCGAGATGGGATTGTTCGGCTATGCGCTTCCGCAGGAGTGGGGTGGGCTGGGCCTGAATCTGATTCAGGATGTCGAGTTCGCGATGGAGCTCGGGTACACCTCGCTGGCGTTGCGATCGATGTTCGGCACCAACAACGGAATTGCCGGGCAGGTGCTGGTGGGATTCGGCACCGAGGAACAGAAGGCGAAATGGTTGCCGGGCATGGCGTCCGGTGACGTCGTTGCCTCCTTCGCGCTGACCGAGGACGGGGCCGGATCCAATCCGGCGGGCCTGAAGACCACCGCGACGGTCGACGGCTCCGGGTGGGTCATCAACGGCAGCAAGCGGTACATCACCAATGCGCCGATCGCGAACATGTTCGTCGTCTTCGCGAAACTGGACCCGAAACCGCTGAGCGGCAACGGTATTGCGGTATTCCTGGTTCCCGCCGACGCTGCGGGAATCGAGGTCGGTGTCAAGGACGCGAAGATGGGGCAGCAGGGATCCGGCACGGCCGACGTGAACTTCACCGACGTACGCGTCGAGGCCGACGCCTTGGTTGGCGGCAACAGCGATGCGGGAGTGGAGCCTGCGGAACGACTCATGATCGATATCGGCTACAAGGCGGCGATGACGTCGTTGGCGCGGGGGCGTGTACATATTGCGGCGCTGGCCGTCGGTCAGGCGCAGCGTGCGCTGGACGAATCGGTCTCGTATGCCGCGGCGTCCACGCAGGGCGGTGAGCCGATCGGGAACTTCCAACTGGTGCAGGCCATGATCGCCGATCAGCAGGTCGGTGTGATGGCGGGCCGGGCCATGGTCCGTGAGGCTGCGCGGGCGTGGGTGCAGGAGACCGATCGGCGTATCGCGCCGTCCGCGGTGAAACTCTTCTGCACCGAGATGGTGGGCAAGGTGGCCGATCTCGCCGTCCAGATCCACGGTGGTGCGGGGTACATGCGTGAGGTTCCGGTCGAGCGCATCTATCGGGATGTGCGACTGCTGCGCCTGTACGAGGGCACGAGCGAAATTCAGCGACTGATCGTCGGTGGCGGCCTGATCCGGGCCGAACAGAAGCGTAACTCGTAAGCGCGGTTCGGCTCGATGGAAATGCTCGGAGGGATACTGGTTTCCATGACTGACGCCACGTCCTTCAGAATTCTTCGCTCCGACCATGTCGGATTCTCTGTCGGGTCGCTCGATGACGCCCTTCGATTCTGGATCGACGGTCTCGGAGCAACCCTCGAACGGACGGCGGAGATGGGCGGGGAATTTCTGGGAGAGGTCACCGGAGCACACGGAGCGGCAGTTCGGATGGCGGTGGTCACCGTTGCGGGTCAGACGATCGAGCTGCTGGAGTACCGCGATATTCGCGGAGAGTCTGGGTCGTCTCGACCCTACGATCCGGGTTTCGCCCACCTTGCTTTCGAGGTCGACGACATCGATGCGGCCCTGACGCGCATAGCGGAGTTCGGGTGGACGGCGCAGGGAACTCCACAACCGATTGCCGGCGGCACCAAGGTGGGCACCCGAGTCATGTACGCAGTGGGCCCGAATGGAGAGACCATCGAATTCATGGAGCCGCCGCGGTGACGATCAGGCAGGTGCGCGCAGGAAGTCAGGTTCCGCAGTAGGTCCGAAAACCGGCACTGAAGTTCTCAGGAGCAGGCAGGGCGTAATCCGCCCGGTCATCGTGTCGGTCGAACGGCGATGTGACGACCTCGAGAAGACGCTCGAAGGGCCCGAGATCGCCGGTCGTCGCAGCCTGGAGCGCAGCGTCGACCAGGTGGTTCCGGGGAATGTATGCTGGGTTGACGCGGTCCATACCGTCGGCGACGGATGAAAAGTCCTGTCCCCGAGCCGAAACCGCAGTCCTCCAACTCTCGAGCCAACTCCTGGAGGCGTCGGGTGGGACGAGGGAGTCGAACGGCACCGAGTTTCCGCGTAGGTTCTCGGCGAGGGCGCGGAAAGTCAGGGTCCAGTCGGCGCGGTGATCCGTGAGCAACCGATGCAGATCGTCGACGAGAGCGCCATCGACTGCACCCTCGTCCAGGCCGAGTTTGGCGGCCATCGCGGCGCCGTAGTGCTGTCGGTAGCGATCCCCGTAGGTGTCCAGGACCGCGGTCAGGGCGGTGATCGCGAGATCGGGAGTCGAATTCACCAGTGGCAGTAGTGTTTCGCCGAATCTCGCCAGATTCCACCCGAGAACGGCGGGTTGGTTGCCGTAGGCGTAGCGGCCACCGTGGTCGATGGAGCTGTACACCGTGGCGGGATCGTAGGCGTCCAGAAAGGCACACGGCCCGTAGTCGATGGTCTCGCCGGAAATCGTCGTGTTGTCGGTGTTCATGACGCCGTGCACGAATCCGACCGACATCCATTGTGCGACAAGGGACGCCTGAGCATCGACGACGGCCTCGAAGAATGCGAGGTAGCGATCCTCGGGTGCTCGCTCGACGAAGTCGGGGTAGTGGCGGGCGATCGCGTAGTCCGCGAGGGTCTGCGCGAGTCCCTCTCGTCGGGCAGCGAACTCGAAGGTGCCCACCCGCAGATGGCTCGACGCGACCCTGGCCAGTACCGCGCCGGGCTGCGGACCTCCCTCTCGCACCACCTGTTCTCCGGTCGTGACGACGGCGAGTGAGCGGGTGGTGGGGATGTGCAGCGCATGCATCGCCTCGCTGATCAGGTACTCGCGCAGCATGGCTGCCACCACCGCACGCCCGTCACCACCGCGCGAGAACGGCGTGGCACCGGAACCCTTGAGATGCAGATCGACCCGACGGCCCTGATCGTCGCGAAGCTCACCGAGCAGCAGCGCTCGGCCGTCCCCCAGCAAGGGCTGGTAGTTGCCGAACTGATGACCCGCGTACGCCATCGCCACGGTGGCGGTCTCGGTCGGAGAAACGGATCCGGACAGCACGCCGGCCCCGTCCGGAGTGCGCAGCGACGCAGGGTCGAGCGCGAGTGACCGGGCCAGGCCGTCGTTGAGAATCAGCACGCGAGGGTCAGGTGCGTGGGCCCCCTGCCACGGCAGGGTGACGCCGGGAACCTCGTCGGCCAACGTCGACTCGAACCCGAATGCGGGCAGGCTCGTGGTCGACACTTCAGGCCTGATGGATTCGCTCATGGTTCAGGGGTACCACGAATCGTGGCACCCAATCCCCGGGGGACTGCAATCCGATGCCGATCAGAGGCGAGAAACCGCTGTCACGCTGGTGTCCTGCTTCCCATCGACGGTCTCGTACCCGGCCGCCGCATCGAAGCGGATGTGAACCCGTCCGTTCTCGTCGTCCACCGACACCCGCGCCCGCACTCGATACACCTCGGCGATGAGTTCTTCGGTCAGCACGTCCGCAGGTGCGCCACCTGCGACGACCTTGCCGTACTGGAGCACGAGCACCTCGTCGCAGAACATCGCGGCCAGATTCAGGTCGTGCAGCGCGACGATGCTGGTGATCGGCAGACGGGCGACGAGGGCCAGCAATTCGAGCTGGTGATGGATGTCGAGGTGGTTGGTCGGCTCGTCCAGCAACATCTCGCGAGGCTGCTGGGCGAGTGCGCGTGCAATGTGCGCCCGCTGCTGCTCACCACCGGAGAGCGTGCGCCACAACCGATCCGCTTTGTCGGTGAGTCCGGTCTGCGCGAGCGCGTCGTCCACTGCGTCGTCGTCGCGGTCGCTACCGCCGAACGCCCCGCGATGGGGGATCCGTCCCAGACGCACGACATCGCCGACCGTCACGTCGACGTCCGTGTGCGCGTGCTGTCCGACGACCGCGACGGCGCGAGCGATGTGCTTGCGTTTGAGCGAACCGAGCTCGGCACCGTCCAACTCGACGACGCCTGAGGTGGGCGACGCGGCCCCGGCCAGCAGGTGGAGCAGCGAGGACTTACCGGAACCGTTGGGCCCCAACAGGCCCACCGTTCGGCCGGGTGCCGGGTGCAGCGTCACTCCGTCGACCACGAGTGCGCCGCCGCGCTTCCAGGAGACGTTCGACGCGTGCAGTGTCATCGAATTCCTCTCTTGCGAGCCATGATTGCGATGAAGGCAGGGACACCGACCAGTGCTGTTCCGACGCCGACCGGCAGTGGGGTCGGGGCGAAGGCGACTCGGGAGACGGCGTCGACCCACACCATGAAGATCGCGCCGATGACGGCAGTGGTGGGCACGAGGCGGCTGTGGTTGGGCCCCACCAACAGTCGCGCCGCGTGCGGAAGAATGAGGCCGACGAAACCGATGGCACCGGCCACGCTGACGAGTGTCGCAGTGATCAGGGCGGTTCCGACGAGCAGTGCCAGGCGCACCTTCTTGACGTCGAAGCCGAGCGAGGACGCCACCGAGTTTCCGAACGCGAATGCGTCGAGCACGTACGCGTAGTAGCAACAGACCACTGCGCCGATACCGGCCACGGTCACACAGAGCACGACGTCGTTCCATCGGACTCCCTCGAACGATCCGAGGAGCCAAAACATCACGCCGCGGGTCTCGTCGGAGTCCGCGAACGCGAAGATCACGAAAGATGTCAGCGCCGAGAACAATTGAGTGGTCGCGACACCGGCGAGGATGACGCGGTCGTTTCCGCTACCGGACATGCGGGCAAGGAAGAGCACCAGCCCGAACGCAACGAGCGCACCGATGAACGCGCCGCCCGACAGACCGAGTGCGGCACCGCCGACACCGAGAACGCCGACCACCACGGCTCCCGTCGACGCACCCGAGGACACCCCGAGCACGAATGGATCCGCCAACGGATTGCGCAGAAGCGACTGCATGATGACGCCGCAGATCCCGAGCCCGACGCCACTGGCCGCAGCGACGAGTGCTCGGGGGAGCCGTTCCTCCCAGACGATCGCGTTCTTCGACACTTTCACCGGCACATCGGTGACGCCGAGATGGTTGAGCACCACATCGCGAACGTTGACCAGCGAGATGTTCGCGGGCCCGAGCGTGATGGCGACGAGAACAGACACCACACACAGCACGACACCGCCCAGCAGAGCCAACCCCCAACGCCACAGGTCGGTGTGCGATCGCTGGGCGGTCCGCCGCGGGGTGATGGTCGCGGTCAGGACGACAGTCCCAGGTCGCGCAGTCCGGCCGACACCTTTTCGACGCCGTCTACGGCCCGGATCGACGGGTTCATCTCCGCGCCGTGCAGCGAGATGTAGCGCTTGTCGCGGACGGCGGCCATCGTGCTGGTGACGGGGTCGGACTCGAGGAATGCGATCTTGTCGGCGAGCAGGTCACCGGGAAAACGGTTGCGGGCCAGATCCCCGAGGACGAGCACCGTCGGGTCTTTGTCGACCACGGTTTCCCACCCGACTGCGGACCAGTCGTCGTCGATCTCCGTGAACACGTTTGTCGTGCCGACGGAATCGGCCAGGAGGTTGGCCGAACCGCGTGTGCCTGCGACGTAGGGGCTCTTGGTGTCCGCGAACCAGAAGGCCACGGACACATCGGCATTTGCGGTTCGCGCGGTGGCGTCGGCCATGCGGGTCTTCAGTTCTTCGACGAATTCGGCACCGCGCTCGTTGACGTCGAAAATCGCCGCGAGTTCGGTGATCTCCTGGTATAGCGACTCCATCGTGAGTGGCGTCGTTCGGGTGTTGCCTCCGTTGACACTGCGGCCGGCGTCGCAGTCGGTGGGGGAAAGATACGTGGCGGCACCGGTTTCGGTGAAGCGCGAACGCTGCGCGACGCCGCCCTGCTCGAAGTGGCGTCCGAACGAGGCGGTGACGAGGTCGGGTTCGGTATCGACCACGACCTCGTAGGTGGGGGCGTTGTCGGCCAGTCGAGGAACCGAGGCGTTCGCGTCGGCGAGGTTCTCGCGGACCGGATCGGTCCAGGACGCGGTGCCCACCATCCGATCCTGCACACCGAGCGAGAGAAGGATTTCGGTGGAGTTCTGGTCGAGTGACACCACTCGCTGCGGGGCGGAGTCGAAGGTGACCGACTCGCCGCAGTTCTCGATCGTCAGCGGATACGACGTCCCTCCGTCGGTGGTCTCCGCGGTGGCGTCGGAGACCTCCTCGGATGCTCCGCAGGCGACGAGCGATCCGATCAGGGCGGCGGCGGCAGCGAGGGTGCCTGCGCGGCGACGAACGTTGAGCACGTGGAATGTCCTTCGGGTTCAGACAGCAACGAGCCGCCGGGGATTGCCCGACGGCGGCACACACCGAGGTATGTGTGAGCACAGGCTAACCTTTGTCTTGCGCCGATGGAAATCGTGGCATTCGATCGGGTCCGAAACGACGTGGTGGGCGGCATACTCGTCCTATGGCCGACTTCAACCAGATGATCATCGACGAGTTCCGGAGCAACGGCGGACACGTGTCGACGGCAGGGTTCGGTGATGCGCTCGTCGTGCTGCACTCCATCGGAGCCAAGAGCGGTGAGATCCGGTTGAACCCACTCATGGCGATTCCGGAGGACGACAGCTGGCTGATCGTGGGCTCGGCAGCCGGCTCACCGAAACATCCTGCGTGGGTGCACAACCTGCGTGCACACCCCGCCATCGACGTCGAGGTTCCCGGCGACGGTGCCGTCCGAACCATCGCGGTGACCGTGTCGGAACTCCCCGACGACGAGTGGGACGCGAACTGGCAGAAGTTCTTGGACGCGTCCGAGGGCTTCGCGAAATACGTCGAGACGGCGGAGGGTCGTCGGTTCCCGATCTTTCGGTTGACGCCGGCCTGACTCGATCACGCCGGTGCGGGCGCGGTGCTGATGTCGATCGCCGCGCTCGCGAAGCGCTCGGTTCGACCCAGTCCGCTCGCGGCACAGGCTCACGGCCGCGGAATCTTTGTCGACCTACAGGTGAACAGTCGGTGTGGTTGCGCTTGATTCCGGGTGCCGGTCTCGGTGGACGCCGTGTCGCCGCGCAGCGGATCCGCTGCCGCGCATGCCCGGGGGCACCGGAATTGTCGCGATAACCGTGGTTTCGCGGGTTTCGGATATCGGTTCGGGACCGTCGGACCGGAAGGTGCCGAATGGCTTCTGTTGGTGCACAATGCTTGTCGAACTGCACTGCTCGACGACGGGGACGAGATATGCACATTGTCGTGGGAACCACGTGTGTCGCCACAGTGGCGGCTCTTCGTCGGTTCGTGTCGCAGGCGTCTGCGCCGTTCGTCGACAGCTCGCGAAACATGATCATCTGCCGAACGTGACCGGCACCGGCACCAGACGGCGTGCTTCCCCTCGGTCGACCCGCGAAAAATCGTCGCGGACAATACTGCAACACAGAAGGATTCGACGTGGCCGCAACCGTGGAGCAAGCCTCCTATGTCTTTCGTGAGTGGCACAAGCGCATCGGGGATCGTGACGCGCCCGCTCTGTCCGAGTTGTACGCCGCAGGTGCGGTTCTCGAAAGCCCCTTGGTTCCGGTGCTGTTCGATCTGCGATCCGGAATAGTCGAAGGACGAATCGCACTCGACAGCTTTCTGCAGGAGACCACCCGACGGCGATCCGACGAGAACGAATCGCCGTCGCCGGACCGCGTGGGCATCTACACGTTCGACGGGCACCGTCTGGTCTGGGAACACCCGCGTCAGACGGCGAACGGCGACAAACTCGATCTCGTCGAGATCGTGGAGCTCGACGGACCCCTCATCTCGAGACATCGAATCTATTGGGATTGGCACGGCATCGGGCGCATCGATCCCGCCGAACGACCTCGAGTCACTCGACGGGATCGAATCGTTCGGAGCTGACGGTGCACTGCGCCGCACGTCGGTGGTGCTCTCCGGGCGCGGCCCTGCTCAGTGGGTGAGGGCCTTCTCGCGGTCGGCAATCCGGGCCGCCAGGGAGGTCGCGAGTTCGGCGACCTCCGCAGCGAGAGCGTCGGGGGTCTTGGTATCGGTTTCGTGCAGGAAAGTCGTCGACCCCACTGTGGCACCGCAGTATTCGACGATACCGCGTTCGATCTGCGTGCGGAATGCGTCGTACACGCCGTGGCGCTCGAAGCTGTCGGCGTCGTCGCCGGCAAGGGAGACCAGGTGGACGGTGAGTCGATCCAGCTTCTTGACGATGCCGTAGTCGGCAGTGAGATCGTAGGCCCATCCGCTGACGAAGACGCGATCGATCCACCCTTTGAGCAGGGCAGGCATGGACCACCAGTACATCGGGAAGACCAGAACCAGGTGATCGGCGCGGTCGATTCTGTCCTGTTCGGCCCGCACGTCCGCGGGCGTGTTTCCCTTTCCCCGAAACAGATCGAGGTCGCCATCGGCGAACCGTGGGTCGAAGTTCTCCGCGGCGAGATCGGCCGTCTCGACGGCGTCACCTGCAGTGCGGATTGCGTCGGTCACGGATCGGACGACGTGGTGGGTCAGTGAGTCGGGGTCGGAATGGGAGACTACGACGAGTGCGGTCATGGCTGGTTCCTTCTGCGAGGCGAAACGGCTATGTACCAACAGTAGGTTACTATTCGTACATAGCGCAAGGAGGTGCCCGATGGCCCGGACGCGACTGTCTCGCTCCGACCGATACGACCAGTTGGTGGCGGTCTCCTGGGCTCTCGTGCGAGCGGAGGGGGCCGACGCTTTGACGCTCGGCCGACTCGCCGAACATGCCGGCGTCGCAAAACCCGTGGTGTACAGCCACTTCGCCTCGCGTGCAGAACTGTTGGCCGCACTGTTCACAGAATTCGACGACCGACAAACGGTCATGCTCGAGGAATCGCTCCGATCCGCGCCCGACTCGTTGAACGGACGTGCACAGGCCATCGCCGACTCGTACGTCGGCTGCGCGTTGGCGCAAGGGCGTGAGCTGACAGGTGTGCTGGCGGCACTGGAGGGCTCGCCCGAACTCGAACAGGTCAAGAGAACGGCCGAACGGGCGTACTCCGAACGATGCCGGTCGATTCTCGACCCGTACAGCGGATCCGGGGGTATCTCGGCACCGTCGATCACCGCTATCTTCGGTGCAGCGGAGGCGCTCTCTCAGGCGGCGGTATCCGGCACTCTCGCACCGGAGGACGCGACCGATGAATTGACCGAGTTGATCATCGCCGTCGTGGGAAAGCTCTGACCCGCAGCTCACTCGGCGATGAACATCGGCCTACCGACAACCGGGTCGGCCACCACTCGGGCGCGGATCTCGAATACGACTTCGAGCAGCGTCGGTGTCACGATGTCGCGCGGATGACCGTCGGCGACGATGACACCATCGCGCATGGCCACGATTCGATCGCAATACCGCGCTGCTTGGTTGAGATCGTGTAGCACCATCACGACGGTCTTCCCCCGATTCGCGACCAGATCGACGACCAGCTCCATCACATCGATCTGATGACGCACGTCGAGGTACGTGGTGGGTTCGTCCAGTAGCAGTACTTCGGTTTCCTGCGCCAAAGCCATTGCTATCCAAGTACGTTGACGCTCCCCGCCGGAGAGCGAATCGACAGTTCGGTCGGCGAGGTGGAGGATTCCGGTCGAGGACATCGCTGTGTGCATGGCCTCGTCGTCGTGCCGTCTGAGCATCGACAGGGCACCGAGCCTCGGGTATCGACCCTGTTCGACGAGCTCTCGGACACGCAGCCCCTGCGGTGCGATTGCGGTCTGGGGCAGGATCGCGAGTCGTCGGGCTGTCTCGATCGACGACCGATCACGAAGAGGGGTGCCGTCCAGCCGTATCTGTCCGTGCCGAGGAGCCAAGACCCTGGCCAAGGCCCCATCAGCAACGTCGACTTGCCCGATCCGTTGGGGCCGACCAACGCGGTGACCGTTCCCTTCTCGATAGCGATGTCGAGGTGCTCCGAGACCGTCCGATTGCGATACCCGAGCCCGAGGTCGACGGCCTCGAGAATCGGTGTGGTGACGTAGCCCGTCATCGGGCGTCCTTTCTGATCAGCCAGATGAGATAGGGAGCGCCTACGAGTGCCGTCACGGCCCCGACCGGAAGCCCTGATACATCCGGTCCGCTGCCTGGGATGTCGATCGACGCGCTGAAGGCGAGTAGGTCTGCGGAGGACAGCAACACGGCACCGCCGATCGCGCTGACCGGAATCAATACTCTGTGGTCGCCGCCGAGCGCGGCCCGCGCGGCGTGAGGCGCGATCAAACCGACGAACGCGACGGCACCCGCGGCCGTGACGGCCGTTGCCGTTGCCAGTACCGCGATGGCGAGCAGCAACATTCGAGTCCTGTGGGGGCGAATCCCGAGGCCGGTGGACGTCGCGTCGCCCAGCATGAGCGCATTGGCGAGTGACGCACATAGAAGCCCGGCCGGTATCAAAACGATTGCCCAGGGCCACAGTCGATTCCAATCGTCGATAGTCCTGGCATTGAGAGAGCCGATCAGCCAGCGAAGGACCACCCCCATCGGTTGGGCATCGACGACGAGCAGCAGTGACGTCACCGCGGACAGGACAGCGCCGATCAGGATTCCCGCGACCGCCAGGGAGCGTCGGCCCAGGAGGTACAGAGCCAGTCCGGCGCCTGCGGCACCGAGTAGTGACGCCAGGGGCGCGGCACCGGAGGCAGGTAGCACCAGAATCGACAACACAACGCCCAGTGCCGCACCGGATCCCACGCCCGTGGTCGACGGTTCGGCCAGGGGATTGCGCATGACCGCTTGCAGCAACACGCCGGCCAGTGCCAGGAGTGCGCCGGCGACCAATCCGACGAGCACCCGTGGAAGGCGGTAGTTCCGGACGATGATCTCGTGTGCCCGTACCTCCGACGTGCCGGTCAGTACTCTGATCACCTCGGCCGCTCCGAGTTCGCTGCGCCCCGAGACGAGGTGAAGTATCACCAGGCCGGCGACGCACGTCATCGCGATCACCACGAGGTGACGAGCCTTCATCGCGTGGCGGCCTGTCTGTGCAGAGCGATCAGCAGTACCGGAACCCCGAGAAGAGTCGTCGTGATGCCTACGGGAATCTCGATCGGATACAGCATGATTCGCGACGCCAGATCGGCGGCAGCGAGCAGGAATGCGCCGATGACGGGCGTGAGCAGAAATACCCGCCGAGAACTGCTCGTGTGCAGAGCCCACCGAGCCAGATGTGGGGACAGCAACGCGACGTAGGCAACCGGACCGCACACCGATGCCACTGCGGCGGTGAGCGCAGCGGCACACACCAGTGCGATCAACCGGGTCGGTACCACGGAGATGCCAAGTCCCGCAGCCACATCGTCGCCGAGTGCAAGGGCAGCGACCCGATGCCGCATGAGCAGAGCGAGCGGGATGAAGACGGCGAGCCAGGGTGCCGCGACACCGAGATGGGTCCACCCCCGCTCACCGAGACTGCCGAGCAGATACCGAAAGAGCAGTGGCAGGTTCCCTTCGGTGCCCAGGCTGACCAGCGCGATGACCAGTCCCGACGCGAGAGCGCTGACCGCAGCGCCGAGCAGTACCACTCGGTGCGGGTCGCTGGTCGGTCCGACGGTGGTGATCACCGCGATGCCGGCGACAGCTGCGCCGCACAATGCCAGATAGGGAAGAGCTGTGAGCGGCAACGGAATGGCAAACACGGCAACGGCCGTCATCGCGACAGCTGCACCGGAGGACACGCCGAGAATCTCCGGACCGGCAATCCTGTTGCGCAGTACATCCTGCATCAATGCGCCAGCCAGGCCGAGGGCCGCACCGCTCACCAGGCCCAACAGCACACGCGGCAGTCGAACGAGCGCAACGTGCCGATGGAGGGCATTCGACGGGTCGAGCACGGCGTGCAGCGCGCGCGCCGGATCGAGAGTCGGCTCACCCAGGCACAGGGCCAGCACCATCACGGCGACGCAGGCGCAGGTGCCCGCAGCGTGGACCCCTTTATCGGTAATGGTTATCATTTCGGACACATCATTCTGCAAAGGAGTTCCCATGCGCAAGTTGTCCGGCTCTTCTCGATCGTTCGGCGCACTCGCACTCTCGGTGTTCGCGCTCGCAGCCTGCGGTACTGCCGATGCGGGCGACGTCGACGCGGCATCTGCGGTCACGGTCACCGACGACAGCGGGACGGTGATCGAGCTCGATGCACCCGTCGAGCGAATCGCGTGTCTGACGCTCATGTGTGTCGACGCGTTGAAGGAGGTGGGCATGACCCCCGTCGCCTACCGTGAGGAACTCGCGGCCGATCCCCGCTATGCCGGCCCGGATGCCGACATGCGCAAGATCACGGGCGGATTCGGTGAAGAGAGCGTCGAGGACATCGCGCTCTCGGAACCGGACCTCGTCATCGGACTCGGGGGAGTGCAGGACGGGTTGCGCGGTGCCGTCGAGGAAGTGGCACCGATGTACCTGGTGAACCCGACATCCTGGCGGGATTCGGTCGAATTCCTTCGCACCATAGGCCGTGTGACGGACCGGCAGCAGGAGGCGGACGCCGCTGCAGAGGCGTTCACCGCCGAGGTCGACGCGGCCGCGGGGAAGTGGAGTGGCCTCACGACGCTGTCGATGTACGGCGAACCGGGCAGTCTCGGAGTCGATTCCGTCGACACCCCCGTCGGCTCGCTTCTCGCGGAGGTCAGTGACTATCCGTGGCAGGCGGGAACCGATGCCTTCGCGACGGTATCGGTGGAGCAGATCGCGTCGGTGGATCCAGATGTGGTGTTCGCGCAGGCGTTTTCATCGGGCTCCGACAATGAGCCTCTCTCGGACCGGCTGGCGAGCAATCCGTTGTGGTCGGGTGTGGCGGCGGCCCGCAACGATCGGGTGATCGAGGTGGACGCCGGAGTATGGGCGACAGGGCGCGGAACGATCTCGTTGCGCATGGTGCTCGCCACTGTGACCGATGAGCTCGAAAGCTTGTAGTCCTTATTGAAAATCATTATCACTTGACGTAGGGTTGGACACCTCGACGATGTCGAGTCCATGGATCGGTTGCACCGCAACCGATTTGCCCATCGAAGAAGGAGAACCATGAACGACAACGAGCTGTTCCGTTCGATCCAGTCACCGGTATCCCTGGCGACGCACTCCGCGGGCCACAGCAACGCCCTGGTCGAGAATCCCTTCGAGGAAGCCGAGGACTGATCTCGGTGGGGTCTGCACACCACGATGTGCGGGCCCCGGCCGGGCCGTCGCCATGAAACTTGCACCCAGAACCGAACTGTACGAATCCGATTCGGGATTCGTGCTCCGCACCGCCGACGACGAACACTTCGCTCTTGCGCTCGACCGCGACGAATTCGACCAACTGGCACAAGCTTTGGCCGGCTCCGTGGCACCGGTGTCCGCGAAACCGAAGACGGCGCTGTCCGCGCTACTCACCGCAGGCCATGTCGTTCCCGATTCGTCGACCGAGGAGGTTGCGGTGCTCGGCTGCGGCTCTGTCGCGGCTGCGCTGGTGGGAATGCTGGGACGCGTCGGTAAGTCCACAGGGCATGCGGCGACTCGATCGATCTCCGTGAGTGACGACGGCGTCGAGTTTCTGGGGTCCGGTGGGTCGATCTCTTGTTTCCGTGACGGTAATCGTTACGTCGTTGTGCCCGAAGGGGTCCGGCTGACCGATGTGACGATGCGGCGCGCCGCCTCCCGTCGGAACAGGCAACGAATCGAGGACGGCTACGCCCCTCGCGCCGGCGGGCTGCGTCTGATCTCGTCGATCCATCCGGTGTCCGACGCGGCGGCCGAATTCGTGGCGGCTCAGGTTCTGGCGGAGGTCATCGATCCCACGGCCGACCATTGCGTGACGGCGATCGACCTCCGTACGCTCCGGGTGACTCGGCACCCGATTCTGCCTGTACCGGAACCGCCTCGATGACGGGGCGCGAGTACATGATCGGGGGACTTCGTACCTTCGTCGTGAAGGCGCGGAGTCCGCGTGCCGTGCTGTCGATTCGCACTCCGTACAACAGCGAAGCTCACCTCGCCGAGGCTGCGGGCTGGGCCGCGCGCGGATTCACCACCGTCGTCCAGGACGTGCGCGGCCGATACGGCTCCACCGGGTCGTTTCACCCGTATCACGGTGAAGGGGCCGACGGCTTGGCCTGCATCGAGTGGATCACCGCACAAGCGTGGTGGTCGCAGGCCCCCTTCCTGTTCCTCTACGGCACGTCCTACGGAGCGCACTGTGCCACCGAAACGGCTCTCGCTGCAGCTGAAGTCGAGGGAATTGCCGGCGTATCGGTCGTCGTGCCCGCTCTGGGGATGGGGGAGACGGCGCGAAATCGAGACCGGGCCTTCTACCTGCAGTCGCGCCTCGGCTGGTGGTGCGAGCACGGCGATGCTGCCCACTCTCGCGAGAGTTCGGCATCGGCGGATCTGCTGGAGACGCTGCCGGTGTCCGACATCGGAGGCTCGTCGAGCCCCCCGATACCCTCGTGGCTCTCGGTCCTGGAGGCCAGCAGGTCGGATGCGGAACGCAGGAACCACGCCGCAGCACTACACTGTCCGCTGCTGGCGCAGGGTGGGACTGCGGACTGGTTCGGCCAGGACACCGTCGACCTCTGGTCGTCGTGGGGTGGCCCGTCGGCACTCGCCCTCGGACCGTGGGATCACTCGATGCGGGGGTCGGGTCGCGCCGAGCGCATGAGCGCATGGCTGGGTGCGGCGCTCGACGGTCGGCCGTGGACCGGAGCGCAGCTGTACGGACACCCCGGTGGTCCGTTGCGGCTGGAGACGTGGCCCACTGCCCGAGCGACGATCGAGCTGCCCGGTGGCAGCTTCGTCGCAGATCCTCTGCAGCCCTTCCCTTCCTGTACACCCGGCACCGATGTTCGTGGACTGGCGACACGCTCGGATTGCCTTGCCCGTCCGGTGCCGTGGCGAGCCGGAGCCGTTGTCGGAACTCCCGTGGTGCGCGTCGACAGCGGCGACTGCGACCGGCACTGGGGCGCGATACTCGTCGCCCACCGGCGCGGCGGCGAGGTGGAGCAACTGACTCACGGCATGTCCCTCGACTCCGTCGTGCATCTCGCGCCGCTGTCCACACACATTCACGAGGGAGAGGAACTGACACTGATGATCTCGGCCCACGCCTTCCCGCGATATGCCCGCGATCTGCACACCGACGACGATCATCTGTACGGAACCCGAGCGGTGCCGATGCAACGTACCGTGCGCGGCATCGAGTTGGAGATGCCTGTATGAGCGATGTCTCCTTCCGCGTAGACGATCTGGTCGACCCCTTCACCGGATTGATCCGTGCGCTGCATCCGGTCGAGAGGCTCGACGGGATGCCGGAACGGTACGTCGGACTGACGGCGGAGATCGCCGATACCCGTGCGCTCGGACAGTGGCCGTGCGACTTGGTGTCGCTCGGTACCACCTTCGCGGATCCCGCAGGGGCCCGTATTGCGGCGATCGGCGAGGCAGTGGAACGGTACTGCGGAAACTACGTACCGAACACGCTGCGCTACGCAACTCCCGCAGAACTGCGCGCCGAGGGTGTTCGCCATTGGGGGATCGAGACATTCGAGTTCTTCGCGCCCTGGCAGCTGAACTCTGAAGGCTTTCCGTTCGAGCGTTTCACCGAGAACTCACGAGTCGCCTGGGTCGACGGGACATCGGACGACGGGGCGTGTGTCGCAGTTCCGGCCTCGTACGTGTACCTCAACTGGCGCGGCGGATCTCGCAGGAAGGACCCGTGGATTCATCATCTGAACTACGCCGGCATCGCCACCGGACAGGGGCTCGACGACGCGGCCACACGTGGACTGCTCGAGCTCGTGGAGCGAGATTCGCTGTCGCTGTGGTGGCACTTGAACCTGCCTGCGCGGGGTATAGATCCGGCATCGGTGCCTGGACTCACGGCAGACCTCGGCGATTCACGACTGCGGTGTCATCTCCTCGAGCTGCCATCGTACTTCGGAGTTCCGGTGGTAGCGGCCGTTGTTCACGATCTCGAACTCGGAATCGTCGCAGGCGGCTTCTCGGCGAAGCTGGACCCGGTCGAGACGGCACGCAAGGCCGTTCTCGAAGCGATCCACAGTTGGGTCTTCACCCGAGGGCTGGTCGAGGCAGACGGCTGGGTGTTCGGGTCGATGCGCGCCGGGGTGCTGTCGCCGGGTCTCTACCTGGACCACCGCGTCGATCGCAGCTACCTCGATGCCGCCGGAGCGCGCAGTGAACACGTCCGCGACCTGGGCGCACAAGCCCAGGTGTGGCTCGACCCCCGTACTCAGGCCGCGTATCTTCCCCGCTTCACGAATCCGGCGGAGACGGTATCGATAGACGAGCTTCCTCGCGGCACCGCCGACGGTATCCGGAGCGCGCTCGCGGTAGCGGGCCACGAGGTGGTCGTCTGCGACATCACCACCTCGGACGTGGCGTCGACGCCACTGAGGGTGGCCCGGGTCTGTGCCTCTGGCTTGATTCCCAACGCCCCGGCCGCATTTCCCTACTTCGGGCTACCCCGATGGCGCGACATCGCTCGGCGGCACGCGCCCGATTGCGACCCGACCGATCCGAACACGCTGCTGCTCGCTCCGCCTCCGAGCCTGTGACCGCCTTTCGACGCTTCGTCCTTGCGCGTGCAGTCGCCTGGATCGGCAACGCGATGTCCACGGTGGCCGTGCCGATGCTGGTCTATCAGCTGAGCGGCTCGCCGCTCCTCTCCGGTGTCGCCTTCGCAGTGGAGTCGTTGCCCTACCTGATGTTCGGACTGATCGCAGGTGCTCTCGCCGACAGGTACGACCGGCGCGCAGTCCTGCTCGCCGCTCAACTCGGCAGTGCTCTCGCTCTGGCCAGTATTCCGGCGGCCCACATGATCGCGTCGGTGACCGTTGCACACCTGATGATCGTTGCGTTCGCCGTGTCGACGCTGTTCGTCTTCTTCGATGCAGCGTCCTTCGGCGTCGTACCGGCCTTGGTGGGACGCCATCGAATCGCGGACGCGACAGGCACACTGGTCAGCGTCGGGACGGTGATCGGGATCGCGGGCCCGTTGCTCGGTGGTATCGCCGCGACGACGCTGGGGCCGCCGGGTGCCATCGCGATCGACGCACTGTGCTTTCTCGTCGCGACGGTGGTCACCTCGACGATCGCGATACCCGTGAGCGCCGCGTCGGCTCGGGGCGGTTCCGATCTCGGCAGGTCGATCGTCGAGGGTGTGGCATTCATTCGGCGGCACCGCGTGGTGCGGGCACTGACTGCGGTCGGCGTCGGGGTGAGCATCGCCAACGGTGTGGTGGTGGGACTGATGGTGGTCGTCGGCGTTCGGCAGCTCGGTCTCGCCGCCGAGGATGCGAGAATCGGATCACTTTATGCAGCAACGGCTCTCGGAGCATTCCTCATCAGTCTGGTCAGTGCACGAATTCAACGGGTGCTCGGGACCGGCGTGATCACGTGCCTCGGCTTGGTGGTGGCCTTCCTGTCGATGCTGGCGTGGTCCGTCACGGGCGCACTCGCTGTGTCTCTACTGCTCCTGATCGTCTATCAGGCCGCCAACACCATGATCGTCGTCAACGGCATCGTGGTTCGTCAGTCCGTCACGCCCGACCACCTGCAGTCCCGGGTGAACACCACGGCGCGGATGATCGCGATGGGTGGAACTCCCTTCGGAGCTGCGGCAGGCGGCGCCGTTGCCGATATGTTCGGCGTGACCGCGGCCGTCGTGCTCGGAGCGGGCGCGCTCGCTCTTGCGGGGGCGGTAGCCCTGCGGCTCGGGGTGCCGCGGCTACCGTTGCTCGCCGTCCTCGCCGAGTCAGCCGAGCGCGAAAGCCAGTAACGGAACGGACAGTCGGTCCAGGCGGAGCAAGTGCGAGAGCTCTTCGTCGTAGAAGCCCGAGATTGCACAGCACGCCGATTCGAGTGCAGTCGCGACCAAATACAGGTTCTGTGCGGCGATGCCGGCGTCGATGTGAAGGGTGCGATAGTGGCGTTCGCTGTATTTGATCAGGGTTCGGTCGAGGCGTCCGACGAGAATCACGACGAAGGGTGCCCGCTGCGCGAATTGTGGCTGCACGAGGCATGATTCGAGTGCGTCGACGCACGGTCCGGTGCCGGTTCTGCTCAGAACGTGTCGATGTGGATCGAAAAGGTAGGTCCCCGGACCGATCTCACCTGTACCGCGGAGGACCACGAGATGAAGGTCGATCGAATCGAGACCGCCTGCCGTCGGATTCATCCGGAAGGTGTGTGGCCTGCCGTCCGGCCGCTCGGTAGTTCGACCGGGCCCCGCTGCCGACCGGAGAAGAGTCGAGAGCCGCAGCGCGTCCATGTCCGCGAATCGGTAGTGCGACCGGCGGTCGCGCAGTGCTGTGCGGAGCGGCATCGGTGGGAGTGGCGGCGGCGACGGCAGAACACATGTCCCGTTGGCTGCGGGGACGGTCGGAAGGCCCGATCCGGTGCCGCGATCGACGAGGCGTCGGTGCACATCATGGACGCGCGCAACCGTGGAATCGAACGAATCTTCGGCCATGGAGCTGGACCCTAATCCAATACGGTAATCAGTGTCGATAAGGCGTCGAATGTTTCGATCGGCGGCCGTTCCTACGGGCGGTGCACGGCGGGGAATCGGTTGCGCAACGCATCGAGCTGGCGGTGCAGCTCGTAGAGCGACTGCTTCTGAGTCTGCGCCTCGTCGCTGTGCCACACGTGGCTGCGGGAATCGCCGACGCGCAGGGCTTTGCGGGCGAGTTGCTCGGAGTCCTCGATGCGACTCGACGCGGCCGCGATCTCGGCGGTCAGCATGTCGGCGAACACCCTCGCCTGAGCCGCGTCCGAATTCTCTGCCATGTGCGACCACTCTCGATCTCGCGGCTCGACCGTTGATCGTTCGAGTACCGATGATCAGGATAACCAACTGTAAAAAGACCGCTGGACCGGCTTTGGTGTAACGGAAGCGTCGCTGCCGTGCCCGAACTACTACTCGGTGTAGTCGGTAGTAAGCTCCCGTCCATGTCCGAGCCGACGGAAGGATTCGCGCCTCTGCGCGGTGCCTCCGTGGGCGGACTCTCGGCGCTGGTCACCGCCTGGGCGCACACCGTCGGCGGCGGGATGGCCCCGTCCGATGCGGCGATCGTGCTGCTGGCGCTGGTGTGCTCGGCCGTCGGATACGCAACCGCGGTGGCACCGACGGGGGCTGCACCGCGCACTCGACTGCTGGTCGTTCTCGCTGCGGCCCAGTCGATCGGCCATCTACTGCTCACCGTCGTCGACAGTCACCATCACGGTCCCATGATCACCGAGCAGATGTTCGCGGCCCACGTGGTCGCCATCCTGGTCGGTGCCCTGGCCATCAGGGGTGCAGAACTCGGCATCCGACGCGCGGTGACCTCGCTGGGCAGGGCTCTCCCACTACTGGCCGCCCTCGTCGTCGACGACAAGCGCATCGCCCCGCCACTGCCGGTGTACCGGATTCCGGGATCACCGCGACTTCTCGACCTTTCTGGCTGCGGAAACCGCGGGCCACCGGCTCGAACTGCCTGAGCACAACCCACCGTCACACCCGCCCTGCTCGTCAGGCGTCGGGTAGTGCGTTGTTGCCGCATTCGATCCTGTACTTCGCACTGTCGTCGATTCGCGCCGTCCGCGCACGGCTCGATCCGTCGTGCGATGCCACCTCGCGCACATCCGCGCGCCCAGTCATGCCTTCACGAAAGAAGTCCTCGTGTCCACACCGGAAATGGAACGCGTCGCCGATCCTTCCCCTCCCACCCGTCCGACCAGCCCCCGCAGTTGGCGTCCGCTGATCCTGCGGCTGCACTTCTATGCGGGCATCCTCGTCGCACCGTTCATCCTGATCGCCACCATCAGCGGCGGGCTGTACGCCGTCGCACCGACCATCGAACAACTCCTGTATCGGGACTACCTGCACGTCGACCCCACCGGCCCGGCCGTACCGGTGGCGGATCAGATCCGAGCTGCGCAGGCAGAACAACCCGACCTCACCGTCGCCGCAGTGCGACCGGCCACCGACTCCGGCGACACCACCCGGGTGATGTTCACCGACCCCTCCCTCGGTGAATCGAAGCGGCTGGCCGTCTTCGTCGATCCCTCGACCGCGACGTCCGTGGGCGAGTCGACGGTGTACGGCTCCTCCGGCGCGTTACCTCTACGCACCTGGATTTCCGAACTCCACCGCCACCTGCACCTGGGTGAGCCCGGTCGGCTCTACAGCGAACTCGCCGCATCGTGGCTGTGGGTGATCGCGCTCGGCGGGCTCTACCTGTGGGTCGAGCGCTACCGGCGCAACCGCGACAAAACCAGGCTGCTGACCTTCGATCGAAAATCCAAAGGCCGCAACAGGTCTTTGAACTGGCATGGTGTGGCGGGCATCTGGATCGCCGTCGGTCTGGTATTTCTCTCCGCCACCGGACTCACGTGGTCCACCTACGCGGGGGAGAACGTCACCGAGCTGCGTTCGGCATTGAGCTGGACCACACCCGCCATCACCGAGACCATCGGCTCTTCCGACGCCGCGACGCCCGATCATTCCGGTCACGGCGGGCATTCGATGGACATGGCGGCCGACGCGTCGACGACGAACAACAATGTCGGACGCATCGATTCGGTCCTCGACATCGCGAAGGCCAACGGTATCGACGGGGCCGTGGAGGCGTCGATCCCAGCGTCGGACGACGCAGCGTTCGTCGTCGCCGAAACCCGTCAGCCCTGGCTGATGTCGAACAATTCCATCTCGATCGACGGCAGCACCGGCACGGTTGTCGACACCCTGTACTTCTCCGACTGGCCGCTCGCGGCCAAGCTGGCTGCCTGGGGTATTCAACTGCACATGGGAACGCTGTTCGGTGTGGCCAATCAGCTGGCCCTGCTCGCACTTTCAGTTGCGCTGGCATCGGTCATCGTGCGCGGCTACATGATGTGGTGGAAGCGCCGGCCTACCAAGGCAACCGGTCTCACTGCGGGCCGGCCACCTCTGCGCGGCGGTCTTCGCCGTATCTCGCCGATCTCCGTCGCCGTCTTGGCGGTCGTCGCCGTCGCAGTCGGCTGGTTCGTCCCACTCCTCGGGCTGAGCCTGGTGGCCTTCCTCGCTGTCGACGTCGTGCTCGGCTCGATTCGTCGAGCTCGGACCAGAGCCGCCAAATCCGCTGCTTCCCAACATGAAAGCGAACTCGCATGAATATCACCCGTCGCACCTCGACGCTGGTGACCGCGCTGTCGGTCACCGGCCTGATGCTCACCGGATGCTCGAGCACCCAGCCGGCCGCCGCGGCGAAGGAGTCCGATTCCGTCGTCGTTCGCGAACAATGGGTCAAAGCCGCCGACTCCGGTATGACCGCGGCGTTCGCCGAATTGCAGAACACCGGCGACGCCGACGTGCACGTGGTCGGTGCGTCGTCGCCGGCGTCGAGCACAATGGAACTGCACGAGATGGCAACCGGGGCCGACGGAGCGATGGTGATGCGTCCGAAGGAGGGCGGCTTCGTCATTCCGGCGGGCGGCACGCACGTGCTCGCCGCGGGCGGCGACCACCTGATGCTCATGGACGTCACATCTCCGCTGACGCCAGGAGCCGACGCAGAGTTCACCCTCGAGTTCGAGGATGCGTCGACTGCGACGTTCACCGCCCAGGTCAGGGACTTCTCCGGGGCCCAGGAGAACTACGAGCCCGGCACCATGGGCATGAACACGGACGGGTCGGCAACCCCTGCCCCGACACCCGGTGGCTGACAACGACAACCGGTCACCACGCTCGCTGAGCCGGCGACGTCTCCTCGGTGGAGGCGTCGCCGCGCTCGGCGTCGCGGGCGTGGGAGCAGCGACCGGTTACGGAGTCTTCGGCAACCATGCGGCCGAGACGACCACCGGAGGTGACACGGTGCCGTGGCGTGGCCTGCATCAAGCGGGCATCGATACGGTTCCGCCGCAGGCACACTCGACGTTCGTCGGTCTGAATCTGCAGGATCGTGTCGGACGCGACGAGCTGATCGGGATTCTGAAGGTCTGGACCGAGGACATCGGACGGCTCACTGCCGGCGCACCCGCGCTGGCCGATACCGAGGCGGAATTGGCACTTCGGCCGGCGCGTCTGACGGTGACGGTCGGACTCGGCCCCGGTGTGTTCGATGCGATCGGTCTGCCGGATCGGCGCCCAACGTGGCTGGCGCCGCTTCCTGCGTTCGGAATCGACCGTCTGGAACCGGGATTCACCGGTGGAGATCTGTTGCTGCAGGTGTGCTCGGACGATCCTGTGACCGTTGCGCACGCAGTGCGGGTACTCACCAAGAATGTTCGATCGTTGGTGACGATCGCCTGGATGCAGCGCGGGTTCCGCCGTTCGCGGGGAACCGAGGAATCGGGCAACACGATGCGCAATCTGATGGGCCAGGTCGACGGCACGGTCAATCCGGCGGCCGGAAGTACGGACTTCGACGGTCTGGTCTGGGACGACGGCAGCGAGCAGCCCTGGATGCAGCACGGAACGTCGATGGTGTTGCGGCGCATTCGAATCGAGATGGATACCTGGGACGAATTGGACCGACCCGGCCGCGAGTTGTCGGTGGGGCGAACTCTCGACACCGGTGCGCCGTTGACCGGAACCGACGAGTTCGACGAGGCCGATTTCGACGTGACCGATCGATTCGGCATTCCGGTCATCCCACCGTCCTCGCACATCGCTCGGGCGCGGCACACTCACGACGGCGAGCGAATCTTCCGGCGGGCGTACAACTACGACGACCCACCTGCTCCCGGTTCGGTGTCGAACTCCGGGCTGCTGTTCGCGAGCTATCAGCGCGATGTGCTCACCCAGTTCCTCCCGATTCAGCGGCGCCTCGACGAATTCGATGCGCTCAACGAATGGACGACACCCATCGGGTCCGCGGTGTTCGCCGTGCTGCCGGGAGTGGTCGACGACGGCTATCTGGGCCGGAGTCTGCTCGAGTGACGGCCCGACACACGGGTGCGCTCAGAAAGAGGTCGCCAGGGCGACGCCGAGCGCGGTCAATGTGTCGACGAACTCCGTTTCGGTGAAGTCCAGATCGCCGCGAAGCCACCGGTCGAGTAGCTCGGTCGTGCCTGCCACCATCAGGACGGTCGCTGCCTCGGCCCGTGGGTTCGCGGGGTCGGCGTCGAGCACTGCTCGCATCAGCAGTGGTGTGAACGTGTCGACCATCTGTCGGCGTCGGGCCTCGAGTGCGGGATTGGCCGACGCCGAGGTGTACAGCAGGGACGACCGTGGATCGGAGGTGAGCGCGCGCACCAGAACGGCTGCAGTCTGGGCGACGCGGTCCGAGGTCGACCCCTGTTCCTGCACAATCTCTTCGAGAGCAGTTCCCACGGTGTCGATCACGTCGTCGAGAGCGCTCACCAGAATGGCGTCGCGGTCTCCGAAACTTTCGTAGAAGTACCTCTTGGACAGGCCGGCGCGCGCACAGATGCCGTCGACCGTGACGGCGGCGACACCGGACTCCGCAACGACGTCGAGGCAGGCGTCGAGCAGTTTCTCGCGGCGCTCGCGGCGACGTTTGTCTGCGGCGACACCTCGGTAGGGGCGAACGACCGGCGGCATGACTACATCTTGACACGGGGGTGTGCCCAGTAGTGTCGCGAGCCGAACAGTGCGGTGAGGCGAGGACGGGGGTGTCGGCGCTAGACGAGCGTCGGCGCGTTGTCCACGTTGGTCAACGCCAGACCCATGCTGGTGGTCATGCCGATCCCGGTCGTGACGGTGACGATGTGCACACGGTCGATGGGCTCTTCCAGCAGGAATTCCGAACCCGGTGCGGAGCAGTACGTTCCCTGCCATCGCTCGACGACGTCGATGCGGTCGACTCCGAACAGCGTTCTCGCTTCGCCGAGCAACACCTCGAAACCGTCTTCGCTCTGGAACGGCGAGGTGGTGATCTCGCGAACGTGGGTGTCGCCCAACAGGATCGACCCGTCCGGTTGTGGGGTGTACATCTGGTGCAGGTCGAGTTCGACGTAGTCGGGATACTCGGCCTGCAGGCGGGCAGCGACGTCTGCAACGGCGGGCAGGTTCTCGAAGCCCGAGTACCTCAGCAGCGACCAGCCGGTGAACAGCGGCGAGGGAAGCGGTGCACGCAGCGGCATGGTGGCTCGCATCATGTGCAGTCGGCACCGCACCAGTCCGCCGCGTTCGGCGCTCTCGGGAAACAGGCGATCGATGTCGTGGTTGACGGTGACGAACGTGGCACCGGCATGCAGGTCGCCGCGGGAGGTGCGAACGATTCCCGGCGCGAACGACGTTGCAGCGGTGCGCCAGTGGAAGTCCACCCCGGAATCGGCGAGCCAGCGTGCGACGGCCGGAGCGGCGGAGCGCGGGTCCACCTGGACGTCCAGAGGCAGGTACATGCCGCCGACCACATCGGTGTCGGCAAGGGGGAGTCGGTTCAGTACCTCGCTGCGGTCCAGCAGCTGTACCTGATCCTCGCCCCGTAGTTCGGCGAACTGCTCGAGCACCGCGAGCTCGTCCTCGTGCCGGGCGACGCAGTGCGTTCCCGATTCCGCTGCCCAGAAGTCGGCTCTTCGGGCGAGGTCGAGCCAGTGACTGCGGCCTGCTCGCGCGTACTCGAGTGCGGTCCCGGATTGCGCTGTGATGCAGGCGTGTCCGAAGTTCTGGACGGAGGCACCTGCGACACGATCGGCATGATCGATCACAGCCACGGTGAGTCCGCGCCGATGGGCGTGATACGCGTGTGCGAGGCCGACGATCCCGGCCCCGACGACCACGACGTCGTACGTCGATGTCATACGGAAAGTCTTTCTGCTGAGGTCATGTCAGGCGTCCATGACGGCGGTGAAGGTCATCCGGTCTCCGCGATAGAGCGACCGTCGGTGTTCGATGGGAACACCGTCCGTGTCGTAGGAGACACGGCCGAGCAGAAACATCGGTGTCCGAGTGTCGACGGTGAGCAGTGCGGCTTCCCTGGCATCGGGGAGGACGGTTTCGATGGTGTCGACAACGCGCCCGAACGTGACTCCCCGGGCTGCCAATTCGGCATAGAGAGACGTTCGGTGATCGAAACTGTCCTGTAGCCCCGGGATTCGATAGGCGGGAATGCGGGTCGTTTCCAGTCCGACTCGCACGTCGCCGGTGGTGAAGACGCGTTCGAGTTGCACCACCTCCGAACCGATCTCGATCGCGAGGAGTTCCGCCAGCACGTCGTCTGCTCGGAACACTTCCCAGCCGACCAGAATTCGAGTGGCGCTCATGCCCTTCTCGCGCGCGGCCTCGGTGTAGGAGCCGATCGCCAACGGCAGCACCACTTTGGGTTCGGCCACCACCGTCGCCCGGCCGCGACGTTCGATTCGACCGGCTACCAACAGTTCTCGGATGGCTTGACGCAGTGTCTCGCGGGACACGTCGTATCGATCGGCGAGATCGCGCTCGGACGGAAACGCGTCGCCCGCAGACATGCCGTCGAGCATCGCGTCGAGGCTTCTGCGGACGATCTGATGCTTGAGTACGCGAGGTTCGGTGTCCACGGCCATGGACCAACCATAGCATCAATTGGTCTAGACCTAATTGTCGTGCGACGTTCACGGTCCGTTCACTCACGTTCCACGTAATGGTCTATACCAAACGGCAGTCTCTTCCCCATGCCGAACTCCACCAGCCCGAACATCAGCACCCCCGTCGAGCTCGTCGTCCTCGACATGGCCGGAACCACTGTCACCGACGACGGTCTGGTACTCGAATCGTTCGATGCCGCAGCCACCGCCGTCGGACTTGCCGACGCCGGTCCGGAACGTGACGACGCCCGCCGCTATGTGCTCGACACGATGGGTCGGTCCAAGATCGAGGTGTTCCGCGCACTGTTCGGAACAGAGGACCGCGCTCAGGCCGCCAACCGCGCTTTCGAGTCGGCCTACGACGCCCGCATCGACGACGGGGTCTCACCCGTACCCGGTGCGGCCCAGGCGATCACGAAGCTTCGCGAATCCGGAATCACCGTCGTCCTGACGACCGGATTCTCTGCACCCACCCAGAATCGCATCATCGACGCGCTCGGCTGGCGGGATCTGCCGGACGCATTCCTCGCACCCGGGAGTGCCGGTCGTGGCCGTCCCCACCCCGATCTCGTGCTCTCGGCCGCCCTTCTCGCCGAGGTGACCGACATTTCCGCGGTCGCCGTCGTCGGTGACACGTCGAGTGACATCCTGTCCGGTCGCCGAGCCGGCGCAGCGCTGTTGGTCGGCGTCCTCACCGGAGCTCACTCCGAGACCCAGCTGCTCGAAGCGGGTGCCACCCACGTGCTCGACAGCGTCGCCGACCTTCCCCCCATCGTTCTGCCCTGAACACCTCCTTCGCCCGAACCTCACCGAACGGAAAATCTGCCATGATCACCACCTCACGCCGTCGCGCCGGAACCGCCGCGGCCGTGCTCTCTGCCGCGGCTCTCGTCGCAGCCGGTTGTTCGAGCTCATCCGAGGGAGCCACCACCGAGCAGGGATTCCCCGAAACCATCACACTCGCAGCCATTCCCGCCGAGAACTCCACAGACCTGAAAGCCAGCTACGACCCCGTCATCGAGCGGCTGGAGAACGAGACCGGAGCGAGCGTCGAGTTCATCCAGGCCTCGGACTACGCCGGCGTGGTCGAGGGCCTGATCGCAGGCAACGTCGACATCGCGTTCTTCGGCCCCTTCGCGTACGTCGTCGCGGGCATCAACGGTGCGGAGATGACACCGCTGGGTGCCGTCGTCCAGGACGAGGGAACTCCTCCCGGCTACCAGTCGTACGGGATCGCTCGTTCGGACAATGCCTCGGTGAACGGTCTCGCCGACTACGCAGGCAAGAAGGTCTGCTTCGTCGACCCGAGCTCCACCTCCGGATTCCTCTACCCGACAGCGGGACTCATCGAGGACAACGTCATTTCCTCCGGTTCCGAGGCCGACATCTCCGCCGCGATGACCCCGATCTACGCCGGCGGACACGATGCATCGGCGCTGGCCGTCAAGGCCGGAGACTGCGACGCCGGATTCGCGTTCGACACCATGGTCGACCGCACGATGATCGACAACGGTGAACTTGCACCCGGTGAGCTCAAGACCGTGTGGAAGTCCGAGATGATCGCCGGATCGCTCTTCGCAGCCAACAACGATCTCGGTGCCGACGCCATTGCCAAGCTCCAGGACGTCTTCAGCGAGGGCATGAACTCGGATGCCTTCGTGGCCGACGGCATCTGTGCCGAGGAATGCCGCATCACCGACGAGGACGCCTGGGGCGTCGTTCCCGCCCAGGACAGCGATTACGACGGCGTGCGCCACGTATGCGAGGTCACCGGCTCCGAGAAGTGCCAGGGCTGATGATGTCCGCACCGAGGGACCGGGGCGACGTGGTGGTCAGTGTTCGCAACGTCACCAAGACATTCGGATCCACCACAGCGCTCGAGAACGTGAATCTCGATGTGCATCAGAGTGAGATGTTGGTTCTGCTCGGGCTTTCCGGCTCCGGGAAGTCGACGCTGTTGCGGTGCATCAACGGCTTGCAGCCCGTGACGTCGGGGAGCGTCACTGCACTCGACATCCGGGTCGACCTGGCGAACCGCCGCCGTGTGCGCGAGCTACGCCGAGATGTCGGCTTCGTCTTCCAGCACTTCAATCTCGTGGGCCGGCTGAGTTGCCTCGAGAACGTACTCGTGGGAGGCATCGGCCGACTGTCGATTCCGCGCTACGGCGCACTCACCTACCCGAAAGCGATGCGAGAGGAAGCCCGCGCGTGCCTCGACCGAGTCGGGTTGGCGGACTTCGCCGAACGGCGTGCCGACACGCTGTCGGGTGGACAGCAGCAACGGGTGGCGATCGCACGCACCCTGATGCAGCGTCCGCGGATCGTCCTCGCGGACGAACCCGTCGCCTCGCTCGACCCCGAGAACGCGGGCGTGGTGATGGATCTGTTGCAGCGAGTGTGCAGCGAGGAGAAACTGACCGTGGTGTGCACGTTGCATCAGGTCGATCTCGCCCTCGGCTGGGCCCATCGCCTCGTGGGTCTCCGAGACGGTCGGGTGGTGCTCGATCGCCCCGCCGCCGGTCTCCAGCGTGACGACATCATGCCGATCTATCAACGGATCGCGCCCGACCCCGGGAGCATGACCACGGTGGCACCGACATGACCGTCACCGTCGAACCGAAGCCCACGAACACTGCAGGGCAGAAGGATCCGCAGCGGCGTCGATGGCTGTTCCCGGCACTGGGTGTCGTCGCGCTCGTTCTCACCGTGCTCTCGGCGGGCTACATCGACTTCGCGCCGACGACCTTGATCGACGGTCTCGAGGATGTGGGCAACCTGCTCGAGCGGATGCTGCCGCCGCGTGTCGACGACACCGGAAGGATCGTCTCCCTCGCGCTCGACACCTTGCTCATGGCAGTGCTGGGCACCGTGCTCGCAGCGGTCGTCTCGGTACCGCTGGCGTTCCTCGCGGCACGGAACACCTCGCCCCACCCGGCCCTGTACGGCATCGCGCGCGCCGTCATCACCTTCTGCCGGGCGATGCCGGATCTGCTGTTCGCGGTGCTGTTCGTCCGGGCGTTGGGAATCGGTGTGCTGCCCGGCATCCTGGCTCTGGCACTACATTCCATCGGCATGCTCGGCAAACTGTTCGCCGACGCCATCGAAGAGACCGATGTCGGACCGCGAGAGGCGCTCCGTGCCGCTGGAGCCGGCTACTACCGGGAGATGATCAATGCCGTTGTTCCGCAGGTCGTTCCGGCGTGGATCGGCGCTTTCGTCTATCGAATCGACATCAATCTGCGCATGTCGGTCGTGCTCGGCTTCGTCGGGGCAGGCGGCATCGGTTTTGCCCTGCAGGACGCTCTCCGCGGACTGATCTACCCGCGTGCTCTCGGAATCGTGTTGGTGATCCTGGTGATCATCGCCGCAATGGAATTTGTAGCGATGGCTCTGCGCCGCATGCTGCTGGTCCCGTCTGCGGCCGGCCCGCAGCGCGATCGACTGATGCGCCTCGGGGCGTCGGCTGTGCTCTTGTTCGCGATCGTGGCGTCGTTCGTGGTTCTCGAATTGGATCCGCGCTCGCTGCTGACCTGGATCGGACCGTCGATCGAGGTGTTCGGTCGAATGGTCCCACCGGATTTCTCCGCTTTGGGATCGGACCTGTTCGACGCCGCCGTTCAGACCGTCGCCATCGGAGTCGTGGCCACCGCAATCGGCATCGTGCTGTCGATTCCCGTCGGAGTTCTGGCTGCGCGCAACGCAACTCCGCATCCCGCGGTGTACTGGGTTGCGCGATCCTGGATTCTGTTGGTTCGGGCTGTGCCCGAACTCATCCTCGCCGTCGTGTTCGTCGCAGCGCTCGGATTGGGTCCGGTGGCGGGAACCTGCGCACTGGCCATCGGATCCGTCGGATTTCTCGGCAAACTCGTTGCGGACGCGATCGAGGAGATCGATCCCGGTCCCCTCGAAGCGGTGGCGTCGGTGGGTGGCGGTTGGTGGAACAGGACATTGAGTGCCGTTGTCCCTCAGGCCATTCCATCGATGGTCGGTTCGAGCTTGTATCTGCTCGACGTGAACATTCGTACCTCGACCATTCTCGGTATCGTCGGTGCGGGCGGTATCGGCTTCCTGCTCTTCGAGTCGATTCGTACCCTGAACTTCGACGTCGCCGGTGCGATCGTTCTCGTCATCTTCGTCGTCGTGTACATCGTGGAAAGGATCTCCGGATGGATCAGATCACTGCTGGTCTGACACCGGCCGCCGTCTGGACAGGGAGCGGGATCGAGATGTGGGACATCGAGATTCCCGCCCTCGAGTCGGGTGATCTGCTGGTGCGCGTCGATCTCGCCACGGTGTGCGGGAGCGATCTGCACACGGTGTCCGGTCGACGGCACGGAGCGTGCCCGTCGGTACTCGGGCACGAGGCCGTCGGTCGCGTCGTCGCCGTCGGTGATGCCACATCCCCTGCGGCGGTCGGGGATCGGATCGTGTGGTCGGTGACCGTGCCCTGCGGCCGATGCAGTCGATGCGTCCACGGGTTCACGGCCAAGTGCTCGTCCGTGCGCAAGGTGGGTCACGAATCTGCCGAGAGCCCATGGGTTCTCAGCGGCTCCTACGCCCGACACATCGTGCTTCCTCGCGGGACCGCAGTGGCCCGGGTTCCCGACACCATGCCCGATGCCGTCGCCGCACCGGCAGCGTGTGCGACGGCCACGGTGATGGCGGCTCTCGATGCCGCGGGTGCTTTGGACGGCCGACGGGTACTGATCGTCGGGGCCGGAATGCTGGGGGTCACCGCCGCCCCGGCGGCATGCGAGCGAGGGGCATCGGTGACGGTCGTCGATCGAGACCCGGAGCGACAGAGACAATCTCGTGCATTCGGGGCCGGTGAGGACGACGGTGCACGAACAGATGTGGCGATCGACTTCTCCGGATCGTCGGAGGCCGTGCAGTCGGCGTTGGGGCGACTCGACGTCGGTGGGCGGCTCGTGCTTGCCGGATCCGTCGCGCCGGGTCCGCCGATCACCGTCGACCCGGAAGCAGTGGTCCGGAACTGGCTGACCATCACCGGCATCCACAACTACGAGCCGCGGCACCTCCATCAGGCCGTTGCCTTCCTACGCGACACCGGCGCGAAGTATCCGTGGGAATCCCTCGTCGAGGCACCGGTGCCGTTGGCCGAACTCGCGTCGGTGTTGCGGCCGACGCCGTCGGGAATTCTCCGATCTTCGGTCGCGCCGTAGGTTTTGGGTCTGTCCACCAGCTCTGTCGTGCCCACGTCGGCCGGGGCGTGTCGCCGACAGCGTCGCCCTCGACGTAGCGAGCGACGATCAGATCCGGCCGATGCGGGCCCGGTGTTCGGATTGCGTTTCGTTCGAGCGGGATACCCGGAGGTCATGCCCGAAGGTGACACAGTGTTCGCATTGGCCGCGAGGTTGCGTCGAGCATTGGACGGCGCATCGTTGCGGGCCGGAAGGCTGCAGGTGCCCGCGCATGCAGTCGAGAATCTGGCCGGGCGAACCGTCGTCGCACACCGGACCCACGGCAAGCATCTGCTGACCGATTTCGACGACGGCACGACGCTGCACACGCATCTGCGGATGAGCGGATCGTGGACGGTGGTGCGGGCCGGTCGCTCGATTCCGCAGCGTGTCCGACCCGACGTGCGGGTGCGGCTCGCCGCGGTCGACGGGCCGACTGCCTACGGAATTCTGCTACCGGTCGTCGATTACGGATACACACCGGACATGAACGCGCTGATCGCACATCTGGGACCGGACCCACTGCACTCGACGTTCGACGCAGACCGGGCGGTTGCCAACATTGCCGCTCAGGGAACGCGGCCGATCATCGCGACGCTGCTGGACCAGAGGGTGATCGCCGGGCCGGGAAATCTGTGGGCGAACGAGCTCTGCTTTTTGCGCGGGCTGTGGCCGTGGACTCCGTCGACCGCCGTCGACGGACAGCGGTTGGTCGCGTTGCTCGAACGAGCGATGCGTCACTCGGCGACGGTCCCGGGTGCGATGCAGGTGACCACCGGGGACACTCGCCGGGGCAGCACGCATTGGGTCGCCGGTCGAGCAGGGAAGCCGTGCCTGCGGTGCGGAACATCGATTCGGGTGGTCGCAGAAGTGAACGGTGACCCGGACAGGCGTCGAACGTGGTGGTGTCCGAGCTGTCAACCGGAGCAATAGCGACGGGCGGTCGATCGCTGTTGTCTCAACGAGATAACCGCCCGCGGGTATCGCGTGTTGCCTGCCGATACCACTGACAGCCATTCCTCGCGAGCGGCGAATCGAAACCCCGTCGTCTCGTCAGAAGGTCGAGTCCGTCGGATGATCGGTCTCCACCAGATCACGGGCCACGAGGTGCAGAGGGAGGTTCTGTTGCTGTGACAGCTTGGCCAACAGCTCGAAGGCCTGCACCGCGTCGAGGTCGTAGCGTTCCATGATCATGCCCTTGGCCTGACCGATGATGTCTCGACTGGCCAGACCGGTTCGGAACTGCTCGTGGTCACGGGCGCTGAGCATCGCGATGGCAGCGTGGGCAGAAAGCGCTTCACCGATGGTCACCGCGTCGGCGTGGAATGCGCCGGGTCGGTCGCTGTAGAGCACGAGCGCACCGAGGTCGTCGGCGTTGCTGTAGAGCTGGAACGCAGCAAGTGATTTGAAACCCTCTTCAACGGCGGTGGCAGCGAATCGAGGCCACCGATCCTCGTCGGTCAGATCGGCGGCGACGACGACGTCGAAGTGATGAACCTCGGTGGAAATGGGTCCTTCGCCGAGCTCGTACTGCAGGCGACACAGCTTCTCCGCGACCGGATCGGTGGACGCGACCACCGTCCGCTCGCCCTTTTTCACCGTGGTGATGCATCCGGTGACTGCACCCGGGATCATCGTGATGGCAGTACGCAGAATCGCATCGAGTGTCTGCGGCATCGAGCGCCGAGTCTCACGCAAGGATCGGGCGAATTCGGCCAAGCTCGAGGCGTCCGCCGATGCGGCTGTGTTGCCTTCGATAGAAGAGTGCGGCATGCACACAGTCCTCTCGCATGGGACCCCTGCGGACTTCGTCGCAGAGATCCGAGATCATGCGCCTTCTGCTGGACGCTCGATTCGGCCGACGGTGTCGGCTCCGTGCATTTTATACGCTGCCTTCGGGACGGTTGTACGTAGAACCGTCGAGCATCGGCGGCGGCACCCGAAAACGCAGCGAGGGCCGCCGATCCGCAGATCGACGGCCCTCGCGGGTGCGACTTACTTGAAGGTGTCCTTGATGTTCTCGCCGACCTTCTTCACGCCTGCCGAACCCTGGTCCTTCTTGCCCTCGGCCTCGAGGTCCTTGTTGTTGGTGGCGTCGCCCACAACTTCCTTGGCCTTGCCGATGGCGTCTTCTGCTGCGTTCTTGGCCTTGTCGATGAAGCTCATGTGAGTCCCTTTCTCGTTTCGTGCGGTGTCAGTAGTTGGTCGATGCTCGAACCGGAAAGCGCACGCCGAACCTATGAGATCTGGGTCACATCGAACGCCGCGCTCGGTCGACGTTTCGAGGAGCGGCACGGCGGATACATTCGAGCGATGATGGTCGGCAAGGTGGACAGCTTTCAGCGCAGGCACCCGTCAGCGGGTTTCCCGCTCGCAGTTCTGTACAAGTTCCTCGACGATCGAGGTGGATATCTCGCGGCTCTCATCGCGTACTACTCGTTTCTCTCGTTGTTCCCGTTGCTGCTGCTCTTCACCACCGTGTTGGGAATCGTGCTGGCCGGCGACCCCGAATTGCAGAGTCGAATCATCGATTCCGCGATGAGCCAGATCCCGGTCATCGGTGACCAACTCGGTCAGCCGGACCGCCTCAGCGGCGGAACGACCGCCATCGTCATCGGCGTGGTGGGGTCGTTGTACGGCGGACTCGGAGTGTCACTTGCCGCGCAGTACGCGATGAACACCGCGTGGTCCGTCCCGCGAAACGAACAACCGGATCCGATCAAGGGACGCCTGCGAGGGCTGTTGCTGCTGAGCACCGTCGGCACGGCGATCATCGGACTGACCGTTCTCAACGGAGTCGCGTCCTCGGGTGTGTTCGGTTTTGCCGGCGGTGCGTTGGCGCTCGTCGGGGCCGTCGTCGTCAACGTCGTGGTCTTCACCGCCGCATTCCGTATCGGCACCGCCCGAGCCCTGACCGTGCGTGAGGTGCTGCCCGGCGCTGCGATCGCCGCGGTGATCTGGCAGGCACTGCAATCGTTCGGCGGGATCTACATTCGCTATGTCGTCGGCAACGCCAGCGCCAGCAACGGAATCTTTGCGATCGTCCTCGGCCTGCTCGGCTTTCTCTACGTCTCGTCGGTGCTCATCGTGCTGTGTATCGAAATCAATGCCGTGCGTGTCGACCACCTGCACCCACGGGCGCTGTTGACGCCGTTCACCGACAACGTCGAACTCACCGAGGGTGACAAGAACTCCTACACCGGACAGGCAGAAGCGCAGCGCAACAAAGGATTCCAGGACATCACGGTCACCTACGACGAGCCGGATTCGGTGACGGGGGAAGACGCGCCGACCAAGTGACCCGTGTGTCCACTATTTCTGCTCGCGAGCGGGATCCCGTGTTCGGATGCGAATCGTGGTCACTCCTGACGGCTCGAAATTTCTGACATGCATGGGAAAAATAATGCGTCAGTGCTAAAGTTGGGATCATGCCATCGCCCAAGGCGGACCGTCCCGAACCCACATTCATTCAGAACGCCCGTCGCGAACAGCTGATCCACTGCGCTGTCGATGTCATCGCGGAAGCGGGGGCGGAGAAGGCGTCGTTCGTCCGCATCGCCGAGCGCGCCGGAATCAGTCGCGGCGTCATCTCCTACCATTTCGGCACCCGCGAGGAACTCCTCGATGGCGTCGTCCAGCTCGTCTACGCACTCGGTGAACAGGAGGTCGGACCTCTCGTTCGTGCGGCAGGTTCGAGTCGAGAAGCGTTGCTGGAGTTCATCGGCGGCAGCGTCATGTTCTACGCTGCCTACCCTCGGCACATGAAGGCACTGTCGGCAATCTTCGCCACAGCTCCCGCTCGCGGTGAACGATCCGAGCACGGAGCCGAGATGCTCGAAGTCCACGGCCTTCTCGAGTCGGGGCAGCGGACTGGTGAGTTCCGGTCCTTCGACACCCGGATCATGGCCATGACGATTCGCGCTGCTCTCGACGCGGCCGTGTGGCAAGTAGGAGCTGGCGACGATGCGGTGAAGCTGGCCGACGAGCTGCGTCGAACATTCGATGCCGCAACACGATCGGACGGCCGATGAGGAAGTTGCCGGTCGCCCTCGCTACCGTGCTCCTGGTACTCGCCGGGTGCGCATCTACCTCGGATCCATCCGACAGCGCGCCCCTCGACGTCGCCACGACCACAGCTACCGTGCACGGGGTTGCTGCGCAGAACACGCGGCAATTTCTCGGCATCAGGTATGCGGAGCCTCCGGTCGGTGATCTGAGATGGTCACCTCCACAACCGCTTCCGGCATCCGACGACGATGCCGACGCCACTGCGCCGGGTTCGCAGTGTCCGCAGAGCTCGGCCGAGTCCGGTGGAACACCGACGACGGACGAAGATTGCCTCTTCCTCAATGTGACGACGCCGCTGGTGACGTCGAACGAGCCACTGCCGGTCATGGTGTGGTGGCACGGCGGCGGTTTCACGTCTGGAGCGGGCTCCGGATACGAAGCTCAGCGGATCGCTTCGGAGGGCAACGTCATCGTGGTGACGGTGAACTACCGACTGGGCATGCTGGGTTACCTGGGGCTCCCCGGCCTGGACGGGGGCGGCAACTTCGGATTCGCCGATCAGATTCAGTCCCTGCGGTGGGTGAACGACAATGCCGCAGCATTCGGGGGAGACCCCGACAACGTCACCGTGTTCGGGGAGTCCGCAGGCGGTATGGCGGCGTGTGCTGCGCTGACATCGCCTGCCGCGCAGGGGTTGGTGGACAAGGTGGCCATCATGTCGGGGTCGTGTGCGTTGAACTTTCCGACCGACTCGATCTACCCGGGCGTGCCCGAACAACGACCTTACGTTGCGCTGGCCGACAACGAGGCCACCGGAGCCGAAGTGGCGCAGCAACTGGGATGCTCGGGCTCGGGCGCGATCGAATGTTTGCGTGCGCTGCCCGTCGATGCTCTCGTAGCGCAGGGACAGAATTTCTCCAATCAACTCGCCTACGGTACCGAGCTGCTACCCGCCGATCCGGCGCGTGCTGTCGAAGCCGGTGCAGCCCTGAACGTTCCGGTGTTCTCCGGTGGCAACCGGGCCGAACAGAATTCGTTCGTCGGTGGGGCGCTGTTGGCGGATCCGACTTCGGTGACAGCCGATTCGTATCCCGCACTCCTCGCCGATGCATTCGGACCCGAGGCCGCCGGCGTCGCCGATCTGTATCCGCTGCAGAACTTTTCGTCTGCGGCGCTGGCATGGGCGTCGGCGACCACCGATGCCGGTTGGTCGTGCCCGACGTACCGAAACAACCGGGCTCTGGCAGTGAATGCGCCGGTGTATTCGTACGAGTTCGCCGATACCGGGACCGCTGACGTCAGTGGCGTCGGTGCGTCCGGCGTGCCACAGGATGCCGCACATGCGACGGATATGCCGTACTTCTTCGACATTGCGGGACACGATCTGCTGAAGACTCCGGCGCAGCACGATCTCGCCCGAACGATGATCGCGTACCTCACCTCGTTCGCCCACACCGGAACACCCAGTGCAGACAATGCACCGCCGTGGCCTCGTACCACCGCAGACGTCAGCCCCGTTCTGCAGTTCGTCTCCGACGACATCTCGGTGATCGACGCCGATGCCGAGCATCACTGCGACTTCTGGAATTCGCTCGCGCGCTGACAGATGGGTTCGGTCGACGGGCAAACGCGCGCGCATTCGTCAGGTGCGCGCGGAATTGCCGGGTGATCGGGCGCTGATTCGCGCGCGGATGGCAAGTGCGCGCGCGTTTGCGAGTGAACGGGGCAGGGGCTGGGGAGCGCTGCTGTCGCCGCGTAGGGATTGACTGCGGGGGACGAGTCGGGGGTCGGCCGGTTCGCTGGCCGATCGGGCTGAGGCAAACGCGCGCGCATTCGTCGGATGCGAGCGGAATTGCCGGGTGATCGGGCGCTGATTCGCGTGCGGATGGCAAGTGCGCGCGCGTTTGCGGGGCACGGGGGACC